>CAZQAW010000010.1:0-23377 GCA_964591445.1 uncultured Candidatus Saccharibacteria bacterium | reverse complement strand
GGTTCTTTTCACCTTTCCCTCACGGTACTAGTTCACTATCGATCTAAATGAATATTTAGCCTTGCCAGTTAGTTCTGGCGGATTCCTCCGAGCTATTCGTGTCTCGAAGTACTCAAGAACAGCAATAAAAGAGACATAATGATTTAAGTTACAGGGCTATCACCTGCTATGGCGTTGGTTTCCAACAACTTCACGTATCAAAATGTTTTCTGACTCTTCTAGTAATCTACATTGCTGCCTTACAACCCCGCTCAATATTGTATTGCTACAAAATCGTACGGTTTGGGCTCTTCCCGTTTCGCTCGCCGCTACTTAGGGAATGTGTTTACATTCGTAAACTTGTTTTCTTTTCCTCCAGGTACTGAGATGTTTCACTTCCCTGGGTGCGCTCTTTCTATATAAAATAAAAAGTTATCCGACATTACTCGGATAGAGTTTCCTCATTCAGACATTTCCGGATCGAAGGTTGTTAGGCACCTCCCCGAAACTTATCGCAGCCATACCACGTCTTTCTTCGCTTCTTTTAGTCAAGGCATCCACCGTATGCTCTTACTTTCCTATTAGGAAATTTAAAAACCACACGATATGCGATACGAATATCGCACACCTATTTTCTTACATTTTTACTGATTGCTTTTTCCCCGTATGTCTATAGATGCTTCGTCCCAACCGCTTGGTTTAAAGTTAGACATACAGGGGTCTGTTTCCAGTACGGCTCAAAAGACCCTCTGTACAAAACCGAAGTTTTATACAAAAAATAAATGTGTACTGTAACAGGATTTATTTATCAAATATCATTCCGAACATCCGTAATAAACTCAGCCCTAGGCTGATCGTCCTTTGGGACGAAAAAAATCGCCTTTCGGCGACAAGTCAAAACGCAAGGTCTTGATTTACCGCCTTAGTTTTAGCAATTTCGTGTTTATCTTCATAACTGGTAAAGCCATTCTATACGAACGGGAAATGAATGTCAAGCGGGGAAAACACCTCACCCCCTACCCCCTCTCCCGAGTACCGGAGAGGGGAAAAATGCCAGAAAAATCAACTTAATTGAGCGGCTTTTTCTTGTATTTTTTGAAGCACAGACGGCAGGTCTTTTTCCACCTCAGAATTCCAAAATCTAAGCACGGTAATTGTTTTCGAAACTAGAAACTGAGAACGCATTGCATCATAATCTTGCGTATCTTGTTTCGCATGATGCGAACCATCAAGTTCAACAACAAGCTTTATTTTTGGCGCATAAAAATCTACCACAAATGGACCGATAGGATGCTGCCTACGAAATTTAATTCCACTTTTGTTATTCCTTAATTTTTCCCACAATATCTGCTCAACTTTTGTTTCAACTTGACGCAAAAATCTTGCTTTCAATATATCTTTAAAATCTGCCATGCCTACATGATAACTTTTTTCAAATAAATATGTCATAAAGACCTCACCCATTTTTTATCTACTTTTTTCTCCCCTCGCCAGTACTCTGGAGAGGGGTCGGGGGTGAGGAAACAAAAAATCCCCCAAAGCGGGGATTTTTTGTTGAATAAATTCTTTTGAATTATTCCTTCATAGACATATCGCCACGGAGCTTTTCGATGCTTCGAGCTGCAGCTTCTTTGCCGCCAAGACCAAATGCGAGTCCGCCTGCGATTGCAAGCATAGCAATGATACCAGTGAAAAGAATTTGCATGAACTGTGGAGCAACACCAAGCTGTGAAAGCGCGATGATAAGTGCGAAGATCCAGATTGAGTAGTAAGCGATAGATCCGAGCATTCGTGCAGAGTGCACGTTCGCAGCTTTTGCAGAACCAGTGATAAGCTTGCGGATGATATCAGCAACAACTGTCGCAACGATCAAGATGAGGGCAGCGATAATGACTTGTGGAAGGTAGCTCAACACTACTTCTCGCAAGAACTGTGTTACTTGTGTAAGTCGTAGCAAATCAAGAGCAGTAACAAGGAAAAGAACGATAATGAACCACTTGACGATAGTACCAAGGATAGCTCCTGTAGAGAACTGCCATCCTGCTTTATGAAATACTCGCTCTACGCCAGCGCTTTGGAAAAAGCGGTCGATCTTGATCGCGCCCATAACTTGGCGGATTGCTTTATCGACAACAGAAGCGACGACCCATCCGATGATGAATACGATGATCGCAATGATAAGATTTGGCACGAAGCTAATGAACCCAACCCAGAGTGCCTGAAGAGACGTTGTGAATACTTCGCCCCATGTTTGAATCAACATATATACTTATAAGAAAACCTTATTAATAAATACTTTAAAAGTTCGACCTTATAAAGTGCTATAGCTTTATTATATCAATTCCTAGGATTTCTTTAAGAGCTGTGTGGATAACTGCCCGTTGTCTATAACCTTGTCATATGGAAAGTCAAGGATGTCTCGGACGAGTTTGTCGTACATATTGAGACGATACAAGAAGTCTGAAGTTGTAAAAATAGCATACGAAAGCTCTTTGCCGATCTCGGCTTCAAGGCTTTTGATAGTTTGGTCGAGGTATCCGCGCTTCAAGTTGTCTCCAACAAGCAAGAAATCAACGCGGCTTTCTTCGTCTTGGCGAAAGACTCCGGAGGTGATAAGGAGCTTGATCTTCCCCGCCGGTTTGAAACGAGTGATAAGGTCTTCTTTCTTCAAAAATTCTGCATCGATGAGGAGATTTTTGATCTGAGTGATGTAATGAAAATCCGAATTCATGATCCAGCCGGAAACTTTTTTGGTGCGGATCTTTTTTGAGCGGCCGACTTCGATTTCTTTTGTGAAGTTTTTTCGCTTAACGAAACCCATCGCAGCCAAACTTGCAACTTCGCGGCGAGCGCTCGCTCCCGTCACCCGACTTCGTGCTGCTACGTCTTTGAGTTCATATCCCCGGTCAGGATTGAGCAAAAAAAGCCGCATAATCTTGACCTTTGCCGCTCCGCCAAATAGTTTTCCCAGGATTTCTACCATGGGTCTATTTTAACACTTTTTCAAAAGCAAACAAGCAACAAAAAGCCCGGTTTTGCGTTAGCAAAACCGGGCTTAGAACCATTTAACTTATTACTTAATCAATGTCCATAAAACATACGTGCCAAAGCATTGGGAATATGTACTAACTGAATTCCCTTTTTTCCATCAAACAAAGCAATCGTTTCATTATCCTTCTGAGAACCCGACGTAGCAAGAATACGTTTTACCCCAAGCTTCAAAAGCACTTGGGGTCCATCGGGAAATGGAAAGAAGCTATCACTCACTGCAACTATATTTTTCTTTTCATGCCCAATTTTTTCCATGATAGCTCCAGCGAGCTCGCCTGCTCCCACACGATCTGTTTGACCAACCGCATTAGCAATGATCATATTATCCTGCGCTAAAGTAATTGTATTACTAGTACTTGTAGCGCATACCGCCCACGCAAGTATAATGTTTCTATCATAATACAATTGATCTTCAAGGCTACCGTACCATTTCATTTCTTCATGCTTTATCGGCATGATAAACGTATGGTTTGGCTGAGTAAGCATGCCTCCTCGTACATAACGAAACAATCTTGCGCAGTCGAGACTCTCCACTGTAAGAGAATGCAGAGCAGGATTAACAGCAACCAGGCATTTATCATCTTTTCTTACAAGAATTTTAAGTGCTTCTTCAGTTACACCTGGAGCGACTATTATATCGAAGGGTCTTCTTTTCTTTTTCTCATTATCCATAAAGACAAGTAACTCAGCTTCAGATGTAGTAATCTCAAAATTACACATAATTGAGCCTCCGAATATGGATATGGGATTTCCTTGCAGCATTCCCATTATTGCTTTATTAGTTACATAATTCATTGACGCTCCGCACGGATTACCGTGTTTAACCCCAACAGAAATAAAAGGTCTTTCGTTGAAATTCATTTTCATTCCAGCAGCAATGTGTGTAATAGTCTGAAGCGCGCGATCAAAGTCTGTGATATTAATCATGCTCGGGTTTCCAGCTAAAAACTCAAATTTGTGCAAGGCAAGTGGGTCATCAGTTTCCATCTTGTACCAATATGCAGGAGTTTGCTGGGGATTTTCTCCATAACGAAGTTCCATATGCGTTGTAGCATGAAGTGCAATTGTTTTTTCTTCTGTAAATGTGTCCATACGTAATTATTTTTTTGTTAGATTGTTTATATAAATTTCACTATTTCTACCATAATTTTAAATAAAAGTAAACAGAACAAAAGCCCTATCTTGTAGATACAAAATAAGGCTTTTAACTAAAACGCGTAGTGTTTACGCAGATTGTTGAACGGGTTCGTACTGATTCTTAACTATTATTTCAGAATTTCCTTGTCCATCTATTATTTTAACAGCTAAGGAAACACGATTTTCCCGGGATAATCCCTCCCAATAAGTTTCAAGTATTTCCTCTGCGTTTCCTTCTATAGGAACGAGAAAAGGCTTGCGATTAAACGATGCAAGAGGTACTCCTTTACCACTATCACCTTCGTACGTATGAATACAGTAGCCCAGGCCACACTCTAAATCTGCATACTTATAGCGTTCATGATCACAGTCTTCAGAAAATAAGGATTTTTTTAGTACCGACATTTCCAACCCCAAGCTTAAAATAAAATTTTCATTGGAATGAAATACTCGTGCGCTTATGCGCGGAGTGTAATGCGGATCATCTGGTTCGTGTTTCCACCTTTCTTCGAAATACGAAGAAGTAAAACCTTGAAGGGCATCGGATGTCTGTGCTCCATTACTTACCCCAAAAAATTTCCATTTAAGTTTATCATTGGAAGTTTCTAACATTGCATCATACACCAGAAGTGAAGCATCTCCTGTTTCTTTCGTGAGATCTGCCGGCTTTACTTTTAATGTTTTTTGGTCGTCTGCGATTTCAAAATACCGGTTGCGACTTGAGGGGCTTCTTCCCATAATTGCATACATTATAACGAGGTGTGTTCCTGCCTGATTTAACCCTACTATAATAATCCTACCAGGATAACTGTTATCTCTGAGGTTTTCTAAATTGAGGGCTGCTTGAAGTTGTACTCTTTTGTTTATCATTTTGTCTATTTTTAAATTGTTTGATTATTTAGATGAATTTCCTTCTTTCTAACATATCAGCACAAGAATGTAAAGAAAAACCCGAATACATTATTACAATGTATTCGGGTTTAATAAGAATTAAACTTCTACTTTATCCTCAACCTCTATTCTCAATAGTTTTAACATATCCGGAATTTTTGCTTCAGTCACAATTTCTCCCGCATAGCCAGTATAATTTGCCGGAGTAATAGCTTTCATTTCGGCTTTCACTTCATCTTTTACAAGAAGAGTGTCCACAAATACATGGAGCGTTTCCATAGTCACTCCGCCTTCTAAACGTGAAATGCTTTTGAGAGCATCATAAGCATCAAGCATTCCTTCTCTGCGCAAAATAGTTTGATACGCTTCGGTTACTACTTCCGGGTGAGCTTCAAGTTCGCGTGCAATCGCTTCGGTGTTGGGTTTTATTTTGCCAAGACCTTTTACAAGAGAACTGTATCCTATGAGGCAATATGCAAACGTCATGCCGATGTTGCGCACAACAGTTGAATCGCTCAGGTCTCGCTGCAAGCGAGAAACCGGGAGTTTGCTGGCATAAAATTCCAGCATAGCATTTGCAAATAACAAATTTCCTTCGGCATTTTCAAAGTCAATCGGATTGATTTTGTGAGGCATGGTAGATGAACCAACTTCTTCTTTCTTCGGAGTTTGAATTATCAGACCGTTTGAAATGTAAGTCCACACGTCCCGGCAAAAATCTATACATATCATATTATACTGTTTGATTGTATTGAACCACCTTGCATGTGAATCATAAGAATCGATCTGTGTTGTCCATTCATTTAAAGAAAATTCACATGGAACATCTTTAAATTCCTCGAGCTCTCCGAGTGATTCCACAAACTCTGCGGTAAACATTTTCCAGTCTATATGTGGGTACGCGACCTTGTGCGCATTCATATTCCCAGTCGCACCGCTGAATTTCATTTCAAGCGTGAACGGGTATACGCAAAACATCTCAGAAAATATTTTTCCCATTCTTTGCGCGAACACAAGGAATTCTTTTCCTAGAGTTGTGGGAGATGCAGGCTGGCCATGTGTACGCGATAGCAACGCAACGTGTTTATATGTATCAGCAAAGAGACCTATGGCGCTCTGTATAGTGACAATTTTTTTACATATCACTTCAAGCACTTTGGAAAGCATAAGCGTCCGGGCGCAGTTGTCTATGTCCCAGGACGTCAGACCAAAATGCACATGGCTTAAATGAATATCCGTAAATAATTCGGACTCTTTCATTTTTTGTTTCATGAACTCTTCTACTGACTTCGTATCATGATTGGTTGTTTTCTCAATGTCCTTGATTGCAAACGCAGCTTCATCATCAAAATATTTGTAAAGCTCTTCCATGAACTTTATCTGTTGTTCATCAAGCGGGCGTTCAAGTACTTCATGCAATTTGATGAAATAATGCGTTTCAACCAAAAGCCGATATTTCATGAGCGCATATTCGCTCGAATACTGACTTAAGTCTTTGGTAACTTTCGCGTATCTTCCGTCTATGGGAGATACCGCATGTAATGCGGCTCGTGCCGTGTCAAAAAAGAGTGTGTCCATTTCTTTATTTTTAAATTGTTTGATTATTATGTGAATTTCCCTCTTTTTACCACAAAAACAAAAAACGCGCTAGTGCGCGTTTTTTGTTGAAGTGAATGCGAGTTGAATTATTTCAATTCCACTTTTCCGCCTGCTTCTTCGATAGCTTTTTTCATCGCTTCTGCGTCGGCTTTCTTCACACCATCTTTCAATGTTGCTGGAGCGCCGTCTACGAGATCCTTCGCTTCTTTCAAGCCAAGTCCGAGAGCTTCCTTCACAACTTTCATAACACCGATCTTACTTTCACCTGCTGAAGCAAGCACAACTGTGAATGAATCTTTTTCTTCACCACCTGCAGCTGCGCCGCCGGCTGCTGGAGCTGCTGCAACAGCTTGCGCAGAAACGCCAAACTTTTCTTCAATAGCCTTTACGAGGTCATTGAGTTCAAGGACTGATGCGCCCTCGAGTTCTGTCATAAATGAATCAAATTTTGCCATACAATAAAATAAATAAATTTAATAATTACTTTGTCTTCGCCACTTCGCTTACTGCAATAGCCAAGCGCTGAAGTGGAGACTTGAGAAGGTACGCGATCTGAGAAAGCAATACTTCTCTTGGTGGGATGTTCGCAATTTGGAGCATCTTTTCCGCGTTCATGTATTTACCTTCGAACACTCCGCCGACAATCTGAAGATTCTCTTTGTGGTCCTTGGCAAATGCTTGAACTCCACGAGCCGGAGCAAGCAAATCGTCCGCGTACGCGATAGCAATTTCCCCATCCAACTGTGGCATGTCGCCTTCGATATGTTGAGTATCGAGAGCACGCTTCAAAAGCGTTTTCTTTGTAACCTTGTAAAGAACGTTTTCTTTCTGAAGTTCACGGCGAAGTTTGTTTGAATCCTTCACAGTCAACTTTTTGAAAGCAACGAAGACGATAGACTGCGCACCTTTGACGGCATCAGTAAACGAGCTTACAAGTTCTACTTTCTTTTCTTTTTTAAGTGCCATAATTCTCTGTTTTGTATAAATGAAAAATCGACCTGTTCGGCCGAAAATAGCAAACCACACAAGTGGTCTGACCTCATGAGGATTTGCGCTGTATACAGCTACCCCATTTCTTTGGCCTTACATGTGCATACTAGCATGCAAAAAGCCGCAGGTCAATCCTACGGCTCTCTGGACTCAATCTGGCTTTGCTGGCTCGCTCCGGTCGGAGGAACGTGCTTACTTTCTCCACTGACAAATAGAAGTGCGATGCCGACCATGATCATGACAATAAAAGTGGTGAGAATTTTGAAGAAATGCGAATTGAACATATCTTCATACTATCACATTTTCTTTTATTCCTGCACCAAGATAGTTGCCACGTTCTGCTGTCCGTCGCAGTCTACGAGAAACGTCTTGCTCTGTCGGTATGTGTCCGGCAAAGTAATGATCTTGAAACCATACCCCTTTACAGTGTAGCTCGTGCCGATCTTGATCGTTCGAGACTTGCTTGAACGGTTATCAAGCATGATACCTGTGTTATCTTTGTAAGTAACCGTGTTCGGCACTGCCTGGCACGCATCGTTGAACTGAATGCGGCGGTCTTTATATGTCTCGAGCGCTTTCGCGTATGACATAGTGACCGGCGCTGTTCCGCTTGTCGGAGTGTTCACACTTCCTGCGCTTGTGTCTTCGGTAGCTTCAAGCGCTGTCTGGTCTCCGTTTTGCATGTCCGTATTTCCGGCCATGTCAGAACCTTTGCCTTTCACAAGGAGAATAACAATGAGCACAAGCACAACGACACCCACGATCCACCACACTGTATTGCTTTTTTTGTTTTGTTCCATAGTGTTTTTATAGATGAGGCTAATAATATATAGTATACACCCGTTTGGAACAAATCAAAAAGCCCGCCGAGGATACAGCGGGCTTTTTGTAGAGATTATTTTGCAGCTTCTTTCTTGAATGGAAATCCGAGAAGTTCGAAGAATGTAGTTGCTTCTTCTTTTGTTTTGGCTGTTGTTGCAACAGTGATAGCAAGACCGAACACGTCGCGGATATCTTCATCGGCTGTTTCTGGGAAGATTGTGTGTTCTTTGATGCCGATCGTTGCATTACCGATGTTGTCCACGATAGTGCGTTCAATACCGCGGAAGTCTTTTGTTCGAGGAAGAGAAATGTTCAAAAGCTTTTCGAGGAACGCGTACATGCGAGCGCCGCGAAGTGTTACCATCACGCCGATCGGGTCGCCCTGACGGATCTTGAAAGACGCGACAGACTTCTTTGCACCTTTAAGAGACGGCTTCTGTCCAGTGATGCGAGCGATGCGTCCGAGCACGTGTTCGTTTCGCTTCTGGTCTTTCTTCATGCCAGTTCCTGTTGCAGAAGACACCACGATCTTGACCACGCGCGGAGCAGAAAGCTTGTTCTTGTAACCGAACTTTGCCTTCATTGCTTCGTATGCTTTATCTTGTTTTTGCTTTACTGTTTCCATAAAAATAATTCGAAAATATTAAATCTCGTTGCCAGTCTTTCGGCTGATGCGAACCATCTTGGCACCGACTTCTTTTTTACCAACACGTGTCTGCTTGCCTGAACGAGCATCGAGAACCATCACGTTTGAAGCGTCAATCGGCATTGGCATTTCAACGATAGAACCTTTTGCGTTGCGAGTCGGCTTCTTGTGCTTCTTTGAAATGTTCGCACCTTCTACGACTACTTTGTTCGCAGATGGAAATACCTTCACAACTTTTCCTTTTGTGCCTTTGTCTTTACCTGCAACTACTATTACATTGTCTCCTTTTTTGATATTCATAGTATTAAATAACTTCTGGTGCAAGAGAAATAATCTTCTGGTAACCGCGTTCTGCAAGTTCTCGAGGAATCGGTCCGAACACGCGTCCAGCTTTTGGATCAAGCTTTCCTTTTTCGAGGATCACAACTGCGTTATCGTCAAAGCGGATATAAGACCCGTCTTTTCGTCGATACGCATTTTTTGTTCGCACAATAACAGCCTGAAGAACGTCTTTCTTCTTCACCGCTTTTCGAGGCTGAGCAACTTTAACAGAAAGGATCACTTTGTCTCCGATTTCTGCATAGCGTCGCTTTGAACCGCCAAGTACCTTAAATACCTTTCCCACGGTACCTCCGGCATTGTCTGTGATTTTGACTACTGTTCCATCTTGTATCATGGTAGTGTATTACTTAACGATAAAGTGCTTATCCTTTGAAAGAGGTCGTGTTTCGACTATCTCCACTTTGTCTCCAATTTTCTTTGTATTGTTCTCGTCGTGCGCCTTGTACTTCTTGCTGATTTTCTGGTATTTCAAGTACTTTGGGTGTTTGACGTAACGAGTCACAGAAACAACCACCGTCTTGTCCATTTTGTCGGACACAACAGTTCCAGAGAGCGTCTTATGGATTTTTTTCTTTTCCTCTGTCTTCATAAAAATATATTATCGGCTGATGATTTTACTCTTGATCGGAAGCTTCGTTCCAGCCTTTCGAAGTGCTTCTTTTGCTGTTGCTGCATCGACACCGTCTACTTCAAAGATGATGCGTCCTGGGCGAACTTCACTTGCATATCCCTGCAAATCTCCTTTACCCTTACCCATTCCCACTTCTGGTGGTTTTGAAGTAATTGGCATGTCTGGGAAAATGCGGATCCATACGCGTCCTACTTTCGTAAGTTTGCGGGACATCGCTTTTCGAGCAGACTCGATCTGGTTTGAAGTGATGCGAGCGTACGTTTCAGTCTTGAGACCAAAAGATCCGAATGCAAGCGTTGTTCCGCGAGTGTCCGGTTTCAACATCTTCTCTGGATGTCGGCGTAGACGTTGCCACTTTCTGTGTTTTACTTTTTTTGGTAATAGCATGGTAGTTTATTTAGTGTTAGTAGACTGCGCGTCTTTTTTATCGAATACCTGACCTCGGTAAATCCATACTTTGATACCGATATCGCCGTATGTCATGTGAGCCTTTTCACGAGCAAAATCGATGTCTGCACGGAATGTCTGAAGTGGAATTGAGCCTCGTTTGATTTCTTCACCGCGAGCAATTTCCGCACCACCCAATCGTCCGCCAAGAACAATACGAGCTCCGAGAACTCCGCGAGCCTGCATGACTTTTTCTACAGTAGACTTGAGTACTCGTCGGAATGGAAGACGCTTTTCGAGACCTTCAGCGATAGAGTACGCGACAACACGTGCGTCTGCGTCTGGGTTTGTCACTTCAACGATGTCGAACTTGAGCTCTTCTGGAACAGCGATGTTGTTCTTCTTCATGAACTTAAGAACATCTGCGCGGAGTTTTGTTGCACCTTCGCCAGATCGGCCGATGATCATACCAGGTCGTGATGTGCGGATGATAAGTCGTGTAGACTTTGGGCTTCGTTCCATTTCAATACCAGACACGTATGAACCGCGAAGTTTCTTTTCGAGGTATTCTCGAACCAACACGTCGCTTCGCAAATAGTCATTGTATTTCTTTCCCACAGCAAACCAGCGAGACTTCCAATCTCGGAGGATAACCAATCTATGTGCGTATGGGTGAACTATTTTTGACATATATGTTAAGTATTATTTGCTAACTTTTTTCTTTGCTACTGTTTTCTTGGCTGGTGCTTTCTTGGCAGTCTTGACTTCAGATTTTTCGTTCTTCCCTTTTTCTTCAAGCACGAGCACAATGTGGCTTGAGCGCTTGTTGATGCGAGAAGCCGAACCTCGGGCTCGAGGCATGATGCGCTTCAAGACTACGCCTTTGTCCACGCGAACGTCTTTGACAAAAAGGTTTTCTTTTTCAATATTAAAATTCTGCTTTGCGTTTGCAACTGCAGATGCAAGGAGCTTTGAAAATGGAAGAGACGCTCGCTTGACCAAGAACTGAAGTTCCACCTCTGCTGCAGAGACGCGCTTGCCCTTAATAGCGTCTGCCACGAGGCGGACTTTACGAGGTGACTGTCTGTAGTTGTTTAAAATTGCTTTCATATTTTTTAGGGGCTTGTCCCGCGAAGCCTGCGGGCGAAGTGGGATTACTTTTTCTTGTCGTCTGTTGTTGTTTTAGCAGCCTTTGCAGCGGCGATTTCAGCTTCCTTTTTCTTTGCTTCAAGCTCTTTCTGCATCTTACCTCCGTGTCGTAGGAACTTGCGAGTGAGAGAAAATTCACCAAGTCGGTGGCCGATCATTTCTTCGGTAACCAACACTTCTACGTGTGTCTTGCCGTTGTGAACGCCAAAGGTAAAACCAAGCATTTCTGGCGAGATTTGGCATGCACGGCTCCATGTCTTAATAACCCCAGTTTCAAGGGGCTTCTTGCCTGCGATCTTTTTAAGGAGTCGCTCGTCTACGTATGGTCCTTTTTTGAGTGATCGTGTCATGACTAAATAAAATAGCTCTCCTAGAGCTAGTGACCCTATAGTAGCAAAACCGTGTTTTATTGTCAAATAAAAAAGAAGGCCTTATATCCAGGCCTCCTTTTAGTAATCTCTTATAGCATTCTGATTCCTTGTAGAATAGTTCTTATGACATTGGAATGCTCATTTCTACGCTCCCTGAGAGTTTTTTTACCTTTCGCATTCAGTCTGTAAAACCTTCCCTCGAAGTAAACAAGGGGTGATTTAGACGACTCTGTCTGTGTAAGATGAAGTAACATATTTTCACCCAACTGAAGCAATTGCAATACCGCAGAAGACCTGTGATAAGATCCATAATTTCTGCATATACCAGAAATCATTGTTCCAATTTTAACAACATCTTCATAACGTTTTTTATCCCGAGAACGCATTGCTGTAAACAAAAAAGGTTTGGGATTAAGGGTATCGGGGATAGGGGCATTTCTCTTCCCTTTTAAACTTGCCCAATTAATATTATTTGCAGTAAGAATGTCCCAAAAAACTTTCCAGGGAATGTAGAGAGGTCCAGTGTCCTCAGTTACAAATGAAACAAACTTAGGTTTTGTTTTTGTCTGTGTTTGCTTTTTTATTTTTGTTTTTTTCGCCATCGTGAGTAATTTTTAAATTGTTAGAATGCGTGAATTTACCCTCACCTTACAGAGAACTATTCGCTTTGTCAAACGCACTCCTTGCTTATTTGTGCAGATATGGTAAAAATAAACAAATTCAACTCATCATACAATCACATAAAACAAGTAACACTATGACAAGAACAATCGTAGGCCTAGAGGCCCCCTCACCCATCATGAATGGAGCAGGAATTATTAAGACAATGGAAGACTTCGAAAAACTTATCGACATTCCGGAAATCGGAGTGCTTAACGTAGGGTCAATCACCAAAGACAAACGTGAAGGAAATCCCGGAGATACCTTTTATGACGGAAATGGATTTACGCTCAATACTTTAGGGCTGCCTAACAGAGGTCTTCGTTACTACGAAGAGCACTTGCCACGTATGGTAGAAAAAGCTCACGACAAAGGAAAACTTCTGATGCTTAGCATCGTAGGATTCGATGAAGGAGACCTCGCGCTTCTTGCCGACATGGCAGACAATGCAGGTGTTGATCTGATTGAAATAAATGGCGGCTGCCCCAACATATGGAGCCCTGACAGGTTTGGCGCAATCAAACAAAAACCCATTCTCAGTTTTACCGGAGAGGGATTAATGTATGCTTTCAACGAAGCAACAAAAACCCTGCGGAAAGCAAAAGTTGGTATAAAACTTTCACCTTTTACTGACCCTGTTAATCTCGAAAAGACGATCAATGGACTGATGTTGCTGGGAAAAAGAACTGACACCCAAACCCCACTTTCTTTTATTACTTCAACAAACACCATTCCAAATTGCTCGTTCACTAAAGAAAATGAAGAGCAGGTAATCACCCCGAACAATGGCTTTGCCGGGATGGGAGGAGGAAATCTGTTTCCATTTTCCTATGGCAACGTAAGGCAGATTTGCAATCAGCTAATGAAAGGAAAAGATATCGAAGTTTTTGCTTGTGGAGGCATTACAAATGGAGTCCGGGCTCATGCAATGATGAAAGCAGGTGCAACAGGCGTGCAAATCATGTCTGCATATTATCGCACAGGAGACAGAAGCGTCTTCCCTACTATTGCAGCAGAACTTTACGAACTGGAAATGACTTTACAATGAAAAAAGTTGGATCTTTGGACCCCGGCAAATAACGCTGGGGTTTTTTATTTGCTTTTTTTGCAATAATAAGTAGTATAAAGTCAAACATTATAAAAAAATAATCTCTATGATTCAAAACAAAATAACAATCAATGTTCCGTTTGAGCGACATGCTCATTTCCGAGAAAAAAGTACTTTAATGCCATATGTGCTTAAGTACACAGCCGCACAATTTTGGGGTGGGGTTGCAATGCCCAATTTGTCTACGCCTATTGTGACTTGGCAACAAGCCAAAGCTTACAGAGACGACATCTTAACCATCAAAAACGAACAGGGGTTGGCAAAGTTTTTTCCAGTAATGACAGCATATTTAACTGACAACACAGACCCACAAAACATCCGCGAGGGATTTGAGAAACAAATTCTTAAAGCAGTGAAGCTGTATCCTTTTGGAGCAACAACAAACTCAGACAAAGGAGTGACTAAACTTGAAAACATATTCCCCGTTTTGGAAGTAATGCAGAAAATACAGATGCCGCTTTTAGTACATCCAGAAACAGACGTTACAAGATTTGAAGTTCCTTTTTTGGATCGTGAAAGAGTTTTTACAGAAGAATCTCTTTCCCTTATTCACAAAGAATTTCCTAAACTTATAATATCTGTCGAGCATATAACAACTAAAGAAGCAGCGCAGTTTGTGGAAAATACTCCCAACCATATTGTTGGAACAGTTACACCTCAACATTTGCTTTACAATCATGACGCTCTCTTTCACAACGGAGTTCCTCCATACAAACCAGGAATATATGTAGAAAACATGTGCTTGCCTGTTTTAAAACTTGAAAAAGACAGGGAATACATCTTGAACGCAATCACGAACGACAAGAATGGAAAATGGGGTGCCGGAACAGACACTGCTCCGCACGATCAAACAGCAAAACACGACCACTGCAGCCGATGCGGGTGCTTTAACGCTACACATGCAGTTGAGCTATACGCTATGGCTTGGGATAAGGCGCTCGAAACAAAGGAAGGTGTGGAAGCTTTCAATAGATTCATGTCTCTAAACACGCTGTGGATTTATGGCCTTCATCAATCTCCCCTTACCCTAACACTTAAAAGAGAGAGCCAAATTATCCCGGAATTAGTCCTTGGAGATCTACGACCATTCAAAGCCGGGCAGACCATACCATGGACGTTGAGCTTGAGAAAATAAACAGGTAAATGCTAAAAAAGGACTGAATCATTCAGCCCTTTTTTTATTTGACTCCAAAACCCCTACATGGTAGAAATAGCTTAAATTCTAAAACTAAAGAAAATGACACAACAACTCACTACTATCGAACAAAAACTTGCACAACTCGCTTTATCCATTGGCGCAATAAAAGTAACAGACCATAAAAATCCATTTACCTGGGCAAGTAAATGGAAAACCCCTATGTATAATGACAACAGGAAACATTTGGGTTTCCATACAAATAGAGAAGTTATACTACACAGTTTAGGGAAAACCACTCGGGAAATTGAAGCTCATACAGGTTCTGAATTTGATTATATTCTCGGCACTTCAACGAGTGCGATTGCCTGGGGAGCACTTCTGGCACACGATCTTGATAAACGTTTTATTATCACCCATGGTGGACAAGTTTACGAATTTATAAATCTAGAAGGAACGCCTGGGCATCAGACTGATGTCCCCTTACTTACAAACGCACCCTGGGGTATTCCCAATTCAGTAATTGATGCTCATTATCGAAAACGTCCATTTATGTATCAACGTAGTGAACGTAAAACTCATGGAATGGAAAACAAGATTGAGGGCAATCCTGAAAAAGACTCTACCATCGACACCAATGCGCTTACCCCTGTTTTACCTGAACACACAGTACTAGAAAAAATAGAGAGCTATTTCGATAAAGAAGAATACAATTTTAAAGTATCTGAAGTTGGGGTTGGGGCTGCTGTGGTAAATAATCTAACAAATCTAAACAGTAAGAAAGTTTTAATCATTGAAGACTTAATTTCTACTGGTGGAAGTACGTTAAAAGAAGTAGGTATCTGTCGGAAATATGGTGGGATTGTGACTGACATCATCGCTATTTATAATTATGAATTCCCCGTTGCCCTTCAAAAAGCAAAGGACGCTGAAGTTACGATCCACAATTTGCTGACGTATGAAAAGCTCCTTGAAGTTGCAATAAAGGAAAACTACATTTCAGAAGACAAACTCGAAATACTCAGAGAATGGAGAGAGGATCCGGAAGCATGGAGCGATAAGTATTGTGGTACGAATTTTACGAATAACGGATATGAAAAGCTTGCAGGCGTTTAGTAAAAAAACAGGAACAACTTTTGTTCCTGTTTTTTAATTTACTTTTTAATTTTACCTTAATGCCCCGATCAACCCAAACCGTATATCGTTGATACTGTCATCAAGTTTAAGTGTCTCTTCACCGGCACGAATAGCAAAATCTTCACCACTCGATGCATAAATAATTCCACTTGAAGAATTAACTCCGATACCACGATACTCTTTGTTTAGTCCATGTTTTACAGAACCCTCAAGGTCTCCTCCTTGTTTACCAATACCCGGAATCAGGAAAAAGAGACTCGGTGCGTATAAGCGTGCATGACCTATATCAATCGGATAAGTGCCGCCAGTTACCAAACCACAATTCTTATTGGTATTCCAATTTGTTTCAACATTGTAAGCAACTTTGTGAAATAAAGGCATAGTACCAAACTGTCCCACAAAAACTTCGGGAACTTTTTCATCCTGAAATTCAGAAGAGCCTTTATTCGAAGTCTTACATAAAACAATAATTCCCTTATCGGTGTAATCAAGAAACGGCTGCATAGCTTCTTTGCCAAGATAGCCATGAACGGTCACAGCGTCAGCATTATAGTATTCAAATGCAACCTTGCAATGACAAATATTTGTATCACCAATGTCACCTCTTTTGTAGTCAAGAATCACCACTACATGAGGAGCAACCTTGTGTATATACTCGATTGTTTGTTGAAGTGCTTCTATGCCAGGAGGACCATATTGTTCGTAAAATGCAGAATTTAGTTTATAGAACCCTACATGCTCTTTTGTGTGATCGATAATTTCTTTATTAAATTCAAAGATATCTCTGTTGAGTTTCAAGTTTTGCGAAAGAGCGTGTGGTCTATTTCGAATATGTGTGGGGATTTTTTCATACACTGTATCAAGCCCGACACATGCGGCTTTAATAGGTTGTTTAAGGTCAAAAGGCTGAAGTGCCTCTACAAGCTGAGAAAAATTTCTTGGAGTCATAATAGTTCTTATTTTTAAATGTGAATGTGTGTGAATTTACCCTCACCTTACAGATAAAAAGCGAGGAAGTCAAGGTAAAAGAAAAGGCATGCGATGTGCATGCCTTTTTGTAATCAATTTGTACTTTAAATGAATAAACTCTTTTCCACTTCCTCAATATCATCTCTGCCAGGACCGGTACTGATGTGCGTTATTCTGACATTCGGTTTTCCCATTTCTCCGTCCATTTGCCCGCGGACAAAGTTGAAGTAAATGCGGAAGTCGGTATCAAGCATACTTTTTCCTTCTTCTTTTTTCCAAGTTATGTTTGTATCGTAAAGTTGTATACCTTCGATATCATCCAAACTAAATGGAAATTCAGTGGTTGGAGTATTGTTCACGTCATAATGTGTAACTAACTCCACACTCGAAAGCGGATTAATGTCCACTTTTGTAATGATAAGTTCGTTCACGCCATTGATACGTAAAGCATACAAGAGCTGCGGAATATCAAGCCAACCGCATCTGCGTGGTCGGCCTGTTGTCGCACCTCTTTCCTGACCGGCATCCTGAAGAGCTTTGTGTATTTTCTCATCGTCAATTTCAGAAGGAAACTTCCCTTCTCCAACTTTGGTGGTATACCACTTTATTACTCCGATTGTTTTGCGGAAGTATTTCATCGGTACACCTAAACCTACAGGCGCAGCTCCAGCAACAGTATTGCTCGAAGTTACCATCGGGTAACAACCAAAATTGTTATCAAGCATCGTTCCCTGCGCACCTTCTGCAAGCACATTTTTCCCCGCATCAAGCTGGTCTTGCAACCAGAATGTGTCGGTGAATGTTACCCAGTTTTTTAACTCATCCAAACTGGCGTAAAATTGCTTTAATTCCTCTAACCTTTCATGATTACCCACAAGAGAATACTGGTACTTTTTGACATAAAACTCCAACTCATCGAATACTTGGGATTCAAATTTAGCGAATGCCCTTGAAGGTGGGGTACTGTCACTACACACATCTCCAAACCGAATTGCAATCCTGTCTTTAATGTCAGAATACACCGGACCGATACCTTTACCTGTAGTACCAACACTTTTACTACCTTTTGCTTTCTCAATCGCCTTGTCCAAATACTGATGGTAAGGATGAATTATAAAAGCATGCTTGGAAACAAAAACGCGCTGTTTTATATCACTTGGACTTAGCCCAAGTATTTCTGCAGCATTTTTTATTTCTTCAAGCAAAGTTGTTGGGTTTACCACGCAACCTGGCCCAATAAAATTCTTCACATGATCATGCAAAATTCCGCTTGGCAGGTTATGTAATACAATTTTCTTTCCGTTGTAATACAAAGTATGGCCGGCATTCGGTCCACCTTGGAACCGCGCAACGATATCGTACTTTCGTGCAAGATAATCGACAATTTTCCCTTTGCCTTCGTCTCCCCACTGAAGCCCGAGGCAGATGTCTATGTAACCTTTTGTTTTATTGTTATTACTTTTCATGTACTTAATTTGTTTTTAGAATTGTTTAAATAGTGTTTGGTAGTATTCGCGTTCCACTTTCGTATTTACCGAACTGAGTCTGCTGAGAGAAGCGCGCATTTTTTTGAAGCTGAACAAGTGTAGTTACACCTTGGTATACTCTCATACTTTGAATCAGAGCATTCCTGTATTCATCTATAATAAGTTCAACAGCTCCTTTGTATGGAACACGTCCAGTTACACCTTCGGCAACTTTTTTGGTTTTTCCCACCGCATAACGATCATTGACTCTGCCAGTTTTCATAGCTTCCAGAGAACCCATGCCACGGTATTCTTTGAACTTTCCTCCACCCGGAGATTCAATTATGTCGCCAGGAGTTTCATCAGTCCCAGCAAATACAGAACCCATCATTACTGAGTTTGCCCCTGCGGCCAACGCCTTTATTACATCTCCAAGAGCCTTTATACCACCATCAGCAATAAGTGGAATTTTTGCAGGCTTCGTGGCGCGTGACACTTCTAAAATAGCAGAGAACTGTGGTAAACCATTACCCATATTCTCACGTGTTGTACAAATTGCACCCGGGCCAACACCAACTTTTATAGCGTCTGCTCCTGCACGAATCAAACGTCTCGCCCCTTGTTCTGTTACAACGTTACCAGCGATAACAGGAATATAGGGAAACATTTTTTTAATTCTTTTTAACATTTCTACAACACCTACTGAATCACCTTGGGCTGTATCTATACAAAGAATATCAACGCCCGCATTCATAAGTGCTAGCGCACGCTGGAATCCTTCGTCACCTACACCAACAGCTCCTGCAACCAGCAAGCGTCCTTTTTTGTCTACCGACATGTTCGGAAATTTCTCTTTATTTTGGATATCTTTTTTAAAATAAATACCCAAGAGAGTCATATCCTTTTTTGACCTTACTACCGGTAGACGTTTCTTGCCGTTCTTTCTCATAATCTGCCCTGCTTTGACCAAATCCGTAGAAGTATACGCGAGTGTCAGATCTTTAACCGGTACCATAAGTGAACTAAGTGGTCTCTTGTCATTCCTAAAATCATCAAAGTGTCTTTCAGTGATGAGTCCGAGTAACTTATGAGCACTATCAACGATTGGAATCGTTGCAAAACCAAATTCTTTGTAAATCTCCAGAGCATCTTCAAGATACTGCGTGGGCTTTAACGTCATAGGATTCATTACTTTGTCTCCTTGATGACGCTTTACATGAATAATTTCTTTACACTGCTCTGCAATTGAATAATTACGGTGGATGACTCCAATGCCCCCTTTTCTAGCAAGCATAATCGCCATTTCTGAACCAGTGACAGTGTCCATTGCGGCAGAAATAAGTGGTGTTTTGATTTTAATTCCCTTACAAAGAAATGTCTCGGTACTAATAAAATCTTCAGGTCTCAACCCAGAATACCGGGGAGTAAGTAGTACATCATCGAACGTTAATCCGAGGGGAATACTTGTCTTTTTTGTTTGCCTTTGTTTCATTTTTATCTTTTATTGTTTTATTATGAGAGTGAATTTACCCTCACCTTACAGATAAAACGAGAGGAAGTCAACAGCACAAAAAACCGCCCGAGGATACGGGCGGTTTTTTGTGGTTTGCTTGCTTTTTTACTGAGACTTTCGGCTCTTGCCTGTCTTTCGGCGAGAAACGATAAATGTGTTTGAGTATTTCTTTGGAGTTCGTGTCTTTCGTCCACCAGTCACTTTACCCCACATAGTCTTTGGTCGGCGTGTACCGCGTCCTTGTCGGCCTTCACCTCCTCCGTATGGGTGGTCTACTGGGTTCATCACACTACCTCGAACAGTTGGGCGGATACCCTTCCATCGGCTTTTACCGGCTTTTCCAAAGTTCTGAAGAATGTATTCAGGGTTTGAAACTTCACCAATACATGCCCATGCATTTTCAGAAACTTTTCGGACTTCTGTTGAAGGCATCTTAAGAGATGTGTATCCTCCGTCGTTCGCTACAACTTGAGCGAAGATTCCAGCTGCACGGCCGATCTTTGCGCCGCCTCGTGGTTTGATTTCGATATTGTATACAAATGTACCAACTGGGATAAGTCGTAGAGGTAAACGATTTGCAAGAGTTACCGGAGCTTTTTCTGAAACGATAAAGCTCATGCCCGGCTTTGTGTTCTTTGGCACAACAACGTAGCGCTTTTCTCCGTCAGCGTAGACTGCAAGACCGATGAAGGCGTTGCGGTTCGGATCGTATTCGATAGTTGTGATCTTTGCTGGGATATCAAACTTGTTGTACATGAAGTCAACATCGCGGTAGTTGCGCTTGTTGCCACCACCCTTGTGTCGAGTTGTGATGCGTCCCTGGTTGTTTCTTCCCACATGGCGCTTGCGTCCGTATGTAAGAGATTTCTCAGGCTTCGACGTTGTCAAAATCTCACGATAGTTGATCGTGGTCATGTTTCGTCGAGATGGAGTTGTAGGTTTATATGTTTTCATATTATGCAAGTTCTATCTTATCCCCTTTTTTCAAATAAACATATGCCTTGCGACCGCCGCCTGTCGTACCAACTTTGCCTCGGCGGAGCACTGTCTTTTTCTTCATTGTTACCACCGCAACTTTAAGCGGAGTAACTTTGTAAAGCTGTTTGATTTCTTTTGCGATGTCTGTCTTGGTTGCGCGTGAAGTAATGTTAAATGTGTAGACATTTTTCTCTGCAACAAAAGTAGCCTTTTCAGTAATGCGCGGAGTTGTGATGTGCACGCCAATATTTTTTTGTAGTGGATGTGTAGCCATAAAATTATGCAAGTTTCTTCGCAAGGAAGTCGAGGCTCGCCTTTGGATCAGTGATAATCAAGTATTGGTACGAAAGCACGTCAAGCGCGTTCATGTTCTGCACGTATTCCATAGAAACGTTTGCAATGTTTGCAAAGCTCTTTTCTACTTCAACGTTGTGTGCAGGAACTGTGATGCGGATCGCATTTTTCTTTCGGCTGTTCATCTTTTCAAATCCAGAAATAGTTGCAAGATTTTTCACAACTTCAGCGGCATCTTTTGTCTTGATCGCGTTCATTGAAAGACCGTCCACAAAAAGGATCTGGCCTTTGCGGTATTTTTCTGCGAGCACAGTGTACAGTGCTTTTGCGCGCATTTTCTTGTTGATCTTCTTTGAGTAATCTTTCTCAGCAAGTGGTCCATGAGTTGTACCTCCGCCTCGCCATAGCGGTGAGCGGATAGATCCATGACGAGCGCGTCCTGTACCTTTTTGCTTCCAAGGCTTTTTACCGCCTCCGGCAACTTCGCCGCGGCCTTTTGTGTCGGCAGTTCCAGCTCGTTTGTTTGAGCGGATACCTTCAACAACTTGGTGTACCAAGTCGGCATTCCAAGTAACTCCGAAAATTGATTCCGGAAGAGCGATTGTTCCCGCGTCTTTACCTTTTTGATTGTATACTTTTGCTTCCATATTATGCTTTGATCGAAACAAGCGTTCCCTTTCGTCCAGGAAGAGCTCCTTTGATGATTATCATGTTATTGTCGACACCAAGGATCTTCAAGTTTCGGATCGTGATCGTATCACTACCTGTGCGTCCTCCCATGCGCATGCCTTTTGGCACACGGTTTCGAAGACCTCCACCGATAGATCCTGGCTCGCGTTCAGAGTGTTTCTGACCGTGAGATCGAGGACCTCCACCGAAGTTGTAGCGCTTGACTACGCCTTGGAATCCTTTACCTTTTGAGATTGCAGTGACAGTCACCATGTCTCCTTTGGCAAAAGCGTTTGCTTCGATCTTGTCTCCGATTGCAAGCGTAGATTGCTCGCCGTTCTTGAGACGGTATTCTTTCATGTGGCGGAATGACCCCATGTCTTTAAAGACTCCTTGCTGCGGCTTTGCCACGCGCTCTTTCTTTTGATCGCCATAAGCTACTTGCACGCTCTCATAGCCGTCGTTCGCATTATTCTTTAATCCGACAACTGTCACCGGGCCCGCTGCAACCAAAGTCGCAGCAAAAGCTCGGCCGTCTTCGTCGAAGTATTGCGTCATATGCTGTTTTGTACCAAGAATAAATTTCATATAAGTATAAGTTGAACTACTCCCTCTCCTGGCTAGGAGAGGGCCGGGGTGAGGTTGCTACTACATCATCTTTACATCGATGTCCACTCCGGACGGAAGGCTCATGTTGGTGAGCGCTTCGATCGTCTTTGCGTTTGGATTCATGATGTCGATCACGCGCTTGTGAGTTCGGATCTCGAACTGTTCGCGAGTGTTCTTGTAGATGAACGGAGATCGGTTGACTGTGTATTTCTTGATCTCAGTCGGAAGCGGAGTCGGGCCCATGATCTTTGCGTCATGTCGGAGCGCAGTATCCATGATCTGCTTCACAGAAGCGTCAAGGATCTTGTTCTCGTAAGCCCGAACTCGGATGCGGAGTTTTACAATTCCTTCTTCCGATGCCTTACTTTTTGTCTTTTTTGTTGTAGCTTTTGTAGCCATGATATTGGGTAATGAACTAGTGGAGGGGTATTATTTGTTGATCTTTGTAACAACTCCCGCGCCGACAGTCTTGCCACCTTCTCGGATAGCGAAGCGCATCTTTTCTTCAAGAGCAACCGGAGTAACGAGTTTGACAGAGAATTTTGCAGTGTCTCCTGGCATCACCATTTCAACACCTTCTGCAAGAGTAACTTCTCCAGTCACGTCTGTTGTTCGAACGTAGAACTGTGGCTTGTAACCTTTGAAGAATGGGGTGTGTCGTCCGCCTTCTTCTTTTTTCAAGATGTACACTTCACATTCGAATTCTGAGTGAGGAGTAACTGTACCTGTTTTTGCAAGCACCTGACCTCGAGTAAGGTCTTCCTTTTTAGTACCTCGAAGAAGGATACCAGCGTTGTCTCCAGCCATACCTTCTGTCAACTGTTTGTTGAACATTTCGATACCA
>CAZQAW010000009.1:21653-34319 GCA_964591445.1 uncultured Candidatus Saccharibacteria bacterium | reverse complement strand
GGAGGCGTGGATGAGTGGTTTAAATCAACGGTTTACTAAACCGTCGTCCCCTTAAAGGACCGTGAGTTCGAATCTCACCGCCTCCGCAAAAAAGTATTTGAAAGAAAATTTACTTCACCGCTTGTGCAACCGCGTCTGCTACCCCTTTTTCAAAAATGCCTGGGATGATTTTTTCTTTTTTAGGATTTTTGACTAGCGATGCGAGATTCTTTGCGGCTTTAAGTTTCATGTCTTCGGTAATGCTTGTGACTTTGTGTTTAAGTGCTCCTTTGAAAAGTCCGGGGAAAACGAGCGCGTTGTTGATCTGGTTTGGGAAGTCGGAGCGTCCGGTGGCGACAACAAATGCACCAGCTGCGTGAACAGCGTCAGGCATGATTTCTGGCGTCGGATTTGCAAGCGCAAAAACTATCGGCTTTTGGTTCATGAGTTGAATGTGCGCTTTTGTAAGAAGCCCCGGCCCAGAAACTCCAATGAACGCATCTGCGCCAGAAAGTGCTTCGTCTATTGCACCTTCTACATGCCTCGGGTTTGTGCGCATCGCGAGGTCGAGTTTGTAGCCTTTCACATCTCCGCGATTTTGGGAAATGATGCCGTTTCTGTCGAGCAAGATGAGGTCGTGAACTCCGTAGAGCAACAAGAGGTTGGCGATGGCGGTGCCGGCTGCGCCGGCACCGCTTATGACGATTGTGCTTTTCTTCATATCTTTCTTTACAACTTTAAAAGCGTTCATAAGCCCGGCGAGCACCACAATAGCGGTACCATGTTGGTCATCGTGAATCACCGGAATAGAAAGCCTTTCCTTCAATTCCCTTTCAATATCAAAACATTGCGGCGCGGCAATATCTTCCAAATTGATTCCACCAAAGTTCGGCGCAAGACGAATCACTGTTTCAACAATTTCTTTCGGGTCATGCGTATCAAGCACGATTGGAAATGCATCTACTCCAGCTAAAGATTTGAA
This sequence comes from uncultured Candidatus Saccharibacteria bacterium, assembly GCA_964591445.1. Lineage (GTDB taxonomy): Bacteria > Patescibacteriota > Minisyncoccia > Phycocordibacterales > UBA9973 > JBDHUR01. The sequence continues at coordinate 33,358 of CAZQAW010000009.1, read as the reverse complement.
AAGCACAGCCTTCCCCTCCATCACAGGCAAAGCGCCTTCAGGTCCAATTTTTCCAAGACCCAAAACTGCCGAGCCATCAGAAACAACCGCAACCATTTTGCCTTTCATTGTGTAGTGCGCAGTTTCTTCTTTGTGTGTCGCAAGGTACGAAGACACAGCACCAACGCCGGGCGTATAAATAAGCGAAAGCTCTTCGCGATTTTTTACAAGCTTGGTCGGAGTAATGGCAATTTTTCCAGCCAATTTTTTATGAAGCTTAAGCGCTTCTTTTGAGACATCCGTCTTTTTCTTCGACATACTATTTCTTTGATGCAACAATATCTGCAGAGATCACAAAAGTATCTTCCACGCTTGCGACAAATGGAACATTTGGAATCGTAAGATTGAAATCAGACCGCTTTACGTTTGCAGTTGCTTTACCAGTTATCTTGTCAGCAGTTTGTGTTGCCGTCACCTTAAATGTTACAGGCTTTGTCACACCAGAAATCGTGAGGTTTCCAGCCACATCAAAACTTTGTCCGTCAGTAAACGAAATACTTTTTTCTGTTGGAGTAAATGAAATGTATTCATTGCCTTCGTTTTCAGATTTCAAAATCATACGCACTATTGCGCCATCGCGCTTTTCGCTGTCAGTCTTAAATGTTCGCGCGTCGATCTTCAATGTGCCAAGCGTCATGAAGTGCATATTCTCTACATCATTGTCTGTTACGTTAATTTCCCCGGCAATCTGGCTTGTCGTGCCGACTGCGTTAAATGGTTTGTCGTTCAACACTTCGTTGATAGAAAAAGTTGCTTTTGACGAAGAGCCGATGCGGTACGTTGTGCCTTCGTCTGTTGTTCCTGCAAGCTGAGTTCCTGACGCAGACGAAGTGTCATCTGTCGCTACAGGTTCAACTTGGTCTTGGATATTTTCAGTCGGCACAGCAACAGGCCGAGTGATATAGAGAAATACTCCCCCACCGATAACTGCCAAAACAATAATAAATGAAAGAATTTTGTTCATAGTTTTTTAGTGATTATGTTAAGTAGTACTTGCACAGTATACCATTTTTATTTCCACAAATCCCAAATCATGCCGGCGATGTTTCGCGGCTTGCCAACGAGCGCATAGTAATGCAAGTCGATAAACGGCAAAGTGTTGCACTCAATGATTCCCCATTTCTGCGTCGCTTGGTCGGCAGTCGGATCTGGAACAATAACATCAAAACCGAGCACTGCAAGCCCGACAGTTCTCGCAGCTTTTTCGAGTATCGGCACGAAGCTTGGGTGAAGTTCGTCGATCATTTCATGCGTTCGTCCGCCAAAAAGTCTACCGATACGATGCGTGAGTTGTATGCGCTCTCCAGCTTTCGGAACACTTTGGAGGGTAAGTCCGGAACGAGTAATGTATTCCATTTTCTCTAAAGTCATTTCTATCGGCTGCACGCGTTCAGGTTTGGTTTTGTTGTTCTCTTCGATAAGTTCGGAAAGGGTGCTCTGTCCGTCGCCCACAACGGCAGGCGCACTGGCTCTGTAAAACCCGGCAAGCTTTCCTCCCACCAAAGTCGCACGGCAGATGTCACCCTCCAAATGTTCTTCGATCATCACATACGGAGAAATCGTGTGCGCATTTTTTACCGCCCGCTTGAGTTCAGCAAGTGTGTTGATATTTGTCGTCGTATGTCGTCCACGTGACCCGACACGCGGTTTGACGATGATCGGCTTTTCAAATGTTTCAAATATGTTTTCCAAACTTTTTGTCGTAAACGGCGAATGCTGTACAAACTTTGGCACAGGAATTCCATGTGTGCTTAGCACTTTCTTGAGCGTATATTTGTCGTCCCATAACACACCGGTGTCGAGGTATTTCGGCGGAACAGGTATTGATTCAAAATATTCCAAAAACTTTTGCCCAGGAATCCTCGCGCGATACAGCTCAAGCGGCTTGCCAAAAATGACGAGCTGCTCCATCGGTATGCCGCGGCGCACCGCTTCTTCCCAGATAATGCGTGAACGAAACGATGCAACTTTGTCGACATCGTTGCTCGTCCGAGCAAGTCGAAAGAATGAAAGCATTGGCATAACAATGTTTGGCATGAAATCCACAAGACGCTTCACAAAGTTGGGGGCATGCTTTGTGACTTTGGAAGTTATCGGTTCCAAGTGCACGGCAAAGATCGTGCCCATATATTCTGCAAAGTGGTTCACCGGCGCGTCGCCGCAATAGATGCATTTTATTTCATGAGTAACAGGTTCTGGTGTCATATGATATGAAAAGAGACTGCCGAAGCAGCCTCAATTTCTTAGTGACTTCCGAGTGTCATATTTTTATAAATATTAACTGCTAAAGATCACACATATCTAGTATACCACACATGAAGAAAGGTCAACTCGGGCATGTGGATAGTCGCCAAAGCCGAAACGATGTATACTAGCCATATGGACACCGACCACTTGCAACAAGAAAATGCCAAGCTCAAAGAATTGAATGCTTTCAAAACGGACGTGATTTCGATCTCGGCGCACGAACTCCGAACTTCGCTTTCGGCTCTCAAATGGATCTTGAAAATGTTCATGGACAACGACGTCGGCGAACTCACGCTTGAACAACAAAGCTTAATGAAAAAAGCTTTTGACTCAAACGAACGCATGATCGGCCTCGTGAACGAAATGCTTTCTGTGAACCATACCGACGAAGTGAACTTGACGTACGAATTAGAAAAAACTCATATTGAACCGATCATCGACACAGTCGTGTTTGACTTCATCGGCGAAGCATTCAAACGCGGTATCGAAGTGCTTTTCTTGAAACCGGAAACTCCAATGCCTGAAGTCTACATCGATATCGCAAAGATCCGCGTCGTGATCCAAGGCTTGCTTGAAAACGCCATCAAATACAGCGACACCGGCGACAAAGTTTTCGTCTCTCTACGCGAAAAAGAAGGCATGCTCGAGATCGCAGTCAAAGACAACGGCATCGGCATTCCTCTCGAAGAGCAGGAACATATATTTGAAAAATTCTTCCGCGCACGAAATGCCAAAGAACGCATCAGTACCGGCTCAGGCTTCGGACTCTTTACCGCCAAACGCATCGTCGAACATCACAATGGCACACTCGGCTTTGCGTCGAACAAAGAAAAAGGCACGACCTTCTTCCTCACACTTCCGCTTGCCAAATAACTTTACAGTAGTATCATATAACTATGTCAAAGAAAGTACTCGTAGTAGAAGATGATAATTTCTTGGGAGGCCTTGTGGTCACCAAGCTGTCAAAAGATGGATACAGCGTGCATCATGCGCCAAACGTAGACGTGGCAAGCGAATTTTTAGAAAAAGACAGCCCGGACTGCGTACTTCTTGATCTCGTGCTCCCCGGCACAGACGGCTATGGATTTTTGAAAAAGATCCGCGAGAATGTAAAGTTCAAGAAAACTCCGGTCATCGTCTTCTCAAACCTCGCTGAAGAAAAAGACATCGAGAAAGCCAAAGAACTTGGCGCAGATGAATTCATGATCAAGTCGAACTTCACTCTTGACGAAGTTTCTGCAAAGATCAACCAGCTCGTCAAATAACATGAACAACAATGCATACAACATCGTGCTCGTTGTGCTCATACTCATCATCATGGGCGGCGGCTATGTTATTTTGAGCCAACAACAGTACAAAGAAAACGTTGCGACGCCTTTCGAAACTCCAGCGCCAGCGCTTCGACAAGAGTCAGTAAACACAACTCCAACTCCCGAGCCGGTCGTCGAACAAACCCCGCAATCAGAATCTCTAAAACCGGTAGTTGCTGCACAAGCGATCGAGACAACACTTTTCAAATCAGAAACGGTGCGCTACACAGCCGAAGGCTTTTCTCCTCGCACCATTACCATCGCTCGCGGTACACAAGTAACTTTCGTAAACGAAACTGACGCACAAATGTACGTCGCTGCGGCACCTTACCCTACACATACAAGCTTGCCAGCATTCAACCAACGACGCGCTTCCGGCAAGGGCGGGATCTACTCATTTACCTTTACCGAAAAAGGCGCTTTCAACTACCAAAACGACATGACACCTGGGTTTACAGGCAGTATCATCGTGACAGAATAAAAATGGTACAATGGCCAGGATGGAACTTTCTTCGCCACTCAAATCTCTCTTTCGAATAGACATAAACCAAGAAAAAGCGCTCAAGCGCTTGAAGCTTTTGACTGTGCGCGATCTGCTTTTCTATTTCCCTGTTCGCTATAGCAACATAAGCGAGATAAAACTGATCCGCGATATTGTGCCCGGAGAAAATGCAACAGTCTTTGGAACAATAAGCGGCGCAAAAACCAAAAAAGGGTTTCGAAGCAAGATTCCGATGGGCGAAGCAACGATCGAAGATTTGTCTGGAACGTTGAAAGTGATCTGGTTCAACCAAGCCTACATGGCAAAAATGGTGCACGACGGCGAAAGCGTCCGCCTTTCCGGAAAAGTCACCCAAGGCAAGCAAGGTGTGTATTTGGCGAACCCGGAAGTCGAACACACTCCGAACATGCCGATCGACAGCCACGATTCCCTTTTTGCAAATGATGAAAAAACCGAAGTCGATATTCGCTACCCGATTTACAAAGAAACTCGCGGCGTCACTTCAAAATGGATTTTTCACGCTGTGCAGAAAATGTTCAAAAGCGGGATTTTAGAAACTATCGAAGACTATATTCCAGAAGAGATTTTAAAAAAATATAGCTTGCCGAAACTTTCAACTGCGCTTGTGTGGATACATTATCCAAAAAAAGAATCAGACAGCACTGCGGCGCGTAAACGTTTTGCATTTGAAGAAGTGTTTTTCATTCAGCTTCACAAACAACAACTTCGCGCAGCTGCTGAGTCCGAACATAGTTACACGATCGATGTTGACGACGAAGACATTGCGGATTTCATGTCGCGCTTCCCTTTTACACCAACGCAAGGACAAGAAAAAGCCGTGTCACATGTGCTCGAAGATTTTACCAAAGGCCGGCCAATGTCGCGTCTTATTGAAGGAGACGTGGGTTCTGGTAAAACTGCGGTTGCGGCAACCGCGGCGTATGCGATTATTAAAAACCGTCCGCCGAAAAAAGGAACAGCTGACAAGCAAACATTCGGCAACTTGCAGATTGCGTACATGGCGCCGACGGAAATTTTGGCGACACAGCATTTTGAATCTTTCATCAAATATTTTAAACACACCGGCATTTCTGTCGGGCTCATTACCGGATCCGGCTGTCGCAAATTCCCTTCCAAGGTTGCGTCGGCAATACTTCCGAGAGGTGCTGCGCAGGGCGTAGCTTTAGCGAAGTCCTGGACTGATATTTCTCGAACACAGCTTTTGAAATGGGTTGCCAATGGCGAAATTCCAATCGTGATCGGCACGCACACGCTTATTCAAAAATCTGTCGAGTTCAAGCATTTGGCAATGGTCATCATCGACGAGCAGCATCGCTTTGGAACTTTGCAGCGAAGCAAGCTCGCCAAAAAAGAATCAACAGGGTGGACCATGATGCCACATTTGCTTTCAATGACCGCAACGCCAATTCCGCGTACGCTCGCGCTTACCATTTATGGAGATTTGGATTTAACATTACTTGACGAAATGCCAGCTGGACGAAAGCAGATCATTACGGAAATCGTTACGCCTGACAAACGCGAAAACGTGTACGAACAAGTCCGCGCGCAAATGGCAAAAGGTCGCCAGCTCTATGTCATTTGCGCGCGCATCAACGAGCCCGACCCCGACCAAGAAATCGCGCTTAACTTGAAATCCGTTACCGAAGAAGCAAAGCGCTTGAAGAAAGATATTTTCCCCGAGTACACGGTCGGCATTCTGCATTCCAAAATGACAAAAGATAAAAAAGAAGAAGTGATGAAAGATTTTTACGCAAAAGAAATCGACATTTTAGTTGCAACATCTGTTGTCGAAGTTGGCGTGAATGTGCCGAACGCAACCATGATCATCATCGAAGGCGGCGAGCGTTTCGGCTTGTCCCAACTTCACCAGCTTCGCGGACGCGTCATCCGAAGCACACATCAAGCATATTGTTTTGTCTTTGCAGAAAGTAAAACACAAAAAACAATAGAACGTTTAAAGGCTCTCAAAACCGCAAAGAACGGCTTCGAACTTTCAGAACTTGACCTTGCACTTCGCGGCGCCGGCGAACTTGCTGGCAGCAAGCAATGGGGCCTGTCTGACCTAGGAATGGAAGCAATCAAAAATATCAAAATGGTAGAAGCAGCCAGAACCGAAGCAACGAAGCTGATTGGAAAAGACAAAGACTTGAGAGCACATCCACTGCTTAAAAAACTCCTCGCTGAGCAAGGCGCTGAGATTCATTTTGAGTAGAAAAATCAAATTGATAAAAGAGCTTAAATACTATAGAATGGCTCTGTAACCACCCGTAGCTCAGTTGGTTAGAGCACAGAGCTTATACCTCTGGGGTCCTTGGTTCGAATCCAAGCGGGTGGACACTCAAAATAAAAGAACCCTTCCGGGTTCTTTTATTTTGTTTATCCCACAACTTCAAGCGTTGGCTTTTCTTCGGTTTTCTTTTTTGGGATGATGCCGTGCGCTATGATGATCGTGTTGTAGTCTTCTTGTTCAAGCGTTTCTACTTCCAAAAGTTTTTTCGCAACTGCGTCGAGCGCTTTTCGGTGTTCAGTCAGTACTTCTTCTGCGCGCGCTTTTGCATTGTCCATGATTTTCTTTACTTCAGAACCGATCTTTGCAGAAACCGCTTCTGAATGTTCACGCTGGCCGACACCTTGGCCAAACATTGTTTTGCCGCCGTCGCTTTCAAGCGCAACAGGGCCGATTTCATCACTCATCCCCCAACGAGTTACCATTGCTGTTGCCAAGTTTGTAGAAACTTGCAAGTCGTTCGATGGACCTGTCGTAATATCTCCGAAAATCATTTTCTCGGCAACGTATCCACCGAGCGCCATTGCAATATCGTCCAAAAATTCTTGGCGAGTTTGAAGCTTTCGTTCTTCAAGAGGAAGTTTGAGTGTATACCCGCCGGCGCGTCCGCGCGCAACGATAGACACTTTGTGCACCGGGTCAGCATCCGGAAGTACAGACGCAACGATAGCATGCCCAGCTTCATGGTAAGCTGTTACTTCTTTTTCTTTCTTCGTCATCAAATGGCTTTTTCGCTCTGGACCCATCATCACTTTTTCTATCGAACGAATAAGGTCAAACTGCGCAACTTTTTTACGGTCTTCGCGTGCAGCCAAGATCGCCGCTTCGTTCATAAGCGAATACAAATCTGCGCCAGAGAAACCAGACGTTCTTTCGGCAACGACTTTCATGTTCACGTCTTCAGCCAGTGGTTTTTTGAGCGCATGGATAGCAAGGATTTCTTCGCGGTCTTTGCGGTCTGGTAAGTCAAGCACAACACGTCTGTCGAAACGGCCCGGGCGAAGAAGTGCCGGGTCGAGCACGTCGCTGCGGTTTGTTGCAGCCATGACAATAACCTTTTCATTTGGTTCGAAGCCATCCATCTCTACTAGAATCTGGTTCAATGTCTGTTCGCGTTCGTCGTTTCCGCCGCCGTATCCGCCGCCGCGCACTCGGCCCACAGCGTCGATTTCGTCTACGAAAATGATCGCTGGCGCTGCGCGCTTTGCCATTTCAAAAAGGTCGCGCACGCGAGACGCACCAACACCTACAAACATTTCGACAAATTCAGATCCGGAAAGATGGAAGAAAGGCACGCCGGCTTCGCCGGCTACCGCTCGCGCAAGCAAAGTCTTTCCAGTACCCGGCGAACCCGTCAGCAACACGCCTTTTGGAATGCGTGCACCAATGTCCAAAAACTTTTTTGGGTTGCGCAAAAAGTCAACGATTTCTTTCAATTCTTCTTTTGCTTCTTTGTTTCCAGCAACGTCTTTGAAAGTTACTTTGTTGTTTTTATCATTCGGATCGGTGATTTTTGCTTTCGATTGCCCAAACGAAAATGCCTGCATGCCCGCGCCCTTCATCTGCCGAGTCAGCATCCAAATGAAAAAGACGATGAGCAATATCGGAAGAGCGATCGGCAAAATATTTAAAAGCCAAAAAGCAAAACCGCTTTCGCTTTTGATCGAAATAGTTGTTTGCGCAAATTGTTCCGGCGTCACGCCATAGTTCGCAAGTGTTTCAGAAAGCGAAGCTTCAGCTTCTTTCTTTGATTCTTTTTTTGTGCCGTCTTTGTACTCAATGTTCAGCTTCTCGCCTTCAACGACAATAGCCTTCACTTCGCCCGCCACGACATTGCTTGCCAGCTCAGAGACAGAAATTTCTACGATTTCTTTTGTGTTACTTGAAATAAGCGTATAAGCCGCAGTAAGCAGCATAAAAATAAAAATGGCTGTCACCATCTGTGAGCCCATTTTGCGAGGTTTGTTGTTGCCTTTTTTGGCACCATTGCCGCCAGTGTTTCGTTCGATTTTGATCTTCATATATAAGCATTCTACCACGAAAACGCCTTTTTGAGAAATAAAAAAACCTCCCTGAAATTTCAGGGAGGTTTGTACTTAATTTTTATTAAACTTACTTTTAAGCGGGCACTTCGGTTTCCGGAAGCACAAGCTTCGCGTTGGTCAATTGACCACCTTCGAGCCCTTCATGCGTAAGCACGGAAGTTGTTGATATATCCCGCGAATTATCGGTTATATCGTCCCACGGCATTGTTACCTGGAACAGTTCGCCATTTTCATTCACCATAATATCAGCCTTTTCGTTGGTGGTATCAACATTCAATACGATACCTGTATCGGTCGGTAATCCTTTTGCAGCCATCTTCGGATTATAGTTTCCAATTGGTTCCATCTTGGTTACCTTCCATCCAGCGTTTTCGCACAGCTGAACGATGATAGTTTCAAGCTCAGTATTTCTCATGGCCGGCACAACGAATTTACGTCTCTGGTTAAAAACCTTAAAGTGAGCAAGTTCAAAGATTTCAAACTGCATTTCATTGTCTTTAATGAAAACGTGCGTTGGATACAATGTTACGGAACTCCTGTCAGTGTTTAATTTTACAAACAAAAACCTGCCGGCATCAACAACCTGCAAATCGTCTGTATCATTAATCGGTCCAACCTTCAGTGTGATTTCATGTTCAACTTTTTTACCCACGGAATTTACCTGTCCTGATGTAGGGGTAAGTAATGTAACCTTGTTGTTGCGTAGGTCGTACACACCATAGTTACCTTCTTCCATGTCAATTTTTAAAGTTATATCACCGTTTGGCTCAACTTTTTTTGTTATGGTTACATTGTTTTCCATGCATGCTGCAATGGAATGTCCGAGTTGGCTAGCCATTATAGCTACACCTAATAAAGTTTCAATTCTGTTCACTGTTTTTATGTGTTTTTTATTGATTGTTTTGTGTATCTCACTTTCACGGATGGAGACACTTCTACGGCTGTTCGCGACCAGCTCACAATGCACTTACCAGAAATGCACTCTGTGCTACCCGCGCCAAACGCTTTCAAAACATACACAATATCGATTATGTACTTATAAAGAACAAGGAACTCCATAATAGCAGACTATAAACTATTGTCAAGGGGTGGGCTGGGGAAACAAAAAAACCGCACCATTTCTGGGGCGGTAACTAACACATATTGTCACTGGTCAAGCAAGTGGTCGTAACTCTAGGAAGTAAAGGAGTGTCTTCCATTTCCCATCTTTTTTAAACAGAACTATTTCATTGCGTTCCTTCAGCTCCTTGAAATATTTGATATGCTCCACAACATAATCTTTAACAGGAACTGTAGCAATTTCCTGCAGACGCGTTACATAATTCGACACGCAAAAATTGAGAGTGCTAGCGTATTTAGTCAAACCATAAGCACATATATATGCTCTTGAATTTTGATGCATATGATGCGGGAGAATGGTAAGAAAATCAAGCATGATATTGTTACCTTCTTCACCACCAACAATAGTTTCTTGAAGCTGCTTGTTGATTTTTTCTGTGTAAGACAGTGGGAGAATCTCCTGTGGCAAATTGGCAATAATAACATCAAACTTTTTCTTGTGGGAACCAAAATAGTTAGCCTGCTCTACCTTAACTTTTACGTTATTTATTCGAGCATTGTGTCTTGCAATAGAAACTGCGTCTTGGTGAATATCAGTCGCCCAAACTTTACTCCCCATTTTTGCAGCAGCAATTCCAAGGATTCCAGAACCGGTACCAATATCTATAACAGTTTCGTTTGGATATGTCTCTATAACTTTCAAGAAATTCTTTGCACCCTGCTCTGATGGCGGAAAAATATTTTGATTAAGGTCTAAGGTGATAACATCATCCCGAAACTTATAATTCCGTCTTTCAGAACCCAGCAAGAACAAAGACATAGCGCATACGGGCTTCCGATGTTCCGTAACAATTGTTTTTATTGTTACTTCCGTTTGCTTTTCGATGGGCGTTTTTTTGAAGCTACCGTCCAGTAGTCTAAATATCATTGAACCCGAACGGTGTCCATAAAAACGATAGTGTCGATCTGGCTCTGGGTAGAAACTTTTACCGTCTATTTCAAAAGATACTCCATCATTTGGTGCAACTTTAAAAACAGTGTACCAACTTTTTGCTTCCACTTTAAAGGTTGAGCATACGTATAGCATAAGAAGAACTAGAGCCTTTATGCTAAGGACTTTTTTTGAAGAATATTTTTTCATTGCAGTTTTTTATTTTAGTTAGAATTATTGATTTTTTAAGAACATTTTGTGGAACTGGGCGGATTCGAACCGCCGTGCAAAGGGCTTTTGTATATGAGTCTACGTGCTTAGAATGTTTAACGTATTTAAGCTCTTATGTTTATAAACATACAAAATGCATAGGAGCCGATCTTCAATTGTTTCGGATCAAGAGCGAAGAGATTCTCGTTCACCTATCCTCAAAGATTATGCCTCCACTACGTATGAGGAATCAGTAGTAGAAACACCCGCGTCGCGTTAGGCGAATGCAGGAGCAAAACCTCCGAACGCTTTCGCGTAAGGAGACTTTACTGAACTAAATGCTTTTGCATTTGAGTTGTGAGCCAGTTTCGAAAGTTAGCTCAGCTTTGCATGCACAAATACAAAGATGCCTATTGTCTAGGCCTTGCAGTCCCAAATTGTTAAAGATCTCGCTTCAGTTGTCTGTCCAAATCGCGTTTCTTGATAGTCTCGCGCTTGTCGTGAAGCTTCTTTCCTTTGCCGACACCAAGTTCTACCTTGATGCGACGATTTTTATTATACATCTTAAGTGGTACTATTGTCAATCCTTTCGTTTCGCCCAGCTTTTCAAGCTCTACGATTTCTTTTTTTACCAAAAGCAATCTGCGGGTGCGGTCTGGTTCGTAACTTGCCGGCGTATTTTTTACTTGGTATGGCTGAATCGTCATTCCTACTATATACGCTTCGCCTCCGCGAACTATGACATGGCTGCCATCGAGAGACACTTTACCGGCGCGCACAGATTTGACCTCAAAGCCCAAAAGCTCGATACCGGCCTCGTAGGTATCTTTGATTTCATAATTAAAATAAGCTTTTCTGTTCTCTGCAAATGACATATGGGTAGTTTAGCATAATTTAGATAGAGAATTCTCCGAGTTGTGTTCGCTTGAGAGAGAAGAGCGTGGCGCTTGTGCCAAGCGCCACGCCAAGTTCCTGGGCGATGCTTCTAATGTAGGTGCCAGATGAGCAGGAGATGGTGAGAGACACAGCGGCGGATTTTGTCCGCCAAAAAGCC
>CAZQAW010000009.1:0-21643 GCA_964591445.1 uncultured Candidatus Saccharibacteria bacterium | reverse complement strand
CCCCCCCGGGTGGGGGCGGTTGTTTTGTTGGTGGCCCCATTTTTCGTGGGTTTGTGTGACCCCCCGGGGGCCTATTTCCCACCAAAACCCCCCCGCGATTCCCTCTTCCCAAGCGCGAGCAATTTCTTCTTGCCGGAAATCACCCTTTACTTTTCCAATTTTCGAAAGCACCTCAGCCAGAAAAATTTCTTTTGGAATAGTTCGCATGTTAGTCATTTCTATGTTCATAATTTCAACTTCATGTTCTGGAATTTCTTTTCCATCCAGCTCTCCTGCTCGAGCCAAAACAAACATCGGTGTGCCGTTTACAGGTTTTGAAGAATACGGCGGATATTTTTGCATCTTTTTTCCGATAAACTTTTGCAACACATGTTTAATTTCTACTGCCGAGATTTCTTTATGAGAATCTGAGAAAGTTGGAATTCCCAAAACATCATACGTGTCTGTACTGACTCCAAACACAATTTCAGCTTCATAGGTTTTAGATAAACCCAGATACTTGTCTTTCTCGTGCACTTTGCTTCCGGCAAGCACCAAAAGCAGCCCTTCGGCCATGGGGTCCAAACGCCCAGCATACGTCATCGAAACATCTTTATATTCAGTATGTTCAACCCGAAAACGCTCCAAACATGCGAGCGGAGTCTCTCCAACTTCCTTATACAAGACTAAGATTTCGTTCATAGAATTACTCTAGCATATTTCACCCCTCCGCCAGTTAAACTGGCACCTCCCCTTCGCAGGGGAGGAAAACCCAGACCTCTTGCCAAATTCCCGCAAATAGGCTATTATGGTGGCAACGGTTATCGGATTCATTTATCTAATACATCAATTTTGAGAGAACGAATAAACAACCAAATACGAGCAACCGAACTTCGTATCTTAGACAACGAAGGAAACAATCTTGGCATCATGAGCTTTAAGGACGCTTTCGAACTAGCAAATAGTCGAAATATGGACCTTATCGAAACAGGCCCGACTGCAAATCCGCCCATTGCAAAAATAATGGAATTCGGAAAGTACCAGTACGAGAAGAACAAAAAGCAAAAGAAGCAAAAAGCGAACGCTCACGCAACCGAAACAAAATCTATCCAGATCAAAATCGGAACCGGCGACCACGACCTTGAGCTTAAAGCCAAAAACGCATCTAAATGGCTCAAAGAAGGCCACCGCATCAAAGCAGAACTTTACCTTGCGGGACGCGCGAAATACATGGACGAGAAATTCCTTAAAGAACGACTCGAGCGAGTACTCAACCTTATCACAGAAAATTACAAGATAGCGGAACCATTTAAAAAAGGTCCCAAAGGTCTCATGATCACAATCGAACGAGACACAAAGAAGCAATAATATGAAATCAAACAAATCATATACAAAACGACTGAAGGTGACGAAGAATGGTAAAATCATTGGCCGAACACCAGGATTTAACCACTTCAACGCAAAACAGTCTCGAACAAAACAGCTTGCAGGTCGAAAGGGACAGGAATTCAAGATCAAGCCGAAGGCAAAAAGTCACTTGCTCCCATTCGCATAATTTATAATTAGTATTATTTTTCATATATGACACGAGTAAAACGAGGAGTCATCGCACTCAAGCGACGAAAGAAGGTGTTGAAGCAAACAAAAGGCTTCCGACACGGACGCGGTACGAAGGAACGACAGGCAAAAGACGCCCTTCTCCACGCTGGAGCATACGCATTTGCACACCGAAAGGACAAGAAGTCTGACAAGCGCGCACTCTTCCAAACAAAGATCGGCGCATCTGTAAAGAAAGAAGGAGTTTCATTCTCAAAATTTATGGGCGCTCTCAAAGCCAAGAACATCAAGCTTGATCGAAAGATCCTCGCAACGCTTGCCGAAAAGAATCCAGAAACATTCTCTCGAATTCTTGCAAAAGCAAAATAATAAAAAATCCGCCCAAGGCGGATTTTTTATTATTTTGCTACGTGCACAAGAAATATTTTGCATTTATAGCTACACGTTTCCCAACTGTTCGTAAGCTTTATGAAGTAGTTCTAAATCTTTTGTGCGTTTTTCAGTCGCAATTTTGATCTTCTCTATAGCCTGTTCTTTTGTAAGAATATCCAAAAAACAATCGTCCATACCAGAATAATCGCGTGATAAATAAAGTATACCTTTATCTGTTATTTTTAATTTATCATCGGCTCCAATAGGCACAGCATCGGCATCTATATTATTAAAAAGACCATACATCCCTCCAGCTAGATCTTGTTTATATTGCCCGTTTTCTAATTTTTCTAATTGAAAATAACCTGACTCATCGTCTGTAGGCATTTCTTCTAACTTGCGAAAAAATTCGGTGGCACTAATTTTACTATTCTGCTCTTTTGAATCTGGTTTAAATTCCATATGTTTATCGCATAAATGATTAATACCCTCATATTAACGTCTCTCTCTCTGCGCGTCAAGGTATGGCATTTGCAATTTGAGACACTCATAGTAGAATAGTTGTATGGAAGACCAGATTACAAAAAAAGAAATGACTGACCTTATAGACACTTTGGCGGTTTCTATGGCCAAGGGGTTTGCTGAAATAAGATCAGAAATGGCAACTAAGGAAGATATAAGAGGTTTAGCTACCAAAAAAGATTTTGCTAGTTTACAGATACAGCTAAACAACGTTGAGACTGACCTTAAATCATTTAAAAATGACACAAAAGAAGAATTTAAAAAGGTGCATGAAAAGTTAGACGATCTCACAGACACTCACAAGAATTTCGATGAACGGATTGAAAAACTAGAAACAAAAGTGTTTGCATAAATAAAAAATCCCCTCTCGGGGATTTTTTATTTTAGGTTACTTGCTTCTTTGTCTTTCTTTACTAGTTCGAGGACTCGTTCGACAAGGCGTTTTGGGTTGTCGTCAAAAATGATTTTGTCGTTCGGGCGGTTGCCTCGGGCCAGGATTTCGCGGATCGTTTCGTCCATTGTCCACTCACCTTCCAAGATACCGATTGGCTTGCCATCTTCAAATGCAATCGTGAATTCGTGGATAGTACCGATGCGTCCGCAGCCGATCAGTAGCGCATCGCATGAGCGCGTAAAGAGCAAATCTCGCCCAGGAAAGCCGAAACCTGTGTAGACAATAAGATCCATATAATCAATCGGCAAACGGTAACTTTCTACATGCTCTTTTTCATTTGCAGCTGGAGAAAGGCCAATAGAAATTCCACGCTCTTCTTTCGCACCCATTGCGCTCCAAAGCGGAAAGCCGGTGGTTGCACCTGTAACAATGATGCCGCCTTGGCGAATCACTTCTCTCCCCAGCTCTTTTGCTTGATCAAACGCATGAATACCGCAGGTGCCAGTTTCTGCTGCTCCCGAAACGCCGACTTTTATTTTGAGATGGTTATGTTTGTTGTTATCTTCCATACGAATATTTAAAATAATAATTCTACAGTGTCATTTACCTGAGGCGCGACGGCGTCAAGCGCAAAATTGTCGCGAATTTTCTGTACAAGAAACAGCGCACTTTTCGGCTCGCCCATCACCACAAAAATCTTTTTTACTTTGTCTGACATATGCGAAACGAATTCGAGCAAATGGTCGGAATCTTTGTGGCCGGAATATCCGGCAATTTTGGCAACTTGCGCGCGAACTTTGACGTCCATGCCGTTAATGCTTACATGCGTCGCGCCGTCTTCGATCAAGCGCCCAAGCGTGCCGACAGACTGGTATCCGGTAAGCAAAAGTGTGTTTTCTTTGTGTGGCAAATAATTCTGCTCGTGATGCACAATGCGTCCGCCGTTACTCATGCCGGAACCCGCAATGATGATCTTTGGGTTTGGCGAATCAACGATCATTTTAGAATCTTCAGTCGAAAGAGTGACACGCAAACCTGGGAACGTAAAAATGTCGTCTCCACTGGCAATGATCTTTTTGGCATCTTCGTTGAAGCATTCAGTATGTTTTCGATAGACTTCAGTAAGATGAATGGCCAAAGGCGAATCGAAGAATATCGGCATCGGAGGGATTTGTTTGTTCTCAACAAAGTTGTTTATCTCGTACAAAAGTTCTTGGCTACGCTCAAGAGAAAACGTCGGCACGATGAGCACGCCTTTATTTTTATAATTGTCTTCAATCACACGCTCGAGCATTTTATTTCGTTCGTCACGGCTTTCGTGGTTGCGGTCGCCATAGACGGATTCCATCACCAAATAGTCAGCGTCGTCTATAATTTCCGTATCACGAAGTATGGGCGAAGGAGAATTCCCAAGGTCGCCGGTAAAGACGATTTTCTTGCCATTGAACACGAGCTCGAGCATACCAGACCCCAAAATATGCCCCGCGTCTTTGTACGAAGCTTGGAAGCCACCTTCGATGTTCATGACGTGGTGATAGTCTATCCCCTCCCACAGCGAAAGGATTTTTTTCACCGATTCTTCATTATACATTTCGTCTAAACCATCGAGCGTGTCTCGCCCTAAAATGCCGACAGTGTCCATAAGCATCGGAAGCACTAGATCTTTGGTTGCTTTTGTAGAAACGATTTTGCCTTTAAAGCCATCGTGAAGAAGCTTTGGAATACGGCCAATGTGGTCGATGTGTGCGTGCGTTATAAAAAGAATATCGATAGTTGCCGGATCGTACTGAAAATCTTGCCAGTTGATGTCGTCTGCAAGCTTGGTGCCTTGCGTCAGTCCGCAGTCAATGAGGAATTTCTTTGCACCACCGGTTGTGTCGTCAAGCGGTCCTTCCAAAAGAAAGTTTGCTCCTGTAACAGTACCCGTGCCCGCACAGAAAGTAAGTTTGAGTTTTTGAGGTTCATGCGCTGCCATGTACGTGTATTATATCGTACTTTGTTCTTTTTCGGTAAATGAAATGTGAGAAACGATATAGAGCGCCGCCACCAAACCACCAGCAGTGTCGAAGAAAAGATCTGAAAGTGAATCAAGAGGACTTGCAATTTCTGCCCCTGGAATGATCATTTGCACAGCATACTCATACAACTCCCATCCAAAACCTACAACAAGAGACGTCACAAGCGCGATGCGCACGATCTTTGAAACAGTAATGCGCGGCATATCTCCTTTGCGACGAAAGAAATACACCCACACCGAGGCAAGTCCGAGCCATATTCCACCCAAGAAATGCATCGGCATGTCGAACCACCAGATGGTCGAATACCAATAAAACTTCCCCGCGATCACATTCACGCCGAAAATAATAAAAATAAGAAGTGCGGTACGATTGAGCAGTTTGTTTCGCATACGTATAGTGTAACAAATGAGTCAAAATAAAAAAATCACCCCGTCCGGGATGAACTTTTTACGGCTATCTGGGCCATATTACCTTTAGCCATGAGACTAAGTGGGTGCCTGAACGTGCAGCCAAGGCAGCAAGTTACGGTTTATGCTCCCGTGTAATATTTGTTTCTAGGTAATATTCCAAATAACCGTACTTAAAGTATACTCCTTCCACAACTTTGCACAATATGGACTACAAAATGTTTGTGTTTCTTAATACATTTCCTTAAAAATACCTCTTGTGGTAGATTAAATAAATGAATAATCAAGAAAAAACATGCTTATACTGTACGAAAGCGGAAATAAAAGAAAGAGAGATCGTGGGAAACGAGTTGGCATGGGTTTTCCCAACCAATATCCCGATTGTACCGGGCCACATGCTTATTGCACCCCGCCGATGTGTAGCAACGTACGAAGATCTGAATCAAAATGAGAAATCGGCGATTGAAGAACTGAGAATACAAATAATTATTGCTTTGAGAAAAGTATTCGGCGCCGAAGGATTCAATTATGCATGGAACGAGGGAGAACTTGCCGGCCAATCCATTCCGCATTTTCATTTACACGTACTACCCCGCAAAACGGGCGATGAGGGAATTACCGAATATGAACCAAGAAAATTCTTATACCGCCCGGGAAGCCGAGAAACAACTCCCGAGAGTGAACTGATCAAAATATGCGAAATAATAAAGGAAGCTTTGTAAGCTATATCTCAAGATTCTTTAATTTTTGAATGCGATTTTTGATAGATTCGTCGGTAATTTCCTCTGGTTTGAGGTTTGTGTGAGAAAAGATCTGCTTTTCGATTTCTCGCATAGCATCATAAAATACATGTCTCTTATCATCAAGTACTGGATTTTTTCCATTATATCTTTTTTCTCCCTCTTCAAATCTTTCTTCTAAAGAAACTACCCTAAATGGAGATACTCGGGTATCTGCATACGCACAAATTTTATCTTCAAGTGATCCATCTTTATGAGTACGATCCCAAAAACCGAATCCAATAGCATCAATATGAGCTACAATCACACTTGATACTCCAATTTCTTGTGCGATTTTTAAATTTGCATCATGATCATCTATCCCGTATTTTTTTATGAACTCAACTTGGATTTTACTCCAATATTCTTTTCCTTCTGGTTCTAGAAGTTGAGGAAAATAGTCAAGATCAAATTTTACAATATTCCCCATATCATGAAGCAAGCAAGCTAAGACAATACTCTCTTTATCTACAGGAGTTGTTGATGCCTCGCAAATCTGCTCGGCAACAGCCGCAACTCGCAACTGATGTAGTTGCAAGTTCGGCATTATATTATATTTTTCGTAGATTTCTAAAATAGTCATACGGTCTAAAAATCCCCTCTCGGGGATTTTTGATTTACTTTTTCTTTGTCTGAGTAAAGTGTGAGTGAGCAGTTTCGTAATCAAAAAGTTCTGTTTCTGAGAACCAGTGAGCAATTTCTGCTTTAGCTTCTTCGAGATCACCAGAAGCATGAATAAGATTTGGAATTCCAACTTCATTTGCGTCTGCGTGACCAAAACTCATATGAGAATAATCTCCGCGAACTGTTCCCGGCAGCGCAGACTTTGGTTCTGTTGCGCCCACCATTTTACGGACAAGGGAAACAGCTTCAACACCTTCAAGAACAAAAGCAATAACGGGGCCCATGTTCATCATTTCAAGTGTTACGTCAAAAGGCTTTTGACCTCGGCGAGAAACCATCTTGCCGATATTTTCGTAATGATGGAAATAATGGTCATAGCTTGGCTTAAGCATTTTTGCACCAACAATTTTCAATCCCACTTTTTCAAAACGAGTAAGAATTTCGCCAACAATGCCGCGCTGCACAGCATCTGGCTTGAACACGATAAGAGAACGTTCAATAGTCATATATACAAAGTTAATTAAATAAAAAAGCCCCTATTGCTAAAGGTACATTTAGTATAGCAGAAAAAACTCTGGTAAGCAATTTACCCAATCATCTTGTATTTGAGCATGATTTCTTCTTCGACTTCTTCGCGTGGACGGCCAAACTTGAGGTATGAAAGTTCTTTGATGTCTTCTACAACGTCTTTATTTCCAGCCGGCGGAAATGGTGTGTGGCTGTTAAACGGCTTTGCGGGCACGCCGTTGACGAGCATTTTGACGTAACAATTCAAGTTTTCAAGCTTGATAATATCTGCTGGAGTAAATGTCGGTTCAAATTGTTTTGCAAACACTTCGGCATTTTCTGGAGACACGCGGTGTACCGCCATTGAGCCGACGTTTCCAAACACAGCGTTGCGAATATTTTCTTCGAGCTGCTCGACGTACTGGTGCGCCATGTTGAGAGAAAGTCGGTATTTTCGCGCTTCAGACAAAATGGTTGCAATGGAATCTGTCGTTACGTTTTGGAATTCGTCGATATACAAATAGAAATCGTTCACTTGGCCTTTGCCTAAAATGTCGACACGAGAAAGCGCAGCCATCGTAATCTTTCCTACCAAAATAAGACCGATCAGGTTCGCATTGATGTCTCCAAGTCTTCCCTTCGACAAGTTTACGAGCAAAATTTTCTTGTTGTCCATTACATCCCGGAAATTGAAAACAGATTTTTCTTGCGCAATGATCGGCCGCATAATGTCATTTGAAACGAAGACATCAAACTTGTTCGTTACGTATGGCACAAAGTTTGCAAGCGACTGTTCTCCAGAAGTTTTCTCGGCGTTCTGCCAAAATTGCTTGATGATCGGGTTCTTGCAGCGTGCGATTTTCAAATCACGAAATGCTTTGTCAGCAAGTACGCGGCCGATCTCAAGAAGCGTCATGCCGGAATCTGGATCTTCCATCACAAGCAAAGCGGAGTTTCGGAAGTACTGTTCGAACGCAGGGCCACCGGCAGTTTTCATATCAAACAGTTTGTTAAATATCGCCAAAAGCTCGTTCACCACAAAAGTCTTTTGTTCAGGGTAATTGAAATCGTATTCAAGCATGTTGAGTCCCATCGGTCGCGGAGTATACGCCGGGTCAAAATAAATAACGTCATCTAGTCTTTCTGGAGGAATATGCGCAAGCAAGTCTTGGATATCTGAACCGTGTGGGTCGATAAAGCACACCCCGTCGCCGTTCTTGATATCTTGAATAATCATGTGCTTGAGCAAAGTCGTCTTACCAGTTCCCGTCTGACCGATAGCGTAAAAGTGCCGCATGCGGTCTTCGCGCCCCATAAAAACTTTTCTGCTTTCGCCGCGGTATTCGTTGTAACCGAGGAAAATGCCTTGCTCTTTCATTTCGATAGGAGCCGGCGCAGTTGCAGCAGTTGACTGCTTGAGCTGCGGCGCGTTGGAAACACCAAATGGGAAATGAAACACTGTTGAAAGTTCTTTGAAGTTAAGAGGAACGGAACGATCTTCGTTGTACATGCGGTACGAAAATTCGTGGAACATTTTCGCCAAGTCATTGCCTTTCATTTTGTTGAAAACGAAACTATTGCTATTCGTTTCTGCAAACTGATTGAAGGCAGACTCGACATCGTAAAGAATCGCTTCCGCACGCTCGCGCGTACCCGATGACGCAATCACCCGGATATTCGTCGCCACAATAGTTGATTTCATTTTTTCGGTAATGCGCGAGACAGCGTTGTCATCGATCTTCTTTTCATCTTTTTTGTCTTTCGGTCCGAAAAGCAGATCTCGCCCAGCGTCCAAAAATGCCGGCGCAAGCGAACCGAACATCGAAAGCGAGCGCTTCACGGACTCGCCGTCTTTTACTTTATCCAACACTTGGTTGTACTTTTCGATAAAATTGTTACCTGCCGGACACACAACGATCTGTATCGCTGCGCCCTCGCCCTTGCCTTCGAGTTTTGAAAACACGTTCAAGATGGTGTTCATCGGGTCGTGGTCGATCGTGTCGTAAGTCTTTATCGGAAAAACCTGGTGTGTATCGAGCTCGGCGTAGGCTCCGGCTGAAGCGCCATTTTCTGTGAAAATGTTATAGTCGTCATTCGCCACATTTACTTTCGCATTTGGAAAAGACGCGAGAAGTTGCTTTTCAAAAAGATCAGCTTTTGAAAGTGGAACACCAACGTAAAACACCACTTGGCTTGATTGGTTCGAAAGCGCGATTTCCAGCGTAAAATAATTCTTGCCCATATTGTCTCGCCCGTCGGAAACGGATTGCATGCCGGAGTAAAATTGTTCCATCACTGACACCATTTCTTTGTAGCCGCGAGTTTCGTCTTTTGTTTTTTCCGGAAGCGTCACTTCAAAAAGCGTCATATGAAGCGATTTGGCAAGCGGAGACTTTTCTCGTAAACCACCGTCTGACTTTTTTGCAACCAAGTATTGAACGAGAAATCTGTGCAGGTCGTCATCCAAATGCGGGTTGGCCATATTTTCGACAAGATGCATCGCATTCTTGATGCCTTTCGTCTCGATGACATGCAAAAGCTCGGCCATCTTGTCGTCGTGCATTTCGGGCTTGAGTTTGAGCACCAGCCCAGCCGCTTCTTCTTCCTCTATCAAGTTGTGCGGCGCAACAACTTCGGCACGAGGAATCTGTTTGTATGCTTCAATCGTTTCTCGAGCAATAGCTTCCGGCTGTGCTTCTCGTCCACTACTAGAAAGTTCTCGCTCGCGCCGAGCCACATGCTCACGCAAAAAAGCAAGCTCCTCTTCCGGAGTTTGGAATTGGGGTAAGTTGTTAAGCGGAGCTTCCATTGTAAAATTTACGCAGCTTGTTGCATATCACCACTGTCCATCGGAACGACATCGTCTTTGCCTACTGCTTCACGAGCACGAGCACGAGCAAGCTCGCCGAAATCTTGTGGCGGTAAACCTGCCTGTTCTCTATTTCGAGCAATTGTACTTTCGATAAGTTTGTCTTTCAAGTTATCAATATTTGTTTGCGATTTTTCTTCAACAGTCATGGTTCCATATTGCAATTTTTCAATTCTGTCAGACTGTGCAGCCTGGTAAGCGGTATCGCCATCCATTTCATTTTGCAACGATTCTGCATAAGCCAATGTTTCTTTCCATTTATCTTTTTCTCCCAACTTGTTGTACTGCATTGCAAATTGAGTCAATAAATTTACCCGAACATCTGGAGTAAAGTGATCATTTCGGAGTAACGCAACCATCGCATCAATCAGCTCAAGCGCGGTTTCAGGCTTTTTGAGTTTTATATAAACATCAACCATACCCAGGTTACTTTCTATAACATTCTTGTCGTGCTTAGCTGCATGTTCTTTTTTTAATTTTTTAACCTCTTCCGCAGCAAGAAGATAATCTGCATTCAACTCAGGATTAAGCTCCTTTTCTATCAAAGGAGTAGCATGCTCGTAAGGAGTATCTTGTGTAGGAGGCACTCGTTGATCTAAGTTATTTTCGTTTAACATACCTTTATTGTACCACACTAAAAAATCCCCAAGTGGGGATTTTAGCTTTCTGTAAGTATCACCGGACCGTCTTTGGTAATAGCAATAGTGTGCTCAAAATGGGCGCTTCGCGACGCGTCGGCGGTTTTGAATGTCCAGCCATCTTTGTCGATGATCATTTTGCCGTTACCTTCGTTTATCATCGGCTCGATGGCTATCACCATACCCTCTTTGAGCGTTGCACCAGTCCCCTTTTTTCCATAGTTTGGCACGTAAGGGTCTTCGTGAATATGTTTACCGACGCCGTGCCCGGCGCATTCACGAACAATGCCGTAGCCATGTGGCTTGATGAATTTCTCTATCGCGTAGCCAATATCACCAACAGTATTCCCGACTCGCGCTTCTTCGATGCCGACAGCCAAAGCTTCTTTGGTCACACGCAAAAGTTTTTCCGAAGCTTTAGAAATTTTCCCAACCGGAACTGTGATAGCAGAATCGGTAAACATGCCTTTGTGTTTGATACCACAGTCCAAAGAAACAATATCGCCGACTTTCAAAATGCGATGTTCACTCGGAATGCCGTGCACGATTTCGTTGTTGATCGAAACGCAAAGCGATGCCGGAAACGGAGAAAGCGCGCCGTCCGGTTTGTAATGCAAAAATGCCGGCTCATCGCCAGCTTCGCGAATAAGTTTTTCTGCAAGAGTATCGAGCTCTTTTGTTGAAATACCAGGACGAACTTCTTGTGCGACAAGATGAAGCACACAATGCAAACGCTTCCCTCCTTCTCGAAGAATGTCAATTTCTTTGTCTGTCTTGATGATGATCATATTATGCAAGCCCAAGTTTTGAGATGATTTCTTTGTGGACGTCTTCGATGGATTGATCTCCCTTTATTTCAAGAAACGTATAGTCTTTGTTGTTTCGGTAATATTCAATAACAGGAAGCGTGTGTTGTATATAAGCGTTCAAGCGTTCATTGATAGCTTCATGGTTGTCATCGTGGCGAGCACGAAGTAAAAGACGCTTGCGAGATTCCTCAGGAGAAAGATTGATGAAAATTACAAATGGCTTTTCTCGATTGTAAAATTCCATCAAAGAATCGATAGCGTATGCCTCGCCAACTTTGCGTGGAGTGCCGTCCATAAATAGATGTTCAGTATTTTTAAAATTCTTTATCATATTATCCGCCCACAAATAGATGACGATAAAAAGCGGAAGTAAATTGCCTCGCTCCATACGTACTTTAACTTCCTTTTGTGTTGGAGAATCGCCCTTCATGAACTCACGAGCAAGGTCGCCAGTCACTGACTGGAAATGTGGGATCGATGCGTCTTGTGCAATCAGATATTCTTTTAGAAGCTTGATCTGCGTACCCTTACCGCAACCTTGTGGGCCTAAAAATAAGAATGTTTGTGGTGTCATGTAAGCTAAGAATACACGAAAAAACACACCTTTGCAAATAACGTTTTTTATGCTTTAATGAGGGAAATCAAACACATATGACTATGAAAAAACCAAAAATTCTTGTTATTTCAGGCCCTTCTGGGGTTGGGAAAGATACACTTATTGAATACATATTTAAAACATACCCAGGGGTTTTTACACCTCTCATTTCTGCAACTACTCGTGAACGAAAAGCTGACGAAATAAACGGGACTGATTATCATTTTCTTTCTGTGGAAGAATTCGAGGCTTGGAAGGAATCTGGCCGATTTATCGAAACCGAAGAAGTGTACACAGGCAAGTTATATGGTAGCCCAAAAATAACTGATGAAGTACTTGCAAGTGGTAAAATTTCAATTTCAGATATTGATATTATGGGTGCCATGAACATCAAGAAATTTTACAAGTTTGATGCATGTATTATCTTCCTTTCTCCGCCAGAGCCTGTCGAGGAAACATTAAAAGAAAGACTTCTTGGTCGTAACAGAGATACAAAAGAAGAAATTGAAAAACGCATCCAAAAAGCGCGTTATGAAATGGAGCTTGCTTTTGAAGGCTCGACTAACGGCCTTATTGATTACATTATAATCAGCGACAGCCAAATGAAATTCCATAGTGAAATACGTGATATCATTGATGATTTTCTAAAATAAAAATATCAAAAATCCCGCGGTGAAGCGGGATTTTTTTATTATTTTCTAAACCCAAGAGGTGTTTTAGATTGAGGCTTGCTCTCTTGCATTAAAAGCTGTTTTAAAACATCAAAAACTTGCTTCAATTTTTTGTCATATTTTTGCTCCATATTTTGTATTTTTATTCTCAGCTTTGTGTGAGTTGCGAGCAGTTCGCGGAGTTGGATGAATGTTCTTACCACCTGGATACTGACTTGAATTGCGCGCTTGCTTTTAAGGACGGCAGAGAGCATGGTAACGCCTTGTTCTGTAAATACATACGGTATATATTTTCTATGCTTTCCCCTACCAGTGGTTTCTATGGTGCCAAATTGGTACCTTAGAGCGCTCAACTCTTTGTGAGTTAATTGAAACATGAAATCTGTTGGGAAACGATCTATATTTCTTTTGACTGCCCGGTTCAGAGATTTCGTTTCAACTTCATACAACTCCGCTAGATCTTTATCGAGCATTACTTTCTTGCCGCGGATAAAAAGTATCCGGCTGATAATTCGTTCGTTCGGAATAAAAACGATTTCATCTTTATGCGACATACATGTCATTTTATCACACGAGGAAGCAAAAATCCCCGACAGATTATCTGCCAGGGATTTTTGATTTATGTTTTAGTATTCTCTCATCGAAAGCTGGGCGTCGACTTTCTTGATGAGGTCGAGCACTACAGAGACAACGATGAGGAGCGCTGTACCGCCGAGCGCGACTGCGGTGATGCCGGTGATAGCTCGCGCAGCGAGCGGAAGGACTGCAATAAGACCAAGGAAGAGCGCGCCGACAAGCGTGATGCGATTCAAGATACTTGTAACATAGTCTCGAGTCGCTTCACCTGGACGAATACCTGGAATGAATGCGCCATTTTTCTGCAAGTTCGTAGACATAGTCTGCGGATCAAAAGTAACAGCAGTGTAGAAGTACGTAAAGACGAATACGAGTACGAAGTATACAAGCGAGTAGAGCCAGATTGTGTTTAAGAATGTCGTCATAGCTGCTGAAGCGCTTGCAAGCCATGCATGCGGAGAATTAGCAAAGAAGTTCGCGAAGATCTGCGGGAACAAAAGAATAGAAAGCGCAAAGATGATCGGGATCACGCCGGCTTGGTTCAAACGAAGTGGAATGTATGTTGAAGTTGTACCACCAGTCGTGTTAAACCCGCGAGATTGCTTGGCGTACGTCACTGGAATTGGGCGTTCTGCTTCAGTAATGAGCACCACCCCAGCAATGATGAGAAGTGCCGCAGCGATAAACGCGATAAATGTCGGCAATTGTGAAGGATCGTACGTAAAGATGAGCTGAGAAACTTCTTGCGGAAGCGCAGACACGATACCAGCAAAGATGATGATGGAAACGCCGTTACCGATGCCGTATTCAGAAATAAGTTCACCGATCCACATGAGAAGCATCGAGCCACCAGTGATAAGCGCAACGTTGATGATGCGGTCAAAAGTCGTAAGATCGTTCAAGACTCCCTGGCGCTCAAGAAGCGTAAGGAATGTAAAAGATTGGAGGATTGCAAGCGGAACAGCGAGCAAGCGTGAGTACTGAGCGTATTTCTTGCGGCCAGCTTCGCCTTCTTCTTGGCTCATTTCTTTGAAACGAGGGACAAGGATAGTGAGCACTTGCATGATGATAGACGCAGTGATATACGGCCCGACACCGAGCATGATGATGGAAAGATTTGAAAGTCCGCCGCCAGAGAAGATGTTGAGCACTCCAAAGAATTGGTTGTTCGCAAGGAAAGCTTCAAGTCGGAGCAAGTTTACTCCAGGGATCGGGATAACAGCAAGAATTCGAAATACGGCAAGCATGCCGATAACGAAGAAAATTCTGTTTCGAATGGTCTTGTCTTTAAATGCAGCTGTAATTTTTGAGAAAAAAGTATTCATATGTATGCGGCCTAAGGCCTGTGGCTATTTTACCATACCGCCCGCTTTTTCGATCTTTGCTCTGGCAGCAGCTGAGACTTTGCAGTCAAGGATAGTGAAAGCTGTATCGACATCTCCGTTTGCCAAGATTTTGACTTCCGGAATGCGGCCTTTGACTTTCACAATGACCTTCTTTTCGAAAAGTGTTGCTGGAGTAATCTTTTCACCTTTTGCAAATACGCCTTTCAATGCTTCGAGGTTGACAACAGCCGGCTTTACTTCAAAGCTCTGGAAAATGTTCTTGCCGCGTCCGCGCATCTTTGGAAGCTTCTTGATGATATCTCGAAGCTCCGGGCGCTTTTTGTTTCCAGCGCGAGCGCTCTGACCCTTTGTTCCGCGACCGGAAGTCTTGGCGTGCTTGCCACCGCGACCGACGACGCGTTTTGCTTTATTTTCTGTTTTTCGTTTGAGAGTGTGTAGTTGCATACGAGTATTCTAGATGATAATTACGCTTGTTCTTCCTTTGCTTTTTCTTCTTTCGTTTCTGGAACTGATACAGCTGGCGTCTTTGGAAGCGCAAAAGTAGAAAGAGCCTGCACAGTTGCGCGAGCGATGTTCAATTTGTTCTTGCTGCCAGAAAGCACTTTGCCTGTAACGTCTTTGATACCTGCAAGCACGAGCAAGTCGCGAACTGCAGAGCCAGATACTGTTCCCTTTCCGCGGTTTGGCATAACCATGATGCGAGAAGTTGAGTACTTTGCTTTTACTTCATGAGGAATAGATCCAGTTTTTGTAAGCTTGATCTTGATCATGTGTTTCTTTGCAGCTTTGATCGCTTTGTTGATTGCAAGAGCTGTGTCGAGTGCTTTGCCTGTGCCGACACCCATCATGCCTTTTTTGTCTCCGATTGCCATCGCAACAGAGAAAGACATTCGGCGTCCTCCTGAAACGACACGAGTAACTCGTCGGATTGCAAGAATTTTCTGGTCGAATTCTGGTTTTGGTCGGTCAGCGAAAGTGCGCTGCGGTCGTCCGCCTTCGCGGCCCGGACCGCCAGATCGTGGACCTCGAGAAGCGCCACCGCCTCGGAAGCCTGCACTTGTTGGTCGATCATTTCTTGTGTTTTGTGATGTTGGTGTAGCCATATGTGTGTATTAAAATTGTAGTCCGCCTGCACGAGCTTCGTCGGCAAGTGCTTCGATGCGACCAGTGTATTTGAAACCGTTTCGATCAAAAATAACTTTTGTAATACCTTTTGCCTTAGCTCCTGCTGCGAGAAGTTTTCCAACTTCTTTTGCGCGCTCGCCTTTTGTGCCTTTTGTCATCTTTACGTCTGATGCAGAAGCAAGTGTTGTACCTGTCGCGTCATCGATAAGCTGTGCGTAGATATATGTGTTTGAGCGGAATACTGAAAGTCGTGGCGCAGCTGAAGTGCCAGAGATCTTTGCGCGGATCTTTTTCTTGAGTCGTAGTCGCTTTTCTGTTTTTGTATTCTTTGTTGCCATATATCAAAAATAATTATGCAGACTTCTTGCCTTGCTTGCGTCGGATAACTTCGCTGTCGTATCGGAACCCTTTACCTTTGTAAGGCTCAGGCTTCTTCAAAGATCTCACTTGTGCTGTAAACTGCCCAACGAGCTCTTTGTCGATACCAGTAACTGTAATGTTGTTCTTTTCTGCTGTGACTGTCAAACCTTCTGGGATTGCAACGACAACAGGGTGAGAGAAACCAAGCGCGAGGTTCAAATTTTTTCCTGCAACATCTGACTTAAATCCAACTCCTTCGAGGATAAGTTTCTTCGCGTATCCAGAAGTAACGCCGTTTACCATGTTCTTTACATGAGCTGCAGTTGTACCCCACAGTGCGCGAGCGAATTTGTCGTCGCCTTTTGGAACGAAAGTGATTTCTTTGTCTGCAACGACGATTTCTACCAAGGCTGTGTTGAAGTCGCGAACGAGTGTTCCCTTTGCACCTTTGACTGTCAAAGTTGCGCCAGAGAGACTGACGGTTGTGCCTGCTGGTATTTCAATGTGTTGTTTGCCTATACGTGACATAAAAATTATGAAATACGGAACAAAATTTCGCCGCCGACCTGTTCTTTGCGTGCGTCTTTATCTGCCAAAATGCCTTTCGGTGTTGAAAATACCGCCACGCCATAGCCATTCTTGAAAGGACGAATATCTTTGTGGCCCATGTACATGCGGCGAGAAGGTTTTGACACGCGTTCCACGTCTTTGACTTTCGGAGTGCCGTCTTTGTACATCAAACCAACTTCGAGCACTGGGTGGCCTTTCTTTGTTTTCTTTGAAACTGAAGATGCGTAGCCGTTGTCTTTCAAGCAAAGAGCGATAGCTTCTTTGAGCTTGGAAAATGGAACAGTGATGGAAGCTTTTTCAGCATTCCCCGCGTTCTTCATCATTATTAACATTGCTGCGATTGGGTCTGTCATAAGAATATTACCAGCTAGACTTGCGTACGCCCGGGATCATCCCTTCGTTTGCAAGCTCGCGGAAGCAAATACGGCAAAGGCTGAAATCGCGCATAAAGCCATGTCCTCGGCCGCACTTAAAACATCGGTTTGTTGCCCGAGTGCTAAATTTCTGCTTCTTTTGTGACCGTGCGATGACGGATGTCTTTGCCATAATAAAATGTAGCCCGATTTGGGGAATATCTCGCTTTTTTTCTTAAAACCGCAGAGCGGGCTTAAGGAGAAAAGCGGATTGCCTCAAATAAAAAAGGGCTTCCTGTATCCTAGCAGAAAGCCCTCTTGATGTCAACATCTCTCTTCATTTTCTTTATAGGCTTCATATTTTACATAACGTGCAATAAAAAGCTCCAAAGCGTCACAGATTCTATTGTATAATGACGCCCCCACCCAAGACAGCAGCACGCAAAGAGGTATGAATAATATCTGGTTGAGCATCATCCTAAAATCAAAGGACAACGGTTCGTTTAAAAAATAATCTAGTATGTTCATCGTAGTAAGTTTTAGTTGTGAGTTTTTAGTTTCGATTATTTCTTTCAAAAATAATATTGTTTTTGTCAACAGAAAGAGACAAGTTCATTCTGAAATACGCAAGAGAGAACTCAGGGAGCTGTGTGGCAAATTCCATATCAATTTTTCCACCTTCATCTGAGCTAAAGGAGGCACAATGCGCAATCGTACAACAAAGCAAGTTTGTATGTTGCACTATTGTAAAATCTTCGTTCAATTTGCCATCATTATATTTTTGCTTTATTTCTTCAGCAATATCGAGAAGCGGCATTCCAAATTCAAAACGTATTTTTACCAACTTATTATCTTCATGATAAGCATGAAGATGGAGCGATAACGTTCCAGCCCCATTGAGTTTGCCGAGGTAGGTATTTTGTTGATGTTTCATTTTTCAGATTTTAGTGTTTCCCCCACTCTACGCTTTTACAACAATTTGTCAAATAAAAAAGAGGCTGATTCACAGCCTCCGGTTTGGTAGAAAAAATAATTATTTTACTCATTTTACTATTTTTTTCGATATAACTTTATTATTGAACATAACTTTGGCAACATATATCCCTGTTGCAAGTGAATGCAGACTGAATTCACATTCGCCTTGGCAGATATTTTTCGCAACAGTTTTGCCCGCTACATCGATAACTTCAACAGAAATCTTCGTGTCAGCATGCACGCGAGCAATCTGAAGCATTTCATTTTCATAGATTACTCCAATATCCATCTCGCTACACCTGACAACTCGAACCCCCAAATCGGTGCGTTCGCCATTGTAGTCCACCTGGATGAGACGGTACGCAAACGTGCGATTACTATTTTCATTTTCGCCACTCATTGGCACGCAATCTCGATAGGTGTAAACATGAGGAACGTTCGAATACCCTTCGCAACAAGAAGAAATAAAAGCAACTTCTTTTCCTTCACGAAGAAGTGAAAATCCCATGTTCTCGTGTTCCGAATAAGTAGTCCATTCAACATTGACACACTCACCATCGTCCTCGCATTCAACATCAAACTGCGCGAGTACTACTGGAAGAGGAGAAGAAGATTTGTAGGCAAGATAATCTGCAGTGTCACCAATTTGCGTGTTGAAACTACCTCCGGCATACAATACTCCAGTCAGAGGATCTGTATACAACATGAGGATAATTGCACCACTATTGTTAATACCCTGATTATCCGCCACCCAATTTGTTCCATTCCAGTAGCCGCAGTTGCCAACAAAATCTCCACTACCCGGCTCATCGTTGCCTGCGATGTATAATTTGCTTTGATACAAAGCCATTGTAAGCGCGTTTAACTTTACCCCATTACCAGCATTTGACCAATCTCCTGCAACTGTATCTTCTTTTGCAACTCCTTGTGAGGTTGCCGGACCGGCATTTTGAAATGTACCAGACACATATACATTGCCTCCATAGCTCATAAAGCTTGAAGCAGATGTATTTGTTCCGATCGATAATGCGTACCAACTTGTTCCATCCCACTTTGCGGTACAAGAACTATTTACTCCGCATATTTTGTCGAACGAACCCGCAACATACAGATAATTGTTCGCAGCATATACTTGGTTAATATCTGGCTCAACCAGCCAGCCACACAGAATTGGACCTCCGCTAAATGCGTACCAGTTTGCACC
Organism: uncultured Candidatus Saccharibacteria bacterium; assembly: GCA_964591445.1. Classification (GTDB taxonomy): domain Bacteria; phylum Patescibacteriota; class Minisyncoccia; order Phycocordibacterales; family UBA9973; genus JBDHUR01. The sequence goes on along the minus strand of CAZQAW010000009.1, from coordinate 2,393 downwards.
ATCATAGCGAGCTATGTATTCGATAGAGGCCGAGTTAATACTTGTAAACCTTCCACCAACTACAAGTTCGCCCTTGTACACAGTTCCACTTCTTATAGATTCTCCAGGAGATAGTTGTGCCAAAGGCGTCCACCCTACCCCATTCCACTTCATGATTCCATATCGCAAAGGGCCGATATCAAAACCACCGAAGGCGTAGAGTTCGTTGTTAAAAATACAGAAGTTCACCGGCACACCGTTTGTGAAAGGAGTCGCAATCCATTGAAATCCATCATGTCGAATAATAAATGGACTTGCAACCGGGCCACCATTGTTAAACAATCCACCAAACCACATATACGGGCCAAAGCGAATTGCAGCGTATACATCTCCATTAAGCGGGCCACCCGGAACCGCCTGCCATACTTGTGAGTTTCCTTCACAACACAAGCCGCATGTTAAAATCAGTAAATAGAATTTTTTCCTCATAGTTGTTTTATTTAATTGTTATTTTTATTTTCTTTTTAGTTTACAATTTTACTTATCAAATAAATCTAAATACAAAAAAACCGCCCCTTTCGGAGTAGTTTTTTTATTCTTCTTTATTCTCCCCCCAGTATTTTCTTGACCTGTTTGTCAAAATCCGATTCTATTTTCTGATGTTTATTGAACTCTTTGTACTCTCCAATTGCTTTCTCATCAGCAGTAGCTTTCGAAATTCTACCTTTTCCCTCTAAAATTTTATACTCGTTAAATGTCAGGAACTTATCCACGCTTTCAGCAAATTCTTTCATTGTAAATGTGTTACTGCGTGCAATCAAGCCTTCAATATAATCAAAAAATCCGCTTACTGTCCTTTCCAGATTTTTAATTTCATCTTCCTTCAAGTAGTTTTTTGCAACTGTAACATCGGACTGCAAAATTCTTCCTGCTGGAGAATTCTTCCACGTTGCCAGCCCCATTGTTGGCAACTTCCTGTCTACTGAACTATAAATTATTTCCGGTGCAGTTTTCCCGGTAATGGCAAAATGGAATTTATTCTGCACCATTGCATAAAATTCTTGGCTAACATCAGAATCGCTATCGTAGTCGATACTGCATTCTGCAAATATGTCAGTGATCTGTTGGTAGATGCGCCTCTCGCTCGCGCGGATGGAACGAACACGATCGAGCAATTCTCTAAAGTAATCTACGCTAAACAATTTCTTGCCTTGCTTCAAGCGCTCGTCATCAAGAGCAAACCCTTTGATAATGAACTCGCGTAGCACCTGCGTTGCCCATATACGAAAATGTGTCGCCCGTTTTGAGTTCACTCTATACCCCACTGCAATGACTGCGTCAAGGTTATAGTGCTGAGTATCATAAGTTTTACCATCCACGGCAGTTATCCGGAAAACCCGGACAACTGAATCTTCGTTTAGTTCTTCGCTTTTAAAGATATTTTGAAGGTGTTCACTGATGGTACGAACATCCGCATCGAAAAGCTCTGCCATAAGCTTCTGGGTCAGCCATACCATTTCTCCTTCTATTCGAACCTCGATTTTTGGGTTGCCGGTTTCCGCTGTAAAGATAAGGAATTGGGCGGTCGTATTCTTTTGTGGCAAATGGTCTTTTTGCATATATTTCTCAAATTACATTATTGTACAAGTATTATAACACGGGTCAAAGATTCTAAGCTAGGACAGTCCTAGCTTACAGGAATAAAATAGTTTTCTACAAATTCTTTAAAGGAGTTTGTGCCCCTAAAATAATCTGGGAACCTGTCTTTCATTAAAATATTGCATTCAATTCTGTCTACTTCTAAATAATCTACATAACTTGAGTATCTGTAATTTTCCAAGAAGTCCTCCATCGCACGTGACGACTTGCTCATTTCTTTTTTCCAGCCAGAAAAATGTATGTCGAGCACATTGAGGTGGACATATGCGAACAATTGCCTCATATAATTATCATCAGCTTGTATACATTTGGATTTGAAAGGTCCGCCAAATAGTGCGCCTTGTCTTTGGTACTTTAAATTAAAAAACATCGAATACGCGGTACCAAGCTTTTTCATAAATTTAGTAATTCCACCATCAACTTCTTGTTTAACTAGTATATGAAAATGATTTGTCATCAAGCACCACGCACCTATAGAAACAAGTGGTTTGCCTTTGTCTAAAACCATGATTTCCTGAAATTTTTTATTCTGTTGATTTATGAGATTGTTTAGTTTGAATTCTTCTTGGGAATTTGAGATATAAAGGAGCATGATAAACCTTTCGTAATCATTTTTGCTTTTAAAAATGACCCGCTTGTCTATACCTCGATTGAACAAATGGTAGTATTCCCCGGTAATAAATGGATCGTGTCTTAACATACTTACAATTATACACAATTCTTTATTTTAAGCTAGGACTGTCCTAGCTTAGCCC
>CAZQAW010000008.1:0-45610 GCA_964591445.1 uncultured Candidatus Saccharibacteria bacterium | reverse complement strand
GTCATAGCGGAGAGCCGCCGCTTCTTCTTGACCTCCGAAGTTCCAAAAAAGACTTCGATCATGTAGTTGCGCTTTTTAAACGAAACGGCAAATGGGGCGCCATAAGCAAAACAAACCACGCAGTCCTTCGTTATCGCGAGCCGGTCTACGCAAGTATCCGCGAGCTTACACTTTCATATTTTCATGAATACTTTTTAAACGACGGCACAAAAACACTTGAAAGCTTTTCGACAAAGCCGTTCAAACTTCCGAAAAATACAAACTGGATTTTTGCAGACGAAGACATGTGGTACATCGGTGCAGATTTGGAAGACGCACCACACACACAAATAGCAACAACACAAGAACGCAAAATATTTCGCAAAGCCGACAAGGTTGAAATACAAGCGGGTAAGATAGTAGAATACACATATGAAGAAAATTCATAGATTTATCTACCCTTTTAGCGACACAGACCGCGATATACACATTGACGACGAAGCTTTGGTAAAGCAGCTCGCCCGCGTGCTCAAATTTACAAAAGGCGAAACGATCATCCTCACCAACGGCGCCGGGCTTGAAGCCGAATGCGAAATTACTGCAATCCACAAAAATGCAGTCGATGTAGTTGTAAACAAAATGTCTGAAACAGAAGAAATGGACAGTAAAAAAGTGGTGCTTTACGCGGCCGTTTTAAAACGCGAAAACTTTGAACTCATTGCGCAAAAAGTTACCGAGGTTGGCGTGTCCGCGATCGTGCCCGTCATTACGTCTCGCACGGTCAAAACAGGTTTGAACGAAAACAGATTGGTAAAAATAATTCACGAAGCAGTCGAACAATGCGGCCGCACCACCATCCCGACACTTTTCCCGGCAATGAAATTCGAAGAAGCGCTCGCGCATTCGATCGAAAACAATAACAAAACAGTTTTGTTCGATATGTCAGGCAATACACCTTATGAAACTGGCAACGACATCGTGGGCGCATTCATCGGCCCTGAAGGCGGCTGGACCGACGAAGAAATCGCTCTTGCTCGTGAACAAGGCGCAGAAGTGTGGTCTTTAGGAGAAAACACGTTGCGCGGAGAAACTGCGGCAATTATCGCTTCGTATATTTCTTTAAGAAAGTAGCGCGGTGAAGTAGTGTGAAGCCATGTTTGTCTAAAGCTTCATAGTGTTTTTTCGTGCCATAACCTTTGTGGATTTCAAATCCATAGTTTGGATATTTTTTCGCATGTTTTTTCATCAAAGCATCACGCGACACTTTTGCAACAATAGACGCAAGCGCAATCGCAACTTCTTTTTCATCGCCTTTGATAATAGTTTTCTGATTTGTAAATTCTTTCGGACCTTTCAAGCCGCCGTCTAAAAGAATTGTTGTTTTTGTATTTGGATTAAGTGTAAGTAAAGATTTCTCGAGAGCTTTTTTAATTGCAGGCGCGATACCAATTTTATCGATTTCTTTTGCAGAAATATAAGTTAAAACAAAATCACACTTCCCTTCTGTTTTCCATTTTTTAATTTCTGTAAACCAAGCTTCGCGCTGTTGTGGAGAGAGCTTCTTGGAGTCACGCAAAGGCATTTCATAAAAGTTCTGCCGAAAAGGTCTGGCCGAGACGGCGAGCACGCCGCGAGGAGAACCGAGGACCTTTTTGGAAGAAGCTTTTTGAAATGCTTTAATATTCAGGCCGGCTTTTAGTTTAAAAGCACAAACACACACAGGCCCAGCAATCGGCCCTCTTCCTACTTCGTCAATACCTATCGTATAGCGCGTTTTGTCCATATACAGCTCTAGTATGGCATTTGGTATACTAAGATATCAATATGTCTTCCCGATTCGTACATTTGCATACGCACAGCCACTATTCGCTTTTGGACGGCTTGACGAAAATCGAACAGATGGTGAAAATCGCAAAAGAAGCTGGCATGCCAGCGATAGCTCTTACCGACCACGGCAACATGTACGGAGCGATCGACTTGTATAAAGAATGCAAAAAAGCTGGAATAAAACCAATCATCGGAGTCGAAGCGTACATGACACCCGGCTCGCGTTTCGACAAAACATCGACAGAAACTGGCAAGCGCTACCACCACCTTATTTTGCTCGCGAAGAATAAAGTTGGATATAAAAATCTTATCAAGCTCGTCACCAAAGCGAACCTCGAAGGCTATTATTACAAACCGCGAATGGACAAAGAACTTTTGCGCGAATACAGCGAAGGCGTCATTTGTTTGTCGGGCTGTATGGGCGGCGAACTTTCACAAACAGTGCTTCGCGGCGACATGCAAAAAGCGGACGAATTTGTCAAAGAATATCAAGACATTTTCGGCAAGGAACATTACTTTATCGAGATCCAATCTCACCCGACAGTCGAGAACGACAAACGTCTGCGCGAGGCACTTGTCGAGCTTGCGCGCAAACACGCAATCCCGGTTGTCGCAACACAAGACTCGCACTACCCTTGCGCGGACGACCATCATGCGCACCACACACTCCTTCAGATCAACACAGGCTCTGACAGCAACACCGGCAAATTTGAATTTTCTGACGATGACTTTTCGCTCATCAACGAAGAAACTGCTTTGCAATATTTTAGTGACATTCCAGAAGCGGTGACGAATACGATGCTCGTTGCAGACTTGTGTGAAGACTACGACCTTGAACTTGGTAAAGCATACTTTCCATATTACGAAATTGAATCAGGAAAAACTGGCGACGAAGAATTGCGTGAGCTTGCGTACGCCGGGTTTGCATTTCGCGAATTGCCACAAAACGAAACGTACACCAAGCGCTTGGACTATGAGCTGCAAGTTATCAAAGACAAAGGTTATCCTGGATACTTTCTGGTGGTTGCGGACTTGCTTCGCTACGCTCGTGAAAATGGAATTTTGACAAACATCCGAGGATCGGTGGCGGGTTCTTTGACTACGTATTTGATCGGAATTACAAACGTGGACCCGATCGAATACAAACTTCCCTTCGAACGCTTCTTGAATCCAGAACGACCTTCGCTTCCCGATATTGATATGGACTATGCCGACAACCGTCGCGAAGAAATGATTGCATACGCAAAAAGAAAATATGGCGAGGACAAAGTGGCGCAGATTGGAACATTTGGAACCATGATGGCTCGTGGCGCCGTCCGAGACGTTGCGCGTGCGCTTGGGTATCCGTATGCAACGGGCGACCGACTTTCCAAACTTATCCCGATGGGTTCGCAAGGATTTCCAATGACGATCAAACACGCGATGGAACTTGTACCCGAACTTGATGAAGCGTACAAAACAGAAAAAGATTCGAAAGAAATCATGGATCTCGCAATGAAGCTTGAAGGCTGTGTACGTCACGTGTCTGTGCACGCTGCCGGCGTGGTGATCGCTCCCACTCCACTTTACGATTACACACCAGTGCAATACGATCCGAAAGGTGGCGCGATCATCACCCAATACGACATGCACGCGGTAGAAGACGCTGGACTTCCAAAATTCGACTTCTTGGGAATTCGCAACTTGGCTATTCTCGCTGATGCGGTGCGCATTGTGAAAGAAACAAGAAATATCGACATCGATATCGACAAGATTGAAATTGCAGACAAAAAGACATTCGAACTTTTAGCCAAAGGAGAAACTGAAGGATTGTTCCAACTAAACGGCTCCGGCATGACACGCTATTTGAAAGAACTTCGTCCGACAACGATCCACGACATCAACGCGATGGTGGCGCTGTACCGACCTGGACCGATGGAATCCATTCCCGAATACATCAAACGCAAACACGACAATTCGCTTATTTCGTATCTTGACCCGCGCATGAAAGATATTCTCGATCAGTCATACGGAGTGATCACCTACCAAGACGACGTGATGATGATTTCAATCAAACTCGCCGGATATTCGTGGCTCGAAGCTGACAAACTGCGTAAAGCGATGGGTAAAAAAATCCCGGCAGAAATGGAAGCGCAGAAAGAAAAATTGCTTTCCGGATTTGAAAAAAACGGTTTGAGCGCAAAAAAATCGATGCAGCTGTGGAAGCTTATCGAGCCCTTTGCCGCGTATGGATTCAACAAAGCGCATGCAGCTTCCTACGGCCGCGTCGCGTATCAAACCGGCTACATGAAGGCAAACTTCCCTGTCGAATACATGACTGCAATTCTGACAGCCGAATCGGGCGACGTGGAGAAAATTGCTGAAATTATTGCCGAGTGTAAAAAAATGAATATTGAAGTGTTGCCGCCGTCTGTGAACGAAAGCGCGGGGGGATTTACAGTGATAAACAATGGCACACAGGTCGGACCTGTGCAAGAAGGCACAGGTCCGACCTGTGGGATAATTCGTTTCGGTTTGTACACGATCAAGAATTTGGGGACAGATATTTCAAACGCTATCATCGAAGAACGGAAAACAAATGGCGCGTTCAAGTCTATCGGCGACTTTCTTGACCGCGTGACACACAAAAATGTCAACAAGAAATCTCTTGAAGCGTTGATCAAGTCCGGCGCGATGGACGAGCTTGGTGATCGTGGAACGTTGTACGGAAACATCGAAAGCATGCTTGAATATAACAAAGAAGCAAAGAAAGTGAACTCTCAGCAAGATTCGCTTTTCGGCGGCATGGATATTGGAACAACAGGCTTTAAAATGAAAGAAACAACCGGCATTACCAAAGAAGAAAAGTTGACGTGGGAAAAAGAATTGCTCGGTCTTTATATTTCCGGACACCCGCTCGACAAGATTCGCGAGAAACTCGAGAACATGCCGATGAACATCAAGAAAGTTCACGAAGCAGAATTGCCTGTTCCTAAAGAAGGCGCAAAACGCAATCGCGATGACGGCCTTACCGTAACGATTGCCGGGATCATCGAAACTGTGCGCATAGTCATGACGAAGAAAAACGAACAGATGGCATTTATTAAAATATCTGACTTTACAGGAAGCATCGAAGCCGTCGTATTCCCAAAACTTTTTGCTGACACAAAAACTATCTTCCAACCGGACGTCTGTATCGTACTCGTCGGAAAAGTCACCCTCCGCAATGACGAGAAAAGTATTGTGATTGAGCGAGTGAAGAAGATTTAAATTTTCTCCCCTATTTTATAGAAAAATCCATCTCGAGAGCCGACGAAAATGTGGTTTTTCCAGACTGCTGGTGTGGATTCTATGCAGCCGGCGCCGGCTTTTATGTTCCACTTGAGTTGTGGCGAGCCAGGATTTTCGAGCGAGTACATGCGAATACTGCCTTCTTCACATGTTGGTACAATGAGTTTATCATCGACAACGCTTGGCGAACCCCATGCATGGAAACCGACGTCGTCTTTCCAAGCAACGCTTCCAGCTTTCATATCAACAGCCAAAAGTTCACCATTGTGAGTCGGCACGTACAAATAGTTTTTATACAATGCCGGCGTTGCCCAAATGCCTCCGACAGTGCTGTCTCCTTTTTCACGAATCGGAATTCCCCAGACGTAGGGGTCGGGTTTTGTCGGGTCAAGCTTGATGAGCTGGCCAAGCTCGCGTGAGCGAGCGTTGAATCTTTCGTATTCGACGGAAGCGTAAATCATGCCGTCTTCGTCTGAAACGAGCGTGGCGTCCGTATCGTCCCCGGTCCAAAAATCAAACACGATCGGTGCGACACCCATTTCAATCTGCGAAATATCAAAGCCGACAATTCTGCCACCAGAGTTCGCCATGTAAGCAACTTTGTTCACAACAAGAATTGAGCTTTCAATACTTTGCATCGAGCCGGTATTTTTTACAAGCTCGTCAGTATACACTTCTTTTTTAAACAAAAGTTCCGGCGCCACACTTGCCACACCGTTCTCAACTTTTCTGTTCAACTTGAATGCATAAAAAAATCCATTCTCGCACGCTTCGTACAAAATATCATCGATCACAACCGGGTTCGAATCCCAATCGTTGTTCCACATGCCTTTGTCGTCAAGCGAACTTTTGTTCCAAATTTCAACCGGAGTGTCGGTCGATAGATCCAAAATTCTCAAATAGTTGTCTCGTGAACCGAAATACAAAAATGGATACCCGTCCGGGTCGAGCGTTACCGAACCTTTTATCAAATCTCCGGTTGGAAATGGTGTTCGCGTATCTTTGCCAGTCTCAGCATTGACGAAATGCACTTTGCCGTCATACGCCCCAAAAATAACTTCAGTAATTCCGTCTTCGCGCTCCCAGACGACAGGCTCGCCTGTCCAGCCATTGCCGCACCATTCTTTTGTCTCGCCATACACATGCGAAAAACTGCACATGCGTTTGTCCGGGTAACGCCACAAAACTTCCGGGTTCGTCGGCACCGGACCAACGCCGTACCAATTGCGAGTCGGATTGCCGCGGAACATCAGCAAGCCTTCTATTTTTTTATACACGGAAGATTTTTTCTCTTCCAAGTTTTTATTTAAAAAAGTGTTCTCGATATTCGAATATGAAATCTTGCCGAACTCCGCATATAACGATCGATACACAAAAAAGCCGCACAGGCCGAAAGCCAGCACGACAAAACCTATTTTTATATGATGAGAATGCTTCACGCCCTCAGTATACACTCTCGATTAGAGAAAAGAAACTTAGTTCGCGACAGCGACTTTCGTCACATACTCTTTGGTTTTTGGACCGAAATAACCGGATGCCGGAGCGATACCTGCTTTTGATTGATATTCAGCCAAGGCTTTTTTGGTTTGATTTCCGAAATACGCAGTCGCACCCATTTTGGCAAGTGCGAGAGCTTGCGGGCCGGCCTTTGCTTCAATCAAGAATTCTTGCAAAGCTTCCACGTCACTACCTTTCATGCCAAGCTTGAGGTCACGTTTGATAAGTTTAGAAATATTTGCAAGTTCAGAACCGGTATCTTCTTTAAGAAGTGACGCTTCTTTTTGTGCTTCGATTTTTACAAGTGCAATTTTTGCAGAAATATCAGCACGCTCAGTTTCAGAAAAGGCTTGTGTGAGGCGCGGGAATGGATTCATTGCTTCACCATCAAAATCAAAAATAGTAAAGTGCAAATGCGGCGCAATGTCGGAAGCATTGCCGGAAGAGCCGACGTAACCGATCAAGTCTCCTTTTGCCAAAACATCGCCTTCTTCAAGACCTTCAGCAAAGGCGCTCAGATGAGCATAATAGTACGTTTCTTTGCCGGGGTTGGCGGTATAGACCACTTTGCCGCCCAAAAGGTTAGTATCGATACGAGTTACCACCGCCTCGGTCGGAGAAACGATAGGCGTCCCTGTGGGAGCCATAATATCGACACCCTCGTGCTTGCGGCCACCCGAGCGAGCATCACCCCAGGTATCCTCCAAATCTGGCACTTCCACCCCTAAAAGGACCGGTATAGTGAGCTCTTTTGCTGGCTCTGGCGGAAGAGCTTGAGTCTTCAAGTTCATTTCCGCATCACGGCTATTTACCCAGCCAAAAGACCCGGACGAAGCCAGGAGAGGTGTCGGAAATAAAGCTGAAACTACAAGGGTAAAAACAGAAATTCTATATAAAATAAGGGTTTTTTGCGCACGTCGTAACTGCATGGACCCTGAGTATAGCATCTGAAACGGGGCTGTCTAGGCCTGATGTGGATAACTAAAAACCGCCTTTCGGCGGTTTGTTAGTATATTCTTTTAGTCCTGTATTGGTTCGGGCGAGATGTCTTTCATGATGTCCATCACTTCGTAGGCGTAGTTGGCTACGACTGACGGAGGGTTGTACTTCTGAAGAATCTGTTTGACGGTCTTGTCGGCATAATGATGATCTGTGTTCGGGTTGTTTCCTCCTAGGTTTCGTCCAACTGTTTCGATGGATTCGTCCATAGTTTTGAAACTAATCTTACATGATCCCCAACCGAATGGGCTATTTGCCACCTTCTTACAAGCGTGGATTCCACCAGTGGACTCTCGCATAGCGATAGCCGGGAGAAGTCGGTAGTCAATACCATTTTCAAGAGCTACTTCGGCCATCTTGCGGCCGTAGCCTTCAAGAGGAGCATTTTTGCTTTTAAAGTATGCGTCAATTTTTGCACCTTGGGCATCGAGAAGCGCGTTCTGGTTACGAAGAGCTTCGTCTGCCTCATTGATTTGTGAGCTAACGTTTGCAACAGTCAGTATCTGTGGGAACCCCGCGTCGGCGATAGGTCCTACAGGAAAGATACTTGTTAAAAATGGCAAGAATATAAGCGACTGTACGAACTTGAGTTTGTTTTTTTGCATAATTGGCAGTTGAGCTCCGCCGAACTTCATAACTGTATATTTCTTACTCTTGGGCTTCATAAAGGCCTAGAAATAAAAAATCCCTTATAAATCAATGATTTGTAAGGAACCCCTATATAGTAGCATATCCGTCTAGAAAAGTCAATAGTTATACCATGATTTTTCTATGCGTCAAATAAAAAATACCCTTATTTTACAAGGGTATTTTTCGGAAACTGGCTTGACAGAAATCTTATAAATCCGGCTCATTTCCCCTATTTTTCAAGCTTTTTTACAATTCTCAGCTTTTATCGTCTCCTGAGTCGATATTGTTCTCTAAAATAAGACGGGCGGTCTCCAAATCCTTCTTGTGCTGGCTCAAAAGTATCTTTTCTTTGCCGGAAGTCGCGCTTTCTATCTCCTTTTCCATGATCGAGACGTCTTCGTTTAAGACATTGAAGCTCCGTTCCACCAAGTCTTTGCTGCGGGCATTCTTCTCCTTTATCCGCATGCGGATCTTGTGGATGCGGCGATAGATGAAGATAAGCAGCCACGAAAGGACAATGACGAGCGCAATAAGCGGAATGATGACAACCATGGCCTCAATAGCTGTCGTTCCGAACTTCAAGAAAACGGCGCTCAAGACTGTGAAAGAAATCTTGTCGGTCGGCTTGCTGCGATCGCCGGTGTCGTTGAAGGCTTCGGCCCAGACGTCATACTCGCCAGAAGAAAGCGGGAGTTTAGAGGCATAGGTGAACTCGCCGTTCTGGTCGCTTTTTACAATAGTCTTTTGGACGTTGGAAGAATTTTGGTCGGAAATGTAAATATAGTGGCCAAGCTTGCCCTTCGGGTCGGTGCGCTTGGTCAAAGAAACGATGACGCGGATATTCGGATACGTCACTCCGCGAAGCACCAAGAATTCCCCACTTCGCAAATATTCCGGATATTCAGTGATGACCGGTACATCCAACTCTTCGCGCGGGATGAGCGTGATATCTTGCGGGCGGACTGGTTCTTCGGTTGTTGGTTCAAGCTCTGGTGTAACGTCTGGAATATCAGGTTTCGGTTCAGCTTTGACGATAGTGTACGTTCCTTTTGCGGTTGTCGTGAGCACATTCGTTCCCGCACCGTCGTTTGCAAGTACGGACGCACCTTGGAACATCACTTCGGCGTCGCCTTCGCGCTTGCCTTTAAATGTTACTGTCAAAATTTTTCCACTACTTCCAGTGTAACCCGGGTTAAGTACGATGCCTTCGAAATGCACTTTGCCGGACGCGGTCGAGAACGATGGCTCAGTTACCCAAAAGTTTACAATAGAGTTTGCTTTGGAAATAGAAAGCACTTGCAGTTTGTCGGGCGGATACAAAAGTGTTCCGGAAAGCGCATTCACCGAAGTGCCGGCGCTGTTTACTGAAATGACAACAGAGAATGCTTCGCCGTTTTCATACGTATTACTTCCAGGCACGGGAGCAAGGGTGGCCGCATCTGCAAAACGAAACAGAAGCATGCACACAAAAAGCAAACTTGGTATCAAGTATTTCGAAAAGAAAAGTTGTGAAGATTTACGAAGCATGTGTGATAAGTTTCTTGCGGAAGATAATGAAAAGCACCAACACTCCGAGCGCTATGTACAAAATGTATGACGTTGCTTTTCCAGAAGGAAGCGAAGCGCCCGGCTCGATAGTCGCAAGTCGGATATTCCCTGCTTTGTCGACAGCTTTGACCACGATCGGCACGCCAAGTGTTTGGCGAGTAAGCTCGTACGGACTTGTCGCTTTGACAAAATCATTTGCGCCTTCCTTCACTTCATAATAACTTATGCCGGACTCTTTGTCTTGCGCAACGAAGGCGATGAAATAGTTTCCGTCAAAAATGTTCGGGTCTTGCGCAAGCTCGACTTCAAATGGAAGCGGCGGAGTTTCATCTTTTGCTATAGGCGAAGCGAATACCGCGCCTTTTTTGATGGTAAAAGTAAATGGCGTAAACGCAAGCGGAAGCTCAGTGCCCGAGCCGTCGTTGCTGTACGCTCGAGTCCCACGCTCGCCGACAAGATTGCTTATGCCTTCGCGCGCGGAAGTTTTGAATGTGATATACGCAACCAAGCCGGGCAATTTTGCTTCGCCTTTGAATGGATCGATAACGCCATCAAATCCGCCCGGGATAATGCCAGAAAAAGTAACAACGTTGTTTTCTGTATGTGGGAGTTCAACCCACGTCGGCACGACAGAACTACCGGTCATTGCATCGACAAATGAAAGTTCAGACGGTACGCGAAATGCGACTTCAAGCGCATTCACGGCTTCGCCTTCGGTGTTAAGCATTAAAGGAAGCGTGACTTCGGCATTCGTGCCAAATACAGGTTCGCTCACATCAAAATACAAGAACGCTGCGTGCGCTTGTTGTGCAGTAAAGAGTGATACGAGTATACAAATACAGATATAAAAGTATTTCATATTAGCCTGTCCAATAATACGCCATTATGGAAAAGTCGACGAGGGTTACTTTTCCGTCATTGTTCAAATCGACTTTTTCTGGCACGGGAGTTTTCTTGTACCAATACGCAAGGATTGAGAAATCGACCAAGTTCACTTTCTTGTCGCAGTTCAAGTCCGCGATGCGGCACGTTTTACCATCGTTCAAAATAGTTTTCGTACCGACGGTAAAGTTCACGATTTTCCCGTAGGCACTCACAACTCCTGCAAGCGGAGACGTTTTTGATTTTGTCGTGTGTCCGCCAAGTTCAAGCGGCGCAGTGTCGAGTGTGTACAAATATCCGCCTTGTGCATCGGAATTGACCGTAAAAAATCTTTCAGTCGAGTGGACAGAAATAGTCACCGTGCTCGTCGGAACTGTCTGACCGAAGATGATCATGTTGTCTCCGCGGACAACTTCTTTTTTGTCAGTGTCGATAGTCGGTGCGAGGAAAATCCCAGAGACAGTCGTCGTTGCGCCGGCAGTGATATAAATCGGAATCGTAAAAAGCGTCGACTTCAGTCCATTTTTATCTGTACCAATAATAGAGAAAGTGTAATTCCCTGTTGTGAGGCCAGACAAAGTCATATTGAAATTGGCGTCCGGACCAGACACAGTCGAAAGTACTTGCTGTCCATCTTTCAAAAGCGTAATAGATGAAAGCGGATACGCTCTCCCGGAAAAAATGACTGAAGTCGGGTTCGTTGGTACCGGATTGTACCCTCCTCCTCCGCCACCACCACTTCCGCCGCCCGTTGTTCCACCAGTCGTTGTTCCGCCAACTTGCGCTGTTACTGAAAGATCATCTGCACGACTAAGCACCGGCACACTTGCAAGAATCGCAATCAGTGCGAGGGCGAGAATGCTTTGTGAAATTCGTGTGTGGAATTTTTGCATGCATGGATCAGATTTTTCTCCGCGGAGTTTTCTTGGCACGGAGGTCAAGAGTCTCCGGCTGTTCTTCGTACGAGCGTTTTACAAGTGGCTGCGAACGCTCGGCTTGCCGGTGATCTTTCATCTCTTCCATCTGCTCAAGCGCCATCGTTGCCTGGCGAATAATGAAGCGGTTGTAATTCCTGATCAATTTCTTGATAATGAAATACAAAATGATGAGCGAAAGAAGAATCGTGAGAAGCAAGTGCCACGGAAACACCGTGAACTTCACCGTGCTTTCAACTTTGTTCGCGTCGGCACCGTACGTAAGAGCAAGCTTGGCAGTGTAGCGTCCAAATGCAAAATTGTGCCATTCGTGTTTGACGTTACCAAAGAATCCAAGGTCGTCTGAAACAGCAAGCGTAGCCGAAGTGTCAGCGTGGTCGCCTTTGGATTGCCATTCAGTTTCAAAACGGCGCGTGCCAGACGGCAAGACGTTACCTTCCACACGGTTTGCCGGAATGGTGGTTGAACTCAGACCAAGAATATTTTTGATCTTAATGTCACCTGTCGGCTTGACTCTGTCGCCTCCGTCGTTTTTGAATTTATAAAAAAAACTAACAGGAAGTGCAGTATAAAACGTCTGCCCGTTTCGTAGGCCAAATTCTGTGATACCACCGGCAATTTTTACATTTCCATTGACTGATAGAAGCACAAGCGGCCCGGTCTGCGCACCGATAGCAACTTGGCCGGGAAGCGCATTCGGGGAAACCGTGCTCCATAGTATCATTGCGAAATATCCGCCTGGTTCTGCGTCACCCGGAATATGAATTTGAAATGCAACCAGCTGGCTTGATTTTGGCGGGATGGTAATTTTTTCTTCAGTTGTTATCCAGCTTGCAAGGCCGGTGTCGGAATCCGTCGGGCTCGGCACGCCGGTTTCGCCTTCCGCTTCAAAGTTTCTGAACACAGAATAAAATGTCTGCGGGTCAGCGCCTTCGTTCGTCAAAGTCATTTCCTTCTCGATGATTTGGCCCGGGTTGCCGGAAATTTCAAAACGCGGCGGAGAAAATGTCAGTGCGTGCGCCTTCGGTATATATACAAAAAGCGCCAAGATGAAAAGAACAAGGGAAAGAAAAGTGCTTTTGGTAGTCATACAAATTTAAAAGTTGCCCGTCGCGATATAAGTAATCGTCGTTGTATACGAACCTGCTTCGGTTGCTCCGGAAATATTCGCCAAGTAAGAAATGCTGATGGATTCTGTCGCAGTCGGTGCGGCTTCAGACGCAAGAGTCGTAGTTGTGCTTGGCACGAAGTCAAAATCGGCAGCAGAATCTCGCAAGTAACCAGACGCAATAGTTGAGTCTCCGTTTGTTGAAGCGGAAATACCGAACTGTTCTGTGCCGGGAGTTCCATCAGAGTCTTCATCGATGGTTGCAGCATCGGTAATAGTATTCAAACCGGAAGTAAGCGTTGCTCCATTGTATGTGAGTGTCCAACCGGAAGCGGCGTTTGTCGCGATAGTAAGCACATTTGCGGCAGTCGGAGTCGTACCGGAAGCGTTCGTTCCGGTGGCGTCAGCTGTTGCCCATCTACCGGTCGAAGAAGACAGCGAGCCGAAGCCGACAGCCGTGTCATCAATAGTAAAGGTAAGAGCAGCGGCAACAGTAGCAGTGATAACAACTTGGTCGTCCGCAATGATATCGACAGTTGACGTTCCGGAATCTCCCGAAGTTCCGCCGATTACAACTGTGTGAGCAGTTGCCGCAGTACCGCTTACGATTTGGTTCACGCCGGTTGTTCCTGAAACAGCATTTGTTCCGATGCGGATGCGCAAACATCTTGCAGCGGTTGTCGTATCAGTGCCTGAAGTAATAGTAAGAACACCCGAGCCATCGGTATCCACTCCCCATGTCGCGCCAGACGCAGTTCCCGCTAAAGTTTTTTCTGTGAAAGACGCACTTGAACACGTACCGCTATTACCTTCTGCAAAATCAACGTCGGTAAAGACCACGGCGTCGACAGAAGCAGTGGTAAATCCGGCAAAAGTGACGGTCAAAGTTTCTCCTGCATCAATGGCAGATGGAGCTACGAATTTGATTTCGTGGTTGGCAGCAGTACTTTCTTTGATTCGAGTCAGTGTGTCAGAAAAAGTTGTGACAGTCGCAGCAAAAAGGGCTTGAGGCGCAACGAGCATTTGCCCCGCCATCAATCCAAAAAGTCCGACAGCAAAAAAAGTTGAACGAACGATACTCCTACTATTCATTACCGATAATTGTACCACGAAATACTGCCTTTGTACGGAAATATCCTTATACACTGTGGATAAACGCTAAAAATTGGGGACCAGGATATACATAAGTGTTGAAGTATAGTCGCCGGGTTCTGTCGTGCTTGAAATATTGGTGATGTATCTGACGGAATACGTGGTGGTTACGCTGTCGCCCGAAGACGCATTGGCAACTTCGTCGGGGAAACTTGCCGTATCGAGAGCGAACCCGGCTCCGGAATATGGCGCTGAAACAGCACCGCTTCCACCGGTTGCTGTCATACGCAAACCGAATTGCTTGGTGCCGGGAGACGACGCGACGTTTGTGCCGCCGATCGCAGTTATAGTATACCCGCCCGATGTAAGCGTTGTTCCGTTGATAAGAATACTGTAGCCCGACGTTGCATTGGTCGAAGCAGTCAAAGTGTGCGCTTCTGTTTCAGAAGTTGTCGGACAGGAGACAAGGCCGGGATCACTTCCCTGCGCAAAACATGCAATGCTTGAAGAAAGTTTTCCGAAGAAAAGCGTCGTGTCGGAAATCGCAAAGCTTGCAGACGGCGTCACGCCAAAACTCCAGCAAGATTCGTTGTTGCCGCTATCAGTTGAGTTTGTGGCAGTGACAGTGTTTGATCCGCTTTCGCAGCCGCCGTCTTTAATATCGGCATAGTCGACACTTGAAGTTCCGGTCGGTTTGAAATGCCATTTAGTGCCGCCGGAAGTTGAGTAGAGTTTAATCAAATTCGCAACAGAACCCGTGACGGTAAATGTTCCCGACACGGTAATAATATGAAGCGCATTGGTAGAGAACCTTACTTCTTTCGCCGCGCTATGCGTGATGGTCAAATTGTTAAATGTTGTCGGGCCGCCTCCGACAGTTGCAGTTGTTGCGGTGTTCAAAAGTACGGTCGAACTTCCGGCAGTGAACGTGCCTGCATTCGTCCAGTTTCCCGAAAGCGTAATCGTTGAGCCATTGCCAAGCAGTGTTCCATTGATCACCAAGTTTACAGAATTGAGCGCGTGGTTGGAGCCGGTTGTATCAAGAGTTGATGACGTATTGACGGTTACTGTGTCTGTTGCAGTTGTTGCACCATTCAAACTTTTTGTTCCGCCAGTCGAAGTTGTAAGGTTCACGTATGCAAGCGTACTGTCTATTGTTTGCGTGCCATTTAAGAAATAGTCCACCGTCGAATTTACGTTCATGTTTCTGGTTTCAAAGCTTGAATAACTTCCTCCCCAAGTACTTGCCCCCACACGTGCAGTTGCATTTGAAACAGTCATAGTGTTCGTACCGGTACCAGTCACAGTAAATGTCGATGGATCAAACGTGCCGGCGGAAAGCGTAAGCGTATTGTTGACGGTAATTCCCGCACCCAATGTTTTTACTCCGGAACCGGATGAAGTGAGGTTATAAAAAGTTGGCGTGCCGGAATTCACCGTGGCGTCACCATTGCCGGTAAGTATGACCGTCGGAGTTCCGGAAGTTATCGTAAACGTGCCGGCAAAAGCAAAGAGCGTTCCCGAAGTTGCCGAAAGTGTGATGATAGACGCGGCTGAAGTCGCGTCAAGGGTTCCGCCGGTGTCAACATCTAGCAATCCAGTCGTAAGATCATAATCCGTCGCGACTGGCCGAAGATCTAAAACTGATGTCGCGGAATTTGCTCGGCGAATTTTTGTCGTTTTTGTTGACGGTAGTGTGATAGCTCCAGCGGCGTTTACTGTCAAAGCGGGCGTGCCGGCTCCCGTTTCTTCGGGGAAGATGTCAAAGTCGCCATTGATCGTCATTGCTCCGCCCAACGTGTACGTTCGTGAAGTAGAAACAAACACCGGAGCGAGATGTAAGTTGCCATATGTTGGCGTATTTGAAATGGTGGTTGCAGCATCGGACATAAACCTAATTGTCGAAGCAGGGTCAAACGTGTAAGTGGAAAACGTTGGCAGCGGCCTCGTCGTCGTCGAGGCCGCACCTGTATTACACGTTGCCGAAGTATTCGCGCCCGCCGCTCCGCCCAAACACAACACCCCGGTCGAACCAAGTTGTAAAGTATTGGTCGTTGAAGCCGATGTCGCAATACCAAAACCTGAATCATTGAGTACGCCTGACTGCACATACAGTTTCGCGCCGGCTGCATCATTAATCGTAATCGCAGCACCTGCATTAATGACTGTTGCGGCAGAGTTGATCGTCAGAATATGAAATGTTGTCGCAACGGAAAGAAGTGTTGGTGTACCTGAGACACTCGTCACGACAAATGTCGAACCACCAACGGTAAACACACCGTTCGCGCCTTTCGTATATAAAGTTCCTGACGTCGCAGTCAAAGTAACAATCGAATTTCGTACTGTCAGTATTGCCGAAGCCGAGTTAGCAATACTTATTTTCCCAGTTGTAAGAGCGTAACTATTTGTATTGTCAGTATCAAGCGTGCCAAGCGTGACCGTAGTTGTACCAGCGACAACAGTTGCTCCGTCCAACGTTTTCGTTCCACCGACAGAAACGGTCAAGTTTCCATACGACAAAGTATGGTCGATAGTTTGCGTTCCGTTCAAGTTGTAGTCGACAGTTGAGTTTGCATCAAGTGAAACTGTTTCGAAGCTTGCAAAGTTGGCTCCAAATGTTGACGCACCAACTTGGATCGATGCGCCGGATCCGACAGAAAGAACATTCGTACCCGAGCCTGTCGCCAAGCCTGTTCCATTTGAATTCAGTGTTCCGTTCGTCACGCTTAAATTGTGGTTGACAGTAACCGCCGAAGTTGTACTCAAGCGTCTTGTTCCCGTTCCGGTAAATGACAGATCGTACGTCGTGATCACGCCTTGGTTGAAGACAACACCCGAAGTTGAAGTCACCACCATATGCGAAGTTCCAGCATCAAAAGAGTTGGCGTCGATCGTTGTCACCAAAGTGTTCGTTCCGGTAATCGTAATCGTCGAGCCATTGGCCTTCAGTATCGAACTTGCTCCGAAAGCAAGCAGACCAGTAGTAAATGGGTGGTTACTTCCGGTCGTATCTAAAGTCGAGGCAGAAGAGTTCTGGCGAGAAATAGTGGAAGTGCCAGAGACAGTCAACGACGCACCAAGGTTAAGAGTCAATCTATTCGTGTTTGCTGGACGAAGTGTGAATGTAGTTGCGTTCAATGCCACATCATTCAAAGTATATGTTCGGTCAACGGCGATCGAAGGCGTGACGCTGAGCGTACTGAAAGTAATCGAACCTGAAGTAAGCGCCAACCCAGCGCCGGAACCGCTAAACACGACGTTCGAAGTTCCGGCCGTAAATGTTCCGCCCGAAGTCAAAGTAAAAATAGTTCCGGTTGTTCCCGAAAGCGTAATCGTCGAAGCATTCGCCGTTAAAGTTCCTGTCGAACCAATCGTGAGCGTTGTACCCGAAAGCGACCTGCTTGTTCCATTTGAAGTATTGAGTGATCCGTTGACCGTTATTGAAGCCAACACTGCCGAGTTTACATCCATAGTAACAACACCTGTTGTGTCAATCACTACATCTTCCCCGGTTGTTGGCACATGACCACAGCTCCATGTTCCGCTCGTATTCCAGTTTCCTGTTCCGGACGCTGTACACGTAACGTCAGACGCGATCTGCCATTGGCGGACTTCCTGGAACATAGTGCTGCCATTTGCATTCAAGAATTTAAGCGGCCCGATAAAATAAAATTCCGGGCTGACATCCGGCGCGTCAAAATAATATCCGAGCGTCGCAACTTCCCCGGCATCCAACTCAAGATCCCAGGAAATAATTTTCTGATCGTCAACAGTTGTGACGGATTCGTACGGCAAACTATTTTGCGGCGGAGTAATGGCGAAACTTGAAGGAACGCTGTCGACAACTTTTCCACTCCAAGCTGTTGTTGCTTTGATGCGAAGCGTTACCGGATATTTTGCAACCGGATAAATACGCGTCGGTCCGGAGCGCTGTACGTCGAACATCGGATTCGCCGCAACGCGGAATTCATCCCACACGGTTTTCGATCCGTTCTCTGTCGTCGCAGTCAATTCCATTTTGTATGTTCCAGTTTCTGTCGGCACAGAATACTCCATATGATAATCCGGCACGTCGATCACGTTGTTCGGACCACACGCGCCGTCTTGGGTAATTGTATTATTTTGTGTTGAAAAATTGGAAATGATTCCCGATGGCGTCGTAATCGCAAGCGCAAGCTCGGCATTACAAATAGTATTTCCTTTTTCATCAAGCACGCCCATTTGAATGTACGCGCTGTCTTCGGGTTGGTAAATACTTTTGTCGACGTTCACCGCCAGAACTCCCCAGCTAAAATCTTGGTGAGTAATCAGTATCACTTGTTCGCTCATCAAAGTGATTTGCAAAGTGTAGCGGCCCGGGCGGAAATGCCATTCGGGCGCGTTGATGGTGACTTTTTGTTTTTCAACGCCGTCGACAACGATAGTCGTAATCGTTGCAGTGATCGCCGTCGCATTCCCTTCCCAATCCAAAATAGTTGCGTCAAGTATTTGCACGCCTTCCGCCGCATGCGCAACTTTTGTGTGGAAATACGAAACAACGTCGGGCGCAATGTCCGGCAATTTTTCTTGTATCACATCAAAAAGTTCTTCTTCGGCCGGCAGGACTTCGACTTTGTTTTCTTCAAGCAACACAGCGTCGGCCATGATTCCTTTTTTGTCTTCGACAATTTCCGCTTTGTCTTCTTTGATAAGCACGGCCACGTCTTCGATTGAAAGTTCCGGATCAGAAATAATGAACGTTGGAACTTCGCTCGGAGAAAATGATTTCTTCGCATCAAAAATGCCAAGATCGCCAGTGACGGACACCTTCGGCAAATTTTCCAATTCAGGCAACGCTTCGTATTCGGTAATGAGCGCGACGGATTCCAGATAGACGAGCGGCGTTTCGTCTATCGACTGTACCGGCGTCAAACTGATTTGTACATTTGAAATATCTTTCCACGTTTGCGCTTTGCCGTGCGGAATTTCAAATTCAACAGACTGCCAATTTGAGTGCGTTACAGTGCCGAGCGTCTCCCAATTCTCTCCGTCAACAGTATATTTAACAACCATGAAATCATCTGAATGTGTTTCGGTATCGACGGAAATAACTTCAGGAATAGGTGCTAGAATTGCTTCTTGCGGTGGAATTTCTGGAGTTTCAGTTTGAGTAGTTTCTTCTGCTCCGTTTTGCTCAGGAATAATTTCTTCAGATTCTTCTTCGACTGGAGGAGTCTGATCTACCACAGGTTCTTCGATTATAGGCTCAGTTGGTTCTGGCGCTGGCGCAACTTCAACGGCAGGTTCGGCGGCTGGCGCTTCAGTTTCTTGCGCAAACGCAAACGGTAGTTTCCACAAACGCACAGTTTCCGGTACAGGATTCTCTGTCGGTACGGCTTCGGGTTCCGGAGTTACGTCAGGTGTTGGCGCGGGAGTTTCTTCTTGAACTTCGGGAGCTGGTTCGTTTGTTTCTTCTGCGGTTTCTTCCGTAGCATCTATCGGCGCGGTAATGATTCCTTCGGACGTTTCATCAACACTCGGCGCAAACACGGGCTCTTTTGTCACATTCCAAGAAAATTTGAGTGTCACTTTTTCCGGCATTTCATACTCGGGAATTTCTCCGACGAATGTGCTGCAAAAAATTTGTGAATGCGAATCTTTGAGCACGGCCGAATTCTTTTCATTCATTTCGGAAAGTGATCCGTCTTTTATTTCTGGAATACCGGCCGCGAGCGCAGGGTTTTCCCATCCGCCCAAACACGTTTCCGGATAAAAGGTGGCAATGTGTGCACTTGATTTGAACGATGCGCCGAGAATTAATGTTCCAACAACAAGAGCTCCAATAACAAGAAGAGCATGAAAATGCTTATCAAAAAATATTTTGAATTCTTCCGGGTGAAATTCTATCAGCCATGTTTTCTTTCGGAGCGAAAGAATATTTTCTTTGGGAACATCCGGAGAGAGTGCCGTCTTTGTGTTTTGACGTACAAAAAGCAAACCGTTTTTTTTCTGCGGCCGAGGCATGGCTTTATTGTATCACCATTTCCACACGATAAACACAGAAGTTATTCACTTTTTCACTTAGGACAAGAGTTTTTCCCCAATGTGGTACACGTCTCCGGCGCCCATGGTAAAAACGACGTCTTCTGTTTTCGCATGCTCGCGAATATATGCTTCGGCTTTGTCAAAATCTGGCATGAAATAGGCTTTCGTTCCGTTTTTTTCTATCGCTTGTGCAAGCATGTGAGAACTTACAGTGCCATCGTCTTCTTCGCGGGCTTTGTAGATTGGGAGAAGTAGCACAACGTCTGCATTTTTGAAACTTTCTGAAAATTCTTTAAACAAAGATTTGGTGCGAGAAAAAAGATGCGGCTGGAATGCGACAATAATTTTCTTGCCGACAAAAAGTTCTTTGGCGCCGGCAAGAGTGGCTTGGATTTCTGTCGGGTGGTGCGCGTAGTCATCGTAGATTTTTGTGCCGTTTTGCATTTCACCTTTGTATTCAAATCTGCGCCAAGTTCCGGTAAAATGCGAGAGGGATTCTGCGGCCTCGGCAACAGGTATCTGGAGCGCGCTCGCAACCGCCATTGCCGAGGCCGCATTTTTGCGATTATGCTCCCCGGGCGCGCGAAGCTCACCGACATCCGCAAGCATATCCATCGAATTCAAAACCATAACGCCGCGCACCTGAGCTTTCTCAATTGCATCTTGTATGATTTTTCTTTCAGCAATTTCTTCTTCATTCACAATCAACACACCATCAGCAGGCAACTTCGCAATGAATTCCGAAAAAGCATGTTCAATATCTTTCATGTCTTTGTAATAATCCAAATGGTCCGGCTCGATATTCGTTATCACCAGTACTTTTGGAGAAATATTCAAAAAGCTTCGTCGGTATTCGCAAGCTTCGACAACAAAGTATTCACTTTTCCCTATCACTACATTTGATTTCTCGCGAAGCAGCACACTTCCGACAATAACGCTCGGATCTTTTTTCAAATCAATAAGCATTTCGGCAATCATCGCAGTCGTCGTCGTCTTCCCATGAGTTCCGGCAACGGCAATCGTGTATTTGCCTTCAGTCACAATGTGAAGCATTTCTGGGTACGTCAGCACTGGCTTCCCTGTCGCTCGAGCTAACGCCAAAAATTCCGGACCGATAGTGTCCCAAGCAATACTATATACATACAAATCCGTATCGCTTTCAATCATGTTTTCATCCTTGCCAATCTTAGTATCAACGCCGAATTTCCGCAATTCAGAAACCATTTCAAATTCCTCAATATCATTGGCAACGACAATTTTCCCCTCAAGAGCTGTCATCCGAGCAATAGCCGAAATACCAATTCCACCCACACCGATAAAATGTATCTTTTTTATTTTTTGTAAATCGATTTGCATATTATTTCAACTTCGCAATTATTTTCTTAAACTGGTCGCCGCGGTCGTATTCGTTGACAAACATTCCAAATGATGCGAAGGCTGGAGAGAAGAGAATGCTACCGCCGCGCAAAGCTTCGCTTCGCGCGGCTTTTACTGCTTCTTTCAAATTTTGCACCACTTCGATTTGTATATGTGCATATTCTTTCATAAATCGTTCCGTACCACTCCCCGCAAGCATGACAATGTTCTTTGCATACTTTTTCGCCGCTCGCGCCAAGTCTTTCAAATCAAGATTTTTGTCGGCACCGCCCATTATCAAAATCACTTTTTTGTCTTTTGAAAGTTTCGCTATCGTTTCGAGCGCAACGATTGTCGCTTCGGCTGTCGTTGCGTTGTTGTCGTTGTAAATCGAAACACCTTCAACCTTTTTCAAAAACTCCAAACGACCATCAACTGCTTTAAAGTTTTCTACGCCTTTTTTAATTACTGATTCTTTAATACCAAGCGCTCTTGTAGCTTCTATCGCAAGCGCAATATTTTCTTTATTGTGCTCGCCAAGAAGTTTCGGCTTCCAATTTGCCGGCAACGTTTTCACACTTACCATTTTCATTTGAGATTTCGGCATATCTACAATCCATTTTTTTACCGAAGAGCCGTAAAAGAAAAAGTCTTCTTTTTTCTGGTGTTTGTAAATATAAGATTTGTCCACAAAATACGCATTCATGTCGCCTTTGTAATAATTCAAATGGTCGGGCATGAAATTTGTAAATACAGAAATATGCGGAGCGATGCTGTCTTCGCCAAAACCCTGGAGCTGCCATGAGGAAAGTTCAAACACAACAATGTCGCCAGGCTTTACTTTTTTGATAAGCGGAAGCGCAGCCGTACCGCGAATATTGCCGCCCAAAAATACTCGTTTACCGGAAAGTTTTATAATTTCATAAATCAAACAAGTCGTCGTCGTCTTGCCGCGAGTCCCGGTGATTCCAACTATCGTCACACCTTGTGCCAACTTTGCAAAAAGGGATTCGTCCATTTCAATCGGAATGCCATTTTTGCGAGCGTGTTCAATATAAAGAGAATCAAGCGCAACACCTTGGCCTTTCAAAATAAAATCTTTGTTTTCAAAATCCTGCATGCGATGCTCGCCCAATACGTATTTTACTTTTGTGTATTTTTTAAGAGCAAGCAAAGCGGGCGCAAGTTGCTCTTTGGTTTTTATGTCAGTCACGGTCACATCCGCACCGCACTCGGCCAGAAAAGCCACATCGCCAATGCGTTTGCCGAGCAAACCAAGCCCAACAACCGTCACTTTTTTATTTTTAAAATATGCTTTGTAGTTCATAACAGTTTTTTCAATTCCTCTAAATCATCAAAATGTGTTTTGATTCCTTTAATTTCTTGGTATGTTTCGTGGCCTTTGCCTGCTACTACTATGACATCGTGTGGTTCGGCAAGCGAGAGTGCTTTCGCTATTGCTTCGTGTCTATCGATAATTGCAAAATATTTTTTCATTTCGATGTCGAACATGTCGATACCGGCGCGAATATCGCGAATAATTTCTTCCGGTTCTTCGTTACGCGGATTGTCAGATGTGACGATAACAATATCTGAAAGCTCGCCGGCAATATGCCCCATGATCGGCCGTTTGGTTGCATCGCGGTTTCCTCCACAACCAAACACGGTGATGAGTTTTGCATCTTCTTGTTTCAAATTCTTGACCGTGCGCAAGATTTTCTCAAGCGCGTCGGGCGTATGTGCGTAGTCGACGATGCCGGTAATTTCATTCTTGCCTTGTACGTATTGAAATCTACCGTCGACAGGCAAAAGCTCGGGAATCACGTTCAAAATCTTTTCTTTTTCTTCTCCCAAAAGCACAGCCGCGCCGTACACCGCAAGCATGTTGTAGACGTTGAACGCGCCAATCAATTTCATTTCTATTTCTTTGCCTTCAAGTTCGATCGTCGTACCAGAAAAATTATTCTTCAATATGACTGTGCTAAAATCTGCGCTGTCTTTTTGAAGCGTATAAAAATATTTGTGCGCAAAAGTTTCCGCAATCATTTTCTCACCCCAAGGGTCGTCGATATTTGAAAGCGCAAATGCATCCTTCGGCAATCCGTCGAAGAAAAGTTTTTTGGCTTTGCCATAGGCGTCCATCGTTTCGTGATAGTCGAGGTGGTCCTGCGTCAAATTTGTAAAAATTCCTCCAGCAAATTGGAGCCCTGCAATGCGTTTCTGATGCGCCGCATGCGAAGACACTTCCATACATGCATGCGTACAACCGGCATCTACCATGTCTTTCAAAAGTTTGTGAAGCGCGATCGGGTTCGGCGTGGTCAAGCTTGCGTCGACCACTTGTTCATCAACAATATTCTTCACAGTCGAAAGAAGACCAACTTTGTATCCAAGTTTTTTAAAAAGCTGGTAAAGCAACGTCGCAGTTGTGGTTTTGCCGTTTGTACCAGTCACGCCGACAAGTTTGAGTTTGCTTGAAGGATTGTCGTAAAAGTGTGATGCAAGCATGCCTAGCGCGTATTTACTGTCTTTTACTTCGACGTACGTCACACCTTCTTTTATATTTTCCGGTACAACTTCACACACAATAACACTTACACCTTTTTCTACAACTTGATCGATAAATGCATGGCTGTCTATTTTTGTTCCTTTAATTGCAACAAAAAGCGCGCCGGCTTGTGCATCGCGAGAGTCTTCGACAATAGAAGAAACGGAAACAGAGTCGTCACCATAAACTGTAACATTTTCTATTCCCGCCAAAAGTTCTTTAAGCGTTTTCATGTGGAGCTATAACAACATTCTTTCGAGTTTTGAAGGCTATCAAAGTAAGCAAGACAACGACAAAACCAGTGAGCGACATGAGCGGAATCGTGAGGTAGCCAAACACATTTGCGTAGATCATTGTGCAAGACGGGCCGGTTGCAGAACACGGCAAGTTCGCGCTTGGAAGCCACGACATAAGGTTGTGATAAAGCGCAACCAACGTTCCTAAAACAGTAAACGCGAGCGCGTAGTCTGTCACATGCTTTTCTTTTTTATACAAGGCAACACCGAAAATAACAACAAGTGAATACATGAAAATGCGTTGATACCAACACAAGAAACACGGCGCAAAACCGATAATTTCTGAGTAGACAAGAGACAGCACAACGCTCATTGCCGAAACAAAAAATCCAATCTTGTACGCATGCTTGGTAACAAAATCCAAAAACACGCTCGGCTTTTTTCGGCAGAAAACGAGGTACGCAAGCAGTACAACTGCAAAGATTTGCATAAGCACTGTGCCAATGCCGATGATAGTGTTGAATGTTGGAATAAAAGTTTCCATATGTTTATTCTGTCACAGTAGTAGAAGCTTCAGGAGTTACGTCACTTGCAGCTTCTCCGCCCATATTTGGTTGAAGCGGACAGCTTGATGCAGCGGCAAGTTCGGCAAAAGTTTGCTCGCCTGTTTTTCTTGAACCATCAGCAAATTCCCACGTTGGGTAGCTTTCTACGCCGGCATCTTTACAAACTGGAAGCTGACCGGAACCATTTGCAGTTGAACATTCAATATAAGGAAGTTTCTTGGCAGACTGAGCAAAAAGCTTTTTCTGCGCTTGGCAATGAGGACACCAAAAAGCACCGTAAAACTTCACGCCTTTGTCTGTTAGACACTGCGCGAATTCATCATAAGGCCCCGGGCCGCCAGTAGAACGATAGATAAAAAATCCTCCGATACCGACCACAGCAACGACAATAATTGCAAAAATGATATTGGTTTTCATTTCCAAAGTATAGCAAATAAACCTGACAAATTAAACAGCCTATTCCGAGCCCGAAAACCTTTATAAATCAATATAAAAAAACCCGCCGATAAGCGGGTTAAATATATTCTCAGTATTTATCCTATTCCGGAGTCACAAACAAGCCATGATATTCCTCTAATGACTCCTTAGGATCAACATAACCAATACCCATGTGTATATTTTTTTTACTGCCTGCTGTGGCAAAGAAAACACAATCTTTATTCTTTACTTTTTCTTCAATAAAAGCGTTTACTGTGAACGGACTAAAGTGTCCTTGTTCATCAAAAAATCCTTGTTTAATCAAATCAATGGTGTTGTATAAAGCGATCGAAAGTGGTTGTTTACAATTAAAGTGTAAATCTTTCATACTTTTAACCACAGTGTTCTCATAAACAACAACCCCCGAATCAGCAACAACAAACATCTTATTATTTGTGTTGGAACGAACTTCTGCATAAAAAAATTTATGTAATAAATCAATTCCTGTTCCTTCTTCTTCGCTTCCAAACAATTCAAGATTCACTCGAAGGCCTCTTTCCTTGGCTTCTATCACTAGATGCCAATATACTTCAGCGGCTGAACTAGCCCAGGCTTCTTGGGGATTCATAACAAAGCCTATATCTAAAAATTGGCCTATCGGGGTAGGTTTCTGGTTTTCTGCTAAACTCACTGATTTCTCGCTGAGAAATCTTCTGAGATTACTGCGGAAATTTTTAGGACTTCTTAATAACGCAAGAGTGTCGTTCGCACTGTTTGTAATTTGTTGATTTTCCATTAGTTTTATTTTTTAGTTGCTTAACAAGTGTATGATTTATTTGGTTTTATTATAGCAACTTACTTTATTTTTGTCAATAGTAATAAATTTGAGAAATATCGGCTTTTTTTAATCAATACTTTTTACTTATTGAATAGTAATATTAAGTGTTGAGGTGTTCCATCTAGCATATAAACCATTCGTAGTATCTAAGACCTTAAGAGTCGACCCATACCCACCAGGCACTAGTACTGCTGGATCTGGAATAAGGGTAACAGTAATAGTCTGAGATACTCCCGGGTTTAGTGTGAATAATGGTGGATTTGGTAAGAACTGTATATTATCTTGAAAAAAGGCTGAGTCAAATCCAAAATGAAACTGTGAAGGAGGGCAACCGGCACTATCGTTGTTTGTAAGGACTACCGTCAAATTTGCAGATTGTCCTGAGGGAATAACTATATTAGAAAAAACAGGTAGCAAGGTTGGGGCATGTCTTATGCAAGAGTTATTTTTAGTGATAAGAACAGTTGCGAAATTAGGACCAGCGTAGAGAGTCTTTATCATAAGAGTCATCGTATCGTCTCTAAATACTTGCCCGCTTGCAAGAGGCGCATCACTAAAATCATTTACTTGAGAGCCTGGAGTAGTATCAATAATATAAGGAGAAATTGAATTAGATAAACCGACACGAACAGTAATACCATTTACAACGGGGTCAGACAAAGAAAAATTATCCCAGACACCATATGGTTTCCGATACTCGAGATAATATGGACCAATCTTAAGTAATTTTGTCCCAAGGGAAGGTGTCTCGGTATTGTAAATTGTGTACATTCCACTCGTTGTAACATCTTTAACATATGAATTCGGAGTAGTTGTTCCATATACCCCAAGTTTCAATTTTTGAATATTATTCATGTGTCGGAAAGTAGACGCCATAATATCAAATGGGTCTCCATAATCTATATAAGTACAGTTTGGCCCGACAGCAACAGTATTCCCTAAATAATCTGTACACTCAATCGCCCGGGAGTGTTCTAGTCCAAAGCTATGACCTAACTCATGCACTATTGTTCCCGGCCATCCAGAATTTGCCCACGCCCCCTTAAATGTACCTCCATTAAAAGTAACTGTGGAAGCAATGCCTCCCCACCCACAAGAGGTAGCACTCGGAAAAATAAAGAGTAATGTATCATATCCGGTTGGATTAAATCCATCAGCTTGGGCTTGCTGCATCGCAGATTGCGCCCACAGTTGGTAATTGCATGGAGCATCATCAATGGCTAAAGTATACCAGCCATAAACATCTCCAGTCTTATCAACCTTCCCTGTAAGATTTATTTTTCTATAAGTTTGTTCATTAAAAAATCCGTTGACGTTATTTGAATTTGTTGGATCATTTTTGTAAACGAAATCTTTTGCTAGAGCCGCAGAATAAGGCGTACTAGTATTATTTTGAAAATTAAATAAAATGGTTGCAATTTTTTTGTGAATTATAGTTGAGACAATTGTTGTTGAAGATGGGATTAAACGAATATTGGAAGTATCCTGAGAAACAACAGCCGCGGATTTTTTATCAATCAATTTTTTTATGCTATTGTTTGTATCTACTTCTATTTCTACAAAATACCCGTTCATGCTTTCATCTAGTAATTGATTTGCATTATCAAGTTCAATATCGTCTTTTTCTCCAACACTAAGAAGGTAATGGTGAGTTGCTTTCTTGTTAACAAAATCGTCTTCATGAAACACCTCTAATGTGCCTGACAAAATTCTACTTTCTTTTTGCATGACAGTATTAATTTTCTCTGCATTTTGAGTTAGTACAGAATTTGAAAAGGGGGACTTAAGAGCACTAGCAAGTAAACCTTCTGGACGAATGGCAATATATTTGAAAAATAAAACTACTACAACCACCATAAGTAGGAACAGGAGAGGAAATTGCGCTTTTTTCATACTTAGAATTTTAACACATTATCGCTTCTCCGCCATCAGCTTCTGGTGTTCGGCGGTGTTTTGTATACCGCAATGTTTGTATTTTTTGCCGCTGCCGCATTGGCATGGGTCATTTCTACCCACTTTATCTTCCCCGTTTTGCACTGGAGCATTTCCTTCATCTGCTAGTTCTTGGTTTTTGCTTTCGTGGATTTCTATATATTTCGAAGCTGGAGTTTCTGTTTCTTCAACAGGTTTCTGTGGTTCGTTTGAGATGGTTTTCATGAGAGAAAATACTTGTTCTTTGAAATTTTCTTCCATTTCTTTGAAGAGTCTCAAGCCTTCTTTTTTGTATTCGATAAGCGGTTCACGCTGGCCGTAGGCGCGCAAGTTGACCGATGAACGTGTGTACTCCATCGTTTCCAAATGTTCTGTCCACAAAATGTCGGTCACGTACAAAATCACTCTTCGTGCAGTTTCGTAAAATGGCTCTTTGCCAACTTGAGCGATTTTTTCTTCCACAACTTTTTGCATTTCTTCGTTATTTGCAACAAGCTCGGAAACATATCCTTCAATTTCATTCATGTCGCTTTCAAGCATCTTGCGGCGGCGCGCGTAAATAGCCGTACGCTGAACGTTCAAGACGTTGTCGTATTCAAGTGTGTGTTTGCGCGCATCAAAGTTGAAACCTTCGATTTTCTTCTGAGCATTTTCCAAGCTTCGGTTGATGATTTTGTTCTCGATCGGCTGGTCGTCTGGGAAACCAAGACTTTCCATCATGCCTTTAATACGATTGCCGCCGAATACGCGCATCAAGTCGTCATCAAGCGAAACGAAGAACTGGGTTTCTCCAGGGTCGCCTTGTCGTCCGGCACGTCCTCGAAGCTGGTTGTCGATGCGGCGCGCCTCGTGGCGTTCGGTACCGAGCACAAAAAGTCCACCAAGAGCCTTGATCTCTTCATGCGCGCTTTCGTTGTACGGCGCGCCGCCCAAGATAATGTCGATTCCGCGCCCAGCCATGTTCGTAGCCACGACAACCGAACCTTTTTTGCCGGCTTGCGCAATAATTTCTCCTTCACGTTCGTGGTTTTTCGCATTCAAAATAGTATGCGGAATTCCCTCTTGCATCAAGTACGCAGCAAGAAGTTCGTTTTTCTCGATAGACACAGTACCGATCAACACCGGCTGGCCTTTTGTGTGAAGTTCTTTGACTCGGCGCGCAATAGCTTGGAATTTTCCTTTTTCTGTTTTGAAAATCTGGTCATTGTGGTCAACACGACGAATCTCGCGATGAGTCGGAATCGCAATAACGCTCAGGTTGTACACTTTTTGAAATTCTTCTTCAGACGTTTTACCAGTTCCAGTCATTCCCGAAAGTTTTTTGTAAAATCGGAAGTAGTTTTGGAATGTAATAGACGCAATCGCGCGAGTTTCTTTCTGAATTTTCACGCCTTCTTTCGCTTCGATAGCCTGGTGAAGGCCTTCGTTCCATCGTCGGCCTGGTTGCAAGCGTCCGGTAAATGCGTCGACAATTGTAATCTCGCCATCTTTTACCACGTAGTCTTTATCTTTCAAGAAAACAGCCTGCGCACGAATCGCAGTTTCCAAATGGTGCACGTATTTGATCCCCTTTTCGGTATAAATATTGTCTATATTGAGAGCTTGCTCGGCTTTAGTGATTCCGGCGCCTGTAAGCGAAATCGCGCGGAGCTTTTCATCCACTTCAAAATCTTCACCTTTTATCATTTGCTTCGCGATTTTTGCAAAGGTGTGATACAAGTCTTCAGAATCCCCTGCTTGGCCCGCAATGATGAGCGGCGTGCGAGATTCGTCGATCAAAATAGAGTCGATTTCGTCAACAACTGCATAATGATGTCCTCGCTGGACCATTGACTCTTTGTTCGGCGCCAAGTTGTCACGCAAATAGTCGAAGCCAAATTCGTTGTTTGTGCCATAGGTAATATCGCACGCATAAGATTCTTTGCGACTTGAAGGTTTCAAAAATTCGTATTCAACTTTGAACAAGCCAGTTTCATCATGGTCTTTGTTTTCTGTATGAGTTGCATCGTATACGTACGAAACATTTTGAGAGTTGATAACGCCAACAGTAAGTCCAAGAAATGCGTACACTTGCCCCATCCAAGATCCATCGCGTTTACTCAAATAGTCGTTCACCGTTACAACATGTACACCTTTTTCTTCGAGCGCATTCAAGTACGTTGGCAATGTCGCCACCAATGTTTTTCCTTCACCGGTTCGCATTTCTGCAATATTGCCTTTGTTCAAGACCATGCCACCGATAAGCTGCACGTCATAATGTCTTTGTCCAAGTGTGCGGCGGCTTGCTTCGCGAACAAGTGCAAATGCTTCGGGTAAAATATCGTCGAGTGTTGCGCCTTCTTTTAAACGTGTTTTGAGTTCTTGTGTTTTTTCTGGGAACGCAGTATCAGGAAGTGCTTTGTAGCCTTCCTCTAAACTCTCTATTTTCTGAAGCTGCGGCTTGAGCGATTTGATGTATCCGCTCGTGCCGTCACCAAACCATGATGTGATATCAAATAATGCCATAATCTGTTCATTCTAGCACAAAATGACCCCCAAAGTAAAAAGCCCCTTGATAGGAGGGGCCCTTTACTTTAAGTGCGAAAGAGTGAGAACTAAGCTCGCTTCTTTTTTGAAGCCTTCTTCTTAGCTGTCTTCTTTGCTGCCTTCTTTGCTTTCTTTTTTGCTGCCATAAAATTTTTGAAGATTACTTTTTAAGTGTAGTGTAGTTGTACGACCTCTTGTAAAACAAGTGAATGTATACAAGAAAAATAAACAACTACAACTTCATTTACAATTATTATACATAAAAAATATTTTCACAATACTTTTTAAAGAAAACTGTGGATAACTTTTGCAAAAATATTTTTGTAACATAAATTAATTTTTTATTTTGAAAATAATTGTATATATAAAAAATCAAAGTTATAAAAAATAAAATACACACAACATAAAACGCATCAGCCTAGGGCTGATGCGTTTTATGTTTAACTTTGCGTGAAGTCAGCGAGTGCTAAACTCCAACACAATTGCCTATGTGAGCGCAGTCGCTGACTTCACGAGAAGCTAACGACTACACTTGTAGTATAAAAAGTATCAGGAGAAATAGCAAGTGATCTTTTTTCTTCCCCTTTTTAATGGGAAGTGGCTGTATTCAGCCGATGGGGTGAATCACCCACACGAAACCCCGCTTGCGCGGGGCTCGTGAGGCAATTGTTTCGAATAAATTCGTTGGAACTATCCGCTCACATTTGCATAGTAGCAATAAAACTGCCGAAAGTCAAGGAACTACTTGTGGATATTCTGCCGAGAGAGGATCACTTCCAATTCCTCTATTTTACTTTCAAGGCGAAGCATGTCTTGCTCGATCCGCCCGATGGATTCTTCTTCTTTTGCAAGCTCAACTTCGTTCTTTTCTGCCATTTTTTTCTCATGCTTCAATCCAGAAAGAATGATCACGTCTCCAACAAAGAACGAAACAAAAAGCCCTGTCATAAGAAGCACGACAACAGAAAGTATGATGCTTCCCGGACCGGAAAAAATATATCCGAGCGCGCCGCCTTGCGCTTCGAGCATGTCTCCGGTATGCCACACGCCGCGCCAAAAAAGCACAATGCCGAACCCACCGATAAATGTATACAAAATAGGATGTCGCGAAAGCCGCGCGCGAACTTTGTCTTCGAGTTTGTCGAAAAAAGTATCAGTTTGCTTGAGAATATTTTTCTCTTTGGTCATACACACAGTATAGCAAACAATTTCTGTATGTTGATGTGAAAATAAAAACCCACACGAACATTTCTGTCGTGTGGGCGTGAGAATCTTCTTGTTTATAACATATTATACTTCCTTTCTATTTAGCACTTTTTTACTAACGAGAATAAAGTTTCCCAATGTAAGCAATTTCTCCGTTCTTATTATAAGCACGTAGAACATAAAGTGTCTTGGAAAAAAGTATGCCGTCTGTGCGCAATCTTGGAATTAGCCCTTCACCTATTTGAGTGTAGATCAAACGTCCCTGTAAATCCAAAACCTCTATTTTTGTGATAAGAGAGTACGGATTCGTCCACACAAGCTCATCTTCTCCTGTTAAGGAAGAAACAATAAAACTTTGTGTATCAGGAACTGCAGTAGTAATGATTTGTTCATCATACGCATCTGCACGCATCGTGTATTGTCCAGTAGTTGGAGGCAGTGGAAACATAGATGGAAATGAGCCAGCGTTTGCATTATTGGGATAATTTGCAGAGTACATAAGTACGCTGGAACCAAACATGCCGTAGCCTACAGTGGCATTGCAAGTATGCCCTGGGTTATTACTGTAGTTAAACGTTCCCACAACATCCGTACTAACAGCTATATTTTGAATAGATATAGACAATACAGGCGCTGGCGGTAAAGTAAAAATATAAATTGGTGTAAGAAAACTTGTACCATTTATATTTGATAAATTACCATACAGCATAAACTGCGTATTTGCCGGCAACCCTTGTTGATCAACATTGGCGATCAACTGACCCGCACTTGCAGCCGGAAGATTTGTAATAATACTATCGATATGACCCGTTGTCATATTTTCGATGTAAATCTTTCGAATACTCGGCACCCCATATCTTTCTTCTACTGTGGCAAACTGAATACTATGGTCATCCGATGCCGGGATTCCGTACCAATTGATGGATGGGACACCATTTGAAAGCGTAGCAGCACAATCACTGACATATACTGTATTGCCTTCCAACTGATGCACAAACATTCTAATGCAAAAGCCAGTTGGAACAGATGGCGAAGATATACCATTGATAGTATCGCGCAAGATAAGCTGTGTGCCAATTGAAAAAGTAGTGTCATAAATAAACGGAACCGGAAATTGGAATGTAGTATCAGGAACGATACTCAACCATACTTCGGGTATCACCAAACTATTTCCCGGATCGTAACGCATTTCAAAGGCAGTTCCACCAATAATCGGTGTAACGCTGTATAACGGAATACTTGCATCCCGTTTTAAAAGAACCGGGGGTGTAGTATCAACAGGAGTAGTGCCACTATCACTGTACGAAATAATT
Organism: uncultured Candidatus Saccharibacteria bacterium; assembly: GCA_964591445.1. Lineage (GTDB taxonomy): Bacteria > Patescibacteriota > Minisyncoccia > Phycocordibacterales > UBA9973 > JBDHUR01. Next base: position 12,881 of record CAZQAW010000008.1, on the reverse strand, counting down.
CGCACATAGGAAGCAGTTGTGTCGGGAGCTAAAACCGAGTCACTTCGCACGCCAATTGTTTCTCCGCTATATTGGATAGTATTTCCATAAGCAAGGAGAAAGTTGGGAGTTGCACTTGTCTGGATTTTAATCCAGGTTGAATCAGTGGTTGTTTGGTAATAAGTTACCAAAGCATTTGATCCTGAAAGTTTTTTGAACTTTACTGAATCAATTGGTCCGCCAGTCATAAACCTGTATTGGCTTGTTGGGTGAAGTCTTACGTTTACCATCTGAGATGGCAAGTAATATCCTTCTTGCCCATAGGACAAAGTAAAACCGAGCACAGTAAGTGCTGTGATAAGAAGTTTGATTTTTTTCATCATGTTTAATTTGTTTTTGAGTTGTTTATTATTTGTTATTTTGAATTTCTTGATTTGTAAAGCATTATATAGTATTTATAGTATTTGTCAATGTTTTTGAGATATGTTATACTCCCCTTGCCTGGCTGGATATCCGCGCCCCGCGTAGCCCTTGTGGTGAAGTAGGGTGAGGAAAGTCCGAACACAGACTTGTGCCGGCTATGGTGCGTATTTGCTTTCTTTTTTGCTGCCGTAAAAGAGCTTAAGTAATGCGTACCATTGCCGACACAAGTAGCAAGTAGTGGGTAATTCCCATCGTAGGCAACTATAGAGGTGCGAGCAGAAACGCTTTTTTGCCAAAGCAAAAAAGCGCCCCGCATAGTCAGTAATGACGAAGTGGGGCGAGGCAAACTATAAAGTTGATTGTCCCACGTCACCCTTCGGGTTATGCGGGACAATCAAACTTAACGTTTGATTGAAACGGCTAAATCCTTACTTCTGTGCAAGACCGTGCCCCACGTCGCCGAAAGGCTATGCGGGGAGAGTCGCTAGATTTTTGCAGTAATGCAAGAACAAGATAAATGGATATCGTCCTACGTCGCTCTTTACAGAGCTATGCGGGATACAGAATTCGGCTTATAAGCCAGGCAAACAATATGAAAACCTCGTCTCCAAAGGGCGGGGTTTTCGCTTTCTTAACTTCCCTTTTGTATTTGACAAATATATACAATATGATATAATAGCTATTATGAATAAGAAAAGTGTTAAAAAAGCTATATATTTTCTCGGTATTTTTGCCGTAACGCTTGCGACAGCATTCCCTGCTAGCGCGGCTTCTATTGCAAACACGACTACCGTTATTACAAATGCGATTTCTTCAAGCGATATCGGCACGACATCAGTCAACGTATCTGGTGTATTTAACGCGCCTGGTTCAACTTCAGTTTCAACTCGTTTTGACTGGGGTCTTACACCTTCGCTCGGCAATTCAACTTCATTTATGCAATACACAAGCGCAAGCGGCACGATGAACGCAACTATTTCTGGCCTTGTTTCTGGACAACAGTATTATGTGCGCGCATATGCTCTTGGTAATGTTTCCGGTGCAGGCTTCGGCTCAACACTTTCTTTTACGACAAAAAGTATCACAGTTCCAACTGTAATGACAACAAGCTCAAGTTCTGTTTCTATGAACTCTGCAACTTTGAATGGCGTATTTAACGGCAACAATGCTTCTTCAACTGACGTCATGTTCGAATATGGTACGTCTTCAAGCAACTTGAATCAGACAACCGGTTTTGTCACACAAAATGCTCCGAGTGGAACATTTTCTGCAAACCTTTCCGGACTTTCTGCAAACACAACATACTATTTCCGCGCGGTTGCAAAAAACAGTGCCGGTACTACAAATGCTTCGACAATACTTTCTTTCACTACATCTACAACTCCTACTCCGACTTGTTCAATCTCAAGCTTTTACGCTTCTCCATCGACTATCAACTCTGGAAATAACACGACACTCTACTGGACAACTTCGAACTGTACAAATGTGTCGATCGACAACGGCGTTGGAACAGTTTCAAACGGAACAAGCTCTTATACAACAGGCGCGATCTACAACAACACAACATTTACAATGACTGCTTATGGAACAAGCGGCAGCACACAAACTGCAACTGCGTATGTAACTATTGGCAACACAAACAACTCTTGCTACATCAATAGCTTCTACGCAACACCTTACAACGTAAACCCTGGCGGTTCAACAACTATTTATTGGTCAACTTCGAACTGTAACTCAGCGTACTTGTCTTCATACGGAAGCACCGGAACATCTGGTTCTTGGAATACAGGCGCAATTTACGGACAAATGACTTACACGCTTACAGCGTATGGAAACAACGGTTCTCCTTCACAGACTATTACTGTCTACGCAAACCAAAACAACGGTTGTACATACAACTGTAACCCATGTACTTACAACTGTTACCCAAATCCGGATCCATACGTTCCTCCAACTCCACAGATTATTTATGTAAATGGCGGCACGAACTACTACGAAACTTCTTACAACGAAGCAACAGTTGGTGATGCGCTTTCACTTTCTATCGATTCTGGTTTTCCGGAAATCTATCCAAATGATTTCATCACCTACTCTATCAAGTACAAAAATATCGGTACGAAAAACGTGCACGACGCCGAACTTCGAGTTGAACTTCCTCGAGAAGTTGAGCTTGTGGGATACACAACTGGCGTAACATCCAATGACCGCCGCACAATCACCGTTTCTCTTGGAACACTTTCTGTCAACGAATCTGGTTCGATCTCGATCGATGTTCGCGCTGACAACTACTTGAGCAAGCGCGACCGAGTTCTCGTCAAAGCATCTTTGGAGGGTGAATTCTGGGACGGCACACGCACAAGCGTTTCTGATTATTCTATCGTTTCAGTGAAAGCTGGAAAGAACCCTCTTTTTGGCGCAACTGCGCTCTTTGGAGATAACGGCTTCCTTCCACATGATTTTGGCGGATGGATTATCCTCATCGCTCTTATTGCAATCGTCGTCTTCCTTGGCAAGCACATGTACCAGAAGCGAAAAAACATAAACGCATACGGAGCTCACACCTACTCAGCACATCCGACAAACAGCGCTCACGACCGAGACGGTCATCATTAAGATCTCAAACTAAAAAATCCCCGCTTACCGCGGGGATTTTTTAGTCTCTGCTTTATTGTACAGTGATCACTTTATCAAATTTTTGAATAAAATTTATAGTAGGAGCCACCATATTAGTATCAAACCCTGTAACAGAGTCAACACCTATAGTGAAATAGTCTTTAATTCCCAGGGACCCAGGAGAAGGGGTTGGGGACTCTATTAAAAAGGTATTTCGAATATAATTTCCTTGCACACGAACATCTAAAGATTGATTTGGTGCTAAAATTTTCATTACAACTGCATTGTTTGCTCCGCCACCAAAATATATAGTTGTATCATTCATAAAAGTATTTTTTGGACGAGAAAAGCTTGTTGGAATTTGTTGACCTGTAATGGCATCAAAAAGGTATGCTTTTGCAAAATTCCAAGAACCTGTAAACGAAAGATTGGCTAAAGAAAAACCAGTTAAATAAAAATCACATGAACCGGTATTTTTTATCCTCATTTTAAAAATATCCGCGCTTGCATCGCCATCATTAAAACTAGTCTGTGAGAGCGGCAAAGTCGAGACAGAAACTTTTGCACACGATGGGGCTGAAGATGTCGGTGTATTAATTAACCTTCCTGCCGCATTATAATTTTTATCTTCAGAAGGTAGGGAGTCTATTTTTATTACACTTTCAGCACGCTGTGTACTAAGAGCTGCAGCAGAATTATTGTTAGAACTTATTGATGCAACCTTGCTGGTTTGCGGACCATAACTAGCAATTGCAAATGTTGCAAAGACTGCAAGCATGCCTACACCTAGACCAATTTTCGAATTATTTGTCATTAGATTTGTGGTTATTATTAATACTCCAATTCTACCTCCCCCCCCCCGCAAAAGCGCAAGGAAATCTGGGGATAAATCGGAAGGTTTGCTATGGTGTAGACAAGTTTGTTATACTCTTTATATGCTAACGCACGAGGATATCAAAAACCTTACCCAAGCCTTCTCCCTCTCATTCCCTACAAAAGTGGACATGCAAACTATGCATGATGATTTGAAGAAAGATTTTAGTAATCTTACGTCTGGAGTAGACGGATACGCAAAGAAAGCAGATGACTATTTTCAGGAAATGGTGATGTTATCGCACAAAGTAGATAGACACGAGAAGTGGCTATTGGAAATTGCAAAAAAGTTGGATATAAAATTAGAATACTAGTCCACTAAAAAATCCCCCTTACCGGGGATTTTTTAGTGGTTTAATGTTTTAGTTTATTCCGCTTGCTTGTCTTCCTTCTTCGCATGAGAGTGCCCAGAAGCGTCCACTTCATAACTTGTGTTCTGTGCTTCAAAGAAGTTTACAAGTTCATACACGTCGGTCGCGGTCGACATCCATTTTGCCGGGTTGGTTGCGTTATAATGCGCTTCAAGACCAAGCTCTTCGAGACGGCGGTCGGCAATATACTGCACGTACTGGTTCACGTAGTCGGCATTCAAACCGAGGATTCCTGTCGGGAACAAATCTTTGTTGTACGCAGTTTCCAAGTTCACACCTTCGATAACGATATTACGGATTTCTTGCGCAAATTCTTCGGTCAAAAGTTCTTCGTTTTCTTCCAAAGCATGCTGGATCAAGTTGATGCCGAATTTCAAGTGAAGCGATTCATCGCGCACCACCCAGTTGATCATAGATCCGAAGTTGCGAAGTTTGTTGCGCTGGCGGAATGAAAGCGCCACCATGAAGCCGGTGTAAAACCAAATGCCTTCCATGACAATGTTTGTTGCAACGAGGTTGCGAATAAAATCTTTCTTCCCTTCCACTGTTTCGATATTCAAAGTATCTTCGGTCATGCGCTTCAAATATTTTGCAATGAACGCTTCTTTGGCAGTCATCGAAGGAGTTTCAAGGTGGATCTGGAACACAGTCTCGCGATCAAACGGAAATGTTTCAAGCACGTATTCAAACGCAACGCAGTGGTTCGCCTCTTCCCACATTTGCTTTGCAAGATACAGGTGGCATTCTGGAGATTTGACGTATGGATACACACCAAGCGCGAGCGATTTGTTGACGATAAGTTCTGCTGGGTTAAAGAACGCCATCAAGAACTTGACTGCGTGACGCTCGTCGTCTGTCATACTTTTCCAGTCATTCAAATCTTCGCCGAGGGCGATTTCGTGCGGAAACCATGTATTTCGAACAGCTTGGGTATACAATTCGTACGCCCATTTGTAATGCATTGGGTGGAGGTTCATATCCTCCGGAGAAGCTTTTCCTAGTAACATAAAATATAAATTAATTTAGTAATACGCTATTCACATCCTTCGCAAATATTTGCATCAGCAGGATCATCTGATAAGTGAACAGTGAACTTTGGTTTTGCGTTTTGTGGAACTGCTACAGTATCTACTTGAGCAACCACCGCTTCGGCCATCACTGGCATTTCAACTGGAGACGGAACCGGTTCTGTTGGAGTAACTGCTTCGACAGGAGTTTCAACTGCTTTTGTTCGGAGCGCAGCGAACCCTTTCTTGCCAATCGTTTCTGCTTTGTTGACTCGAGTTGTCGACTGTTCTGCTGTATGTCGAGGCTTCATGTGCAAGTAGTACGTCGTCTTTAAGCCTTTTTCCCAAGCAGATTTGTAAATGTTCATGATCTCGTCGATGTCGCGTGTTTCAAGATACATATTGCGAGAGATTGCTTGGTCTACCCATTTCTGCGCGCGAGCGGCAACTTCGATAAATGCATATGCAGACACAGCAAACGATGTTTTATATATTTTCTTGATGCGTTCCGGGATTGCATCGATTTCAGAAATGTCTCCGTGATTTTCAAGAATTGCGCCAGAGACCTTTTCCCAAATACCTTCTTTTTTCAAAGCTTCAACAAGGTTCGGATTCACTTCCAAGTATTTTCCGGAAATCTTGTTTCGAGAAAACATTTGCGCGAAGCGAGGGTCTAGGCCTGGTGAAGTTCCAGCAACGAGACCGATGTTGGCATTCGGAGCAATCGCAAGCACGGTTGCATTTCGCATTCCCTTTTTCACTTTGTCTCGAAGAATGTCCCAGTTGAGCGATGGAGAAAGTGTTGCGCTTTCTTTGTTCACAGTCAAAGCTTGGCCACGCATGACTTCGAGTTTTGTCAAAGTATCGACAGGCACTTTTCCTTTTGACCATTCTGAGCCCGGGAAGTTTTTGTAGCTGCCGCGTTCCTGGGCAAGTGCTGCGGATTCGTCGATTGCCATATAGCTAATGAATTCGAACACTTTGTCGGCCAAATCAAAAGCTTCTTCGTCTTCATACGAATAGCCAAGCTGTTCGATCGTATCTGTAAATCCCATGAGTCCTAGGCCGACTGCGCGGTTTTCAGAATCAGCGCGGACTGCTTCTGGAATCGGAAGCTTGTTGATGTCCACCAAGTTGTCGAGCTGGCGAGTTGCCAAACGTACGGATTCTTCGAGCTTGAACCAGTCGATCTGCCCTGCGGTAATGTGTCGAGGCAAGTTAATAGAAAGCAAATTACAAACGGCGATATTGTCTCGATCTTGCGGCAAAGTAACTTCTGTACAAAGGTTTGAAGAGTGGATCGTACCGGTGTTGTTGTTGAGCGCACGCACGTTGATCGTGTCTTTCCAAGTAAGCCATGGATGTGAGGTTGTTTCCAAAGACACCAAAATATTCTTGTATTGCTGACGAGCTGGGAGCTTGCTCCAAAGTCGGAGTTTGCCAGATTCTGCCATTTGAACGTATTCATTGTAACGTTTAGAAAAAGCTTCGCCGTACAAGTCGACAAGGTCAGTCACTTCGTTCGGATCAAACAAATACCAGTCTTCACCTTTGGAAACACGGTTCATGAATTCGTCAGAAATATACACCGCAGTGTTTGCAGTTCGTGTTCGTCGGTAGTCGTCTCCGTTGTTTTGCTTGAGATCCAAAAAGTCTTGGAAGTTCAAGTGCCAGTTTTCCATATACAAACAGAGCGCACCTTTTTTCTTTCCGCCGCGCTGGACTGCACGAACCGCAGAGTCAACGATGTGCATAAACGGCACCGGACCAGAAGAAATAGTATTGTTTGATTTCAAAATAGAACCTTCTGCGCGAAGTCGTGTTACCGAAAGGCCGATACCGCCGGTTGCTTTTGAAAGAAGAAGCACGTCTGAAACAGTTTTGCCGATGTGTTCCATATCGTCATGCATTTCCATCAAGAAACAGTTTGAAAGTCGCGGATTGATAGTTCCTGCGCCAATGTTTGTCGAGCCTGCGGTCAAATATTCGAGATGAGAAAGTTTGTTGTAGAACTTGATTGCATATTCTGTCGGATTCTTTTCATTCAAGCTCATGCCCATTGCCACGCGCATCCAGAAATATTGCGGAGTTTCAAGCGGCTTTTGTGAACGGTCTTTGATGAGATAGCGATCCATCATTGTTGAAAGGCCAGAATATTTGTAGAGTTCGTCGTTATCGAGGTTGAGCGCATCACCAAGAGCTTTCAAATCAAAAATCTCGCCAAGTTTTGGATCAAGAAGTTTAAGTTCAACTGCATGTTTAATGTAAATTGGAAAATGTTCTGCGTGCGGAGCGCGGAACTCGTCTGTTGAATGAAAATCGCCCAAGATTTTCTTGTAGAGCGTTTTGAGAAGCAGTCGTGTCGCAACTTTGTCGAACTCGATATCGTTTTGCGCATTTTGAAGCGCAGCGTTGATCGTTGCAACGTCCATTTCTTCTGTCGTAATACCATCGTACAAAGTGAGTTGGGTTTCGGATGCGATCTGGGTGACTTTTCCGATCGGATCAGTCAAACCTTCACATGCGCGCTCGATCGATCGATTGATGTGATCAGCATTAAATGGTTCTCGTGTTCCGTCTCGCTTTGTAATGGTAATAGTCATAGTATAAAATAAGCTTAGATAATAAGAGCGACACTTTCATGTCGCAGTAATCCTTAAACTTTATAAATTTTAACACCCTTATTCTTTTAAATCAGACTTGAGCCTGTGGATAATATATTGTTAAAAAGTTGTCAACCAAACTGACTTCATTATGTCAAAAAACTCTTTAAAATTAAGCTAAATTTATAACACAAATTCTAAAATTTGGCCAGGCTTTATATTATTTTTATCTACCAATCCAGCATTAATCTCAAGTACATAGAGCGCGGGTGCACTTGGCGTATAGATTTTTGGATAAGACTCGGGCTTCACCTCTTTTTCTATATAGACGATTCGTTTTTCTTCATCTAACCAGATCATATCAAGTGGAATGAGCGTATCTTTCATCCAAAAACCATATTTGTCGGGCGTTGGAAAAATGAAAAGCATGCCGGCATTAGCCGGCATGCTTGAAATATTCCCCAATCCCCTTGCTTGTTCTTCTGGAGTTTGCGCGAGAGTAACTTGAAAAGTAGCTCCGTTGATAAGTACCACCCCCATCAGCCCAGGGCTGGTCGCCTCCTCCTTAATCAAGGAGGAGGAACGGCTTACCGATTGGAGTGGTAATTCTTTCGCAACAAAGACAGAGGCAACTATGATACACAATAACAAAACATACTTTTTCATTTTAGTAGCCGGAAACGGGAACAGTCGCAGGATAAGTGTTGTTAGTCTCGTTGGTTTCTGTGACAAGTTGCAATGCATCGACGAAACCGATCACGTTCACGGTACCGACGGTCTTTTTGGCACCCACAACATACGTCTGAAGACCAGTTGGAACTATTTCTGGAAATGTAAGCTGGATCGTGCCGCCAGGAGGGATTGAAACTCCAGAAGGAAATGGTGACTGACCAATGATGGAAGTCGGCAGAATCTGTTTATCGTACAAACGAAATACTGTCGTTGGAGACGTGACATATGTATCTGGACCTTTATTTTTGAGAGTTGCGCGGAACCATGCTTGGCCACTCACAGAAGTTGTAAGAGTGGTATGAGCATAGTGTATGTTATCCATTGACCATTCAATATCTGAAACGATCAAGTCAACTTGTGGAGCAGTTGGTGCATCAAATACGGCGACAGCTGCGTCGATATAGCCAAGGTTTGGAATAGCGGTCTGTTCAAGACTCCATGTGATGCCGTCTTTTGTAGACCACATGTCAGTAAACTGTAGCGTTCCACCCGTAGGAAGCTGGCCGCCAACTATCCACATGCGTTTGTCAAAAACAAAAGATGCAAACTTATAACGTTTTGTCCAAGGAGCAGCTACAAGTACTCGTGTCCAGGTGATGCCATCTGAAGAACTCCATACATCATTTGCTGCACTCGTATTAGAACCCACAAAAAGAGCACCTCCAAATAACCACAATTTATTATCAAAAGAAAGGAAACCGGTATCAGCACGCAACCCAAACGGGAGATTTGTTGCTCTTTGAGTCCACGTAATACCGTCTGGAGAACTCCAGATATCTGCCGGCTGAGCAATACTACCGATGCGAGTGTTGCCAGTAAGCCAGATCTTATTGTCAAAGACAGCAAGGCTCAGATTGTTACGAACTCCAAAAGGCGCATTTGCCGTAACTTGTGTCCAGTTGATACCGTCTGATGAAGACCATACATCCGCCATTCTTGTTGGTGGAACCCCTGCTTTCATTGAATATCCGCCTATCACCCATATCTTGTTGTTAAAAACGATAGCCGCATGCTCTATGCGCACATTGTTTCCATTTGACTTCTCCCAAGGAGTTGCAAGTGAACGCTGTGTCCAAGTGATGCCGTCCGGACTTGACCATGTACCATTCAACTGAGTGCCGGATATATTTGACCCACCACCAAGCACCCAAACTTCATTTTTAAAAATGACAGAGGCGTGTTCACTTCGGCGGCCCCATGGCGCATTGTTGTTTACAGTAGACCATGTAATGGATCCGCTTCCTGCGGGCGATGAAGCGATAGCAGTAGACATCACTCCCGTTGTCATACCTGAACCTCCTGTCAAAATAACATTTGTAGAAGCTGCGCTTGAAGAGGTGTTAGTCGAAGCTGATTTTTGCGCGTCACCTTTAATAATAGCTTGCTGCTTTTCAGAAAGCGCTTCAAGCGATGCAGCGCGTTTGTTCACGCCAGCAGAGTAACCAAAAAAAGAAAGTACGAGTGCAAGACCGACCAAAACACCCGTCGCAACCAAAGTTTTTGTAGTCATACCTATAGTATATATTCTTCTTTTATTTTGTGGTGTTGAAAAGTAAAGCTATTGGATTACCAAAGTTTTTTGAAGAGTATTGTTTGTTTCGTTAGATTCCATTACCAGGTTTGTTGTATCGGCTTGCATAATAACGAACATAGTCTCAGGGTTTTGGCGAATATTTGGTGTCTGAGTTGAAGTGAACTGAAGAATTTTTGTTGCATATGCAGACAGATAAAACGCACCATTTGAGCCGATAGTTGTCTGCCCTATGAGATTTTGAGGAGAAATACTATTTTGATAAAGCGTAAATTTTGTCCCAGCAGGAATATAAATACTTGAATTAGAAGTGTTGTTTTTAATCGTTGCGTTAAAATAAACGTACGGATTTGATCTACTACTTATTACCGGCGAATTTCCCATTTGCGAAGAAAAGCCTGTACCGTTCCATGTCAGATTTTGAACTATGAGGTCTGAAAGTGGTGGTGTGGTGAAAGTTAAACTCGGTGGATTACTAGCAACATTTACACCAAAAGTTGAATCAAAACCTCTTAGGGCAAAGCGATACGTAGTATTAGGAAGTAAATTAGTAATTGTTTCAGAAATATTACCAGAAGACTGAGTAAGCTGGACAGTAGGAGTAATTCCACCGTTTATCCCGGCCCACCATTCAAAACGCAGAGTTACATTGGCTGGATTATTTGTTGTATATGAACCATTGAGCACAGCACTATTGGAGGTTATAGATGTAGTAGGTAACGTATATAGGTAAGGAAGAGTTGCGGGAGGACTAATAGTCATTAAATTCCCGGTTGGGGTGTTTGGCACCACACTAACAGCAGCACCAGTAGAAGCATCTACAGCTCCAAAATTAGTTAAATTGAATCCAACTGTATTACCACCAACCGCGGTACTTGAAATATCTACTCTTAAATTAAGATTACGGATAGGGTTAACTGGTACCAAAAAACCAGGGGCCGTAACAGAATTAAAACTAATAATTCCATTAGATATTAAAACAGCATCAGACATACGAGAATTTCCATCATATAGGTAAGCATAACTAACATCTCCATCTGTAGAATTTCCAGTTCGTTGGAAACTTAAAGAGTTGATATTCATTATACACCCAGCCGAAGCTCCGGTATTTGTAAAATTTATGGATAAAAATATAGTATTTGTTTGTCCGATTACAACCACACTTGAGGGAGGGTTGTTAGGAGCAAGTGCAACTGAAAGCTGGGCAGTTGGCGCGCATACTGCCGATGCCTTATTTGAAGCCTGAGACTTGAGAGCTCCAGCCTCTTGCTGCACATTTGCAATGTGAGTTGTAGAGAAAAATGAAATAACAAAAAGAACTGTTAGCCCGAAAAATAGGAGAGCTTTATTTTTCATATAATAAAAGTATAGTACTAAACCACTTTTCTACATAACTCGTGTGGGGAAAACAAAAACGCTGTAGGTTGTACAGCGTTTTTCTATCTATAGTTCTGCCTTACTTATCTTTCAAAAGCTTGAGAATTTTTTCTTTCTCTTCAGCAAACTCTGCCTTATTGAATTTAGAGAGATATCTGGTGGGGTTCCCAGGATCCGGATAGAAGTTCATCGTCACTTCTCTGGTGCGATTTCCTACTTCATCATATTCAAACCTTTGCGCAACAATTGTTTTGCGCTGGGTTCTGAATACCAGTATGAGTCTACTCAACCGATCGTAACGAAATTCTGTTCGGATTCTGGCTGTAGTATCAACAGGAAGATAGATTCCGAACTCAGAAGTATCTATACTGCTTAAAGAGGTGTGAGTTGATTGCGCGTTTGCTATTGTAACAAAACCGAGCAGAAATAGTGTGGATGTGAGTAGTTCTTTCATTTTATTTCTGGTTTTTTAGACTGATGATCCAAATATCTTGAGCAGCTGCCTTTTTGTAGCCCACATTCTCTGTCGAACCAACATAGAGCAATCTTTGTTTTTTCTCATCAAAATAAAGCTGACTCCCGTACTTTATATCTAGATTCATATGATAACCACTCCCTCCTTCATTAACAGGGACCATCGATTCCCCATCTAGATATTTAAAGTAAATAACTGCCATAGTTTTACCTTTCATGTTCGATTGATCGGTGTAAGAAGTCAAAAACTCCGCAAGCTTTATGTCATACAGGCCATGACAAGTATCTTCTGTAAATGCTCCCTTAAAGTATCTGCCAAGATTTTTAATCTGGATAGGTTTTTTCTGTTGAAGTTCATTATGATGATGAATAAGAGTAGCAATACGAGCAGACAAATTTTTTCTTTTAAAAAATTGAACGAGGTCTTTGTTCTTAAAAACCTGGTCATCGGTGATAATTTTTTTCATTTTTTTCTGTTTTAAGTTTATTTTACTATACCATATATTTTTTTATTTGCAATGGCATTATACGGCCAACGCAAAAGCCGCGCTTACGCGCGGCTTTTGCTAACTATTCTTTCTTTTGTTTCGTTCTACACCGTTATGTATTCTATAGAGATACACAATGGATTTGTGCTGGCTTAACCTAGCCAGCGAGGAGTTGAATTAACTTTCAACCACAGCAACCAATGTAAAACATTGGACCGACTCAGTAAGTCATACACCGCACGAATGCGATGCATAACAAGTTCAATTTGAATTAATCCACGAGCAGCTTCCGCTACCCGTGCCTTGTTACGACTTAGTCCCTGTTACCGAATTTACCTTAGGCCCTGCGAATGCAGAGACTTCGGGTACTCCCGGCTCCCTTGACTTGACGGGCGGTGAGTACAAGACTT
>CAZQAW010000007.1:51521-56758 GCA_964591445.1 uncultured Candidatus Saccharibacteria bacterium | reverse complement strand
CAGACTTTCGTCCATTGTGGAAGATTCTCGACTGCAGCCACCCGTAGGTGTATGGTCCGTGTCTCAGTACCATCGGTGGGGGTCAGCCTCTCAGCTCCCCTAGACGTCATAGCCTTGGTAAGCCATTACCTTACCAACTAGCTGATATCCCGCAGGCTTTTCCCTAAGCGTTAAAACTTTACTCCGGAGAGACTATCATGTATTAGCACACCTTTCGGTGCGTTATTCATGACTTAGGGGGAAATACCCACGTGTTACTACCTCGTTCGCCACTAACCAGCGCTGTTATCAAAACTTCACTTGTATTGCTACTCATTCCATCTATCAAACAGCAAGGTCCGTTCGACTTGCATGCCTTATCCACGCCGCCAGCGTTCATCCTGAGCTAGGATCAAACTCTACTTAAAAAATTTGGAACAAATTTTTTATCCCGCATAGCCCAAAGGGCGAAGTGGGATATCTGCCCCACGCCGCCAAAGGCTTTGCGGGGCAAAAATTGCTGCACAATTTTTGTAAAACGAAACAAAAGAAAAAATAGTTTCACCCGCCTTTGGCGAGGTTTGTTTTAGATTTTGATTGCTCAAAAGAATTAAACTTACTTACTGACTTGCTTGCCAATCTCAACTTATGTGAATTGAGACCGACATTGTGATTCTGTGAACCGCTAGCCGTCTTTAAAGACTAGCGGTGCTTGTACTCTTTTGTTATCAAAGAAAAGCTCTAAAACCCTTGAAAATCAAGCTATTTAGAGCAAATGAAAGCGCCTATTTCTAGACGCTCCTCTATTATATACGAACCAAATTCAAAGTCAAGCGCGGACTCGAAGCCTTATTTTACAAGGCTGGAATGCCCTTCTCCAGAAAAAGCTGGGAGCGTTATCCCCATGTCTTGCCAGGTTACTCCGTCTATGGATGACCAAAGGCCGCTATATGGTTCTTCATCGAGCGTGCCGCCAGCAAGCCACATGCGGCCGGCTTGTGTAAACGAAGTATAGTTGTACTGCGGAAATCCTGGCATGTCGGACACTTTTTCATAATTCACTCCGTCTGTCGTAGACCATACGCTGGTGTTTGAGCTTAGTCCGTCGTCAACAATCACAAAAAGTTTTTCATCTTGCACAAATGTCGCTGTCGGGCCTGTTGCATCCCATGGCGATTGGTCGAGTTCTTTGATCCATGTTGTGCCATCAAAGCTCCAGATATCTTTGTATGTTTGAAAGTCATACGTGCCGTCTTCGTTTACATTGTACGAACCGCCACCAATGAGCCACACTTTATTTTTAAACACAAAAGCAGCTCCAACAGATCGTGCAGTCCATGGAGCGTCACCTTGCTTTACCCAATGCATGCCGTCAACGCTTTTCCATACATCATTGTAAAAAGTACTTCCGGAAGCATTGTACGTTTCTCCGCCGAACATATAGAGTGCATTGTTGAAAACAATACCTCCATTACCAGAACGCTTGCTCCATGGCGCGTGTTCAAGTATGCGCGCCCAAGAGATGCCGTCTAAAGAAGACCATACGTCGTTGTAGTTGAAACTTCCATTGTTGTATCCGTATCCGCCAAAAACGATAAAGCCCGTTTTGAATGGAAGGAATGTTGTATTGATACGCTGCGGAAATGAAAGAGCGGTAGCATCGACGTTCCAATTGTATCCATCAGTAGATGAAATAAGAGAATTCGTTTGAGTGTTTCCCCCACCGAGCAAATACACTTTTGAAGCAAGCGGTTGCGAGTTGATGGACGAAGCTGGAAGTGAACTTTTCATGCTTTGCACCAAGCCAAAAGAAATAAATCCAAGTCCAAGAACAAGAAAAGTGAGAAGCACAGGAAAATGCTTTTTCATATTGTTTATATTGTAACATAGACTTTTCAAACACAAACAAAAATCCCCACCGAAGTGGGGATTTTGCGAAATATATTTCTTAGAGAGACATCGCTTGACCAGAAAGTGGAAGTGCTGGCACAACTACCGCTGGCGCATTGCCTAAAGTTGGGACTGTGAGCTGGAAATTTGCAAGCTGTGTTGCGAATACGTTACCAGCGACCGGCACACCTTCTATTATACCTGAAACTTCAAACACACGAGTTGTTCCAGCCGGGATAACCATGCTACCTGAAGGATTGTATTCATAGTAGAACACATTTGAAGCGTTGCCGAGACCCGTGGTTTGGTTTGTCGTTAGATCTCTTAATGAAGTAAAGTCAAATCGGAAGTTGTAGTTTGGAGCAACGTAAACCAAGTTAATACCTGCTGTGTTCAACACGACATCGTTTGCTGGACAGCCAATAACTTCAAACCGAGCAGTAACTGCCGCACCAGCAGCAAGCACTGTGCTTGGAAGCGGAAGCAAACCAACACGTACTGGGCAACTCAACATAGGCTTTCCGTTTGGCAAAGTTACATATACAGGTTCGTCAGAGTCAACCATATCTGCAGTACCAAAGTTATCCCAGAATCCTACTTCTTGACCAGGCACTGCTTCATCATTAGTAAATTCATCCATCATAACTTCGTCTTGCTGACTTTCAAGACTTGCAGCTTCCTGCTTCAACTTCATATTTTCGGCATACTTGCCAACGCCGATACCAGCCAACACTACGAGCACAATAACGAGAAACGCAACCAGAGTTTTATTATTCATAAATAATCGAACAAAAAATTATATTAATAAAAATACTAAAATATCGAGAGGCATACAAAATGACTAACGATTCGCACTTGTATAAAGTCATTATCGCACGTTTTTGCATTATCACAATTTTAAAACTGGGGATTACGCTCATCTTTTCCTCCCCTGCAAAGGGGAGGTGGCGCGGTATTGCGCGACGGAGAGGTGATTTGCATTTTGCTTCTCTTTCTGGCATAATGGACACATGGAAGCAATTACTCAGGCATTGCCTTGGATACAGATTGTATTGTCCGCTATCCTCATTATTGGTATTCTTCTCCAGTCATCAAGCGCCGGCGTAGGTGGAGCTTTTGGCGGTGGAGACGGAGGGGGCATCTACCACACGAAGCGCGGCTTCGAAAAATTCGTATTTTACCTCACAATCATTGTGGCGGTTCTTTTCGCAGCGTCAGCTCTAGTTGGAGTTCTTCTCTAAATTTCACACACAACATATATATGTATACTCATACTTCTTCTCCGTCTCGGAGAATATTGTCTAAAGAGACTTTTGGGCGAGCAATCCATTCATTTTCACGTGTTGAATGGTATGTTTTCTTGGCGCTTGTTGGTGTGGTGTGCATAAGCGCGCTTCTGCTTGTCAACAAAGTGAACAACGCATTCCTCGTAAGCGTGCCACTCAAAGGCGGACACATCGAAGAAGGTATCATCGGCACGCCACGTTTCGTAAACCCGGTGCTTGCAGTGACTGACGCAGAAAAAGATCTTACTTCGATCATTTACTCCGGCCTCATGAAGAAAACAGCTCAAGGAACTCTTGTACCAGACCTAGCAAACTCGTATGAAGTTTCAGCCGACGGACTTACGTATACATTTGCAATAAAAGACGATGCAGTATTCCACAACGGCATGCAAGTTGAATCAAAAGACGTTGTGTACACGATCCAAAAAATCCAAAACACTGTCATCAAAAGCCCGAAAAAAGTGAACTGGGAAGGAGTGGAAGCGCGAGCGATCGACACCAAGCATGTTAGCTTCACGCTTAAGCAACCATATTCCGGATTTCTCGAAAATACAACGCTTGGTATCTTGCCACAAGAAGTATGGAAAGATATTCCCGACGATGAATGGAATTTCAGCGAGCTCAACATAAACCCAATCGGTTCTGGTCCGTACCAAGTTGCACAAGTCAACAAGAAAAAGTCTTCCGGAATTCCAGAATCGTTTGAACTTAAAGCATTTCAAAACTATGTTGGCACGCTTCCCTATATCCCCTCTCTCACATTTTCTTTTTTTGCAAATGAAAATGAGATCGTAGAAGCTTTGAACAGCGGACATATCGACCAAGCAAGCGCGCTATCTCCCAGCCAAGTGGCATTTTTGAAAGACAAGAACATACACATAGAAGAAGCATCGCTTTCTCGTATCTTTGGGCTGTTTTTCAATCAGAGCAATGCGCCGATCTTTACCGACAAAACAGTTGTGAAAGCGCTCGACATGGCGATCGACAAGCAGGCAATTGTGGACGAGGTATTGGGAGGTTACGGCGAAGCGATCAATGGACCGATCCCTCCACATATGATCGAAGAGAATCCAGTCGCACTTCCACACGGAGACAAAGTTGCAGCGCTTGAACTTTTAACCAAAGCCGGCTGGAGCAAAGACGAATCCGGCATATTGGTAAAGAAATCAAAAACAGTCATCAAGCCGGCAACGACTGGCAAGAACGCAAAGCCGGCTGAAACTCGGGAATCAAGCGCACGACTTTCATTTTCTATTTCAACTGGAGACGCACCAGAACTCCGCAGCGCGGCAGAAATGATACAGAAAGATTTGCAAGCACTTGGCGCTGAAGTCGAAGTGAAAGTTTTTGAAACCGGAAATTTGAACCAAAACGTCATCCGTCCTCGCAACTACGATGCGCTTTTCTTCGGAGAAGTCATCGGCCGAGAATCTGACTTCTTTGCATTTTGGCATTCATCTCAACGCAACGACCCGGGACTAAACGTTGCACTTTATGCGAATACAAAAGTGGACACATTGCTCGAAAATGCGTTGACCGAGGAAGATCGGAACGCGCGAATTGAAGCGTATAAAGCATTTGAAGCGGAAATACAGAAAGATATGCCGGCGATATTTGTCTACTCTCCGCACTTTATTTATATAGTTGATAAACAATTATCAGGTTTTACATTTGACAGGATCACCGTTCCTAGCGAACGATTCCTTTCAATCAACGATTGGTATGTCGATACTGATCGTGTATGGAATATTTTTGCGCCCAAAGAATAAGCGCACAGAAAGAACAGTATGAACAGAAACGAAAAAAACAAAGCGATTTGGAGCGCGATTACAACTCCAGAAAACGGTACGGCTGCCGACAACAAGCCGAATACGAGAACTCATATGCCGAAGCGAAGCTTCGGCAACAAGCCTCATGGCTTCCGACCTCGCCCGCAAGGAGCTGGCGCGCAGGCTACGCCTGCGCGCCCAGCCCAAACAGCAGGTGAACGGGGCCGCGCCGGCCCAGGCCCCCCCCCCCCGATGCGCCGCCCCCAACCCGCAAAACAAAATTAGTTTAGAGCCACTGTTTATGGGCAATCCA
>CAZQAW010000007.1:0-51511 GCA_964591445.1 uncultured Candidatus Saccharibacteria bacterium | reverse complement strand
TGGGGGGGCGCCGCATCGGCGGGCGCCCCCTCAAACCCCCGCTGTTATTGGTGGGGGGGGGGGCGGTGGCCCGCGCCGCCCTATGCGCCGCCCAGAACGCTCAAAACAAACAGCGTTCATTCACACAAAGTCAAAAGAAAGCACACTTAACATCCCCCCAGTTGAAGCTGGTAACATCCGCATCATCCCACTTGGTGGCGTAGAAGAAATCGGCAAGAACATGACAGCGATTGAGATCGGAGACGACATCATTGTAGTAGACGCCGGCATGCACTTCGCGACCGAAGAAACTCCAGGAGTCGACTACTCTATCCCAAACACTCGCTATCTCGAAGAACGCAAAGACAAAATCCGAGCGCTTATCATCACTCACGGACACTTGGACCACATCGGTGGTGTGCCACTTGTACTTTCTCGCATCGGCAATCCGCCTGTGTATTCTCGAAACCTCACAGTGCTCATGATGAAAAAGCGTCAAAGCGAATTCCCTCAACTTCCCGCTTTGAATGCACACATCGTTGAAAAAGATCAAGCCATCACTCTTGGAAATGTTCGCGTGCGATTCTGGGGCGTGACACATACGATTCCGGATTCAATGGGAGTCATTATTGAAACACCGCAAGGCTGGATCGTAAACCCCGGAGACTACAAGCTCGACCAGATCGACGGCAAAGTTTCAGATTCTGAAGAAAAAGAATACAAGATTTTCGACAACGCGAAAGTGCTTCTTCTCATGACCGACTCGACAAACATCGAGAACGAAGGTTTTTCTCTTCCGGAAATCAAAGTGCATCAAGGTCTTGAAAGACTTATCACCGAAAATAAACACGGGCGCATTATCATCGCAGCCTTTGCTTCGCATATTTCTCGACTAATGAAGATCATCAACGTTGCCGAAGCGCTTGGCAAAAAAGTGGTGCTTGAAGGACGTTCAATGAAAAACAACATCGACATTGTTATTCAAGCCGGACTTCTTGAACCGAAAAAAGGCACGATCATTTCTGTTGATGAAATGGACCAATACCCACCGAACAAACTCATCGTTCTTATGACCGGCGCTCAAGGTGAAGAATTTGCGGCGCTTAACCGTGCTGCAAACAAAACGCATGCAAAATTTAAACTTCAAAAAGGAGACACTATCATTCTTTCAGCATCAGTCGTTCCTGGAAACGAACGCGCAGTGCAACGTTTGAAAGACGGGATCGCTCGCCAAGGAGTGAAGATTATCTCCTACCGAACAGCCGGCGAAGACTACGTGCACGCGACTGGTCACGGAAACAAAGAAGACATCCGCTGGCTTCACAACAAAATGAAAGAAAAATTCTTCATCCCGATCCACGGACATCACTACCACTTGCAACTTCACAAACAGCTCGCGATGGAAGTTGGGATTTCCGAAGATCACATTGTTGTACCTGATAACGGAAGCATCATCGAAATTACCGACAACGGAACAAAGATCGGCGTTCGAAAAGAAAAAGCTCCTTCAGCTCCAATGATAGTTGACGGCGCATCGATCGGCGACGAACAAAATGTCGTCATCCGCGACCGACAAATGCTTGCGCAAGACGGCATGTTCGTCATCATTGCAACGATTGACGCAAAGACCGGCAAGCTCAAGAAATCTCCCGACCTCGTGTCTCGCGGCTTCGTGTACTTGAAAGAAAACCAAGAACTTCTCCGACAGACCCGCATGATCATCAAGAAAACGATAGAGGACAGTAAGCCAAGCAATAACCCAGCGCATTTTGACAACTTGAAGAACAGCCTTGCCGACCAAATTGGCAAATTCCTCTTCCAAAAAACCGCAAAATCTCCGCTCGTGATTCCGGTGTTACTCAGTGTGTAAAAAAGTTTCAACTAAAAAAAAAAAATCCCCGCTTAACGCGGGGATTTTTTATATTAAATTCACTAAGGAGTAATGCTCATCATATTTCCCCAAATCGAGAGTGACATAATTCCCGAAGAAACTCCAGACGGTACCCCCACTTGAGTATAATTTACTGCACCTAAAGCAATAGTTTGACCTGCTGTACCATTTGAAATATCAGCACGCACTTCAAATGCAACAGTAGAACCGTTAGTAATTGTAAAATTAGGAACAAATGTTATAGGACCAGTCGGTAAGGCTGAAGTCGTTCCCACTTGTATACCGTTAGCATACAACTTTACATTCTTCACAGAAGACCAGTTAGAGATTCCTTGTTTATCAATTGTAAATCCTGTAATTTTTTTAGACTCTGTGCAATTATTTGCAATAGTAAATTTCGCAAACGTATAATTTGTTGTTCCTTGTGCAACAGTAGCAGAAGGAGGGTTGCTAGTACTTAAGGAAACATTGCACAAACACGCAGTTGTTGTTATTTGACCAGGAATATCAGCAAATGAGCCATACACCATTCCGGAGTTAACCCCGGTAATACCATAGGGAAAGCCTGACATTACTTGCATAATAGAACCTTCAGCCACATTCCCCACATTAACTATTACGTCAACAGTTTTAGTTACTCCAGGATTGACAGTAAAGTTTGCTGATAAATTATTGTAATTATGAACACTTAGAATCATACCGAGGATCGAATTATTAACTGCAACTTTTAAATTAGTTAGAGAAGAGAGCGGCACAGTTAAGTTGGCAGGATTAAATGAAACATTTACAGTCGAAAATGTAATTGGCTCAGAAGCATTATTTGTTACTTTGTACGATGCTATTTTCGCAGTAGCGTTTGAATTAGTTGTTTGATTTGGATAAGCAGTATTTTGAACATATAAAATAGGGCTTGCGGCTCCTGTAATAGCAACCGTTTGTCCATCACGTGCTTGACCTAAACAACCAGGATTTATTCCCGGGAAGTAAAAACCACAAACATCTATGTTCGTGCTTGACCCAGTGCCATTTTTTTTAACACTAACAAAAAAATTATTCCGGAAAGAACCACCCGAAGCTCCTATGGTTGCATATATATCGACAGTCTTGGAGCTAAGAGGCGGCATTGATACACTAGCAGTAACCGAGTTTGAAGTAAAAAAAGGAAGAGGGTTATTAAGCGTTGAACCAATTTGACTTCCATTTATTACAAAGTACAAGTTGGTTATATTTTGGTTTGGCATTCCATTAAACAAATTAAGTCCTGCACTTAAATTTGTAATTACAAGTGTAGTATTAGTATTATTTTTAACAATATATGAACCAATTTTTGTGTTTGTTGATCCTGCTGGTAGCATTTGGTCAGGAAAAGTAGAATTTTTTAAGACACTAATAGGAGGAAGGGTGGTACCCGTACCACCGCCTCCAATCGCAGCTGCTGATAATAAATTAGACTTTCCCCTACCTATGCCCATAAAAACAGCCATCAAAAGTACAGCAAACCCACCAATCATTATTCCCCATTTCTGGTTTCTTGTCATAAAAAAGTGACTAAATAAGTAATGAGTTTATTATACCCTCCGCTTTTGTATTCAACAAAGCGCTATGTGGAAAAGAAAAACAACTTCATTGTGTATAATAAAGCTATATGAAAACGGCAGCGAAGTTGCGGCACGTGCTTTACGCATTTTCTTTTTTCTTTTCTATACATCTTGCTATTACCGCATACGTGAATTCGACGTTCGTCGAAAGTATTGTGGGCAAAGACAACGTCGGCTTACTTTATAGTATCGCTTCGATCTTTGGCATATCGATCATTTTTTATTTGCCGCACATTTTGAAAAAAGTTGGCACCGGAGTTTCGGCTTTGTGCGCAATCGTACTTCATATGCTTGCGCTTTACGGGCTTGTCGCATCTGGAAATGGCATTATTCTGATCCTTTCATTTATTTTCTATCTTATTACCAATACGGCAATCATCTACTTCATCGACATCTTTCTTGAGACAGAAACAGTCAACACCGACGTCGGCAAGACGCGCGGGCTCTACCTTACCATCGTGAACCTGGCATGGGTCGTTTCGCCGCTCATCGCCGGCGCCGTCCTTTCGGCAAGCGGATACAAGACGCTCTACTTCCTCGGCTTTCTGGCAATGATACCGGTGTTCCTTTTTATTATCTTTTTGCTCAAGCATTTTAAAGATCCGGTGTATCATGTGCTCTCTTTTGGTAAGATGCTCAAGGTGTGTTACAAAGAACGCGACATCGGCCGCATTTGGGTGGCAAACTTCATCTTGCAATTCTTCTACACCTGGATGGTCATTTATACACCTATTTACTTGCATCAATACATCGGCTTGCCCTGGAGCGACATCGGCATCATTTTTACGATCATGCTTTTGCCGTTCGTGCTCATACAGTACCCGCTTGGAAAAATTGCCGACGCAAAGATTGGAGAGAAAGAATTATTGCTTTTCGGATTCGCAATCATGGGGGTTTCGACGTACATGGTTTCAACCATGCATTCGACTTCGGTGCTCATGTGGGGAGCGCTTTTGTTCATGACGCGCGTCGGCGCAAGCATTGTCGAAGTCATGACGGAAACATATTTCTTCAAAAAAGTGCACCCGAAAGATTCTGAACTTATCGCACTCTTTCGTAATGCTTCCCCGCTTTCATATATCGTAGCGCCGCTTATCGCGACTTTACTTCTTTTGGTACTTCCTATACACTTACTGTTCGTAGTCCTTGCGTTTGTTATCCTCATCGGTTTCGGGGTCAGCATACGCCTTAAAGACACGCTCTAAGTCTATGGAAACAATCCGCATCAACGCATATCTGTCTCAAAACGGCTATTCCACACGCCGTGGCGCCGACACGCTCATTGCAGCCGGCAAGGTCTTTATAAACGGCAAAAAGGCTCGTTTGGGCGACAAGGTAACACCTATGGACAAAGTGGAAGTCAGAGGCGGAGTGCAATCAAAACCGCTCGTCTATTATGCTTACAACAAGCCTGTCGGTGTGGTGACAACCATGCCGCAAAAAGGCGAACAAGATATCGTTGGCACAACACGCTTCCCTGTCAAAGTCTTCCCTGTTGGACGCTTGGACAAAGATTCTCGCGGGCTCATCATTATGACAAACGACGGCCGCATTACTGACCGTTTGCTCAACCCAGACAAACCGCACGAAAAAGAATATATTGTTGAAGTCGACACTCCATACAACGAAGCCTTTTTGCCAAAGCTTTCTCGCGGAGTCGAATTTGAAGACTACACAACCAAGCCTTGCAAAACTCGCAAGAAAAGCGCGCGAAGTTTTTATATTACGCTTACCGAAGGCAAGAAAAGACAGATCAGAAAAATGTGCCAAGTCTTCGGCAAAACCGTCCGCGATTTGAAACGCACACGCATCATGAATGTTAATTTAGGAACACTCGCCGAAGGCACTTACCGCCCGATACATGGCAAAGAACTCGACGCGTTCTTATCTTCACTTGGGTTATAAAAAAATCCCCGCTTATGCAGGGATTGTTATTATTTCGTTACTACAAACAATTCAATGAAGTGAGTTTTCAACTCTTGGTGTGGTAAAACAAGCTCATGTTTTTTATATTCGTACGAGCCGCCAATTTCAGCTTTAGTTGGATACACACAGCAGTGATGCAGCTTCTCACCAGCTTTGGACTGCACGTAAAATGGCATTGCGACATATCCAAACCCAGGAATTTCTTCCTTTGAAGCAGAGCACAAATTGAGTAAGGCCATACACGTAATCTCGTCAACAAGCGTATAATTATTTTCACCAAGAAAAGATAACGCTTCTTTAAAAGTAAGTTTTTCTTTCTCAAGGTGTACTCTTTTTGTCTGCATCACTCTCTCACGAAGATCTACAAAGGTCTTCGGGGGGAGCAGATCTGAACATGACATTCTTTTGGGAGAAAAAAGTTGATTCAAGTATATTTGAAGCTTTTCAATCAGTAAAGTTGGGTCATGCGAATAAGAGTTAATCGCTTCTAGAAGCTTGGGAGGAAATTCACGCTCGCTTATTGCAAGCTGGATGTCAGAGACAGGGCTTGGTACCATAATTTTTCTGTTTAGTTTTGTTTCCCTAACTCTATACTTTCTTAAAAATATGTCAATATATTTTAGCTCCCATTTTTGACAAAAAAGCGGTTTTTTCGCTTTTCTATGAAGTTTTCTGCCAATAATTCCCCTATTTTTTCTTTTATTTTGATTGTTTCGTACGGAAGCTGCTTTGTAAGTTCGGCGACAGAAACACCTTTTTCTGAGCTGACAACTGCCTTCAAAATCCCACTTCGCACCTGCCGGCCGGAACCTTCGAACTTGCTCTGTTTTTTGTAATGCTTGCTTTTTTCATTTAATTTTCGCCCATATGTTTTCTTCAAATAGACTCCGTAGTCCATCAAAGCATAATACCAATTGCGGAAATTGTTCTTTGGTAAAGTTTCTTGAATTTTTTTGAGGATTGCTTGATCAGAAATGAGCTCACCCCTCCTGCCTGAGGAGGGGTCGCTCGCTTTGCGGCGGGGGTGGTGGGAGGAGAAAAAGAAATGTATAAATACCGAACGAATATTCGTCTCAATAAACACTTCCGGGTTGTCTGTTGCAAATGTATAGATTGCTCGCGCGGTGTATGGGCCAACACCCGGAAGCTCGTCGAGTTTTTCGAGGTCAAGCGGAAATTTTCCTTTATACGTAGTTGCGACAACAGCCGCCGCGCGCTTCATGTTCTTCGCGCGGCGGCTGTATCCAAGCCCTTGCCACATGGCAAGCACTTTTGAAAGCGGCGCATTTGCCAAATCCGAAACTTTCGGAAACGCTTTCACAAACTCTTTGTATTTTTCGACAACGCGCGAAGTCTGCGTCTGCTGAAGCATCACTTCCGAAAGCCAGATTTTGTAAGGGTCAGCCGTTTCTCGCCAAGGAAAAACACGTCCTTCTTTGTTGAAGTAAGAAAAGATTATTTTGTGAAATTCCTGTTTCGTCATGCTACATCAAAATCTTGTCCGTCAGCATGAATACGTGGTTGATATATGTCAGCGACACAAGTATCACCAAAAGGAGGACTCCGTAGACGATATGCTTCGTATGCTGCAGACGTGTTTCGTGCGCGATAAAGAAAATGAGTCCGACAACGAGAAGTGCGATCAAAAGTTTGTAAGCATAGTCTACAATGTGCGGCTGGTTCAACATTATGCGCCCAAGAAAACTTGTCTCATACGAAATGGCACTTCCGGATTCGGCTTCTTGACCCTCATCGATCTCTTCATTTGAAACATCTTGCGCTACAATCATCGCTTCGTTTTCACTCAAGATCTGGTACGACGGAAGTGCTTCGACTGTTTCGCCTTTCACTGTCGGCTGAGTTTCGATAGCGGATGCCAAAGTAGGATTTGTTGTTTGGATTTTTGGTTCAATTTCTTTGACCGGAGTTACTTTTGCTTTCTTCGGTTTGCCAAACATTTGCACCACAAAAGTCGTCGGGTGGCCTTGATACATGCCTTCTGCTGTTGCAATACCGATTTCTGTAAAGTTGGCGTTCATGATATTTGCGCGATGAGCCGGAGATGCAAGCCACGCATTTTGTACATCTTGAGATTCATGAAAATCGATCGCCAGGTTTTCTCCGGCATATGAGAAAGCATATTTCACTTCACCGAACCAATGCCACGGCGTAAGGCCTTCGGGGCTTGTGTGTGCAAAATAACTTTTCTCCGCCATGTCTTGCGCTTTCATCTGTGCGGCTTGAGTAAGAAGTGGCGAAACTGCAAGCACTGTGTTGCCGCTTTGCAGGCGGTCTTTGTTTGCGAGGTCAACAAGCACCGCGCTTTGCACATTGCCAAGCAAACTTGTGTGACGAACGACAAATGAACTTCCAAAAGACGTCGCAAAGAGAAATACCGCAACAAAAAGCACGAGCAACACCGACGCTTCTTTGAACAAGTGCGGATGATAGTCGTTGCCCTTATGTGGTATCAAGTAGTGTTTAAGGAATTCCTTCATTGTGTTTATATTATATCACAGATTTAAAAAAAGTAAAGTATTACAAGGTATTGATAAAGTTCACATCGTAACTATGGTTCGCGTACCAAAAGAGCGCGAGCGCAAACACTAACAGCACAAGAAGCTTCCAGAGCCTTCTCTTCTCTATTTTGTAAAACTTTTTGTTTTGGTTATATTGTTCGATTGACATAATTATGGGACAAGCCTTGCACGCACGACGTATCTATGGCTTGCAGTCCAAAGCGGCGTGCAAGTGTACAACGTAAGTATAGCATCAGGAGTAAGACTTTCGATCTCTGTAGCACTTGGTTCGACAGTGGCTGTTTCGTAGACTTCATAGGTGTAGAGTTTGCCCTGCCATACAACGTACGCTTTCTCGCCTATGGCTAGTTCTGGCAAATTGTAAAATGTGCTTGCGCGGTTGCCACCGATAGTCGCGTAGCGGTGCGCGACGAGCACAGTATTGCTACCGTTTGCCGGCGTACTTCCCTGTGGACGACGCCATACTTTCTCGTGAACTTGCTTCATGTTGGTTGCTTCGACAATTTCTTTTTCGACACCAATAGACGGAATGTAAAGTTTGTCTACCGAAAGATCAAAGTGCGGGAGCGTTTCAGGAGACATATCTGCCACCGAAGCAAAGACATATTTTTCTGCCCAATAAGAAAACTTGGGAACATATGGAAGTACGATCACCAAAATGCAGAGCCCGTAAATAACGTACTCGAGTATCGTATTTGTTTTTCTTAGTATGCGCAGTTGTGTTCCGATCTTCATTGCTTATAGTATACCACCCAACAAAAAACGAGCCCAGTGGGCTCGTTTTTTGTTTGTATAAAAGTTTTAGATAAACTTTTCTTTTCGAGTAACTATGATCGTTGCGATTGCAAGGATGATAGAGAGGAGCATTGGGAATGAAAGAGGGATACCTGTCTGTGCAAGACTTTCGCCGAGCACTTGACCTTGAGCATCACCGTCTCCACCACCCACATCTGAAGTCTTGGCACCAAGTACAGATCCTGTTGGGATAATTGGTACGCCAGTACCACCACCTCCACCAGAGCCACCACTAGAACCACTTCCAGAACCACCAGTTGTTGAACCAGAGCCAGTGCTTCCACCGTCAGTTGAACCTCCAGTTGATCCAGCACCTGTTGTAGAACCTGTAGTAGTACCATCGCCATCGCCATCGTCACCTGTAGTGCCGCCTTGACCTGTTGTACCACCATCTGTTCCGCCATCATCTTCACAAGACTGTGGAGTTGAGAATACTGTACCGAATGCATCGCCAACAGAACTTGTTGTAAGAGAGAATTCTGCAACACCTGCATTCAAGCGAGCTTCAT
Source organism: uncultured Candidatus Saccharibacteria bacterium (assembly GCA_964591445.1). Lineage (GTDB taxonomy): Bacteria > Patescibacteriota > Minisyncoccia > Phycocordibacterales > UBA9973 > JBDHUR01. The sequence continues at coordinate 42,273 of CAZQAW010000007.1, read as the reverse complement.
CATCTGTGTGATTAAATCCGCCGAAACCTGTACCGTTAAATCCTGATTCCATGTGCATAGAGCCCGGACCTTCAGTGATCATCGTTGCAGCTGTGTTGAAGAATTCAACTGTACCTTCTGCGTGTTTGATCTTTGTACCATCAAAGTTGTCTTGACCATATACGCCAGTCCACAACTTGTTCAAGCCGCCAGCAAGTCGCTGTACAGCGATACCCGGAACGTTGAAGTATTGACTACCATTTGTTCGATCATCGTAAGGGTAGTTCACGCCATCAAAAATGAGGAACCATGTGCCTTGCGGCATGATCATCGCGTCGCCGTTTGTTCCACCGACAAAGATGTCTGAAGTAAGATCATGTACTACTGTTGTATCTGTAATGTTTGTTACATTTACACGAGCAAATGCCTTGTCTGTACATACATTTGAAGTCTGACATTGTGCTGTACAGTTTGCACCGCCGTCACACTGTTCCCATTCTTGGTTTACAATGTTGTCTCCACAAAATGCTGTGTAGTGTGTGTCGTCGTTTGTAACAGTACATACTTTGTCTTCACCAAGAGCGATAGTTCCAGAACAATCTGCGCTCATAGAGCCAGTGTAGCCTCCGAATGGAGCAGATTCGCTTACGCTGTAAGTTCCTGGGTTTACATTAAATGTTGTACCAGTTTCAGAACCAGCAAAGTCTTGTGTAGAACCAACTACTGTTCCAGAAAGATGCATTGTGAAGTCAGACGCAGCTTTGACACCTTGTCCGTCATTTACAACATGCTTCTTTACTGTGATGGTTGTACACTGACCAGTAAGCTCTGTGTAGTTTGTGTAGAATGAATCGCCGTTCGTAGTTGTTGTCATAGAGAATTCTGACTTGCCTGGAATTACGATACGGAGTTCGTCGTTTGAGTTGTTCGTACCACCAAAGCCTGTGCCATTAAATGGTTGCTCAAGTCTTGGAGGATTGACATTGTTTACTTGGGAAACTGAAGCAGGGTTTACGTTAAAGAATTCAACGTATCCGTCTACATGTTCTTTTGCATGATCAACCTCGTGGTCACCCCACATACCAAGGTATACTTGGCCAGCAAGTCGTTGTGCTGCAAGTCCTGGCACGTTCATATAAGTTGCCGGAGCAAGAACTGGATCTGTGATGTAGTTTGTGCCGTCGTGAATCATAAACCATACTCCTGAAGGGATTTTGTTTGAGACAGCATTGCCGCCGAGATAAATATCGGATGTCATGTCGCCTGATTCTGTATTGCTTACATTGTTTACCACAACGCGCGCAAAAGCTTTTTCTGTACAAAGTGAATCACTCTGACATTGCGCTGTACAACCTTCTGAACCATCGCACTGTTCCCATTCTTGGTTTACTTTTCCATCACCACAGTATTCTGCGACAGTAACCGGAGGAACGTATGTGTTCGTAATAGTACAGATAACATTGTCTCCTTCTTCGACATGTACTTTACCTTTACCATTTTCCTTATCCAACGAACAAGCTCCAGAGAACGTGGTTGTGTAATTTTCAACCGGTGTTTCTGAAACCCAGTATGAACCAGCGTCGACGTCGATAGGAGTATTGTGTTCTACTTCCCAGGCATCAACAAAGTATTCGAAGTCAGCCGGAGTTGCATTGCTGCCAACCACTTGTTTGTACACAGTGATCGTTGCGTCTTTCTCTTCTTTTGGAATACATCGCAAACTTACGTTATCAAGAAGTGTACCGAAAGAATCCGCAGTACCCAAATCTTTAAAACCAATACGAGTAATCGCGCCTGTAGGAGCAAGGTTTGGATGTGCATATGATGTCCATGACGTTGCGCCAACAGCGCCAACAACAGGGCCTTGAGTTGCAATAGAAGCACCATCCCATTCTACGCCAAGCACATTTTGTGTGTCAGCAGTATCTGGTCGTGGTGAAAAATCATATGAAAGAGTGTAGTTTTCTCCAACAATAGTTGGAACGTCTACATAGATGTATGTTGAAGCCGCTTCACCTTGTGGACCCTCATTGTGACCATTCCAGTCACCATCGAGTTCTGCCCATTGAATACCATTTGAAGCACTCCATCCTGGAACTATGCCATTTTTCTGAAGTTCGATACTTGCTGGATCTGGAGCACCAGTTGGATTGATCCAGTCTGCAAGCCATGCAAGAGAGAAATCTCCTGAATTGAAGATATCCCATCCAGAACTGTGTGTTACCACAGGAGCCTCAAATGAACCATTTGGAATGAGCTCAACTTCTGCGTCACAGACAAGAGGCTCGTCTGTTTTACAAGGGCCCTCGTAGTCATCTTCGTGGTTCTGTAAGTGGTTTGCAGCACCTTGCGCAGAAAGAGTCAAAGTCTGAGGATTGCCATCATTTCCTGGTGGAACGTGACAGATAGTTACTTGTGATTCACTACCTTCTGAAACGAGTACGCCAAGTACTTCACCTTGTGGGATTTCAGTATCTTCTGCTGCAACACCAATAACTTCGGGTGTTACCGAAGTGTCAGATGGAACTTCTTCTGTTCCAATTTCTTGATCTGTTGTAGTTTCTTTAGTAGTATCTTCGACCAATACAACATCAAGGCTCTGTTGCGGAACAACGTCTACAACCGGAGCATCCGATGCTGGAAGTACTTCAACTGCAGGTGCTGCTGTTTCTTCGCCTTCAGCGAAAGCGAGTGGTGCAACAGCTGATGCAGGAAATACAACTGCCAAAATCACAAGCACGCCAAGAACCTTTGCGAGGAAGCTTGTTCGTACTTTGCTAAATGAGTTATACATAAGCCTTTTTAAGCACTAAATTAATAATAGTAACGTATACATTAAAGTATACATCACCAGTCGACATACATTACAAATACTACTCCTATATTACATATTTTAAGCAATTTGTCAAGCATTTCAGCCACATCTCCAAATAAGCCTTTAGACACAAGCTTGCACACGGATTCTAAAGACATAGCAAAGAACCCCGAAAAAGTTTTCCACTCCCTTTCCACACGGTATGCACATTTCCCTCTTGCAAATAAAAAACTGCTCGCCGGAAGTCGAGCAGTTTGTTTCTGGAAACAGAAAACTTTTAGTGTTTGTGCTTGCGCAGATGAAGCGCAATAAGAACCGCAAGCACGATGTAAAATGTGATGTTCAAATATTCATACGCACCGAAGTCGTGGCCGGAAAATGAAACGAGCACCCCAGCGACAAATGCGATGACTGACCCGAAAATCAAAATGCGAGACGAAAGATCGAGCGTGGTATGCATCGCCCAGATGCGAAGCGATTCTTCGACAATAAAGAATGCCGCCATACCCACGAAGAACACCGTCCCTTCGTGAAGAGAAACGCCAAGTGCAAACGAATGTATGAACGTGTGCACAAAACTTCCGCCATACAGCAAGCCGTGTTCTACTTGCGAAACATACCGGCTGCGCACAATGTAAAGTACGCCAAGAAGCATAGCTGCAAGCAGAACCCCTTTCAAAGAATCCGACCCGAGCTCGATGAAGTGATGAATAAGCTCATATCCTGCATACGCGAGAAGCAAGACGGAAATAGTAGTGCACGAAAGTGTGAGAAGTTTTTTTGTCATAATTGTTGTGTTTTAGAAGTGTACTATAAATGCAATTTATTTGCAATTATACACATTGAATATTATAAATGCAAGTGATTTGCATTTGTAATACAGGGCGACATGTTGTATAGTAATGTATATGAACAAAGCTCCTGCACAAGATATTGCTCAGATTCTTCGAACATACGGCTCCAAAGCGACTCCTTCACGGATCGCAGTTTTAAGCGCGCTTATGGATTCTCACGCTCCCCTTTCTGTCGAAGATATCGCTCATGCGGCCAAACGTACAATGGATACTTCCACTGTATATCGTATTGTGGAAGCATTTTCAATCGCAGGTATCGCAAAGAAAATCGAACTCGGCAAAGACAAGGCTTTTTATGAATATGCAAAACGCCCTCATCACCACCATATTGTCTGCGACTCTTGCGGCCAGATCGAAGATATAGAAAATAGCGACATTGAAACGACATTAAAGAAAGCAACCACGTCGTCAAAAAAATTCGCGCACGTCACTTCTCACTCGCTCGAATTCTTTGGAACATGCAAGACTTGCATCAAGAAATAATATGAGGCACTCTATCTTGTACGTATTCATAGCAGCAGTCAGCGTATTCTGCAGTTGCACCCTTCCTGCATACGGAGCAGAACTCATGCAAGATACCGTTACGACGTACAAAGCAAAAGTCGTAAACATCGTGAGTGAAAAACGAACGCTAGTAGAAGGAACCGACACTTCATACGAAACTCAGACCATCGAAGCCCTTATTACAAAAGGAGCATTGGAAGGAACGGCCGTTGAATTTGAAAATGACGCCACTCAGCTCAAACAAGGAGATGTGTTTTATCTCAACCATACAATGACAACTGACGGGCAAGAATACTACGCTGTACTTGCTCCGGACCGGATGCCTGTTTTACTTTTCTTCCTTATTCTTTTCTTGGTGCTCGTCGTCATCTTTGGCGGACTGCAAGGAGTGCGCGGGCTCGCAAGTTTGGTCGGGAGCTTGGTGTTGATCGGGCTCGTACTCTTCCCCGGCATCGTCAAAGGCGGCTCGCCCTTGCTCCTTAGCATCGGAGTATCGGGACTCATCATCGTCGTTGGATCATACATCACGCACGGATTCAACAAGACGACAACGTCCGCCGTACTTGGCATGTTGATCACTGTCATCATTACCGGACTCTTGGCTTGGTATGCAGTTGATGCTGCACGTTTGACCGGCATCGGCGGCGAAGAAGCGGTGTATCTTAATTTCAATACGCAAGGAAGTATCGACTTCATAGAACTTCTCATGGGAGGCATATTGATAGGACTTTTGGGAGTGCTGTATGACGTTTCTATCGGCCAATCGATTTCGATCGAAGAGCTCAATCGCGTTGCGCCCCACATCGACCGCTGGAAAATCTATAAACGCGGCATCCGCATCGGCCGCGAGCACATTGGTGCGCTCGTCAACACTCTTGCTATTGCGTACGTAGGTGCATCGCTTCCGCTCCTTCTTTTATTTTATTCTTCAAGTCAAGGAACATTTCTTACCACTATCAACAATGAACTTTTCGCAACCGAAATCATACGCACGCTCATCGGCAGTATCGGGCTCGTGCTCGCAGTGCCCATCACCACTTTTCTTGCAGTGGTGATGCTGATCGGCAAAGTGCCACCTGTAAACCAAGAAGCTATGAGAAATGAAGAAGAACGCTTGCGCCATGCAACGCATTCTCATTAATACTATTGTCTCGTTACTCGATTACCAGTATTTTAGATAAAGAAAAAATAAAGAAGATATAAAATTATTTTCAAATCTCTAGTTGCGTAAAAAGTTCTGTTATATAATTTGTACTACTATATGCGGTTACTTGTTGCGCTCGATGACAACGATATACTTTCTTGCATAAAGAAAAAACTTGAAGAAAAATGTTTCGCTGTGGACGCTTTTATGGATGGCGGACAAGCTTTTTCGTTTGCGCAAACCAATGCATATGATCTTCTTTTACTTGAATACGCATTGCCATTTAAAAATGGTTTTGAAATATGTAAAGAATTAAGGAGCAAAAAGGTGCACACGCCCGTTATTATTATTTCGGAGATCACTACATGCTCACACAAGTTAAAGGGTTTTGACTATGGTATCGATGACTATATTACTCGTCCATTTTTTCTTGATGAAGTAATCGCGAGAATTCAAACAGTGCTTCGTCGTCCTAAAACAGTTCAGGATATCGTATTCAAGCTTGACGATCTAGTGGTTGACTGCAAAAAGCAAAGTGTGGCTCGAGGGAAACAATCCATATATCTCACTAGAAAAGAATTTAGCCTTCTGGAATATTTAATGAAACATTCCGGTGAAGTTATCTCACGTGGCACACTTCTTGAACATGTGTGGGATGTCAATGTCGATATGTTTTCCAACACCATTGAAACACATATTCTCAACTTGCGAAGAAAAATAGATTTCCCCGCAAAAAGAAAACTGATCCATAGCGTACCAGGCAGAGGGTATAAATTGGATTTAAAAAGATAATTACTTTTCAAGGTCAAAGATCTCGTCTATGCGGATCTGGCTGACGAATTCTGGAACATGAGAAACGAGAATCATAGCGCCTTTATAAGCGTCGAGCGCTTTTGCAATGACTGGCAAGTGGCGGAAGTTGATGTGGTTCGTAGGTTCATCAAGAATAAGCAAACCAGGGCGCTCAAGTACAAGCCGTGCAAATGCAACCAAACCTTTCTGCCCTTCCGACAAGCTGCCGATTTTTGTACGGATGAGTTCGCCGGTAATCAAAAATCCTGATGCAACAGAACGCAACTTTTCTTCATTCAACTTTTCTCCGCCGGCAAGCATTCCACTTGCGAGAGATTCGTAGACCGTATCTTCGAAATTCAAAGTTGAAAAATCTTGTCGGTAATACCCGACACGAATATCTTCGCGGATTTTTGCATCAGGAGATGTTCCTTGCGCGAGTGTTTCAAGCAACGTACTTTTGCCAATTCCGTTCGGGCCAGTCAAAAGCAAATGTTGATTTTTCTTGAGCGAGATTTTTGCTTTCTTGGCAACGATCTTGTGGTTGTGCATCACAGTCAAAGCAGATATGCTCATGATTTCTCCTAAAATGTCTTCTTGGGCAGGGATGGTAAAAGGCTTGATAGTTCGATCTTCTTTACGAATATCCACCATTTCGTCTTCGAGCTCTTCGGCCAAATTTCTCATGCGTTTTGCTACAAGACGAAGTCTTCCTCCTTTGTGCGCAAATTCATTTGCTTTATCCTTCTTTGCCTGGATCTGTTTTGCAAGCTGCGCATTTTTCATATTTTCTTTTTCAACTCGCGCAGTGATGTCTTTCAACACATCGTTGTAGTTTCCGACATAGTATTCTATTTTTCGAGTAAACACATCAAGATACAGCACGCCTTCGGTAAATGAATTCAAAAATTCCGCATCGTGAGAAATAACGATCACAGTCTTTGAATAGTTTTTCAAAAAATCTGTGAGGTGCGCAATGCCGGCTTTATCCAAATTGTTCGTCGGCTCATCGAGCAGCAAAATATCTGGATTTTGAATAAGCGCCGACGCAAGCAAAAGTCGCGCTTGCTGTCCGCCAGAAAACGTTTTCATTATTCTGTCATGCACTTTTTCATGACCCTTTAAGTGCACGATTTCCAGCACTTCATCGATCCGCGGATCGATATCGTATTGCTTTGTTTTAAAACATTTCTGAAAAAAATCTCGAACAGTAAGGTCGAGTTCGTTGCGAGGAATCACTTGCCGACCGATGGCAATAGTTACGCCTTTGACGATATTGATAGTTCCTTCTGTTGGTTCATTTGTGCCGGTAATGAGTCCGAAAATAGTACTTTTTCCTGCGCCGTTTTGACCCATGAGTGTCAGCTTTGCGCCGCGGCGAATACCAAAATCCACCTCGTCCAAGATGGGTTTGTTGTGTCCGTATTCAAATGAAACTCCCTCGAATCGTACGATTGCTTCGCCTTTTGACATAGAACGCTCAGTATAGCATTAAGACGCGCGTTTTGAAACTACGGCCGGATGTTTGACGCTCCATGCATACAGCGCAACTGCAGTTGCGGTCGCCGCGTTCAAAGATTCGCAGCGAGGGTGGATCGGAATTGCGACAAGCGCATCACACAATTCTTTTGTTTTTTGCTTAATTCCTTCGCCTTCGTTTCCAATAATAAATACAGTTGGAGAATTGAAAGGCTTTTCCGAAAGCGGTTCGCCTCCATCGCCTTCAAGCCCATAAATGGCAAAACCGGCGTCTTTCAAATCTCGCACCGCTTGATTGATATTTCCAATACGCACGAGCGGAATTCGAAATGCCATTCCTGCAGAAACTTTTACGACAGCACCCGTAACAGGAGACTGATTGTGTTCTGGCATGAGCACGCCCGCCAAACCAAATGCTGCCGCACTACGAATCACCGCGCCAACATTGTGCGGGTCTTGAAGTTCAGACATAAGCACTAAACATGTATCGTCTGTTACTTTTACATCTTTCAAAAAGTCTTTGAGTGGCATGACTATGTTTTCCATCGAAACAACACCGATCACACCTTGGTGAGTTCCACCACCCTCGACGGTCTGTATTTTGTCTTGGTCTAAAGCAGAAACTGGCACACCTGATTTTGCAATCAGCACGCGAAGTTTCGGATCTTCTTGCCGAGGAGAAAGATAGATCTTCTTCAAAGATTTTGGCGAATGCCGAAGAGCCTCACCGACCGCATGCTTGCCATAGATATAGACTTTTTTCTCCACTTTTTTCATAAGTATTTAGAGCTTAGCATATTTAAGAATTTTTTACATTTTTTTAATAAATTTCGAGTCAGGCGTAATTTTCTCTGATATCCCAACATATACTTTATTAAAAATAGGATCCACTTTATCAATCTCTAAAGCTTTAGAGGTCATAGCGATGAGTCTATGATTACCTTCAATAACGGTCATATTTCCTTCTAAATGTGACGCAACAAATATTAATTTTGTATTACTTATTTTTTCTACTGTTGCAGATTCTTTTATAGATTCCATGCACTCAATTGTAATATCATTTATTTTATATAATTTTTTATGAAGATTATCGAGAGCATCTTTTAATGCAAATGTTCCCGTGCTAATTTCTCGACACCAAGAAGTAGTAATCAAGAATGCACGTTCAATATCATGTTTTATAAAAGGAACCGCGAACCATCTTATATCTTCAGGCAAATTTTTGAGTATTGGAATTCGATTTGCAGATAGTAAATCATATCTTATTTTATTTTCTCCGAGATTTAATAGGTCAGGAGAAATAATTATACGCTCAGGAACAATATTCCTTTTATCATCATAAAAAGGGTAATGCCATTCATCTTTGAGCCAGCTGGCAATGACTTCATTAAAAGATACTTCTTGTAATTCTTTCATTTTACTAATGTTAATTTTTCTTTTCGGCTAAGTCGTTTCAATTCCCCTTCGCGTTTTCGGGATTCGGCGTATGTTTTGCATTTTTTGGAATACACAAGCTTTACTGGCCGGCGGATTTTGGTGTAATGCGCACCGTTTTTTGCGTGGTTGTGTTGATGGATTCTTTTCTCCAAGTTGTTTGTCGAACCAATATAGAACGTTTTGTCTTTGCACTCGAGCATATACACAAAAAACCCAGAACGCGAGTTTTTTGTGGTAGCTTTTTTATTCGATGACTTTTTCAACTGTTGTTTCTTCGGCATGTGGAGTTGTAGTTGCCTCAGTTGGAGTTTCTGGAACTGGTTCTACTGGAACAACATCACCCTGTGAAAATGTTTTGAATTTCTTGTAGAGCATTGCTTGCATCGTATATGCTATCGGCATTGTAATAAGAATACCCACACCAAAACCAATGATACCGAGCACTCCAAAGATCACAATAAGTAGTGACTTCCAGAATAACATCCAACCGTAGCCGCGTGTCATTTCCCAAGATTCACGAATAGATTTTCGCGCACCTTGATGTTTCTCAACAGAAAAATACCATGCAAAACTAAGACGTCCCGTGATATAAAGACCAGGTATGATAAGGAGAATAAAGCCAAGAAGTATAAACAAACCTCCGAGAATATTTACTTTGATAAAATCCCAGAACTTTGGAAACGTAGGCAAGATCTCGGCTGTAAATGGTTTAAATCCTTTGCCATCCACCAAAGAAAGGAGTGATCGCATCCATACATAAGCCAACAAAGTACCCGCAACCATAACGATGAAAACAAGGAAGAAGTTATCATTTTTCTGACTTATAATTTGTAAAATACCATTGATAAGCCCTAGCAAAAGCATGAGCCCAAAATGTTCCTTGTACAGCGCCCAAGATTTCTTGATATGTTCGCGAATGCCGAATGTGAATTTCATAATATTCCGCCCGAGGCGGATCAGCCTAGGGCTGAAGTTAGTAATAGACAAAGTATAACATATTTTACACCTTACTCCTGGCTTTTGGTATCTCTTGCACGTCTTTGACAACGTCGACACCATTGACCAAGTATTCCCCTGTATTCATATCACTAGATAGTACACTATCTGAGGCTTATTTGGAAGTTTACTTTTCTTTCTTCTTCCCCCACCGCCATTCGGGCTTTTCGCCTTTTTTGTAGCAAATAAAAAGTAAGAGCGCTGTCGCGATTGCAACTGGAATGAGAAAAATAAAAACATCGCTATCATTCACGATATAGTTTTTCGTTAAAATAAATATCACCGCGAGTATAACAATATACCCAAGCACAACAAGCCAGCCCTGCCATGCCGACGGATACCAACCCCAACCATAATCTTTTGCTTTAAACCAGAGTTTAGACATAGAGTAAAAATAACTATACTATTTATCTTGTATCGCTTCTTGCAAAAATCTTAAAGAAATTTTTCTGTTATATATTTTTCTTTGGGCGACGTCAGATTCTTGATCTGGTGGAAATTGTTTCGAGAGCGCTTCTATTTTTTCTTCAAGTTCTGAAACAGCGGTAGCAACACTTACCCATTGCACAGGGATCTTTTGTTCGTCAGCATGAGTTGTAGTTGGCTGCCCATGTTCACCAGCAAGTTTACACAAATACCCATTCACCACATATTGCTTGCGCAAGAAATCTCGATACGTCACGATCTGCCCGAGCGCTTTTATCACTTCGACTTTCGCGCCGACTTCTTCCATGCATTCGCGAGCTATTGCATCTGCGTCTGTCTCGCCATCTTCTACACCCCCGCCCGGCAAATAGTGGCCGAAGAGCAAGACTTTATTTCTGTCATCACTCAAAATAACGCAACGCACAACATTGCGCACAGCATAATCCTCTGGCACAAAGTCATTTGCGTTGATTGTTTCGAGGAGGTTCATATGTACAGTATACGCTCCTTATTTCTCAAAGCAAAATAACGCTACCTCTTTATATTTCTCAATATGTATCGATAGCTGTCATCATCAGCATCATCCTTGCTTCCGGTATGGCGTGGATATTTCCTTTATAGACGTCATGCTCGCCAAAAGAAAAATGAGCGTCACCGAGCTTGCAGAAAAAGTCGGCATCACCATGGCCAACCTCTCCATCTTGAAAAACGGCAAAGCAAAAGCAATAAGGCTGTCTACACTCGAAGCCATCTGCGAAGCCCTCGACTGCGAGCCGGGAGATGTTTTGGGGTGGAGGAAATAGTGAGTTATTTGTCTTTATTTATCAGCGCCTTGAAGCTTAAACAACTTCTCCTTAGTAAGATCATATTTATCTTTTTGCTTCGAATAAGCATAGAAACTTAAAGCCCCAAGGCCTATATAGAGCTTGTAGCAGAGTAATCTTTCATTTAAGTTTTTAAGATTTTTTTCTTTATCTTTATGAAAATCAAAGTAAGCTTTTTCATAATCGAAATCCTTTGCAAAGAATTGGAGCCGCGCAACATCATACAAAAAATCGCCGTACATAGACCCTTCCCAATCTATCACCCCTGATATTTTGCCGTCTTTCGATAAAATATTGTCAAAGTTATAATCCCCATGAATTAAATATTTTTCTTCAGGACAAAATGGGAGTAGTTCTACAAATTGCACATATGCTTTATCCCAGACTTCTTTTTCGAGCATCGAATTCCCAAACATATGCACTGCATATTCATCAACGTTCAGTAAAAACGATTTCCAACTTTCTTTATCTGACTTTCCGTCTTCATCCCATTTCCCGTATCCTTCTTTATCTGAAACATCAATTGCATGTATAGAATCAAGCGTTATGAAAAGATTTGGAAGAGCTTCGTCGAACTCTCGATCGGAAAGATGTTTAAACAATGTACCATCTACTTTTTTTGATATAGCAAAATATTCCCCACTGTTAACCGTTCCGATTTCTGTTACTTCAGGTATAGGAATTTCTTGGCTATTGAAATGTCTAAATGCATATTCGTCTTTTTTAAACCCTGTATTTAAGTGTTTATTTACTCGCAAAATAAAAGCTTCGTTGTTTACATTAAAACTAAAAGCCTGCGAACCTTCTCCTCCCGAAATCGCCACAATATCTGTAACAGGACTTTTATAATGAGACTGGAGAAAAGCTTCGATGGTTGCTTGTTCTATTTTTGTCTTATGAGTTGAAGCTGTATTATTTTCTTTAGAATTTTCCATATGACTTTAGCTTATCACAATCTGGAACTATTTTTCCGCAAGTTCTTTTATTTTCTCGAGCGCTTGTGGCCACATGTCGCCCATCATTTCTACCCATGAATCGGGAATGTTGACGAGGTCTACTGCCATTTCGATGCCTCCGTCTTTTTCTGTAAAAGTATAATTTTCAAAACTTCCGCCTGGCGTGTTGAATACTTCTTCGCTGCCATCGGCTTGCACCATCGCTACATGTTGCAACGAAACAAATGTGTAAGGCTGGTTGTCGACGACGCGAGCGCGCATTCCGGAAGTCTTGCCGTCTTTGTCGGGCGCAAGAAAAAGCATCTCGCTTCCCTTTTCCCAGTTTCCGGTAAAGTAAGAGCCGGGCATGAACACATTTCCCCACTGCCGATAAGAAGCATCGTCGAGCACCGTTTCCCACACTTTTTCTTGAGGAGCGTGTATCACCATTGCATAATGTACGTTTGCCATAAAATGTTTTTGTTTTTAGATTGATAAGAGACTTCTATAGTATCTCACTTCCCTCGCTTAAACCCAAGTTTAATAATCTTCTCCAGCTCTTTTGTGTTCACGTCCGCAAGTTTGTTGATATAAAGACAACTGCCGCCTTCTTTGTATTTGCCAAGCTTCAACAGAAAGTCATTGTCGCCTTTCTTTTCTTTCAAGCCGCCACGAGTCATAGTAAACACTTTAAGCCCATAAAGCGCAATGTTTTGTTTGCGCGGAGCAAAGCCGATCGCCATCCATTCTGCCGTTTTTCCGTTTGCATAAGTATAAGTCCGCCGCCCAAACCCAACAATAGAGGAGCCCCACATTTCCGGCTTAGCCTTCGAAGCCTTTTCCATCATGGCAGATATAGCAAAACAATCCGCCCGCTTCGTAGCATCGGGAATAGCCTTCAAGAATTTCTCGACACTCGCTTTATTTACTTTTGTTTTTGGTTCGGGCATGGGTGGTTTATTAGTTACAGCTTAACACTTAAATTTAATAACGAGTTAACTAAATTTTTAAAGAATTACTTATAAGATTTTCTTATTTTTTTTAAATATTTTTTTGATAAATATATAAAAGCTGTAATTTCAGAAGTATGAACGTTTTGATATTCCCGAATGAAAGACTGTAAGGAGTCTTTTGCTAATTTTTTATCATCAATTAATTTATAATACAAGACGCCTAAGGGGAAACTTAAGTAAGCTTTTTCCTTATCCTCTTTAAACGATTCTTCATACCACCTAATAATAGTTACGAACTGCTTCACAAATGCTCCTGTGTATTTTTTAGACTGAGACAACGCTTTGCTTAAATAAAACCAGCCATTTTTTAAATCTTTGTTATAGAAATACAGAAATGCAAGTGAGAAAAATATACCTGGATCATTTCTACTAAGAGCTTCAGCTTTCTTAGCAAAACCAATTGAATTTGTAATAGGTTGATTATTTGCAAAGGAAATTTGTGATTCCATCAACAAAGCCATTACCTCAAAACCCGTTTCTCTACATTGGGTTACTAAATTTTCTGCAATTTTCAAATATTTTTCTTTATTTTTTGAGTTAGGCCAAAGTTCTAAAGATAAGGAATAACTGGATATTATATTATTAATAATAGAATTAAAATGAAAAACCAGAATTGCATCAGTTCGATCTTTAACTGGTTTATCATTAATATCTTTTAATAAAATTTTAAGGATACTTAGAGAGCGCTCAAAGTCCCTGCTGAAATATAGTATTGCACCAATCATGAAATAACATATTTCTTTAATGTTTTTTGTTAAATCTTCTCTATCAAAAAGATCATCGCTTTCCCGAATTAACCAGTTTTTATTTTTTAATATTCCTGTAATGACGCTATTTATTTGATTCGCGTAAACAGGAGGGAGTCCAATTCGGTAGGAAAATCTAATAGGACTAAATTTTGTAAATTTTTGGTTTGCAACATTCCCCTTATCCACATCGCCCCATATAATAAGACGAGCATTTAAACGTTTTTTTATCTTATGTGCCTTTTCTGCACTTTTAGGACACAGTCGGTCAGGCAAAACTCTTATTTTTATACTCGTTTGCATAGAATCTGTAGAAAGCAAGCTTGTCAGTTTTTCATAAATCAGTAAGAGGTCTTTATCTGCTTCATTATTTATTTTTTGAATAGAAATTAAAATTCCAACTTCATCATTAGCAAAAGGAATTATTCTTTTATTTAATAACCATATAGTTAAAGCAAGTATAGAATTAAGTAAAATTCCGCATATAATTACATAATGATTGTCGAGTAAGTTAATTTTATATAGCTTATCCAAGCAAAAGAACTCAACAATAAAAAGTGCGAAAAATATTACAAAATAACCGACCACCTGATGCATTTTAGGTTCTATCTCTTTATGGTAAATATCTGTGTACTCTTTGAGTGTTGAGGGCTTCATGTGTAACTGGTTATTATATTATTCTTGCTGCGCTGTCTGGTCTAGTACATACTCCATCAAGTGTTATAAGGGTATTGTAACAGTGTTAATAATAATGAGATGAAGTGTCTGGGTTGGCAATTATTTTTGTGCCAAATATATTTTTAACGACTCAATGAAACCCTGACAGAATTTGCCTTCCTCTTTTTTCATGTCCTCTGCAATTTTATGAGGATCAGCCCAATAAACACCCTTCACTTCATCTTGTTGTAGTTCACCAGGATTCGCTTTTACTTTAAAAATATCGAATACATGAGACACTATCCTATCTGGATATCTCTCATTTCTTGTCTGGCCGTGACCAACATATTGTAGTTGCATACCATTTATTCCTAATTCTTCCGACAGCTCTCTTTTGGCAGCTTCCTCATAAGTCTCTCCAATTTCTACATGTCCAGCCGCGGAGTGATCTAGGTAGCCATCAGCTCTTTGTTGGATGACAATTTCACCTTTGTCGTTTTCTACATACACCACAGAAATACGATGAAGGGTTCCATCCTTATGTGCTTCGGCTTTTGACATTCTACCAATTACCTCATCTTTTTCATTTACGACTTCTACTTCTTGCATAAGTAATATAATTATAGCAAGTTCGAATCTCAGATCCTAACCCTTCTAGGTCACCCTTATAGCCACTCGCAACGCCTGAGCAAGCTCCTTCTTGCAATGACCGGACGGGGACAATCTTATTAGCAGAGCTGCGATCTATAGTCTAGTACGAAACCAAGACAGGTTTTGTAAGGGTATTTTCGACATTTTGCTTGTTATTAAATGACCCGTCTAGGTCTTGCTGGATTACCGTAATTCAAGTTAAGCTAGGACTGTCCTAGCTTAGATTTAATAAGGACTCATTTTTACATTCCAACCTGCATCAATAAGAACCTTTTTAACTTTGTACTGAAAATCATTCCCATCCGGTTTTATTGTTCCTATATCTTTAGACATATTAATTAAAAAATAATATCTTAATTGCTGAAATAACAACAACTACAACAAAAAATACTTTAACCCATGCATCGCCTTTTTTGATTGCAGTATGTGCTCCAGCGTATCCTCCGATAAACATTCCAATAAAAAGGAGTACACCAATTTTATAATCTACAATTCCATGGGCGATAAAGATAATTGTTGAAACGAGCGAAAGTATAAATGATGAGAAATATTCTGTTGCGTTTGCGCGAATGAATGAAAGACCAGAAAGCCAAACGACATTCAAAATAAGTACTGGACCTAATCCGCCAAAGAAACTTGAGACTATTGCAAGAAAAAAGTAAATAACATATCCCCATTTTTGCCTTGCAACGGAGGTCTCTTTTTCTTCAACACCAAAATCCTTCTTAAGAAAAACCGTCGGCATAATAAGCAATAGTAATAAACCAGTCAGCTTTTTTAGGATAAGTGGATCGATTGAGAGTAAAATCTGTGATCCAATTAAACTACCAAGAACTCCCGCAATCGTTAAACCAAGAACATACCTCCAAACAACTTTTCCATTTTTTATATATTTATACAAACTGCTTATACCCGACCCGAGACCGCCAAATTTATTTGTTGCAAGTGCAGTTTGAAGTGGAATTCCTAGAAATGCGAGGAGAGAAATTGAAACAAGTCCACCGCCGCCGCTAATAGCTCCGATAAATCCGGCTAATATTCCCGCAGCAAGAATGAGAAAAATTTCCATGCTGCCGGACTTGGACTCGAACCAAGATACACAGATCCAGAATCTGTAGTCCTACCATTAGACGATCCGGCAAAATATTTTAATACTTTCTGAATTCCAATAATTCCATAATCTTATACACTTCTCCTTTCCTTGAAATCTGCACATCGGGCTTCGTCTCGCTCATATGAGGATGAAAACCGAGTTTCTTCAAAAGCATAAACACATTGTGAAGCAAAGATGTATTCTTGTTTGTGAAGAAAAATTTATAGGTAGATGTACGCTTATGGACAGAGAAACTTCCTTCCGCCTCGTACAGGCCGCGAAGATACCTCACTATATAACTTTTTTTGGTTAAAATCCAGTCGGGAACAGGAAGCTCTAGATCCTTTCTTGGGCTTAATGGTACACCCAATCTCGAGCTTATTTCTTTCTGATAAATGCGGATTCTGATGCAATTTTTACCACTATGTTTCGTACATGTCGGAACTTTATTAAAAATTGAATGAATGAGAGAACTATACCTTTTTACAAACCCAGAATTGTTAGAATTTGAAAAAATTGACAATTCTTCTGTGCGAGGATATTTTCTAATGTGTCCATCTCCAAGAATAACTCCAACGAGTTCTGCCAGGTCTCCATTTTTTCTCAACCGAGGATAAATCATAATTTAGTATACAACATTTCCTGCGTCACAGTATCGACTAACAGAATTATCAGAACAGAAATCTCGCCCGTCGACGGCGAGGTTTTTGTTTATGCACATTTTATACTATGCAAATACAACACGCGTTGTATACTGTAAGTATGGATACGCTCATTAACGCAAATATATTTTTCTTCATCTCTTCTGTCGGCTTCATCGTGCTTGGCGTGCTGGCAATAGTAGCGCTTGTGCACATCATACACATACTCGAAGCATTTGCGCGGATTTCAAAAAAGATCGAAAACGACGTCAACTCTATTGGCGACACAACAAAAGAAATGATCGAAGAAATGAAAGACAGCATGGTCTACCGCTTCCTCTTTGGCGCTAGCAAGAAAAAAACAAAAAAGAAGCGCGCAACTCGCAAGTAGTGTGGTATACTATAAAGGTAAGGCCGAACACTATTATCAGTTTTTAAACAAAAAGCGTCGCGCCAAAAGGACTTACGCGACGCAAATCAGTAGATTTGTGGCTTGGCCATAAATTTGCAAAATCACATATGGCAAAAAAATCAAATGCTAAGAAAGGCATGAGTGCGGGCAAGATGGCAGCTATCGGCGCAGGAGTTGCAGCGACAGCAGCGGGAGCATATTACTTCCTCGGTCCAAAAGGCAAACAACATCGCAAGCAAGCACAAGCTGCTGTAAAAAAAGTTGCAAAAGTAGCGAAGAAGCAAGTCGGCAAAGCAAAAGCTCTTGCAAAGAAAGCTGCTCCGGTGGTGAAAGAAGCGAAAGCAACAGCACAAGACGCAATGCGCATGATGAGCAAAATGGCCGGCAAAGCCAAGAAGGCAGTTTCAAAAGCAAAGAAAGTAGTCTCTAAGGCGAAGAAGGTTGTAAAGAAAAAGAGATAGCAATAAAACAAAAAGCCCCTCTCGGGGCTTTTTTATTTGAGAAACAACTCGTGCAAAGCAAAAACAAAAAACGTTTGGAAAGCCTTGCGCAGGCTGTCGAGCCGAGCAGAGCAAATTTTCAGCAGAAAATTATGTCGTGCTTTCCAAACGCTTTTTGTTTTTGTATTACTATTTCTTTTTTCGCTGCGAAGCTGCCTTCAAAAATGCAGTAAAGATAGGGTGCGGACGAAGCGGACGCGCGAGGAATTCCGGATGGAATTGCGTACCTAGGAAAAATGGATGGACTTTCTTTGGGAGTTCGGCAATCTCGGTCAGCGTGCGGTCTGGCGAAACTCCAGAAAACACAAGCCCGGCGTCTTCCAAGTCTGGCACATAGTCGTTGTTCACTTCATAGCGGTGGCGATGGCGTTCCGACACAGTATTTGTACCGTATGCTGCGCGAGCAATCGTGCTGTCTTTTAAAATAGTTTTGTACGCACCAAGACGCATACTACCACCATAACGATTGTTTTTTACATTATCTTTTTGGCTTTCCATAATGTCGATGACGAGGTGTGCGGCATCGGGGTTAATTTCTCGAGTATTTGCGTCTTTAAGTTTCAGCACATTGCGCGCGTATTCGATGACCATCAACTGCATTCCGTAACAAATACCAAAGTAAGGAATCTTCTTTTCACGAACGTATTTGATCACAGAAATAATACCCTCCACTCCGCGCGAACCAAAACCTCCTGGCACCAAAACTCCATCAAACTTGTCGAGTTCTTTTACTTTCTTTGGGTCTTTTTCAAAATCCATCGAGTTAAACCACGTCAGCACCGGCTTTTTCTTCAAATGATACGCAGAGTATTTTGTCGCTTCGATCACAGAGAGATACGCATCTGAAAGCACAAAGTCGCCGGAATCAAAATATTTGCCGATCACCGCAATCTTGAGTTCATCCGTCGAGTTGTGCACCGCTTTGACGAAGTTGTTCCACAGCGCAATGTTCGGGCTCGACTTTGGTTTGCAAGTCGTCTCAAGCAGATCGCAAATCAAATCTGAAAGTTTTTCTTTTTCAAAGTTGATCGGCACGTCGTAAATGCTGTCTACGTCTGGCGCAGAAATCACGCGGTCCATACCGATGTTGCACATGAAGCCGATTTTCTCTTTTCGTTTTTCATCAAGCGGAATAGTCGAGCGAGCGATGATGATGTCCGGCTGAATTCCCGAACCATTAAGCGTCCGCACCGCGTACTGCGTCGGCTTTGTTTTCATCTCGCCTACTTTTGACGGCACTGGAAGATACGACACCATGACGAACAAAACGTCTTTTGGATTTTTAATCTTGAGCATACGCGCAGCTTCAAGGAAAAGCACATTTTGATATTCACCGATCGTTCCGCCGACTTCGACAAGTGTCACATCAGCTTTCGCGTCTCGGCTTGCTTTCGTAATGCGGTCGATGATCTCAAGCGGAACGTGAGGCACCACTTCGACACACTTGCCGCCATATTCGAGGTTGCGCTCTTTTTCGATCACGCTTTTATACACACGGCCAGTTGTCATATAATTTGCGCTTGAAAGGGTGATGTTCAGAAAGCGCTCGTAATTTCCCATGTCTTGGTCGGTCTCATCTTTATCGTCCAAAACAAAAACCTCGCCGTGTTCGGTGGGGTTCATAGTCCCCGCATCGATGTTGATGTAGGGGTCGATCTTTATTGCTGTGACGGAGAGTCCGCGGTCTTGAAGAATTTTCCCGATGGAAGAGGACGCAACTCCCTTTCCCACTCCGGAAATGACTCCGCCCACCACGAAAATGTATTTCGGTTTCTTTACAATTGCCATAGTTTATTTCTTAAGATACTTGCGCACCGCCAATAAGCTTGAAATGACTCCGAGAAATGTTCCGCAAAGAAGCACGATCAGGAAAAGCTGGAAGAAATTGCCGAGGTAGTATTCGAACATGTTGATACCAAAGAAACCGGAAAGCTTGTTGCCAAGCCAGAGCGAGAACGGATAGAAAAATACCATTGTCGCTATTGCGCTGATAACGCCGTAAAGTATGCCTTCCACCATAAACGGCCCGCGTATGTATTTGTTTGCCGCACCAACAAGGCGCATGATGCCGATCTCTTCGCGAGAAATAAATATGGTGAGACGGATAGTGTTGAACGTAATGATGACAGAGATGACCACAAGTATGAGCGTAATCAAAAGTCCGAGAATACGCGCGCCTTCGAGGATGGATGTAAGCCGGTCGATGACGACTTTGTTCTGGCGATAGTTTACTTTGTCGACAATGCCTTGTGCTGCACCCTCGGCGATGCTTGTCTCGATAAACTTGGCAATGGATTCGTATTGAGAAGGGTCTGTCGCTTTGACATTGAGCGATGCACCGAGCGGATTTTCTTTCAATTCTTCAAGAGCCTGGATAGTGAGGTAGTCGTTGGAATATTTTTCTTTGAATTGCGCGAGCGCGTCTTCTGCTGATTCATAGTTTACCGACGCGACTTCTGGAAGCTTTTCGATCGAAGTTTTGAGCGCGAGCACTTTTTCTTCGGAAGCAGACGTTGTCATGTAGATAGTCACGTCCACTTTGTCTTTGATCTGTGCAAGAGAGAAATTGAGAATAACTTGGAGAAAGACGAGCGAGAGAACGACACAAAGTGTAATCGTCGTAACGAGCACTGACGCAAGCGACGTGACGCCGCTTCGTCTAAAATTCTTGAACCCGGAACGTATGATGCGTTTTGTATCGACGAATGACATATCTATCTATTATATAACGTACTTACCCTCTTTGTCATCTCGGATGATACGACCTTTTTCCAAAGTAATGACACGCTTTCCGACGGAATCCACAACTCCGCGGTTGTGCGTCGTCAAAATAACCGTTGTTCCCAAGTCATTGATCTTTTTCAAAATCTGCACGACTTCGTAGGTGTTGATCGGGTCCAAATTCCCTGTCGGCTCGTCGGCAATGATGATTTCCGGCTGGTTGATGATCGCTCGCGCGATTGCGAGGCGCTGACGTTCACCGCCAGACATTTGGTGCGGGAAGTGATGCGTTTTTGGCGTGAGATCGACAAGCTCGAGCACGTGCGGCACATCGCTTGCGATTTCTTCGTCAGATTTTCCGGCCGCTTCCATGGCAAATGCGATATTTTCGTAAGCAGTTTTTGTCGGCAAAAGTTTGAAGTCTTGGAAAACAACGCCGATGCGCTTGCGAAGTTTGGTAATGTCGCTGCTTCTAAGTTTGTGAATATTTAAAGATTCGAAAAAGACAGTGCCGTCTGTTGGCTTTTCTTCCGCAAGAATAAGTTTGATCAAAGTAGTTTTCCCTGCGCCAGAATGTCCGACGAGCGATACGAATTCGCCAGCGTTGATAGTCAGATTCACGTCTTCGAGCGAAACAGAATCGTGGTCGTATGCTTTTGTAACGTTGTTGAAATAAATCATAAAAAATTAAAGTTCCTTTTCTGCATCGATAAACGCTTGGATGTCGCCTTCGTCGAGCACGGCTTTCACATCAGAAGTTTCGACACCAGTGCGATGGTCTTTGACCATTTTATATGGATGAAGCACGTACGAGCGAATTTGATTTCCCCATTCGATATCCGTCGTTTTGGAAATATACATTCCTTTTTCTTTTGCAAGCCGTTCATCTTCGCGAAGCTTGTAGAGCTTGCCGGCAAGAAGTTCAAGCGCGGCCTGGCGGTTTGCTTCTTGAGTGCGCTCGCGGTCGGCGTGGACAGAAAGATTGGTCGGAATATGGACAATGCGCACTGCAGTCTCGCGTTTGTTGACGTTCTGACCGCCTGCGCCTCCCGAACGAGAGAACTCGATCTTGAGCTCGCTTTCAGGAATATCTTTTGTGTGTTCTTTGCTCAGTTGAGGAATGACTTCCACTAAAGAAAAGGATGTCTGCCGCAATTTCTTTGCATTAAAAGGTGAAATGCGGACGAGCCGGTGTACTCCCGACTCACCCTTTAGTATACCATATGCATTTTTTCCGTTAACCCCAAGCGTGATATTTCTATATCCTCCATGGTCGTTTTCATTTGCGTGGATAGTTTCAATAGAAAATCCTTTGTCCGTCAAGTATTTGCTGTACATCCGCACAAGCATTGCAGAAAAATCTTCGGAGTCGTCTCCGCCTGCACCAGAAAAAATAGTCATCACCGCATTACCCTTATCATATTTCTCTGCACCAAGCAGTTCGTCTTTCAAGCGGTTGAGTTCACGGATCGTTTCCTGCGCCCGATTTTTGTCGAGCCAAAAATCGGGCGCATTCATCTGCGCCTCAAGCTCTTCGATCTGTTTCTGTATATCATTCGTGTCTTGCATTTATATATAATCAAATTCGGTAAAGACGTCTTTGTACTGGTCGATCGTACGGCGTGCTTTGGTTTGTGAAATGGCAAATTCTGAACCTTGGTGCGCAATTTGGTTGCGTACTCCGTGCGCTTCTCGCGCGTAGCCGAGCGTCTTGAAATCGCCTTTTTCTGCGCTGCGAAGCTTGTCTCCCAACGTATCGCCGTCGTATCCGGCGCGGTCGAGCATTTCTTCGAGAATCAAATCGGCTTCGATGATCGCCATCTTCCATTCAGCCGGGTTGCTTGAGTTGATGTGGTCTTCCACTACTTGCCAGCGCGGATTTTTGGAAACATGCTCTTCGTGGTGCGCTGAGTGAACTGTTTCGTGGATTTCATGATGTTCTTCTTCGCGCATTTTCTTGATGCCAAGAATGCTGTAAAGGATCACGCCGATAAATAGCACAACAAGTATTGCCGCCAATATCTTGAGCAGCATAAAGAACCATCCAAAAGTAAAATCATGCGGACCGGTGATCCAGCCAATGATCGCTTGGATGAACTCCACGATCTGATTAAAAAGATATTCGACGTTCAAATAGTTGATAGCCTCACCAGAAGAATCCATATCAACCATTATCGCACACTTTCAAACGCCTTTCCAACTTCAAAGAGTGAGTCTTCGGCAAAATGCGGCGCCATGAACTGGATAGACATTGGGAGCCCAGCTTGTGTGTTGCCGGACGGAAGCGCGATAGACGGAACTCCAGCCAAGTTTGCTGGCGCAGAAAAAATATCGCAAAGATACATTGCAACCGGATCATCCATTTTTTCTCCAAGTTTGAACGCTGGAGACGGAACTGTCGGCGTGAGAATGTAATCTACTTTTTTAAAAGCTTCATTTATTTGTCGAGTGATTTTGTCGCGAAGAAGGACTGCTTTGTTGTAGTAAGCATCGTAATATCCGTGTGAAAGCACGTATGTACCAAGCAAAATACGTCGTCGCGCTTCTTTGCCAAAACCTTCGCCGCGGCTTTTCATATAAACGTCCATCAAGTTTGCACCATCGACACTGTGACCATAGCGAATACCATCAAAGCGAGAAAGGTTCGTAGAAACTTCTGCTGGCATGATGATGTAATACACGGCCAAAGAAAAATCGAGGTCGGGCATTTCAAGATCGACAATGCTGTAGCCAGCAGATTTCAATTTCTCTAAACATACTTCAAAGTTTTTTTGTACTTCAGCATCAAGTCCTTTTGCGAAGAAGCTTCGTGGAACACCAATAACTTTTTTCCCCCTCTCCTGGCTAGGAGAGGGTTGGGGTGAGGTTGGGTAAGCGGGGTGTCTCAATTCTTCCGGCACAGAAGTTGAATCCATTTTGTCGTACTTTGCGAGCACTTTGAAAATAATTTCGCTCTCGGCAACTGTTTTCGTAAACGGCGCTGGCTGGTCGAGCGAATTTCCCATCGCGATCAAACCATTTCGAGAAAGCGCACCGTATGTCGGCTTGAGACCAACAACTCCACAAAATGCTGCCGGCTGTCGCACGCTTCCGCACGTTTCTGTACCGAGTGCGACGAGAGCCATGTCGCTTGCAACTGCTGCCGCTGAACCACCCGAAGATCCGCCAGGAACGCGAGTTGTGTCGTGCGGGTTGCGAGTCACGCCGTAAGCAGAAGTTTGCGTTGAAGAGCCCATGGCAAATTCGTCCATATTTGTGCGGCCGAGAATAACTGCGCCTTGTTCTTTCAAAAGTTTTACAACCGTTGCGTCGTACGTTGCCACATAATTTTCAAGAATTTTTGACGCGGCACTTGCGTGTTTGCCTTCGATCAAGATATTGTCTTTGGTTGCAAATGGAATTCCAGCAAGCATGGGCACTTCTTTTCCTTCGGCTTTCCATTGTGCAATTTTCTTGTCTGCCTCGTCTGCTTGAGTGAGAGCATCTGCAAACACTTCTAGGTACGCATGGATTTCGCCATCTTTGTGTTTGATATTTTCCAAATACGCTTCGACAAGTTGCCGCGAAGTATACTCGCCTTTTAGAAATGCGTCATGTGCTTTTTCAATTGTCAGAGTTGCAAGGTCGATCATATTAGAGAATTTGTTTTACTTTAATGTATCCGTCTTCGGTTCCTGGCGCTTGCGCCAAGATTTTTTCTGTAAAAGATCCGGATTCGTTTTCGACAACATCTTCGCGGACAACGTTGCGGACACTGCCAACTTCGCGTTCGACGCCGTCAACAGTCGCTTTTTTGATCTGGTCCACGTAGCCCAAAATAGACTCCATATTTGCAAGGAATTCCTGCTTTTCGGCATCAGACATGTCGATCCGCGCCAAAAGCGCCAGCTTGTTTACGTCGTCTATGGTCATGGACAGAGTATACCTTATTTTAGCAATGTGAGAAACTCAGCTTCATCGAGCACCTTGACGCCGAGTTTTTGAGCGTTGTCGAGCTTGCTTCCAGCTTCGTCGCCTGCAACAACGTACGAAGTATTTTTAGAAACCGAACTTGAGACTTTGCCGCCAAGCGCGTTGATTTTTTCTTTTGCAATATCCCGCGACATAGTCGGCAACGTGCCGGTAAGAACGAAAGTCATGCCTGTAAACTTCCCTTTTACTTGTTTTACAGCTTGGTCAACTTTCACTCCATTTTCTAAAAGTTTCTCGACAAAGTTTATGTTTTCTTTTTGTTTGAAAAAAGTCGCAATGCTTTCGGAAACGACCGGACCAATGTTTGGAATGCCATTTATTTCTTCTGCTTCTGCTTTCATCACTTTTTGCAAATTTATAAAATGGTTTGCCACGTCCTTTGCCGTTTCTTCCCCGACATGCAAAATACCAAGCGCATAGAGGAAACGCCAAAGCGAAATCTTTTTTCGAGATTGGATTGATTCGATAATATTCTTTGCAGACTTTTCTCCGAAGCGTTCGAGGCCTGACAAATCTGCTTCTTCAAGCGTAAATAAATCTGCGGCATCGGTTATCAAACCTTCTTCTTGCAAGCGATCGAGAATTTTTGGTCCGACTTCATAAATTTCAAACACATTTACAAAATGCTGCATACCGCGGCGATTCTTTGCCGAACATGTTTTGTTTGTGCAGTAGAAGGCAACGGTAGTAGAAGAGCTTTTTCCGCCGGCGCTTCTTTTTTCAACAACTCCGCCACACACCGGACATTTCGAAGGCATCGTAAATTTCTTTTCTTTGCCAGAACGAAGTTTTGGAAGCACTTCGACAACTTCGGGAATCACGTCGCCAGCTTTTTGAATAACGACAGTGTCACCAACGCGAATGTCCAAGCGCTCGATCTGGTCCATATTGTGAAGCGTCGCTTTTGAAACAGTCGAACCCGCAACAAGCGTCGGCTGGAAATGCGCAAGTGGAGTAAGCACTCCCGTGCGGCCGACATTCACCGTAATATCTTTCACCATTGTCGTTGCTTTTTCTGCCGGATATTTGAATGCAACAGCGTATCGCGGAGCTTTGCCGACAACACCGAGCTCTTCTTGAAGTTCCAAGTCATCGATGCACACCACCACGCCATCGGTACCATATGGAAAGTCTGCGCGGATTTTTTCTACTTTATCTATAAACGAGAATATGTCTTCAAGTTTGTTTGATTTTTTGTCATTCTTGTCAACAGGAAATCCAAGCTTCGCAAGGAGTTCGTGTTTTTGAGAATGGCTTCGCGGTATTTTTTCTCCCCCTGCCGAGAGAGAGATCTTCGCAATATCGTACGCAAAGAAATCAAGCTTACGAGCTTTTACAAGAGCCGGGTCGAGCTGGCGCAAACTTCCGGCAGCAGCGTTTCGAGTGTTTGCAAAAAGAGGCTTCCCTTCTTTTTCGTTTTGAGCATTCAAAGCTTTCCATACTTTTTTGGAAAGAACGGCTTCACCGCGAACTTCTAAGTATTGTAATACCTCACCCCGGTCCTTCGGCCGACCCAATCCTGATTGAGTAAAATCACCTACTGGGTGCGAAGGAGAGGGGGAATTCAAAACCAACGGAATACTTTCAATCATCTTTAAATTCTCTGTAATATCTTCTCCAACAAATCCGTCTCCGCGAGTTGCACCGCGTACAAATATTCCATTTTCGTAAATAAGCGACACCGCAAGCCCGTCGAATTTGAGTTCAGCAAAATATGAAAGCTTCGTATCACCGACAAGTTTTTGCATGCGCTCTTGCCATTTTACGACTTCTTCTTTTGAAAATGCATCGTTCAAAGAAAGCATGCGCTTTGCATGTTGCACTTTGACGAATTTATCAAGCGGCTTGCCGGCCACGCGGTCAAGGCTGTTTACTTTTTCTTTCAATTCCGGATGCTTGGCCTCAAGTTCTTTCAGCTCGCGCGTCAAAGAATCGTAGACGTCGTCAGTCACGCTTGGGTCGTTTTCTACATGGTATTTGTGTCGAAGTTCGGCGATCTCTTTTCGGAGAGCCTGTATCCGCTGTTTGCTCATAAGCGTAGTATACCAGGGCGCTTACGGAGTTACCACATCATTTTGGTACGTGACGCGGAGCGCGCGTTTGACCGCGCGAGTCTGATTTGAAAGCGCTTGTACTTGCGCACAACTTACGTTGTAGCCGTATGAGTTGATCTCTGTGTAGCTTGCTGTCGTGCCGTCCGGAAGCGTTACTTGGCGGTCTTTTTCTACCACGACTTCGGAGCAGGTTTGCTTGTTGTTGCCGTTGACATTCGTATAATTTACTTCAAATGTATGCGTCGTTGCAGAAGAAGCAACGTTGATAGTCTGGTTGTTGCAGCTGAACGTCGAAGTAGGTGGCGTGCCATCTGGCAAACCGAAACCGCCTTGCTGGATATCCGCATACAAAGCGCATTCCGCGCCCGAGTCCGCAGCAAAGAATGCATAGTTCGCTTCACGAGCTTCAGAACTCAAGAGCAGTTCTTTGTAAGCAATATTTGAAATACCGATAGTAAGCGCGAGCACGACGGCAGAAATGAGCACGGCGAACAACACGACGAAGCCGCGATCTTTACTTTTTTTGTTTTGTATAAAAAGTGTCTTCATATATTACGGTGTGACTGGTGCCGGCAAAGCGAACCAGTTGAGCAAGTTTTCTTGAGTAGAAACCGACCGAGTGCCGTCACCCTGCACCCACGACACTGTGGAAGTGATGGAAATTTCATCTGTCGAAACGCCAGAAATAAGTATCGTGCGAGCAAACGAAGACTGCGTACCAACTTTGTACCCATAATAGTCGGCATTTGCGCTGGTGTATTTGTTCATAAAAGGACATCCGGAAGAAAGACAGCCAACAAGCGTAAGAGTTTCTGCGTCGATGATACAGCCCGAGCCTGTCGTACAGCCTTTGTTTGCAAGTTCGCTTGTAAAATCTGTCCAGCCTGTTGCCGTCGTGCTTTGAAGAGCAAAGTTGTCGCGAACGGATCGGATGAGCTCCACACCTTCAGCAGACAGCGCCATCGCAGTAATTTTATTTTTGGCGTAGGTTACGTTGTTGATACCACCGGCCGTCACTGCCACAAGTCCAACAATGGAAATGGTAAAGATCGCAAGCGCGACGAGCGTTTCGATAAGCGTAAAACCCGCCTTCGCGCTTTGCGCTACGGAACGGGCAGGCCTTTGTTTTTGTGGTGTAAAATATTTCATACTATGAGTCTATAAGCCTCGCGGACACAGTTGTTTGCAAATCAAATGGCGTCTCAATATCTTTGTACATGATCTTTCCGGAAAGTCTGATGATGATGCGCGGCTGCACGTCGTCTGTCGTACTTGTGCCAGATGGGTCAGTATACGGATACGCGCCGACAACCGTGAAGCCGGACTGGTCGGAAAGTTTTACTCCTGGCGGCGTCATTGCAAAATAATCTACTCCGCCGTTGATAGATTTGTACAGGCGTTCGTTGTAGAACAAATACACGGCTTGGTCGGAATCATTAGTCGGGTCGCCAGTCTGTGTTTCAAAAGCAATCGAACGCGCTTCACTCCCCGGGCCACAATCTGATGGAGCTGTGCCGCCCAACAAAAATCCTGTTAGGTATTCGTCACTTCCGGTAGCTGCAGCACTCACACCAGCCGGACAACGATATGAACTTCCGAGACGAAGATTGCGAGACATGTCTTCAAGTACGAACGACATGCTGTCGAGTATCGTGCGTTGCGACTGCGTTTTTTTGTGGCTCGTATTTGCAGAAAGTATTGCGCCGATGCCAGCAACCATGACAACAACAAAAAGCCCGACTGCGATCATGACTTCAACAAGCGTGAACCCCTTTTGCAAATCTGCTTTCATATTATTCGACGCGCACTTGGCCTATGCTGTTAATGATAACATGCTTCTTTGCGCCTTTGGCCGAAGTGATCTCGATGTCTGCATTGTTGTACGGAACGGCGTCGCCTGTTGCGCTTGTATAAATGCGTGCATCCGGAAACGGACGTTTGAAAAGAATGACAACGTCAGCACTTGGCGCGCCGTCGAGCATGATCGAAGAAATAGAATCCCCTGTTGTGATGAACGTGCGGTCGAGACATTCGGTCAACGAAGACGGAGAAGAAAAAGTGGAACAATATTTATCAGTTGCCAAAGTTTGACCTGGATCATATACGCCATTGGTTGGCGGTAAATCAATAAAAGAAATAAATTCTTTACCAGTTTGGTTAAAGTCAGGCGAATTTGATGAAGTTGTTGCAAGATACATACCATATGTGGACGCATAATCATCAGGAAGGGTAACTTGTACATTAGAAAAACTTCCGGATACCGCTTTGCGCTGGACTTCGGCTATCTTGAGCGCGATGTCGTGAGAAATATTTTGAAGCGAGATGTTGGTCGAGAAATCGCTGAAGTTGAAAAGCGTCACGGTCGAGATCATTGCAAAGATGCTGATGACGACGATAAGCTCGATGAACGTTACACCGCGCGTGAATTCGTATTTATTTTTCAAAAAATGAAGTTTCATATTAGCCGATAAAAAGCATCATAAAACTGGCAATGTCGAGCTTGAGGAAAAAGACGAGCAGTGTTCCCAAGATAAGAAATGGCGCAAAAGGAATTTCTGTTTTCATTGACACGCCTTTTTTCTTGAAAAGCATAAGCATTACCGCAACGATTGCTCCCGCCCAAAAACCAAACATAAGCGCAAGCAAGCCGGCACTACCGCCCAATAAAAATCCGATACCGAGCGCAAGTTTTGCATCACCAAGTCCCATCCATTTGCCTTTGGACACATACCAGAGAAGCGCGAACGGCACGGCAAGCAAGACTGCATAGAAAATATACATGTACGAAAACGCTGGCCCGTACGCGATCGATGTAGTGAGGAATGAAAGAATAATGAATGCAAATACGAGCCGGTCTGGAATGACGGTGTGACGAAAGTCGTACGCGGCAATCACGATGAGGAGTGAGAATATGATTGCATAGAGCGCAAAGATGACGACAGCGCTCGCGTGTACATCAAGCACGCTTGGGAAAAACATGTGCCCGAGCAAGAAAAAGACAATCGCGGAAAGTGCTTCGACAATAGGATATTGCCACGAAAGTTTGCTTTTGCATTTGGTGCATTTGCCGCCTTGCAGCAAAAAACTTGCGACAGGCACAAGCTCGAATGCTCCGAGCACTTTGCCGCACGACATGCAGCCAGACCTGCCACCGATACCGCGGCCAGTATTCAAACGCAAGATGACAACGTTCAAAAAACTTCCGACGATGGCGCCAAAGACAAGAAAAAGCAGCGAAAAAATAATATCCATTACCTACAGTATACAAACAAAAAACCGCTCGAGCGAGCGATTTTTTGTTTATAACTTTTATTGGCATTTGCCGGCTGTGGCTGTTCCTGGATTTCTCCATCCGTTGTTGTCTACACACCATGTACCACCGCCTTTCAAGTTCGTAGACATTGCCCATGCTTGACCACCCGCATCAGTATTACATGTGACAGGGCTTGCACCACCAGTTCCCGATGCAGAATTTTTTGCGATTTGATTCAATGCTTGTATAACGACAGGGTCACCGAATGCACCAGTACCTGTTGAGCCTGAAGAAGCTGCCGTACAAGTTGCTGCACCTGTACCACCAGCCGGGCCATATGTATTTCCATTGTTGTCATAATAAAGCTCAATCTGCGCTGCCATGTTTGCCATGCCGCCTTTGACTGCTGCGTCTGCACCTTTTGCACGAGCGCTGTTAAGAGATGCAAGCACGACCGAAGCCAAGATACCAATAATGGCAATAACGACCAAAAGTTCGATGAGCGTAAAACCGCGTTTTATAGAAAGTGTTTTCATAAGATAAGTATACTCCAAGATGACTGATAAAAAAACGACACGTGTGGATTACTAGCTGATAGAGCTTGCAATGTTGTAGATCGGCACAAGGACAGAAGTAAGGAGCACGCCGACACCGACACCGAGCGCGACGATCATTGCAGGCTCGATGAGGCCGACGAGAGTATCTACCGAGTCGTCCACTTCACGTTTGTAAAACTTTGCAAGCGTTTTCAAAATAGAACCAAGAGATCCTGTTTCTTCTCCGACTTTTGCCATTTGCACCATGATCTGAGGAATTTCCGGATGTTTATCAAGTGCGCCAGAAAGTGCCGTACCGCTTTTTACTTTTTCGGCAGCGTCTTTCAAGATATTTGCGTAGACTTTGTTGCCGACGACGTCAGACGTGATCTCGATCGAGCGGACGATGGCGATACCGGAGGAAAGCATGGTGTCCAAGTTGTCCGCGATACGAGAAAGATAGAGTTTCTTGAACAAGTCTCCAAAACCAGGAAGTGAAAGTTTGATGCCGTCCAAATACACTTTGCCGCTGTCGCTTCGAGACAAGCGGAACACGTATGCCGACGCCGCAATGACGAATACTAAAATCAGCAGACCATAGTCGACAAAGAAATTACTGATCGCGATGATGATCTTTGTGTAAATCGGGATCTCAAGACCCGAGTCGATGATGATTGCAGAAAGTTTTGGAATAACGAGCACAAACATGAGCACCATCACGGTAATGAACACAACAATGACAAATGCTGGGTACACCAAAGCATTTCGAGTTTTGGAAGTAAGTTCGTATTGACGGTCGAGATAATCTGCAAGATACAAGAATGTTTGCGTAAGCTTACCAGACTCTTCGCCGGCCTTGACCATGTTTACATAAAATGGAGAAAAAACATCTTGGTGTTTGGAAAGCGCGCCAGAGATAGAGAAACCTGCTTGCAGATCATCCACCACTTGCGTCAACTTTTTGGAAAGCAGTCTATTTTCAGCATTTGATGCAAGAAGTGAAAATGCTTTGAGCGCAGACACTTGAGCTTCGAACAATGTCGAAATCTGTCGAGACAAAATAACGATGTCTTTGAGCGCGACGCGTTCGAACAAGTTCGTCTGGAAGCGAGATTTTTCGTCTTCGCCTTTGATGAGCGTCACCACAAAACCGCGACGCTGAAGCGCGCCGATCGCCAAGTCTTTATTCACGGCATCTATCGTGCCGGACTTTTTCTCTCCCCCTTCTGTAAGTGCTTCGTATTTAAAAATCATACATTAGATGAGGCGCTCGAGCGCTTTTGGATTAAGAGAATTCAGATATGCATTCTCGATAGTAATTTCGCCTTTTTGAACAAGCTCAAGCAAGCTGCGATTCATGTCGATCATTCCGGATTCGTAGCCGGTCTCTATCACCACGTCGATCTCATGCGTGCGCTTTTCGCGGATCAAGTTTGCAACGGCGTTGTTGTTGACCAAGAATTCATACGCCGGCACAAGGCCTCCGGTCACACGCGGAATAAGTCTTTGTGAAAAGATACCGAGCAGTGAATTTGAAAGCTGGATGCGGATCTGATCTTGCTGGCCAGGCGGAAATGCGTCGATGATACGGTCGATCGTTTGCGAAGCATTGTTCGTATGCAAAGTTGAAAGCACAAGGTGCCCTGTTTCTGCAGCAGTTACCGCTGCGGCAATCGTTTCCGGGCTTCGCATTTCTCCGATCATGATCACATTTACGTCTTCTCGAAATACAGACTTGAGCGCAGAATTGAAATCTTTCGTATCGATGCCGACTTCGCGTTGGTCGATAAGTGAACGCTTTGGTTCATAAATGTACTCGATCGGATCTTCGATAGTGACGATGTGCTCAGCACGCTCGGTGTTGATGAGGTTAATCATTGCCGCAAGCGTCGTCGACTTTCCTTGCCCAACAGGACCTACTACCAAGAAAAACCCTTGCTTCTTGCGAGCGTAGTTTTCGATGATCGGCGGCAAGTTCAAGTCTGCAAGCGCTTTGACTTTCGGTATCAAGCGAAGCGCAATGGCGATCATTCCCTTTTCATAATACGCATTGCCACGCAAACGAGCTTGGTCTTTGAACGCGTAGGAAAAATCCACTTCTTGATTTTCTAAAAATCGCGCAAGTATTTTCTCGTCGCCCAAAAGCGCAGAAAGTATTGCCTTCATGTCGTCATTGTTCGGAATTTTTTGTTTGACGAGCGGAATGAGCTGCCCGGTAACACGGATCGTCGGCAGACGGCCAGCCGCAATGTGTATGTCAGACCCGCCTTCTTGTATGACTGTTGTGATCAGTTCGTCGATTGTTTGTTGTGGATTCATATTATTTCGAATGTTCTTTCAAGATGTCGTTTACTTTGCTAATCACTTCGCCCGGAGTGTTGTTCGCTTTGACAATGTAACCCGCCACGTCGTATTTTTTGGCTTGGTCGATGTCGTTTTGCTGGCCACGATTTGAAAGCACGATCTTCAAAGTATTCGGCATGAGCTTTTTCTCTGTGATCTTTTCCAAAAGTTCAAAACCTGTCATTCCCGGCATGACAATGTCGACAAGCATCACATCTGGAGCTGCGCCTTTTTGTATTTTCTCCCAAGCAAGTTCGGAACCCAAAGCAGAATCAACTTCAAACCCGCTCTGCGAGAATTTGAGAGCATACATATCGAGAAGAAAACTGTCGTCGTCGATAATGAGGATGGAATGTGTGTTTGCCATATACTTTTAGTATATCACTTTTAATGCGTCAATGTTGTTGCGCCGAGTGGAAAAGTATTGATTTAAACAATCTAATGGATAAGTGTCTGCGACGGCAGAGGTAACTGCGGGATTACAATTGATTGACCACCTATTGGTATGGTTGAATCAATTTTCATAAGTTGTGTAGTCAAAGTAGAACCATTTGGAACCGTACCAGAGACAGTAGCCCGGACTTCATATACAACTGTTGAGTAAGCAGGTTGAGTATAATTAAATGTCTGGAAAACAGGGTAATATGCAGGACCATACACTGGGGGCATTGCAGAATTAAGAATTGTTCCTCCATATGTGCCAAGAGTGGGCGCCGGAGTTCCTAGTTTGAATGAATTATTTGACTGGGTAGTTTTGAAATAAAACTTATCCGTTACAATGGGTTGTCCACAACTTGAGACATTAAATTTTGCAATAACCTGTAGTCCTGTATTGAGCGTTGTAGATGGTAAACTTACAGGCGTCGCAGATGGAACACAATTACGTGAGTCTATCGCGATACTTATTGGAAGATTAAACTGGGTATTACCAGAACCTTGTACTCCCCATTCGTTTATATACACTCCTGAAGAATTAAATTTCTGAATACGTTCATTGTTTGCATCCACCACATATACATTTCCAAAACTATCAACGGAAACATCTGTAGGCACATCAAATTGTCCGTACCCTGTACCAAAACTTCCCCACTTAGTTATATAGACACCCGCTGAGGTAAACTTTTGGATACGTTGGTTTGCGGAATCTGCAATGTATAAATTACCAGAAGAGTCTATAGAAATACCTCCTGTTTTATCAAATTGCCCATTACCCGCACCAACCCCACCCCATTGAGTTATATATGTACCTGACGAGCTAAATTTCTGAATGCGAAAATTATAGATATCTCCCACGTACACGTTGTTTAGTGAATCAATGGCCAGACCATAAGGTTCAGAAAATTGTCCATTGCCGCTACCTTGAGTACCCCATTGAGTTATGTACCCTCCTATGGAAGTAAATTTTTGGATACGATTATTAAAAGAATCCGATACATACACATTTCCCAAGGAATCAGTAGCGATGTCAGATGCATTTTCAAATTGTCCGTTACCACTACCTTGAGTACCCCATTGAGTTATGTAGACACCATTTGCTGTAAATTTCTGAATGCGGTTAGCATCAACTACATACACATTTCCAGTTGAGTCCACCGCCAAGCCACGAGGTGAAGTAAATTGTCCGTTACCACTACCTTGAGTACCCCATTGAGTAACATAAGATCCGGTTGGACTAAATTTTTGAATTCGGTAATTTGCCGCATCAACAACATAAGAAATACCTGCTGCCGAATTGACTACAGGATTAATTGTTTTCGCGGTTTTTGTATCCACCAATGCTTTATCCGCAACAGTAGATTTTAAAACACCAGCTTGCAAGTTGCCGCTTTTGACAATATGCGCACCAACGCCCAAAGAGGCAGCAACTGCAATTGCGCCCAGCACAAAAATGAGTTTGTTGTTCATGCTTCTATTGTAGCACTACGCCACTGTCTCACAAGTGAATTACACAAGCTAACTGATTGACACAGTTTCTACAAGCCCTTTCAACTTTTTTATGAGAAGTTTGTCATTTGTAACAAGCTTGCTTTTGTGCGATATTGCAGTTGCTGCGATGACAGCATCACCGAGTGTAAGCAAATTTTTCCTGCGAATAGCCGCGGCCAAACTTACGATTTCATTACTGATCTGCACTCGCGAAAACCTATTTAAAAAGTCTTCAAGGTCTTTCACTTGTATGTCAGTCAATTTCTTGAAACTCAATACTTCAATTTTTGTTATGTCGGATATCTGGAACGAAAAAGAAAGCATTTGATTTTTCTCCATCCAATCACGGATTTTTACATCTCCATTCAAAAACCCAATGACGATATTTGAGTCAAGAATGTACATATTATTTCTTTGATGTTCGTTGCAATTTCTTTACGCCGAGGTCCCATTCTTTGCGCATTTCGCGTTGCATCGCAACGGCACCTTTTTTAGCAGTACCTTTCAAATAGCCAAAATATTTCATAAGAGAACTTTTGCTGTCTTCCCAGCCTAAAACCCTTCGGAGATTTCCTTTGTAGTCTACAGATTTATCGAGTTTTGCGTGGTTCATAGCGTCCATATGTTAAGTATAGCACCTCAAAAGCTGGTCGCAAAACAGTTATCGTTTTGCTGAGGTCAAGAAAACGATAGTTTTAATTAAAATTATACACCTCCTGGAAAGGCACGTCGCCTTTCAAGCTCTTAATGAGTGCGTCTTCGCGCATGGTGAGCATGCCTTTTTTTCTGGCTACTTTCATGATCTCGGTGTCGACCGGATTTTTCAAGATGACGGCTTCCATTTCTTTGTCGACGGCAAACATTTCGAACACAGCCATGCGGCCTTTGGTTCCAGACGGACATTCTGGAGAAGGCACAGTTTCGTACATCGTGTTGCCTATTGGAAGTTTAGATTTGAATTCTGCCGGCAGATCTTCGAACTGTTTGTCGATGAGCGTTTTGGTTGCTTCGTCCATCGGCATTTGCTTGCGAGAGTTTGGGCAGTTCGTACGCACCAAGCGCTGCGCGATAGCAAGCACCAAAGTCGGCGCAATAAGATACGGATCGACTCCCATGTCGACAAGTCGTGGCACAACACCGGCAGCATTGTTGGTGTGCAAAGTTGAGAATACGAGGTGTCCGGTAAGCGCGGCTTGGATAGCAAGCTGAGCAGTTTCTTTGTCGCGGATTTCTCCCACCATGATCACGTCCGGGTCTTGTCGAAGCACGGAGCGAAGTCCGGATGCGAACGTGTATCCGATTTCCGGCATGACTTGCGACTGGTTGATATCGGGAATGTGATATTCCACCGGATCTTCGAGAGATACGACATTCAAAGTCTGTCGATCGATCTGGTTCAACATCGAATAGAGCGTTGTTGTTTTTCCGGAACCTGTCGGGCCGGTAATGAGGATAAGTCCGTATGGTTTTTTCAAAGCTTCTTGTACCATCGCCAAGTTTTCTGGCGAAAGATCGAGCTTATCGAGCGGCTTCACACCGCGTTGCGAATCGAGAATACGCATCACCACTTTTTCTCCGTAGTATGAAGGCAGAGTTGAAACACGAAAGTCCACCTTGCGGCCTTCGATTTTTGCAGAAAATCCGCCGTCTTGCGGTTTGCGCTTTTCGTCGAGGCGAAGTTTAGAAAGAATTTTGATACGAGCGATCACACCGGCGTACACATTGAGCGGAAGTACGATACTTTCGTGAAGAATTCCGTCGACGCGAAAACGCACTTTGACTTTGTCGCCAGTGTTTTCAATATGGATGTCCGAAGCATTTCCTTCTGTTGCATGACGAAGTATCACCGCCACGATCTTGATGATCGGCGCGTCTTCTACCATTGAGTCGTTGTTACCGATCGACGTTGCAACTGTGTCTCCGCTTGTTCCACCACCAGCTGTATCGACATCGAGCAAGTCTTCGTCGATCTGCGAAAGCGCCTGGTCGACTTCCCCCGTCAGACCTTGGTACGCGCTCATCACTTTCATAAAATCTGCACGGTTAATGAGAAAAATTTTGTACGGAACATTGATGCGGCCCGAGATGAATTGGAGTGCGTCCATCGCTTGAATATTCTCCGGATCGCGCACGCCGACTTGGAGCACGCCGTCTGCCATGCCGATCGGCACCACGTGGTAATGCGATGCGGAATCTTCGGGAATATATTTCATCATTTCCGAAGTGATATTTTTCATGTCGACAGTTGCGCGCGGAACGCCGGCATACGCACTTTTTGCAGCAAGTATAGCTTCTTCGTCTATACCAGCGCTGATGAGTGCGTCGTCTACCACCATATTCGCGTCACGCGAAAGAGCAGCTTGTGCTTGCTGCCCTACAGATTCCGATATAGCGCCTTGGGAAACCAATTCGTCAATGAAACTCATAGGCGTTTATTTGATCTTAAATGATAGTGTCTGGCCTGTGACTGTCTTGCCGCCGATCTGCGCGACTGCTCTAAAATAATACGTTGTGTTTGCGCGAAGACCAGAGACCGTCATACTGAAAGTGCCAGAAGTATTTTGCGCAAGACGAGAAGTCGACGTCGTAAGACCGGAAGAGTTCGTGCCATATTCAAACCATACAAGAGTGCCAGAAACTGCTTGCGGAAGAACCCCGTTTAACACTGCGCTCACAGACTGGATCGAGCTTGCAGTGACAGTTTCAACAGTGCCAGAATTTGAAGCATTGTTGCCATTTTGTACCGGGCTCAAAGTTGGCTGCGGAGTGGTAGACGTTGGTGTTACAGGAACTGCGCCTTCGGTGCCGATAGGTGCAAATGGGTTCGGTCGGCCAGGGTTCGTGTCCGGAGAAAGCACTTTTGTAAAGTCGATCAAGCGCTGGTACGGCTCGGTCTTGATAATGGAATCATCAAGCGTGATGACTTTCAAATTGAGAAGAAGCGTGAGAAATTCTTTGCCGAGCTCGGAACTTCCTGTTGCGCTGCTTGCAGTTTGCGTTGAAGACGAAACAAGTCCGGCTTGCGGCGTGTCCTTTTTTATAAAATAGTTATAGCCGAAATACGCGATTCCGATGATGACTACGAGCAAGAATAGATTTTTGAGCTTGGATGACATATTATTGTTTGAGCCAATAAGTTGAAATGCTAAAGTCGTATTTATAAGAATCTTTCGGCTTGCCGTTGGTAAGTCCGCCGAGCGCAGTCTGTGGAAGTTCCGGTGAAGAAAATGCGATCGAATTCACATCGACAATGCGCAAGCTCTTTTCGATGTCGCTCAAGAATAACACGAAGTTTGAATACGTGCCTTCGGTCGAGAATTCTACGTTAAATGCACTGTAAGACTTTTTCTTTTCGGCAAGACGAGAGTTGCTTTCTTCGATAGTTGTCGGGCTTGCAGTTTGGTTGGACTGGAATTTCACATTCTTCAAAGACATGCCGTATTTGACCGCGACGTCGTTGATCTCAAGGATGAGCTTGATGTTGTCTACGTTGTCCGGCAAAAGTTTCTTGAGTTCGGCCAAAGTCTGCGTGTCAAACATGTTGTATCTTTCGATAAGCTGGTTGCGCACGGCTTCGAGCTCGGCCGCATTTGAAAGCGCGTCGTTATACTCGGCTTGCTTGACGCGAAGCTCTTGGATAGAAGTATACGTCTTGCTTGTGTACGCGAAGAAAAGTCCGACGGAAACTGCAAGCATGATAAGTGGTCCGATAAAGCGCATCATAAATTAGTCCAAAGTAGTGTTACCTTGTAATTGCTCTTCAATGATTCCCTGCTGGGTTGCATCAGTCGGTGTTGTTTCTTCTGGGGCCATCATGGATTCTGGAAGTGTAAGCTGCTCTTCGGCCATCTGCTCTGCTTGCTCGATGCCTTCTCTGTTTACTGTGTCAGAATAATTCACAAAACTTGGATCAACAGTAAATGACAGATCAAAAGTGACACGGCCTTTTTCATCCAAGTTCAAATTTGAAAAAATTGGGTTCTTGATATATTTGTTCGTTGCGAGCGAATCAGACTGAAGAGCGATGGCATCGTAACCTGTTGCCTTTCCGCTCATTTGCACGTCGACTTGTTTTTTGCCGGCTTCAGTTTTGAGCTCGTAAGTGAACTTCGTATAGCTCACTGTTTTGAGCGTGACTGATTGCAACGATATAAAGATCGGCGAGATCATGATGTGGCTGTCGAGGATTTCTCCGGAAGCTTTCAAACGCTTGTCGAGCATCTGCATTTCTGCAATCACACTTGGGTCAAAACTGTTGCGTGCAAGCACGAGTTGCGCGTCCATGTCAGATACAGATTTCTTGAGTGTAAGCTGGTACGCGTACGCACCTCCCGCCGCCACGAGCGAGCCGATGAAAATAAGCGTCACGACAAAATTCACCAGCGACACAGGCCGGCGCGTCACAATGCGCTCTTCAGTCAAAGGCTTTTTCGGTATAAAAGATGTTTGAAATTCTTTATCCATGTAAATAGACTATATAAAGAGTATATCACTTTGTGTTTTCAAATCTATTTCTGCGGCTGTGTATAACCTCTACTGCAACTCCCGAAGTGCAAGTCCGATCGCTACTGCGAATTCGGGGCCGGTTTCTGAAAGAATGTTTTGGAGGAATGCTGGCGCTTCTGTTTTTGCAAACGGGTCGCCGAGTTCTACGTCTGAACGGAAGTTTGCTTTTGCATAATCTTGAAAACCTTTCATGAGCGCACCGCCGCCAAGCATAATGACTTTGCTGACGCTTTTGTTGTATTTCTTTTCGTAATTCAAAATAACGCTTGAAGATTCGGAAAAAATATAATCGAGCTGAAGGCGGATGATCTCGCCGATATTTGGGTCCGCTGCGCCACCAGCAATGCCGTACGTGCGCTTCATTTCATCCGCTTGTGCAAACGGAATGTTCATTGCTTTGGAAAGTGCGAACGAAATATCTTGCCCGCCGCGGTTCACTACGTGAAATCCACGCACGATACCGTGGTCGACAATCGAAAGTTTTGTTTTTGAAGCACCAAGATCCATGATCAACACAGGAGAAGGCTCATGTCCGAGCACGGAGCGAATGCTTGAGAAAATTTCTATTTCGAACAAATCTGCTGTGAGCGCAGTTTTCTCCACGATGTCGCGGTATTTTGTAATGACGTCGTTGTGTATTGCAACCACGAGCACTTCGTTTTTGGTTTGAGAACTATTTTCTTCGCCAGGAGTTGAAAGTTGTTCTTGCTTTGGTATCGGCCAGTAGTCGAGTGAGACTTCGGAAATCGGAACAGGAATATATTTGCGCGCTTCGGCCGGGATCGCGGTTGGGTATTGATTTTCTGTCACCATATACGGAAGCTCGACGGTAAAGATAAGGCTCGAAGATGAAGGGATAGAAATCGCTCCGCGCTTCGTGGTGATGGATGTTTCGCGAAGCACGTCGGCGATCGCTTCAGAAAGTTTGTCGACAGGAAGGTTGGTGATCTGCCCGACAGAAACGCCGGCGTATGTACCAAGCGCAAGCGCACCATACGTTTCAAGCACAGCTTTGCCGCCTTTTTTCTTGAGCTGCACGATTTTGATAGCCGACGAACCGATGTCGAGACCAAAAACAGACTCGGACGGACTTTGTTTGAATGCTTGACCAAGCGAACTTAAAATATTTGTAAAGGGATTTGCCATATATATTGTAGTGTTTCTTGCTTGTGCCGTATACTTCTAATACAGGTAGTATAGCACATGCACATATATATGAACATTTTGTTGTCACTATTTTCCATACTATTCCCCGAAAAGTGTCTTGGCTGCGGGGCGGCTGGTGGTTTGGTATGCAGCGAGTGTCTGCGCGGGATGCCTCGCGCAGTGGAAGTGTACCCTGATACGATTTCGGTATTTGAATATCGCCACAAAGTGATGAAAGACCTCATGTGGAAGATGAAGTATAGTCATGCGCGATCTGTTGCGGCGCTTCTCGCGCCGCAACTTTACGAAACGCTTGTGAGCGAACTTTCAGAAAGAAGTTTGGAAGGTTTTGTCGATCCGATCTTTGTCGGCATTCCCATTTCCAAAACTCGCAAGCGCGGGCGCGGCTACAACCAAAGCGAAGTGCTTGCGCAAACGCTTGCGAACTTTGATAAAGCGAACGTATTTCCATTTGTAAAAGACGCGCTTGTCAAAACTCGCGACACAACTCCGCAAGCACGAATAAAAAACAGAAGCTTCCGACTTTCCAATTTGAAAAATGCTTTCGTCGTGAACGAAAAATACAAACACAAAGTTCGCGGCAGAAATATCGTAGTCGTAGACGACATCAGCACCACCGGCGCAACCATAGAAGAAGCCAGGCGGGCGCTCCGCAAAGCGGGCGCCCGCCGTATCCTCGGCTTCACAATTGCGCATTAGCATATTTGCATTCTGTAGGCACAGGTATATAGTGTAAAAGTATGGAAAAAGAAAAAGTACTCTTCAATGCAACACTTGTCTTTGTCGAAAACACGGAAGGTAAAGTCTTACTTGGTGTAAAGGCGCGGAAAATCGGCGCCGGCTGTTGGAATGGATACGGTGGCGGAATTGAGCCAAACGAAACTCCTGAACAAAGTGCACTTCGCGGACTTGATGAAGAAAGCGGTATTAAAGGCGATCCATCGCAATTAGAAAAATGTGGAGTCGTTATCTTCAACAATACAAAAGAAGACGGGAAAGAATTTGTATGTAAAATGCATGTATACTTTTTGCGAAACACAACAGCCGAAGTGTCGACAACCGAAGAAATGCTTACACCAAAGTGGTTCGACAAAAACAAACTTCCCTACAACAACATGATGCCAGCAGACAAAGACTGGGTGCCGTATGTCATGAGAGGAGAAAAGATACAAGCCGAGGCTTGGTACGGACCTTTCCAAAAAACACTCCTCAAACCAACAGAGATACAAGTAGTGAAAGAATTGCATTTATAAAAGAGCTTTGACGAATGTTGAAGCTCTTTTTGATTATCTAGAAAAAACCAAGCAAATATGGTAGTCTGTGAAGGTATTATTTGGAGCCGTGTCAGAGTGGTCTAACGTACCTCTTTGCTAAAGAGGCATGGGCTTTATACCCCATCGATGGTTCGAATCCATCCGGCTCCGCCTTTGGTTTGTTAAAGCACATCTACTGTGTGATGATATATGCCAAGGTTGATAACGAAAACCTATTGCATGAAAATCTATACCATAAAAGAAAAAGTGTGTACCTACCCTGGCGCTACAGCAGCATGGCATTTTGTATATGTACCCAAGAAAGAAAGTGCTTCACTTGCAACACTTTATAAAAATGTCCGCCGTGGCTTTGGATCTTTAAAAGTCAAGGTTACTGTTGGAAAAACAACGTGGGAGACTTCAATATTTAAAGACAACCGCTCTCAAGCATACCTCCTCCCCCTTAAAAAACAAATTCGAGACAAAGAAGATATCCATCAAGGAGACACAATACAATACAAACTTGTCATTAAAGAACCACTTTCGAAAAAGACACATATATAGTATAGTCGTTGATACATACTCGCTTGGAGGCGTGGATGAGTGGTTTAAATCAACGGTTTACTAAACCGTCGTCCCCTTAA
>CAZQAW010000006.1:0-57211 GCA_964591445.1 uncultured Candidatus Saccharibacteria bacterium | reverse complement strand
ACTTACAATTATACACAATTCTTTATTTTAAGCTAGGACTGTCCTAGCTTAGCCCTAGATTCTCCAGAAGATAGTTGTGCCAAAGGCGTCCACCCTACCCCATTCCACTTCATGATTCCAT
This sequence comes from uncultured Candidatus Saccharibacteria bacterium, assembly GCA_964591445.1. Taxonomy (GTDB): domain Bacteria; phylum Patescibacteriota; class Minisyncoccia; order Phycocordibacterales; family UBA9973; genus JBDHUR01. The sequence goes on along the minus strand of CAZQAW010000006.1, from coordinate 57,090 downwards.
ATCGCAAAGGGCCGATATCAAAACCACCGAAGGCGTAGAGTTCGTTGTTAAAAATACAGAAGTTCACCGGCACACCGTTTGTGAAAGGAGTCGCAATCCATTGAAATCCATCATGTCGAATAATAAATGGACTTGCAACCGGGCCACCATTGTTAAACAATCCACCAAACCACATATACGGGCCAAAGCGAATTGCAGAATACACATCTCCATTTACAGACCCTCCTGGTAAAGCTTGCCAAGATTGAGCATTGCTTTTATCAATAGACAAAAACAAGCATAGTAGAATAATAGTTTTTCTCATACTTATTTTATTTTGAATTTTTTATTACTATACACTTTCACTGATCAATTTTATCTAAACAAAAAACCACCCTTTCGGGTGGTTTTTTGTGAGAAACTTTTTCTCTCAGTGTTCTATGATCTAAGATTATAGAGCTGTTGAGAATGTTTCAGTATCGAGATCAAAGTTAAGAACTTTGAATCCATTTGCCCAATCACCTGTTGAACTTGCGTTACCAGCTGATGTGTGAGCTGAAGAAGACATATCTGACCAGATAAACTTCATAGCTGTACCATCAGAAGAGTTAGCAGCAGCAGATGTAAAGAGTTCCCAGATTTCACTCTGTCCAGCACCGATATCAGTTTCATCGTTCAAGTATACACTTGTACCGTTAGCTGATGTATCGCCGTTGAATGCGAATGTAACACTGTTTGACTCTACTCCTGGTTGTGCAACGAATCCACTAAGAGTTCCACGTACTGTGTATGTCTTAGTTGTACCAGCAGGCACAACTGATTCGTATCCAGCATCCCATGAAACGATAAGTGTATCGTCAGCTTCAGCAAATCCAGTAGATTCAACATTATTTCCATCTTCATCAACAATACTTACTGTTGATGCAGTTACATCAGAACCATCTTCGATAAGTTTGATGTTTGTAAGAGCAAGTGTTGAATCTGTTCCTGGGTCTGACCATGTTGTAGCAAGTTTGAATTGCTTAACAGCAACATCACCTTTTGATGAAGCTGTCACACTAAACTTGTACAAATCAGAAGCACTGTTGTTTACAGCATTAGTAAGATTTGCACTAAGTTTTGCAACTGTAGGAACTGATTTGAATACATACATTGCATTACCTGCACGATCAGTAGCATCTGTTGTTTCTACACCTTGTGAATCAGCATATTTTGCTGAATCAAGTGTAAGAGCAGCATCTGATTGTGAAGTACCAGCACCAGTACCGATAGTGTTAAGCATAAGCTTAGCGGTAACAACCTTTGAAGTGTTTGCATTTACAACAAGGTTAAGTCCTGTTACTAGAGCTGTTGTGCCACTAAATGGTGTAGCAGCACCGATAGCTGTTGCGCCATCGTAAAGCTGTACAGTACTGATTGTTGAAGCAGCTCCAGCTGAAGCAACTTTAACTTGGATTTCCTTAACTGTATATGTTTCATTTACAGCTTGGAATTTGTAACTAGCACCGACAACTTCTTGGTTACCAGCAACTGTACGTGCGAATGGTGAAGAACCATCAAGTGAAGTTGTGAATGAACCAGTTGAAGCTGTGATTGTTTGACCATCTACTCCAGATGGAGCAACAGAAGCACCAGAAGGTGTTGTTGTTCCTGATGCAGTCAAAGTAGCGTAAACAGTATCAGCTGATCCGTCTCCATCAGTAGCTGATGAAAGAATGTCTGCGTAAAGTTCTACATACTTTGTTGTTCCTTTAGGAATCAACACATTAGCACTAAATGAAAATGGTGAAGTAACAGTTGATTTTGTAGTTGAAACTTGTACACCGTCAACTTTCATCATTACGTTATTTAAGTCTGCATCAGCAAAAGCGTCAGCATACGTAGTAGCGAAAGAGAAAGTATCCATGTTTACATCTTCAACTGTACCAGCTGTTATAGCCCACTTACCTAATAGATATGCAGTCTTTGGAGCAACTGTTGTCTGGTTAGCATAAGAAGTATATTTAGCAACTGTAGCTGTACCAGCACGTACTGTCAAAGTATTTCCTGCTATATCTGAAGTTGGGAAGTCAAATGTTTGACCTGAAGTTACACCTTGTGCGTTAAGCATTGAGCTAACATCTTCAAGGTTTGCAACTGCAGTAACTGCTGCAGCAACTGCTGCACCTGCACCTGTTTCATACAAGTCTGCACGGATTTCAAGAGTAGCAGTTGTGCCAGCTTGAAGTGTGTAGTTTGCATTGTAAGAAGTGTAAGGTGTACTTGCTGAATCCTCAGCAAGAGTTGTTGTTGATCCAACTTGTTGACCATCGATCAAGATACGTCCTGAGCGAAGTCCTCCTGTGCCAGATGAAAGAGTAACACTAGCTTTTATTGTATCGATCTTTACAGCTTCACCAAATGTGCGAAGTGTGTAACGAGCAAGTACAACATCACTACCGTTATAGATTACATCTCCTGAAGGAGAGTTAGAAGCTTTTTGAACAGTGATATTACCATTGTTGATTGTTTGAACACCAGCTGGGTTAGGAACAGTTCCAGTAACTGAGATTCCATAACCAGATTGACTGTCAACTATGTTCATGTCAACCTTGTTTCGAACTTCAAACTTGAAGTTTCTATACGCACCGCCTACTACGTCAGCCATAACTTTAAACACGTGTGTGTTTGTTGAAAGTACAACTGGAGTTGTAGGAACAAAAGTAACATAACCATTAGAATCAATACTTTGTGTTGTAGCAACCGTTGCGCCATCAACCAAAAGTCTGAAATTGTTTACATCACCGTAGTTGATTGAACCAACTTCTTTCAAAGCCATACTAACGAGTTTAGCCTCTCGGCTAGAAACGTTAACATTGTTTTGCCATACCACATAGTCATTTTGAGGATCAATTGAAGAAGCAGAAGGAGTTGCAGTTGCACTTACTAGAGCAGCTGTAGCAAGACCTGATGCTGATACAAGAGAAAACTGATTACCAGTTACTCCTGAAACCATTACAGGTGTTGTTGAACCAAGTGTAGTAAATGAACTTAGAGAAACTCCTATAACTTCTGAACCAGAAGAAGCTAAGTCAGCCTTAACAGTGATCACTCTTGAACCACTAACTGTAAACAATCCAGAAGGATTTGAGAAAGTGATTACACCATTATTAGAAATAGAAGCACCGTCAGTTAGACGTGTATTTCCATCGAATAGATATACATTACTGTATGAACTATCAGCAGCTACGCCGATCTTTTGTAACTTTACGTTAGTAACAGTTCCGTTACCTGTGAAGTTAACTTTAAGAAGTGAAGCACCAGCTTGTGTAGCAGCGTAGTATCCAGCAGCAGGGTTATCTGTAGACAACATTGCCATCACTGGACCTGTTTGTGTACCGCCACTTGGAGGCATTGTACAGTTACTTGCCAATGTCATTCCATTTGGACATAGAGTCGCATTTGGAGTTACAGGGCCTGTACCTGTCCAAGCAGCTCGTGACTTAGCACCGAAGATACCGTCAGCAACGAGGCCTTTTGCAGCCTGGAATGCTTTAACAGCAACGTCAGTCTTTGCACCGAACTTACCGTCTGCTACAAGAGCTGGGTTTGCATATCCCATTGTGTTAAGGCCGTTCTGAAGTTCAACAACTTGTGAACCAGATGAACCTTTTCGCAATGTAGAAGTGATTTCTGCACTTGCTGTTTGTACAGCAGTTGCGAAAACCATCGCGATAGCGATCAAACCTACAGCTGCTTTCGCAGTTTTAGATTTAAGAAAGTTTATCATAATGATAATTATTTTTGCTTCGCACATGTTGCCGTATGCAACAGTGTGCTAAGCGATGCACGATTAGATCGGTTTCGACGTACTCGCATTAATGTAAGTACAACCAATGTGTTGTGCATTGTGTCGGCACAGGGCCGACGATACAAAATTCATTTCATTCCTATCAATGATCTGAACTTTGAGAAAAACAAAATTCTGCCTTGTCGACAGGGCATACGGAATTCCTGATCGACTGAAAACATGAACTCCTTCTGCACGCAGAATTGAATGCAGCGAAGCGGCTCTCCGAAAATATATTTCGTAAGAAATTATTCTGAAAAGCTTTTCTGTTTTCAATGATCATTCCTCCGTCAATTTTTGCGGATGTGCTTTCCAATTCAAGAAGATCCTATCATCAATCTTTCCCTGAAACGCACAACGCGCAATCCGCACAACGAACATTGATTTCTCAATGTTGTAAGTTGCGCAGTACATTCATTATAGTACTCGCTACTTGCGCAACAAAATACTATATGTGGATAACCAGTTGATTTCTCAACCACTTATCCCTACTCCTATAATTGCACATTTACCCTTTCAAATCAAGCAATAATGCATCGTTTGAGGAAGGGCGAGGAGCACGTATATCCTAACGGATTAGGATGCAATACTGTAACGACTCCAGCGTTTGTCGCCTTCTTTTTTGAGTACGCCTTCTGAGACAAGAGTAAGTAATTCTCGTTGGATAGTCTTCTCGCTGACGTCTTTCACCAGGTTGACAATGTCCTTTATGGTCACTTCCTTTTTGTCCTTTATGATTGCGAGTATACTGTTTCTGCGTGCTATTTTAAGTCCGATATCTGCTTTCTTGCCTTTGTTCTTGAATCCTGTTTTTTGGCCCTTTGTTTGCAATGGTTGTAGCGTATCGGACACATTTTTTATATGTCCTTTAGTATTTTCGTGTCCTTTATAACTACCTTGAGCTGGCTGTGGGAGAGTGTGTTCGGCGTCAGATTCTTCGTTGAAAAAGTCTGACGAAAGTGTGAAGTTCGCATACGACTTCCCTTCAAAAAGTTCTGACTGAAAGCCAGCTGTGGTGTTCGCTCCTGCCTGAGTGCGTATCGTTTGAGCCACAAGTGCGAGTTCTGAAATAAGAATTCGGCTGTTCATAGCAGATATCATTCCTACCGCTCCGCCGACTTGAATGAGAGATTTGGCTTGTTCGATTTTGTATGCAAGTTCAGCAAAAATCTGCGCTTTTTCGAGCTGGTATGCGGGTATGATTTCTTCGGCAATGAGCACCATGTCTACCCCAATATCGCGCAAGCTGGTGCGCATCGGCTCGGTATCTGCCAAGCAGTCCGTAACCATGTAAAGCGCAGTGACGATCTTCTTGGTTTTAGAAATAATGGACATAAGAGACACAGCACCTTGTGTGCCAGAATATGCACTATTTACAATGTTTTTTCCGAACTGATGTCCGTTTATATTTCCATTATTTTCGAAGTTGTCTTTTTTATTATCCATAAAGTTTTTGCCGTCCGATACCACGTGTCCGTGGCCGTTACGAGCCTGATGTGGCCAGTATATAACGCACTGTCCGTTTGCGCAACTTGCACACTTTCTGCTTTTCTTCTTGAAGTTTCGTTGATACGTGGCGCGTCATACTTATAAAAAGCCTTGTACTTTCTACATATCAATATAAAAACGTGTGATATACTTTATGCATCTATGGCAAAAAATCCTAAAGTTGTGGAAAAAGAACGCAACACTCGAAAAAATAAAAAAGACGACGAACGCACATCAAACTTGAAAGACGAAACACGCTACAGCATCTACGCTATCATCGCATTTTTGGTTGCATTCTTTTTCGTATTGGCAGCATTCAAAGGCGCTGGGCCTTCGGGTACATTCTTCTATAGTCTCTTTAGTACGCTCTTTGGCGTGGGCTATGTGTTAGTGCCGATCCTCGCAGTGTTGCTCGGTATTTCGTTTTTGAAATCAGTGCGGCCAAACATCGGGCTTTCGCATTCGATAAGTTCGCTTGTCTTCCTCATCTCCGGGCTTGCACTTATCGACATTGCGACAGAGACGCACAAAGGCGGCATCGTCGGAAGCGCAGTTGCCTGGCCATTCCTCAAACTTTTTGACACACTTTTTTCTGTACTCTTTTTGTGTTGTGCGCTTGTCATTTCCCTTCTCGTTCTCTTTGACGCAAAACTTGGATTGATGCCGCTCGTCAACCGCATTCGCGAAATGTTCGGCATGACACCAAAAGTAAAAGTTGCGTCAGCCGAACTAACCGAAGCAGAAGAAAAGAAAATCGATGCAAAGATTGCAGCCACAACACCAGAACCTGAAAAACCAACCATCCAAGAAAAAGTTGCTAAAGTTGTCGGACTCGATAAAAAAGAAGAGGAATTTGAAATGTCAAAAGGCTTCGCGAATATTTCGGCAGACTATACTCCCCCACCGCTTTCGCTTTTGGAAAAGGATTCCGGCAAACCGAACGTTGGCGACATCAAAGGAAATTCAAACATCATCAAACGCACGCTTGCGAACTTCGGCATCGAAGTTGAAATGGATGAAATCACCGTTGGCCCATCGGTCACGCGCTACGCGCTTAAACCCGCCGAAGGCGTTAAACTCTCCCGTATCGTCGGGCTGCAAAGTGACCTCGCGCTTGCTTTGGCTGCGCACCCGATCCGTATCGAAGCGCCGATCCCTGGCAAAAGCTTGGTTGGTATTGAAATTCCAAACAAAGTAAAATCGACTGTCGGCTTGGCTTCCCTTCTTGCTGACAATGCATTTGCAAATGCGGCGAAGCCTCTCATGATAGCGCTTGGTCGCGGACTCTCCGGCAAAGCGATGTTTGCAAACTTGGCAAAGATGCCGCACGTTTTAATCGCCGGAACGACCGGCTCTGGAAAATCCGTCACGATCCACTCTGTCATCACTTCACTTCTCTACCGAAATGGCCCGGCGGATTTGCGGCTTATCATGGTAGACCCAAAGCGTGTTGAACTTACGCTCTACAACAAAATCCCGCATCTTTTGACGCCAGTTATTACCGAACCGAAAAAAGCAATTCTTGCGCTCAAATGGGCGGCGAATGAAATGAGCCGCCGTTACGATATTTTTGAAGCGGAATCCGTGCGCGACATCGAGAGCTATCATTCGAACATTGTCGCAAAACGCAAAGGCGAAGACGTGGAGCGCATGCCATATATAGTCATCATCATCGACGAATTGGCAGATATTATGACTTCGTATCCGCGCGAACTCGAAACGGCAATCGTCCGTCTTGCCCAAATGTCTCGAGCGATCGGTATTCACCTTATCCTTTCCACACAACGACCCGAAGTTTCTGTTATCACCGGTCTCATCAAAGCAAACGTGCCGGCGCGTATTGCGCTTAAAGTTTCTTCACAGATCGACTCGCGCACCATTCTTGATGCGGGCGGTGCGGAAAAACTCTTGGGTGCCGGAGACATGTTGTACAGCGGCGGCGAAGGCCAGCCGGAGCGTGTACAGAGCGCATACATTTCTGAAAGCGAACTCAAGAACGTGGTGAAATATTTAGTTGATTCATTTAAAGACGAAGTGCCAAGCGAAATCGAACTCTCCGGAAGCATTAGTGCGGACAAATCAATATTTGATTCACAATTTGGAGATGACGATGCTGGAGACGATTTGTACGAAGACGCCCGACAAGTAGTGATCGAAGCCGGCAAAGCTTCTACTTCATATTTACAACGCAAACTCGGTGTCGGCTATGCTCGCGCTGCAAAACTCATCGACATGCTTGAAGAAAAAGGAATTGTCGGCCCAGGAAATGGATCAAAACCCCGTGAAGTTCTTGAACAATCAGTCGCTGCTGAAAGTGAAGGGTTTCAATAAACTATGAGACGAGATATTGCATCACTCTTGAAAGTCGGAAGTGTCATACTGCTTGTCCTTGTGATCATCGGCTACGCGTACTTTCGAACGCGAGATGTGGTACGCGGTGTACGCATCGAAGTTACAACTGTCACAGATGGCATGACCGTCGGCGACCCTTATCTTGAAGTTGCCGGCCGAGCAAAAAATGCAACGACGCTTGTCATCAATGGCCGCACGGTGGGTGTCGACCAGGAGGGCCATTTTCGTGAGCCGTTGATACTGCTTCCGGGCTATACTATAATTACCTTAGAGGCAAGCGACAAATTCGGCAAGCAAGTCAAAAAGCAGTACCGCATAGTACTCAAAGACGACACGCCGACGACCGTGCTTACTCCCGAAGAAGAACCAACAGTCGAAGAATCAGCAGAACCCGAAGCAGTAGACGAAGAGACAGCAAGTGAAGTCGAAACAGCAGAAACTATTAATAACTAATATGTGTATATGATTAAAAAAGCAAAAAAAGAAGCAAAGCAAGTGGGCGGCGAAATTGACGATACGATCAAGTCAATTCAAACAAAATTTGGTGAAGGTGCGATTATGAAACTCGGAGATTCTCCGAAAGTTGATTTGAACGTGATCCCTACCGGATCCATCGGCCTCGACATCGCGCTTGGTGTGGGCGGAGTTCCGCGCGGACGCATTATCGAAGTGTTTGGACCGGAATCTTCCGGTAAGACAACACTCGCGCTACACATCGTAGCTGAAGCGCAGAAAATGGGCGGAGTCTGTGCGTATATCGATGCCGAACATGCGATGGACCCGGACTACGCGCAAAAACTTGGTGTAAAAATAAACGACCTCCTTATCTCTCAGCCAGACACTGGCGAACAAGGTTTGGAAATTACCGAATCACTCGTTCGTTCTGGAAAGATCGATGTTGTCGTTGTCGACTCTGTGGCCGCACTTACGCCAAAAGATGAAATCGAAGGCGACATGGGCCAGCAACACATGGGTAAGCAAGCGCGACTCATGTCTCAAGCGCTTCGCAAACTAACTGCGCTCGTTGCTCGAAGCAAAACAGTGGTGATCTTCATCAACCAGATCCGCATGCAGATCGGTGTTATGTTCGGCAATCCGGAAACAACTCCGGGCGGAAAAGCTCTCAAGTTCTACACTTCTATCCGTCTCGATATCCGCCGCATTGCACAGATCAAAAAAGGTGAGGAAGTTGTCGGAAGCCGCACACGCGTCAAAGTGGTGAAGAACAAAGTTGCCGCACCATTTAAGCAAACAGAATTTGATATTATTTATGGTGAAGGAATTTCGCTCGAAGGCGAACTTATGGCGCTTGGCGAAAAGCTTGGCATCATTTCAAAGTCTGGAACTTCGTACTCATACCTCCCTACTCCTAAAAAAGACGAGAAATCAGAAGAAATGAAACTCGGCCGAGGCTATGACGCAACAAGAACATTCATGAAAGAAAATCCAAAACTCCGCGACCAGATCTTGAAAGACGTCCGCAAGCGGATGAAAGAAGTGGTGATGGAATCTGGAGGAGAATAAAATTCGTAAACAAAAAAAAACACCAACTTACGGGTTGGTGTTTTTTTATACTTTGCTTTAATATTTTTTGTTCTTAAACCTGTTGTGTTTTCTAAATAAGCTCGGGTGGAAAGAAAAATTAAGAATGTTGGGTTTGTTAAGAAACGACAGGTTTTGGTGTAAACCAAATACATGGTTACCTAATTCATCAGAAATAATTACTTTGCCAGCAGTTATATGAGCTGCAGAAAGATGGGGTTGTTGGTTGCTGTACATAGATATTTAGTTTTGTTATCCACATTATATACTATAAATATATATTTGTCAAGTGTATTCACGCCCCCTAAAATTAGACTTTCTTCCCTATTTTGGTATAGTGTTTATAGCCCTTTGGGGCTCTTTTTATACGTTATTTACCCTATTTTATGGCACTACTTGAATACAATGAAATTAAGGCTGGTAAGGTGATCATTTACGAAGGCGAACCTTGCGAAGTGATGGAAAACCATGTGGCCCGAACACAACAGCGAAAGCCTCAGAACCAGACAAAGCTGAAGAGTTTGGTAACAGGTCGCACGTACAACGCGACATTCCAAGGCTCAGACATGGCCGAAGAAGCCGAAATCGAAAAACGCGAAGTGAAATTCCTCTACCACAACCGCGGAGAATTCTGGTTCGCAGATCCGGCTGACCCGAAGAACCGCTTCAAGCTTGAAGAAAAGCTTATCGGAGACGGAGTAAAATTCTTGAAAGACAACACAGTCGTGACTTCTATGGTCTACGACGATGACGGCGAAGAAAAAATTATCCGCATCCAGCTCCCTATCAAAATGGAGTTCACCGTCAAAGACGCTCCGCCTTCTATCAAAGGCAACACAGCGTCAGGTTCTGGAAAAGTGGTAACGCTTGAAAACGGCACGAACATCACCACCCCAATGTTCATCGAATCTGGCGACAAGATCATCGTAAACACAGAAACAGGAGCTTACGTTGAACGAGCATAATATGCAAATAAAAAAAGCGGGCCATCGGTCCGCTTTTTTTTGGTTTTACTTTTTACTATGCCTTTACAGCAATATATGGTTTGCTGCGAAAATACTTTAATAATACTTCATAACCTCTTGTTTTGAGTTTTTCGACTACCACTTTATCAAGGCCTTTCAAAAAGGAGAGATTAGTTATTTGTTTGTCGTATGTTTCCTGCAAAGCATCGACCAACACCGCGTCCCCTTTTTTATTTTCAGATTTGAATTTTCTTACCAGCATCGCTGCTTTCTGTGCTACTTGATATGCATAAGCACCAGTTTTCTTTTTATCAAACAACTGGGGAACCTGATTGCCCGAAGGTAATTCTTCTCCGGTTATCAACGCTTGTGCATCATTTTTTGCAATAGGCTTCAGCACTACGTCATCCCAGTGATACAGATATGCGTGTTTCCACATATCTACATCGGAAAGTATGCGCTCAACTATCTTTTCTGCCAGCTTCTGTGGCAGCTCGATTACTTTCTGCTCTATACCTTCGTCTGTATATCTGACTTTAAACTCGCAATCATACCCTTCATCAAGAAGATAGTGTTGGAGACTTTTCATCGTATGCGTATCACTCGTAGCAACACACCATACTAACTTTTGATTCTTTTTCATCGTATATATTTATTTTTTGTTTTTTTAATAGTGATATTTACCTCTATTATACAACTTTTAAAAGCAAAGTCAAAAGCCCCGCCGAGGATACGGCGGGGCTTTTGTTTCCCCCTCTCCAAAAAGTTGGAGAGGGTTGGGGTGAGGTTACTTCGCGATAAACGGGAGGAGTCCCATAAATCGTGCGCGCTTGACCGCTTCTGCGAGCTTGCGCTGGTTCTTGGCTGTCATCCCTGTGCGCTTTCGAGAAATGATGCGCGCATTCGGGTTCAAGAACTTTTTCAAGATATCGACGTCTTTGTAGTCGATGTGCTTGATGTTGTTTGATGAAAAATAATCTTGCTTCATTATAGTGTGTATTCTATCCCGGCGCCCCTCTCCTGCAAAGGAGAGGGGTTGGGGGTGAGGTATTTATTTAATAATTCTAGAACGGGATATCTTCTGGGTTGATGTCGTCATCCGGGTATTCGATCGTGTCGACTTCTTCCTCTTTCTTGGCTGTCGGCTTTGCTGGACGTCCACCCGGAGCAGACGGCTCAAACGAAGCAGAAGCTGTTCCAGAAGATTTCGGTCCGAACTGGAAGTTCTCTACGATGATTTCCGTTCGATATTTTTTCTGGCCTGTTGCCTGGTCGTCCCAGCTTCGTGTCTGAAGGCGTCCTTCGACATACAGAGAATTCCCTTTTTTGCAGTACTGAGAAATCAGCTCTGCTGGCTTCGCAAATGCCACAATGTTGTGATATTCGCTCGCGTCTTTGCGCTGGCCGTCCGCGTCTTTCCATGTGCGGTTTGTCGCCAGAGAAAAGCTTGCAACTTTGATTCCAGAAGGAAGAGACTTCAGTTCCGGGTCTCGAGTAAGATTGCCTATAATTTGCACTTTGTTGAGATACATATTGTTTGTTTGATTACTTGTTTATAAGCGACACTTGATACCTTTATAGTTTACTCTGTTGCGAGGAGTTCGTCGAGCTTCTTATCCACTTCTTCTTTGTTGATCTCGACTGCAGGCTCGTCGTCTTTTTTGGTGTACTTTTTGCGTGCACCTTCGCCGCGAGCTACCATGCGCTTGCCGATGACAGTGTTCTCTCGAACAGTCTTTATCATCAAGTGGCGCACCATGCGGTCGTCGCGGATGAATGCTTTATTCATCTTTTCCGCAACAGCTGGGTCGATTTCAAATTTCATCCAACCAAAGTATCCTTCGGTGAATGACTGCTTTTTGTTTGCAATAGGCTTTACCATGGGATAGGCAAGCTCCATGTGCTTTGGAAGTTCAGAAGAGATGTATACCCCTCCTGCTTTTTCCATTTCATCGCGAAGCGTTCCCGCCATCGCAACAGATTCATCTTCAGAAAGTGCTGGCACGAGGATATAGCCGAGTTCGTATACGCGACCATCTTCAAGCGCCCCAACTTCTTTCTTCATAACTTCTTCTGACATAGTAGAAAATTCTTGTGTAAATAATAAAAAATCTCGTTATGGACCAAGTGAAAGTGCTATAAGGCACCCTCAAACGAGACTCCTGCATAGTAGCAGAAATTGGACTTTTGGTCAAATAAAAAACCCGAGACTTTTCATCTCAGGTTTTTTCTCTTTTTTACCTCATTTAGGCGTACATTTTTGCTTCAATTTCCTTTAGTTGCGCTATGACGTCCATATCGGTAATTTCTGTAAAACGAGGAACAGTTTGCCCGTCTATCTCAGTTGGATCCAAGAAACCGCAAATTTTTCCCTCTTTATTTTTACCAGTCAAAAGCCGTCTATCAGATAATTTTCCTGCTCGATAAGCTCGCGATTCATAGATAGCCCTGTAAATTACATCAATTATCGGTGAATCATCTTCACTTTCAGTGTCCATACTAATGGTAATGATTTTATAGGCTTTAACATTAATTGGCCCTTTCGGATCATGCTTTGCATGATAGTAATAACTGCCTGGTTTTGGATATGTTGGATTTTCCATAATATATTTTTCTTTTACTATATTCCTATTCTGACTTGATTGCAAACACCCGCTCCACATTCGCTTGGACTTGTTTTTGTACAACTTCCAGCGGAAGCTCTTTCAATTCTGCAACTTTTTTATACATTTCTTCGACCATCCATGGCTCACATGTTTTACCTCGATGTGGCGCTGGCGCGGCAAATGGCGCGTCAGTTTCAAGCATGACCGCTTCAAGCGGAAGTATCTTTATCACTTCGTCATAGTCTTTGGAAAATGTTATCGGCCCGTCGAAACTAAATGTGCAACCGATAGCAAGCGCTCGCTCGGCTATCGCCACATCGCCAACAAAGAAATGGAAATGTGCATGTGGTTTTTCCTCCCCTCCTTTTGGAGGAGGGGTCGCTCGCTTTGCGGCGGGGGTGGTGGTGACGTATTGCTCCAATATTTCCAGCACATCTTCATAAGCATCTTGTGTTCCCTTGCTTGGCCGCGCGTGGATCATGAGAGGCTTTCCAACTTCAAGCGCAAGCTCGATCTGTTTTTTAAATATTTCTTTTTGACGAACAATCATTGCTTCATCTTTACCCCGAAAATAGTCGAGTCCGCATTCGCCAATTGCGACAACTTTTTTATGTTGAGCAAGTTCGTGCAAGGCATCCCATACCTCACCCCGGTCCTCCGGCCGACCCTCTCCTGCCTCAGGAGAGGGTGCAGAATCTGTAGGATGAAGTCCAACACAAGCCCAGACATTGTCATATGTTTCTGCAATTTCAACAGACTGTTTCGAAGTTGCGAGATCAACTCCGACGGTAATAGTGCCAATTCCGCGTTCCGCCATCACACGCGCAACTTCCCCGCGTTTTTCAAAAAGCGGAGACAAGTTCAAATGCGAGTGAACATCGAAATATGAGAATTTCATAAGAGCACTGTAGCACAAATAAAGCAACAAAAAAACCAAGCTACTTTTCTGCTTGGTTTTTACTCTTTTGAGGAGTTAGTCTTTTTCTGTTTTTTCTTTTCTCTGAGCAGATGCGTAGGTTCTCTGCCTATCTTATCAGCAAGTCCTTTTAACAAGCCATCGATTTCTTTAATTTTTTCTTCCTCTTGCTTAGTAGGTCGAAAAATTCCTTTACTTTTTGCCATCGTGATATTTTCTTTTCATAATATCACGATTAAATTATTTGTCAAATTAGTCTTTGCGGAGGAAGAGCGGATTTTCTGGCATTTGGTGTGCGCGAATGAGCGCTTTTAGTTTTTCGTTTGTTTCTGGGAGGATTGGGTTTAGCATTCGCGCTATCGTGTAAAGTCTGATAACCAAATCTTTGATGATTGTAATTCCCGCTTCCCTATCTGTCTTCACAAGCTTGAACGGCTCTTTGGCTTGAATGATCGCGTCAAGTTCGCTCACATGGCGAAAAATAATATCGCATGCGGTTTTGATATCAAAATTATTCATTGCATCCATCCAATCCTCTGGAATAGACTGCTCTGGGATTTCCGGGCAAGCATCGAGGTTTGTCGTTGCCATTTTCATGATGCGGCTGGTAAGATTTCCAATTCCATTTGCGAGTTTGGCATTGTAGCTTTGTTTGAAACGTTCCATCGTAAACGGAGAATCTTCAAAACTACTAACTTCAGACAAGAGGAAAAAGCGCAGTGCTTCCGTGCCGTATTCTTGTACAACATCGTAAGGATTTACAACGTTACCAATAGACTTGGACATTTTAATACCACCGTCTCCTGTAATGAAACCGTTGATAATGACCTGATTTGTTGTTGGCAAATCTGCAGCAAGAAGCATGGCTTGCCACATTGCAGACTGCTGACGCAAATTGTCTTTTCCTGCATACTGAGTAGGAGTTCCATTCTTCCAAAATTTTTCAAATTGTTCTCCTTTTTCTGGCCAGCCAAGCGTAGAAATATAATTCACCAAGGCATCGAACCACACGTACATGACATGATCTTCATCGTCTGGAACTTGCACACCCCAAGACATTTTTGCTTTAAGGCGTGAAATAGAAAAGTCTTCGAGACCACGCTCGACAAAAGCTTTCACTTCGTTGAAACGAAATTCCGGAACCACAAACTGTGGCTTTTCTTTATACAATTTCAAAAGCGGCTCTTGGAATGTACTAAACGCAAAAAAATAATTTTCTTCATCACGAAGCTCGATTGCTCTGCCAGGGTGTATCGGGCATTCACCTGCTTCATTTAATTCTGAATCTGTCTTTTCAAGCTCACAACCAATACAGTATTTTGTTTGATAATTCTTTTTGTAAATAAAACCTTTTTCTTTACAGACCTTCCAAAATGCTTGCGCCGCTTTTTCATGATGAGCATCCGTTGTACGGATAAAATGCACATCATCTGAAATACCAAGAATATCTTTCAGACCTTTAAACTTGAGAGCATACTCATCAACATATGCTTTTACATCTTTACCTGCTTTTTCTGCATCTGCAAGAAGTTTCTGCCCGTGTTCATCCGTTCCAGTATTAAAAAAGACGTCAAAACCCATGAGCTTTTTGTAACGCGCTATTGCATCCGCACGAATAATTTCCATTGCAAAACCAACATGAGGATCTGAATTTACATACGGCAATGTAGTTGTAATATAAAAAGGTTGTTTGTCCATATTATTCTTTGACGGCAAGCATCGTTTTTTTCTTTTCTAAGTCTTCGGTAAATTCAAGAAATGCAACTGCGACCGGTATCGCCAAGATAAGCCCCCAAAATCCAGCAAGCTTGGCTCCGATCAAAATGGAAAGGATCACCACAAGCGGCGAGATGCCGACCACGCGCTTGATGAGAAGCGGCTGGATGACATACGCTTCGAACTGCTGTACCACAATATAGAACCCGGCGACGATAAGCGCAAGCGTGAGGCCGCCATCGATGTAAGCAAACGATATTGCCGGCACTGCTGCAAGCACGATACCAAAAGGAATGAGCTCAAACAGAGCTGCAGCAATTGCCAAAATAAATGCATAATGCACGCCGATGATCGCAAGCCCTAGATACACAAGTACTCCGACAATAAGCCCGAGTATGAGCTGGCCTTTGATCCAAAGTGCGATGTTGCGCTGTGTACGCTTCCACAAATCAAGGATATAGACTTCATTTTTGAGCGGAGTGACAAGGCGCAAGAATTTCTCGATGCCCTTTTCTTCGATCGAAAGATAGAACGACACGACACTGATGAGCACCACGTTGACCATGCCGCCGAACGTGCTTGTGAGGACGTCGATGAAGCTCAAAGAAATTTGCGAGATGAAGAGGCGCGCGTTGGTAATGAGAGACGCGAGCGAGTCGCCGTTGGTTGTAAGATTTTTGGAAAGCTCGGCCGCACCGATAGTCTGTTGGCTGGTTTGAATGGATTGCAAGATATCTGACGTCGGCAAATATTTTGTCAGAAGCGAAATGACATTTGACGTTTCAACAATAAAGATCGGTACGAAGAGATAGAACAGAAGCGCGATGAGTGCAAAGACAACAAGATAGATCACCACCACAGTAAGTGTGCGGTTGATACGATAGCGTGCGAGCTTGCGGCTGGCAGCTTGGATGAAAGACGCAATGACGATAGCCGTCAAAATGACAAGCACCAATTCCCACAAATAGTAGAGCGCAACGCCGAGGAGAAGCCACATAGCTACACGCAAAATAGAGCCATTTGAGATCTCAAATACGATGCGATTTTTATTGTCTGTGGTGGCCATATGCCTCATCATAACATATGCACCGGTGCGCAACTAGCCGAGCCGTGAGCGGATGTATGAGACCAATTCTGAGATGGCAACACGTTCTTGTGCGCCACTATCTCTGTCGCGAATGGTGACAGTATCAAGATGTTCCGGATTTTCACCCAGAGTATCAAAATCTATAACCACACACCACGGAGTTCCAATCTCGTCTTGTCGGCGGTAGCGTTTGCCGATGTTGCCGTTGTCGTCATATGCAATATTGCCAAATTCTTTTTTGAGCATAGAAAAAACTTCGCGCGCTTTTGTTTGAAGTTCAGGTTTGTTTTTGAGAAGCGGAGACACTGCCGCAAGTACCGGCGCGATAGAAGGCTTGAAAGCAAGATACGACCGCACTTCCCCATTTTGTTCGTCTTCTTTGTAAGCAGAAAGCATGAGCGCCAAAAATGCTCGCTCAACACCGAATGATGGCTCGATAACATGCGGAACAAAACGTTCGTTCGTATCCGGGTCCAAATAATCTTGTTTGTGATTTGTGAGATCAAAATCTCCTCGGTACGCAAGACCGAAAAGTTCTTTGCGGCCGAACGGATAGTCAAATTCGAAATCAATCGTACGTTTTGAATAGTGTGCCAGATCTTCTTTTGCAACTTCAAGCTCGTGCACTTTGTCCATGTCGATGCCGATTTCTTTCATCCACGCCAACATTTCTGTACGGAAATGTTCAAAATACTTTTTCCATTCGCTTTCGCGGATAAAATATTCTATTTCCATTTGCTCGAATTCGCGAGAACGAAAGACAAAGTCTCGTGGAGTAATTTCATTTCGAAATGCTTTGCCAATCTGCGCCATACCAAATGGAACTTTCGGATGGTATGCATCAATAGTATTTTTAAAATTCACAAAAATTCCCTGCGCGGTTTCCGGCCGCAGGTACACAGTCGAAGCGGAATCTTCCACAGCACCGATCTTTGTTGCGAACATCATGTTGAATTGGCGCACTTCACCCAAAGCCCCCCCGCAGTCCGGACATTTTTTTACATCAGAAAGCTGGTCTGCGCGGAAACGATGATTGCATTTTGTACATTCAACAAGCGGATCAGAAAATCCGGAAACGTGACCGGACGCTTCCCAGACTTCACTTCGCATCAGTATTGCAGCTTTGACGCCGAACATGTCTTCGCGGTCTGTGACAAACTTCTTCCACCAAGATTGCTTGATATTGTCGATAAGCTCCCCACCCAGATGGCCGAGGTCAAACGTTCCCGCAAGACCACCGTAAATTTCTGAACCCTGAAATACGAAACCGCGTCGCTTTGCGAGCGAGATGATATCGTTCATTTTATTTTCCATATCTTTTTCTGCCATGTTATCTGATGACTTTTTCCATTCCTGCGGTAAAGTTTGGATCGTTCGAAAGTCGTGTGTTCAAGCCGGCTTTGACAGATTGCAGAGCCGCACCTGTAAAGCTATCTTGGCCTGTCAGCGTCGTTTTGTCAATGAGAGGCGCCACGGAGCCGACTTGGTTGAGCGATGGGATAAGCCGTACTTGGAACGAAACTTCTTTCGGCCCACCGGAAAGTCCTGCGCCCGGGTTCACTGTGCCCGCCTTCCATGTGACAGTGCGTGAGCCATTGTCATACGTAAGACCAGAGCTACTTGCCGGAGAAACGGAATTCATCCATGTAACGCCCGACGGCAAAGTCGCTTTAACTTCTGCATTGTTGATGCGGTTCGCAGAGTTCACCAGCGACCAGGTAATAGTGTACGTCGTTGCTTGTTCAGCTTTGGGCGGAATCGGCCCAGTATTTGTAAACGGACCAGAGAAATAGTACGCAGCGGTTGTAAGCTGAAGGTCGGTATTGATTTTTATGACGCGACGAACAAAATTGTCGACAGTAGTCGTAGTATTTGCCAGGTTCGGCTGAGTGCCTTTGACGGAAACGTCGATAATGATCTGCGGATTTGGGATCGAAGATGTGCCGTTGTACGTTGGAAGCGGAACAATAGTGAATGCAACTTTGCCGGTCTCGCCTGGGTCGACGGAAGCAAATTCTTGATTGCTATTTCTATCCCAAATGATCTGTGAATTGAGTGAATCGTAGAAACCGTTTGACGGAGCCACTGACTCTTTGTTGAAAGAAGAACCGGAGAACTTTGCGTAAATTTCCAAATTGTCCACGCGTGTCGACAAGTTGTTCGTCCAAATGATTTCTCCGCGGATCTGTCCTTGGCCGGAAGAAAATTCTTCTTTTTCTTGGCCATTGATCGCGATGCGGGCTTCAATGAACGGTCGTTCGATCTTGACAGTATGCAAAAGCGAACTGTAAATCACATCAACATTTGCTTCATCTTTCGGATTTTGCGAACCAACGTATGCGCGGAACGATCGGTCTTCGCCATCTTGGCCGGCAAGAGCTCCTTGTATGGACACTTTTGTTTCAACGCCTTGTTTCAAGTAGGAAAGCAGCCATACGTTGTTTGAAAGTATCGGTTTCGGACTTGCGTCTTTGAATTCAAAACCTGGCGGATACGTAACTTTCAAAATCGTTTTTTCTGGAGCGACTGTTGCGCCGAGCACTGTTTTAAAATCAAGCACAATGTTTTGGTTTGCAGCGGTCGTCGTTGGCGCGCTCACGGTCAAGTTGAGCGGCGCAGAGCTGATGGATACCGTGTAACTTTTTTCTTTGACGAAAATGGCATTGGAACCTTTGACGCGATATTCCAAAGTAGACTTGATGGTCTTCGTGCTTCCCTGCTCGCCAAAAAGTGTGAGGCGCAGATCTTCGACATGTGTATCGCCCGACTTGATGGTACCGATTGCAATATTCTTGCGCTCGACAGCACCGCCGGCTTCGTTGCCGCCTTTTGGATATTCAACTTTCAAATTTGAAAACTCGAGCGGAACTGCGTTGCCGTTTTTGATTTCAATCTGAAGCGGAAGTTCTTCTCCGCCCGGAGTAAAGGCATTGCCCAGAACCGCAATGTCGATATTGTCATTTGAAACAGTATTGGAACCGCCAAAGAACTTGAACGCGGCAAAACCGATTGCAAGTACGAAAAATATAATGGATGCGATGAAAAATTTCTTGAACATAGAGGGTGCGATGTGCGGCTCGCGGTCGATAAGCGGTGTCTCGTCTTTGACGTTCCATTCTTTTGCCACTTCAAACTGCGGTGCGTGGATGATGCCGGTGCGAGTTTTTCTGACTTTTGATTCGTCGCGCATATACAGCGTGCGATTGAGCGCGTCGATGCGGTCTTTTTTATTTTGCGGATCGTCCATGATACAAAGTATACCACGAAGCCATTTGCCTAAAGCTGGCTTTCGCGGAGCGAACTGTTGATAAGCGATACAAGAAATGCGCGCATGGTGTGCGCATTTTGCACAAGAGATAAAGATAGCTCTTCTTCAATAAATGTCGCGTGTTCTTTTGCATTTCCGACGTAGCCGAGCCGCGACAAGATGCGGATCACGCCGACAACTTCGCAGGCTTCAAGCTCGGCTTTGGTAAGTTCGTGGCTTTCGATAAAGCGGAACAGTCCGCATACATCGTCAAACAAAGCTTCGTGCGACTCTTCTCCTTGAGACAAGCGGCGCACGAGCGACAACACGCGTGTGTACACCAAAAGTGTGTCTTTGTGTTCTCGTACCCGGGTATATAACGGCAAGTGCGTTGCGCTCGTGACACGCCACAGATCGCGGCCGCGCACGAGGTCTACCCGAGCATAAGCAAGGTCTTGGAGCGCAAAACGTAGCTTGCTCTTCAAGTGCCGCACCGACTGCGCGGCCGCACGCACCACCCCCAACTCCCGAGTAAAAAGCGTAAGATACTTGTTAGCCTCGCCAGTATTCACCGACCCAACAACAAACCCTTCTGTGTGATAAATGTGGTGGGACATGTTATTTCTGATAAATGTAGTGGCATTTCAAAAGATTATCTTTAGTTGATACGTTTTGTAAAATAAGATCTTTTGTAAAGTTTTCAGTAAACAGTGTTTTACCCGTTCCAATCATTAAAGGGAAAATGGTAAGCAAAAGTTCATCAATAAGATTTTCCTTCAAAAAGACTGAGGTAAGCACAGACCCACTGCATAAAAGTGCAGTTTCAAAACCTTTTTCTTGTAAGAAATTTAGAGCTTCTTGTGGAGAAGAAATACAGATATACCCTTCTGCAACTCCTAGATTATTTTTTGAGACGACTAATTTGACTGTATTTGTGAAATTTTCCTCTTCAATTCCCCAGGACTGCAACATCTCATAGGTTTTTCGTCCCATAATTGTATTTCCATATTTATTGCAAAGCTCAAAATATTCATTAAAAATTTCATCGGGGAAAAAATCTTCACTTCCATCATTTCGAGCAATAAAACCATCTGCTGTAATTAAATTGTATTGTATAACTTTCATATTATTTATCAGTAGAAAGCCAAATCTTCTTCCCTTCCGGTGTCGTCCAATCTGTAAATCTCCACCATGTTGGTATAAATACCATGAGCGAACATTCTTCGTCATCCATAAATTCTTTTTTGTTTTCATATTTTCCAAAATAGATTTCTTGCGCAGATTTTAATTTTTCATCTTTGAGTACAGAAAGTTTTCCATCTATTTGAAGTGTTTTCATCACAGCTTTTGTATCATCAAATCCCACAACAACCGACGCACGCGTTTCTACTTTCGCAAGCAAGGATTCATATTTACGAGTATCAGTATCTGTAAAAATATAAAATTCAAAAGGTGACTCAGAATAAGCAAAATGGACAGTCGCCGCATGAGGCGAACCATCCGGCATTTCCACCGCAAGCACACAGATTCTTTGAGTTTGTATGTAATCTAGGATTTCCTTGTACATATAGCTATTGTAGCGCCTTCTCCACCACCTCCACAAGCTCGGTTGGCGAGTCGATAATCATTGTTGGTACACCTTTTTCAAGTGTATCTTTTTTATGTAATCCCCAAGTTACAGCAATAGATTTGATTCCTGATGCATTTGATTCCAATAAATCACCGAGTGTATCTGTAATGAGCACAGTATCATTTTTATCCACTTTATATTTCTCCAGTAAACTATCGATTTTGACTGTCTTTGATGAATGCATTTCATACCCAAGAATGTCTTGAAAACAACCCTCCAAATTTTCTTTTTTAATAAAAGCAGAGATTGTTTCAGAAGAACTTGAAGATACAATGGCGAGCGTATACATACTACTTAAATGCAAAATACAATCATGTAAGATATCTTCTATTGAAAATACAGTTTGTAAGGCTTCAGCAAATTTTTCTTCTGCACGTTCGGGGCGCACATAGTCTTCTTCCGCAAAAATCTTTTTCATTGTAGTAATAAAATTGCCATGAGACATCGATTCAAACCGCTCCCAAGTCAAAGTAGCATTGGACGCTTTATGAAGTCCATACCAAAAGTCGCATGTATTCACCAGCACCCCGTCAAAGTCAAATAGTACTAATTTTTTGTGTTCCATAACGTTTCTACTTCTTGATTTGTAAATTCATTTTCAAAAAGGCGCGAAATGTGTTCTTTGAGTTCTGCCCGCGGAAAATCTCGGAGAGACATCTGCGTGTTCCATTTTTTGTTCGCAATATTTTTCAAAACTTTTTCTTTTGACGAAGTAAGTTCATTGAAATCAAGTAAGATGAGCTTTTTAGTCTTTTCGTCTATACCGCAATTGATTGTAAAATTAAAAACTTGATCTGAGTATCCATATGTCCATAAAAGTTTTTGCAACACAACGTATTCGTATGCTCGGGCAAAAAACTGTTCATCAGTAAAGTATGGCAAAGTATCTACAAGAGGAATTACTTTATCTTGCTCATATTCATAGTTGTTGAGAAATACTGGATTCCCAAGTATAGACTGAGGAAGAACATTCAAAAGTTCGCGAGAACCAACAAGGCTTGCGTTGAACTTTTTCTGCATTTTTTGGTAGTTCAACATAGCGAAAGGAGAAATGCCTTCCACTCCACCCCAAGCAATAAGTTTACGAACTCTCGAGAAAAATGACATCTGCTTTTTAAGCACTCGCCCATTGCCGAGGTTAAACACTTTATAATAAAATCCCTCGCCGATCTTTTTCATGTTAATTCTCGTACTCGTAATTATAGGTTTCTAAGTCGATACGATTTAAATCAATCAGTTTTTTGGATTCAAGATCGTATCGGCAGTTTTCATATATATTTTCTGACGCAGAGAGTTTAAGAGGGTTCTGTTGATACACGTAAATTTCACCCTTGAGAGGCTTTCCTGGATAACACCAAAGCACCCAGCGTTCTCGTCCATTCACATATTCATTTGGTAATACAAATCTTTTTTTAGAAATTTGGTAAAGAATAAAATGTTCTTCAAGGAAAAATCCTATTTGCTCAGGGGTTAATTCTCTATTACAGTATTCAGCATCTTCCTTTAGATATTTCTGAAAAAGCTTATCTTTCATATATAACTTTTTAAAATCTTGAAAATCGTCACCAAAATCTCCACCTTTATAACTTAAATAGAGCTGATTCCAAACCTCAAAAGTAAAAGCTTGCTGAATTTGAAATCTTTCTTTTTCTTTTTGCAAAAGCTTTAAAAAAGCATTCCTGTGTTTCATAACAAGAGACATGAATTTATTCTTTAAATTTGAGGCTGGTTCTTTTGAATGGAAGTAAAGGTAATCTCCATAAACCATATTAAGTCCAACCTTTGGTTCGGATATTTTAGACGGAGAAAAATGTTTAATGTAAGCAAGACATTCAGTCGCAGATTGGCCATTTCTCTGATCCATACGCGCAATAGAAATAGGAAAAACGAGAATTCCATAATCTTTAGGGAATTTATTAATGTCAAAAAATGTATTTTTAGGAATTTCGTTTTTCATATTATTTTTTAATAACAACCTTGTAAGTTTGCTCTCCCACCTTAACGTCCTCCCCGTCTGTCGCGTCGAAAGACACGTTGTCTGCTTGAACAGTTTTTTGGAAGTCTTGCATGAAGTCTTTGAGAAGTTCTTCTCCTTCTTTTGAAATCGCAAGCGAAACTCTGTCGCTCGGAGTAAGCTCCATTTTCTTTCGCAAGTCTTGCACTGCACGCACAAGTTCTCGATAGTCGCCTTCTTTTTTGAGTTCTGGAGTTATGTTTGTGTCGAGTTCGACTTCTGTTGAAAGTTCAGAGTTTGTTACAACTTCTTTTACATTCAACTCATCTTGAATAAGTTGTGCGTAAGTTTCTTCAACTTTTTGTTTGGTAGTAATTTTCGAAAGCGGCTGACGAACTGGGATGTTTAATTTCTTTCGTTCTGCATTTCCAGCTGTACAAATATCTCGAACAAGTTGCATGTTTTGTAATACCTCACCCCGACCCTCTCCTACTTCAGGAGAGGGAGTCGGCCAAGCAGCCAAATGCACCGACATTTCATCTTTTTGATTTTTCAATTTCTGCCACACATCTTCTGCGGTAAATGGAGCAAACGGCGCGAGGATTTTACTTATTGTTTTCAAAACAAAATACAAAGTTTGTTTCGCTTCTTTGTCGCCGTCTTTGAGCCGATCGCGAGATCGGCGAAGATACCATGTTGAAAGGTCATCAACAAACAAATCAAGCGGTCGTGTCGCTTCAGCCATATCGTACAATTCCATTCCTTTTGCAACTTCTGAAACAAGCTGATTCAAACGAGACAAAATCCAGATATCGAGAACATATGAAGATTCAAAGGCGCCTTGTTCAAGCGATGTATCGCGATACAATTCATAAAACGCAACAACATTGTGCAAGCGCCCGATGATTTTACTTGCAATATCTGCAACAAGTTTCTCCGAGAAGTTTGCATCCTCACCTTTCATAAGCGGGCCGGACATCAAGTAAAGTCGAAGCGGGTCAACGCCGTATTTGTCGATGAAGATCCACGGGTCTGGATAATTCTTTTTTGATTTGGAAATCTTTTGTCCGTCTTCGGCGCGAAGCGTTCCTGTTGTTACAACATTTTCAAACGGAGCTTTTCCAAAAAGCAAAGTCGAGATGACAAGCGTATAGTAGAACCATGTTCGAGTCTGCGCGATATATTCCGCAACGAAACCAGCTGGGAAATTGTCTTTCTGCCAATTCGGATTTTCAAATGGGAAATGATCTTGCGCAAATGGCATCGAGCCAGATTCAAACCAACAGTCTATCACTTCTGGAATACGTGTGTACTCTTCCCCATTTTCATCGACAAGTTTAATCAAGTCGATATATGGCCGATGGAGATCGAGTTCGTATCGTGCATTGTGCGGAAGTGGAACAAAATCAAGCTTGCGGATTTCGCCGTTTTGGAATCGCTTGAATTCTTTTACAAATGCGTGAGAGTTTGCAACTTGGTATTCCTGATTTTCTGGAACATATTCACCCGAAACGACGTAGCATAACCACGCCGGGCCACCATGCGTTAAAATAAGAATATTTTTTCCTTTGTATTTTTCTTCAAGTTCATACAACACTTCACCCACTCGCTTGCCGACGTCTTGCAAAGATTCGCCATTTGGAATTTTTCTTTCATACCAACCTTGGCCCATACTGTAAACAAAGTTGTGATAGTCGTCCCAAGATTTACCATCAAAATCTCCAGCGTTCACTTCGTGTAACCGTTCGTCGATAACCAAAGCATCAGCATCCAGACCCAATTCTTCCCGAACGATTTCCGCTGTTTCGCGAGTTCGAGTAAACGGCGATGCGATGATAAGATCGATTTTACCTTTATAATGCCCGACTTCAGAACGCACTTGCTGTTTCCCTTTTTCTGTTAAGTGATCGCTTTCTTGTTCTTTGAAGCTTACAATTCCCTTGGAGTTTCCTTCGGTGCCGCCATGCCGCATCACAAAATAACCATTACCAGATTTCTTTATGTGCTTTTTCAAATCTTGCAAACTTGAAACAAACATCATTTTTCCAGATTCAGATTTCCAAATTGGGAGCGGGCTTGCCCAATAGCGGTTTCGAGAAATTGTCCAGTCTGGCGCGCTTTCCAAATTGTTCTTGAATCGTCCTTCTTTCAAATGAGATGGAATCCAGTTCATTGATTTTGATGCATCGACGATATCAGATTTTACTTTTTGAATATTGACGAACCAAGACGGAAGCGCATAGTAAATGATTGGCGTGTCGCAACGCATGCAATGCGGATACGAGTGAACAATCTTTTCTTTTGCAAACAAATGACCCTGATGCGCCAAGTGCTTGATGATTTCAATATCAGTTTTTTGGTGTCCGTCTTTTTCTGAAGATTTTGCTTTTACAGGTAGACCGATAAAGTCTTTTACCGCTTCAGCAAAAACTCCATTATTCAAAACGTGATGAATAAATGGAATATTTTCTCTCTTTGCAAGTTCCATATCTTCTTCTCCGTAGCCCGGTGAAGTATGGACAATTCCTGTTCCCGCATCGTTCGTTACATAGCTCGCTCCATACACTTTCCAAGCATTTCCTTTATTTGGCATGTCGGCATTCAAGAAATAATCGAAAAGTGGCTTGTAAGATTTACCGACAAGTTGCAAGTTTTCTTCTACGATTTCGTAAGGATCTTTCAAAACAGAAAGTCGTTCTTTCCCGAGAATACAAAACGCTTCGCCAATTTTTACTTTGACATAGTTGAAATCTGGATTAACTGCAAGCGCAAAGTTTCCTGGAAGCGTCCAAGGTGTTGTCGTCCATGCAAGCAGATATGTTCCAGGCTCGTCGACAAGTTCAAATTTTACGTACACAGAAATATCAGTGATATCTTTATAACTGTTGTCCATCGCGATCTCAGAGTTTGCAATTGGAGTTTCGCAACGCGAACAATACGCAAGCACTCGCACGCCTTCATAAATAAGTCCTTTGTTGTTAAGTTCAGAGAGCGCCCACCACACACTTTCAATGAAAGTGTTGTCCATCGTTTTGTATCCACCTTTAAAATCTACCCATCGTCCTATGCGTTCAACTCCCTTTTCCCAATCTTTGTCGTATTCAAGAACTTTGCTTCGCGCGTATTCAACGAATTTTTCTATTCCAAGCGCTTCAATTTCTTTGTGCCCGGCAATTCCCAACTCTTTCTCAACAATATTTTCAATTGGCAGGCCGTGGCAATCCCACCCCCAGCGTCGCGGAACATGAAAGCCTTGCATTGTTTGATAGCGACCAATCGCATCTTTGGCTGTACTTCCCAAAATATG
Organism: uncultured Candidatus Saccharibacteria bacterium; assembly: GCA_964591445.1. Taxonomy (GTDB): domain Bacteria; phylum Patescibacteriota; class Minisyncoccia; order Phycocordibacterales; family UBA9973; genus JBDHUR01. The sequence goes on along the minus strand of CAZQAW010000006.1, from coordinate 30,472 downwards.
TCCGTAGTGCATCTGCCCGGTTGCAAACGGTGGACCATCATAAAAAACATAATTCCCTTTCGGAGAAGCTTTCTCTAAAGATTGTTCAAACACTTTGTTCTCGCGCCAAAATGCGAGAACTTTTTCTTCCCTTTGTGCTGCTTGTGATTTTTTTTGTTCTTGTTCCATATATTTTAAAAAATAAAAACCCGTCCTTATACAATAAAATACATTACTGTATAAGGACGGGTTTCTCGTTGCTCGCGGTGAGCTTGTCGAATCCGTGGTACCACCTTACTTTTTACCCACCTCTGGTGGGGCTTCTCTTTACAGCGCTTTCGGGCTTACCCGCCGAGTTCTAGAGCTTCGTCCACCCAATGTGGATAAACTTTCTTCCCGGAGCTTGCCAGCCTTGGGCTGGGCTCAGAGGTGATGGCCTCTTCATAGCTATCTTCATCATACGACAAATTATATTTTTTGCAAGAAAAAGACGATACCATGCGGCATCGTCTTAATTTTTTAAGTACAAATTAGTTTGGAAATAAAATCCCGACATTATTTGAAGGATTATGCTTTTTAGTCGAGATATATCTATTCAAAATGTATCTTGGGCTACATTTCAAGTTAGTAATAATTGCATGTTTTTGCTCAGAATTGAGCCTGGTTACATTCTTCTCGGTAGCGGGATAAAGTTCTTTCATAAAGCAGATACAATCTCCTTTTGGGTCCACAATCATCATTTCTTGTTTTTCAACACTATACTCCACACAAAGCTGTTCAGTTGTGATACCAATTTTGAGCAAGTTAAACTCAAGACGGGCTAGCCTACCAAAGGCTGCAGTATGATTACCATCAATAAGAACCTTTTTGAGCCTCATAAGCTCTTTGAGTCTCCATGTGAACGAATAGTTATCCGTTGTCTCAATGTTGTCCATCTTTTCTTGAACCATTTTATGAAAATCAGGGTCAAAGTCACTTACATTTTTCTTAGCACGGAAGTAAGAAAAGTAACGAGCAATGGCAATAAATAGAGCTGCTATGGCGAAGATCGCCAGAGTGTGTGTTGTTTCGAATAAAAGAATTGTTGGTGTCATTTTGTTTTGTTTTTGATTGTTTGAAACCATTATAGCATAGTATTTAGAAAAGTCAAAACCCGCTTGGTGGCGGGTTTTGCACAGTCTTTGTGGTGTTTATTTTTAGGAGGAGTATACTTACAGTAAGGTTTCTTTGCAGGTTCTCTCCATGCGTGATGCATGCGCTAAAGCTCGTTAATTACAGGGTAACGAGCTTTTTTGATTTACATTTTCTCCGGCAGCGGAATGCCAAGAAGGTCGAGGCCTTTTTTAAGCACGTTGTGTGTTGCTTGCACGAGCGCGAGCTCGTGCGCGATATGTGCATTTTTCTCATCCACGATTTTGCTTACTGCGTACCAACTGTTGAATGATTGCGCAACCGAGAGCAAGTAAATAGCAACATGATGCGGCTCCCAAGATTTGATAGCAAGCTCCACCACTTCCGGGAAGCGGCTTATGTACACAGCAAGTGGAGTTTTTGCAGCATGTGGATCAACCACCGGTTTTGCTTTCAACATTTCTTTTGCTTTTGCAAGGACAGACTGCGCGCGGATGGCAGTGTATTGCACATATGGACCAGAATCCCCTTCGAACGAAAGCGAAGTGTCTGGATCAAAATTGATATTTTTTCCAAGACCGGCGCGAAGGATTGCAAACTTGAGCGCGGCAAGCGCGACGGATTCTTTTTCTGTTTCAGAAAGTTTTGCTGACTTTTCAGAAACTTCAGAAACGATGACGTCCAAAATATCGCTTGCGATAGGCACTCCACCCAAACGTGAAGACATTTTCTGGCCTTTGAAACTCATGCGGCCGTGGGTCAAATGCGTCGTTTTTTCTTTCCAAACAGGATTCACTTTCCCCGCAGCCGTTACCACAACTTTGAAATAATCTTTCTGTTGATGGTCAGTAACAAAAAGAGAAACGTCCGGGTTGTAGCGAGAAAATTTGAGCGACATAAGCCCAACGTCTTTTGCTTCGTAAGTTGGATAGCCTTCTTTGTTTATAAAAACACGCGTGTGCAAACCATCTTTTTCTCCAGCATAAATGACCGCGCCTTCGGACTCTTCAAACACTTTACCGACATTTTCTCTCACAATATTTTGGCCTTCCTTCCCCGCTTCGGACTCATAAATAAAAGCATCGAAATGCGAACCGAGCTTTTCAGTCATTTTTATAAAGTAATCTAGATTGATTTTTTTACCTTTTTCGTAAGCATCGAGTTCAGGGCTTTCAGTTTTTTCGTACAAATGTTTTGTGATTTCTTGGATGCGCGGCAGAAGCGTTTTGTCTGCTTCAAGTGCTTGCGTGCCGCTCACGTAACATTCGCCCAGATACGCAAGCTGTTCGCTTTCTGTTTGTAAGCTCTCCCATTTTTCTTTTCCATCTTCAAGCATTGCCCAGACGGCTTTGCCGATACCGAGCGACACGTCGGAAGGATATGAAATGACAGTAACATCTGCACCGCTTGCTTTTGCAAGGCGCGACACGGACTCGCCGATGGCATTGTTCATCACGTGGCCGATATGAAAAGGCTTGAACAAGTTCGGGCTTGAATGTTCAACCAAAATCTTTTTGCCGTTATAAAAAGTCGAGTTTGCAAAACGTTCTTCTGTCGCTGCGCGAGAAAGTTCGGTATTGAAATGCGTCCCCGTGAGATAAAAATTCAAAAATCCCGGCCCGGCGATTTTGATGTCTTGTATATACGGAGAATGTTTCGCAAGTATCGAAGCGGCAATTTTTTCTGCCAATTCTTTGGGCGCAACACCAAGACTTTTTGCATACGCCATGGCAACGTTGGTCGAGAAATCTCCGTTTGCCAAATCTTCCGGATATTCCAAATGTGCAACTGGTTCTTTCACCCCAGATTCTACACAAGCCTCGATAATAAGATGTTTGAGCACGCGCTGTATCATGCGCTTAGTCTAGCAGATTACTGCTTCCCCGTCGAACCAAAGCGTCCTGTGCCGCGGCTTGAATCAGTGAGTTCATCGACAACTTCTATTTCAGCAATCGCCACCGGATACAAAATAAGCTGACTCACTTTGTCTCCTTTTTCTACTGTGTAAGATGTTTCAGAAAGATTTACAAGATGCGTATTGTATTCACCGCGATAACCGGCATCGAACACTCCGCCCATTGTGTGAAGCCCTGCTTTTGAAATACTGCTTTTGTCTTTTACGATTGCAGCATAACCTGTTGGAAATTCGAGAGCAAACCCATGATCAAAAATATGATGCTCGCCCGGCGCAAGTGTTATTGTTTCCATAGAATACAAATCCATCCCCACATCTCCAGGGTGAGCATATGTCGGCAACTTCGCATCGTCTTTCAGTTTTTTAATTTTGAGTTGCATGTTATTTTAAAAATTCATCAAAGACTTTTACAAGCTCGGAAACTTCTTTGTACTCAATGCATTTTACATAAGCATTCCCTGCGATCATGGCCGAGGTTCTTTTGCCTTCAACTGGCCTATAAAGTGCGATTACTTTTTTACCTAGCGCTTCAGAAAAACCAATTTCATACCCAACTCCAAGCGAAGGATTCGTCACTTCTGCAATTACAACGTCTGCTTCTTTGATCCAGTTTGTATCTTTTGTATAAATTTCTGCATCGGTCATTGATGTCTGGCCGTAGCTTGTAATACTTTTGTCGGCCAAATGCTCTGTAAGCACCGTGCCGTATTGTTGAAGCAAAGCAATAATCTCGGCATAAATAGCCACATCGTCTCTCCCGCCTCGTATTGAACCTGCAAAATAGATTTTCATATTATTTTTTCTTCTTAGTTTTAGCTGGTACAATTTTAGAAACTTCTTTATATACCATTTCATGAATTGCTTCGCGCGGCAAAATTTCTCCTTTCTTTGAACAATCTATTTTAACAAAATTGTTGAGTTCACTTACAAGCTTAAGTGCACTTTTTCTAGAATTTTCCAAAAACTTTGGGCTATTTTCATGCACATCTGTTTTACGTCGCAGGTATTGTCTTCCATGTCCAGCATCTCGTTCTTTCATCAGCCGTTGAGTTACCACAATTGGGACCGAAAGAAAAAATACAGCATCTGGCCGAGGTATTCCAAAAACTTTGTACTCCATATCATCAAGCCATCTCAAGAATTCTTTACGTTTTCTTGTACTCGTAATTTTACCTCCTTGATGAATTTGATTTGCTGACACATAGCGATTCGCTATAACCATATATCCTTTCTTTAGCCAACCTTCTATTTTCTCTTTTGATTCCCAACGATCAGCAGCATAGGCAATTGATGCAATCTTTGGGTGAATACTTGTCCAGTTATAATATTGTTCCCGTAAGCAATTTGCAATGAATCCTCCAAAAAAGTTTTTGTAATATTCTGGAAAGTCCACCATTTTCACTGTGTGACCTTCGGCCGTAAGACGCTTCATGAGAAGCTCGACTTGCGTCGCCTTTCCGCTTCCGTCTGTGCCGTCTATGACTATCAGTTTGCCTTTTTTCATTTTAGTTAAAAATTTAATATTTTAATAGCGCGTTTCATTGCAACAAAACTATACCCCCACAGAAACGGCAACCAGAGTGGCATAATTCCGAACAAACTATTTCTAACAAAAGTTTCTACACCCGTACTTACAAAAAGTGTCTCTGCAGCGATCATGACAAGAAAGCCAAAAATAAAAATCGTAATTTCATTTTTTTCTCTGTAAATAAAGAATGAGATGAGAATAATAATAACATATGCGAGCATTAGAAAAATATCATTAGAGATAAGAGGTATTAGCCCCGTCATGATCAGAATTGGCAATGCGTTAAGAAATATTGTTTTTATTTTTTGCATCATAATTCATTTTTCTGGACCCAAATAAAGCATGTATGCTTATCGTCCTGTGCTTCAACATACCCTGAAGGATTAAATTGCTCGCTGGTAAGAAAAACTTCATAAGGATGTATTTCTTGTATGGAAACAATGCCTGGGTAACTTCCTGATTCTTTTGGTTCAGTCTTCAATATAGGTAAAGCAACTACTTCATTATGAGGATCGAGCGTTAGCCCCAGCTCTTCTGTAATAGCTCTTTCCAAGGCTTGTTTAATAGGTTCTCCAAATTTTATTTTTTCACCTATTGCGCCGGGATTATTTCTAACACGCCCTCTCCCATTATCAATAAAAAATTGATGTTGCTCTATAAGCTCAAAAGTCCGACCATTGTCATTATAAAGAACATGAACACGAAGAGGTTGGATGCTTCTCACAATAATTCCGTTTTCAAAAGAAAGCAGAGTTTCGTGTTCGGCAATTTCTTTGTATAAGTGATCTATATTTTTCGCGTTTCCTTCACCCCATTTCTTTATATCAATATTATGGAGAATAAGAAAATTCTTCAGTTGTTCTTTGCTGGAAAATTCAAGATTTTCATTTTTACTACTTTCCATTCTTTCCTGCATAGGCTTTTAAATTATACTTAATTTCTTCCCCTTCAAAACCTTATCGATCTTCCGCGCGATTGCAATCATATCTTTTTCTTTCTTGCCGCGAGTTGTTTCTGCGCAGGTGCCTAGGCGGATGCCGGATGGATCTACAGGGCTGCGGCTATCAAACGGAATAGTATTTTTATTCACAATAATTCCCGCTTTTTCCAAACGGTCGCTTGCTTCCTTGCCGCCGATACCTTTGCCGTTCATCCATGTGTCTACAAGAATAAGGTGCGAATCGGTGCCGCCAGAAATAATTCTCCACCCAAGCTTGCTAAGCTCGCGCGACAACACTTGTGCATTTTTTACAACTTGTTTAGTGTATTTTTTGTAACTAGGAGTTGTCGCTTCACCGAGCGCAACCGCCACAGCAGCAATTTGATTCATGTGCGGACCGCCTTGGAGTCCCGGGAAAACAGCTTTGTCGATCTTTGCAGGGAAATTTCTTTCATCAATACGGCTAAATATAAGAGCGCTGCGAGGGCCACGAAGCGCTTTGTGGGTAGTGGTCGTCACGATATCTGCATAAGGAAAAGGGCTTGGGTATACGCCGCCCGCAATGAGCCCAGAAATATGCGACATATCTACCATGAGTATTGCGCCGCACGCGTCCGCGATCTCACGAAACTTTTTCCAATCTACAAATCGCGGATATGCGGTGTAGCCAGCAATGATAAGTTTCGGTTTTTCTTTCATTGCGATCTTTTTCAATTCAGCGTAATTTAACATTTCTGTATTTTTATCTACGCCATAGGCGACTTGCTTCCACAGTTTGCCCGTCATCGAAACTTTGTATCCGTGAGTCAAATGCCCACCATGATCAAGCGACATGCCCATGATCTTTTCTCCAAGCGGCACAGCAGCCACAAGCGCCGCCAAGTTTGCCGGGCTTCCAGAAAGACCCTGGATGTTTACCGCCCATTCAGTTGGTTTAAGTTTAAAAGCCTTCAATGCTCGCGCACGACACAGATCATCGAGTTTGTCGACAATCTCGTTGCCACCATAATAACGGTATTTTGAATACCCTTCTGCGTATTTGTTGGTAAGCTCGGAACCGAGCGCGGTCAAAACGTCTTTGGAAACGTAGTTCTCCGAAGCAATAAGGTTGATAACGCTCTTTTGCCGCTTTGCCTCGGCCTTCATGAGCTTTTCGATTTGAGTATCTTTCATGCCAGTATTCTAGCACTTTATAGGGCAAATAAAAAAGCCCGGAAATTTCCGGGCTTTCAAAAAAAAACAAAGTTATGCAAATCTGTCTAAGCTTTTACGGTAAATTAATCGTGCAAAATCCCACATCAGATCATCATAGTAAGAATGAGTGCCATCTAATTTGCATATGAGACCGTGATCAAGATACGGTGTTTGTATAATCTCCATAAATTCTTCGTAAGACGAAGCACATGCAATGAGAGACCACACAAACACACCAGCTCCCCAACCAACAACTTTAGCTGGAATATCAAAATCAAAAAGTATTGATTGCATTAAATAAACAAGAACGACAATGAGAAACAAAGAGAGTGCGAACAAAGCGAATAGCAATGTTATTTTGATACCACGTCTGGCATCTTCGAAGGCAGTTTTGTGCTGCGCTGAAGTCATAATATTTTCCATCTTTTTTATTTTGGTTTTTCTCAATTATACATATATTTAAAACTTTGTCAAATTAGGCTTTTTTGTTGGACTTGGTAAAATACTGATATGAAATTAGAATCTCACGTAGACACGCTTTACCTCGACTTGCTCGAGAAGATAATGAAAGATGGCGAGACGAAAACCGACCGCACAGGTACAGGTACAAAAAGTATTTTCGGATACCAGATGCGATTTAATCTTGAAGAAGGCTTCCCTCTTCTGACGACCAAAAAAGTGCCTATCAAAGCGATCATTCACGAGCTGTTGTGGTTCCTGCGTGGAGATTCAAATTTAAAATATCTTGCAGACAACAACGTGCACATTTGGGACGAATGGCCTTATAAAGCATATTTAAACTCAAAAAACGTTCCCCTGCCTGAAATCAACGGTGAAGAATGGAAAACTGGCATGGCAGAGTTTGTAGAAAAAATAAAAAATGATGAAGCTTTTGCAAAAGAGTACGGAAACTTAGGACCAATCTACGGATACCAATGGCGAAGCTGGCCAACACCAAACGGCGGGCATGTAGACCAAATTGCACAAGTTATAGAGCAGATCAAGAAATCTCCGGACTCAAGACGTATGATAGTTTCTGCATGGAATGTTGCAGATATTGAAGAAATGGCAAAAGCTGGACTTCCGCCTTGCCATTGTTTGTTCCAATTTTATGTCGCAAACGGCAAGCTTTCCTGCCAGCTTTACCAAAGAAGCTGCGATACATTTTTGGGAGTGCCATTTAACATCGCTTCGTACGCGCTTCTTACTATGATCATTGCGCAAGTGTGTGATTTGAAACCGGGAGATTTTGTGTGGACAGGCGGAGACGTACATCTGTACTTGAATCATATGGAACAAGTTAACACCCAGCTTGCACGTAGAAATGACATTCGCCCTATGCCGAAAATGAAAATCAATCCGAATAAAAAGAAACTCGAAGATTTTACTATTGAAGATTTCGAACTTGTCGATTACAATCCACATGACGCGATCAAAGCGCCTATCGCTGTCTAATATGAGTATTTCTATCATCGCAGCAATAGGCAAAAAGAACGAGCTTGGTAAAGGCAACCAATTGCTATGGCATTTACCAGACGATTTGAAGCATTTCAAAGAACTCACGAGCGGACATACTGTCGTCATGGGACGCAAGACGTTTGAGTCCATCGGCAAACCTTTACCGAATAGACGAAATATTGTCATCACTCGCGACACAAACTACAAACAAGACGGGGTTCAAGTTGTGCATTCAATCGAAGAAATAGAAAAAGGTGATGAAGAAATCTTTGTGATTGGGGGTGGAGAAATTTATAAGCAAGCACTTCCCTTCGCAGATAAACTTTACATTACGGAAGTGAATGCAGAAGAAAAAGATGCCGATACGTTTTTTCCAATGATAGAAAAAGAAAAGTGGAAAGAAAAAGAACGAGTGCATCACACACAGGACGAAAAACATGCAACACATTTTGATTTTGTGACGTATATAAAAAAATAACCCCCGGAATTCCGGGGGCGGTTTTTGGACAGTCTTTGATTCAAACTGCTTTTTCTTTTTTCGACCCTCTTTTCTTTCTTACATTACGCTGATTGTTGTGAAATGGCGCGGAATGCTTGATGTTCTCAAAAAATGCCTTCTGTTTTTTGAGCCTACAATGCAAACGTAATCTTCCTAAATCAACACCAAGGTAAGGCTTGTTTGTTTTAATTTCGAGCGGAGCAATGAACAACAAATTACTATTTTGCATTGGAGCAAGCCATGGATTTCGTCTTGTTATTCCATCCAAAAACTCTTGGGGTTTCGGGGAAACCAAACCAACCGGGAGAGACTGCCCACTTTCATACAACAATGTAGCAAAGTTTTTCTCACTGCTGTTTTTAAAACCACTTGTTAATAGAACAAGATCAATCTCGCTCGATTTATGGAAAACAGCTTTGTAATCTCGTAATACAAGGATACCCTGTGGAGAAAACTGCTCAACAAGAGGTAGCGTCTTTTTGGAGAGCTTTTCCGGGGTGTAAAAATGTAACCCCAGGTTAAGTAAACGATTTGAATGGGAATGCTCTAGTAATGCTTGTACAAGAGCTACCGCGCTTTTGTTTGGGCCGATAACGGCAATGTTAATTTTTCTATTCATCTTATTTTATTTGGTTGTTTATAAAGGACTGAGTTTTGTATAGTACAACATAATTATATTTTATGCAAATAAAAAACCTGCTGGTGGGCAGGTCTTGTTTAGTTATGTTAGGTGTTAGTTAACCCAAAATATTCCAGGTTTTCTTTTTACAAAGCAATACCTTTGATCTAAATCCAAGAAAGTAAAAGGCATACTTTCCGGACGATCCATAATGATTTTCTCGAGCCAAGCAGATTCGGCCAGAGTAAAACCTGCAAGAAATACATGGTCAAGCTTAGTATACGACTTTATATCGAATTTGGGTTCGGGCTTGTCAGACTTTTCTTTCTTTTCTTCTTTATTTTCAGTATTATAATTCTCGATCGCTTTTTTTGTTGTATAAGTTGTCTCTATTAAGTATTGTTGTTTTAGGAAATCAAGGCTGCCATTTTCTGTATCAACCGCCACCACATTTTTAATGGCAATAGTAGAGTTGTGAAATAACTGATCAGCAATCATTTCAAGGAGCGTAACTCCTTTGCAAATAAGAAGTGTGTTTGGAGTATGCATAGTCTTTTTTATTTTTTAAAGACTATAACGTATAAATCTCCTGGTGTCAACTATTTATAGAGTTCGTTGTGTTTGTGCCTTAGAAGCGCAAAAATGGCCGACTGGAGATAGGTGCTTGTACGGTCAACAAGATTATTCGTAAGCAACCCCACAATACTTCCCTGCTGTTTCGAATTCGCAACACCAAACATCTTGTCTGCAGCCGGGCCAAGCTCTCCGCCCAAGCGTATTGCCTGAGCAATTGGATACGGAATTTCAAATGAAGCCGCTTTAGCACGACCGACAATTCCCTCTTTGGATTCGATGATGATATGGCTCGTTTCAAACATCTGAAATATGTCGTCTATCACCCCGCTTTCTTGTGCAACCCAAAATGCTGCGTCAGGGAATTTTATTTTGCAGTCTGCTATGCGATTGTAAGCGCCTCGAAGTGTTTCTTCATCGCTTTTTGGTTGATCAGAAACATTAGATACTGCGCGATAACCTTTGAATTCAAATTGCTCGGCCGGAAATACTTTTTCAAAAGCTTGGCGTGCAACTTCTATCTTGACCGGATTTTCAGAACCAACAATGACCATCTTCATATTACATATTGGAGTACGTCTCCATTTCATTATTGAGTAATTCGAACTTCACTCCGGCTTGCTCGAAAAGCGGTTTTGATTTTGTTCCGCCATGATATTCTTTTTCCGCAACTACGCGAGTAATACCCGCAGTAATAATAAGCTTCGCACAGACGTAGCACGGAGTCATCTTGCAATACAGCGTTGCTCCTAAAAGCGATACGCCCATTCGTGCGGCTTGAACAATAGCATTTTGCTCGGCATGCGTAGTACGGATGCAGTGCTTGCTTTCGGTGCCGTCTTCGTTGATGACGGTGTGCATTTCGTGGCCGACTTCGTCGCAATGCGCGATGCCCGGCGGAGAACCGACATAGCCGGTAGTGAGGATGTGTTTGTCTTTGACAATGACGCAACCAGAACGGCCGCGGTCGCACGTAGCACGAGTGCCCACTACCTGAGCAATCGACATAAAGTACTCGTCCCAAGAAGGACGCTGGTAAGGCTCGGGGTGAGATGTCATACCAAGAGTATATACAGGAAACGCAAACCGGGCAAATAAAAAAAGCGCGGAACAAGCATTCCCCGCGCTTCAATGGAAAAAGAAACAACCAACCTTCTTAATTAAATAAAACAAGCTGTTTACGATATACAGATACAATTTTTTCAACATGCGGAATAATTTCGGAGAGAGTTTGATACCGGATAAATTGGAAAAGTGGATTCATGTCGCACTCAGCACCCAATACAAGCCGTGTTACTTTTGCATCCTGTTGAGCAATACCTAAAAACGGCTTTTTGTGTTTTTCAACAACAACCCCCGCTTCCCACCCTAAACCTGTAGAAGGAAAAGTGAAGTCGCCTATCATGAAATCGCAATGCTTTACACAACGATGAATATCATGTTTGTATACATCAACAGCAGTTCCATTTTCTAATCCAACAAAATCAAACAGTATGATCCCAAGTTGATTTCTTAGATGGTTCTTGAAGTCTTCCACTTCTTTGGTAAATTCTGCTGGGGCATGAGTTAATCCGCACCCAAAGTACGCTTTTATTTCCATTTTTGAGTTTTCTTTTACACTACCACGCTCAAAATAAAAAAGCTACTTTAACAAACAAGTGGCTTTGAGACATAAGGGTTTTTTACAATTTCATATACTTTCTTCAATTCTTCAAATGAAGTTACTTGCACTCTGCGAACACCATCCTCACTGGAATGACGAGAGTAATGTATAACAGCATTTTCATCATAAATGATTGCAACATGACTGAAGTAGAGTGTTTTTTTATTTCTATTCATTAGAAAAAGTAATTTCCCAAAATCCCGCTTTTCCAATTTTTCAAGTATGATTGCCTCGGGTTGACATGAGAAGTCCATAGTTAAGCCAGCTTCATGGTAAACAATTTTAACAAAGTTTACACATTTTATTCCTGCAGGCAACATTGCACCTAGGAATCTTTCTGCGATTAAAGGCACATTGATTGTATTCATTTTTGTATTTTTTCCTTACCGTACCACACACAAATACAAATAGCAAAAGCCGCCCGTGAGGGCGGCTTTTGGGTGTAGTTTATCCTTTGACTTCGATACCCGCGCTTCGCGCTGAGCCTTCGACGATCTTCATTGCACCTGCAAGATCTTTTGCGTTAAGGTCTACCATTTTGCGCTTTGCGATTTCTTCGATCTGCGCTTTTGTCACCTTTCCAGCTTTGCTTGTGTTCGGCTTGCCTGAACCTTTTTCGATTCCCGCAGCTTTCATGAGCAAGTTTGCGACTGGTGGAGTTGTAACTGTAAAGTCATACGTTCGGTCTTCATACACAGTGATCTTTACTCCGACAGTTTCGCCAGGAGTAAATCCTTGTGCTTGGCCTGAAGCAGCGTTGAACTTCGTAACGAAGTCTCCGATGTTGATACCAGCCTGACCGAGTGTCGGACCAAGTGGTGGAGCCGGAGTAGCCTTGGCAGCTTGCGCTCGAACCTTTACTTTTTTGATGATTTTCTTTGCCATATTGTTGAAAAATAATTACGTTGAAGCAGTGCGTAACGAGCCCACTATAGCATACAGCTCGCCGTTCGTAAAGCCTATTTACAGCTTCTTAATCTGCAAGAAATCAAGCTCGACTGGAGTTTCTCGACCGAACATCGAGACCAATACTTTGACCTTTCCGCGTTCGTTGTCGACTTCGTTGACCTTGCCTTCCAAGTCTTTGAACGGGCCATCAGCAATGAGGATAGATTCACCAATTTCAAGATCGATCTTGTGCTTGGCAACAGTTGTGTTATCCATCTTGTTGAAAAGGAAATCAACTTCTTGCTTGTTAAGAGGCACCGGGTTGACTCCTGCGCCGACGAACCCTGTGACGCGCGGAGTGTTTCGAACTACGTACCATGAGTCATCTGTTACGATCATATCCACCAAAATGTAGCCTGGGAATGTCTTTTCTTCCACTTCTGTCCGCTTGCCGCCTTTGATCTTGATCTTCTTTTCTGTTGGAACTATCACGTTAAAAATCTTGTCGTTCATGTTGAGCGAGTCGATACGCTGGCGAAGATTTCGCATCACAGCATTTTCGTATCCGGCATATGTGTGGATCGCGTACCATTTACGCTCTCCGTGTTGTTCTTGTTTTGACATAAGTTTTGCCCCGAGCAAAGTCGAGGGGATAAATTAAAGTGCTAATAGTTTCGAAAGACCAGTACTCAAAAGGAAGTCAAACAAGCCAAGCAATGCCGCCACGACGACAGAAATGGCAATGACGATGAGCGTGTAGTTGATAGTCTGCTTGCGCGTAGGCCAAGTAACGCGCTTCATTTCGCCCCGAGTATCCTTCAAAAAGTTGGTGAATTTTGACATATGTAATTCCCTCGTAGCCTTGCGGCATAAAGGTTTCCTATTAAAAAACACCCCGCGGGTGTCGTATCTACATAGTACTTTATTGAGGCAAAGAAGTCAAATGGGTACAAATAAAAAAGCCCGCGAGATACTCCGCGGGCCGGCATTTGATTTTAGTTAAGTTAAAAAAATTTTAAAGTTTTGGAAATGTATTACCGTCAACTTCACCTACTAATTTTCTCGTTAAACCTGTGTTTAAATTTCCTTCCGTTTTAAATTCAGTAGGTTGCACAGGATAAGGCGGCAATAAGATATTTGTGGTGTTTGTAGATGTGTTGGTTTTGGGCTGAGTTTTTCTACCGGTTGAACCTCCGCCCGTTTCTTGTGTGGAATTTTTTGTTGCCATATTGCTTGTGTTGTTTTTAAATTATGTTGTTTTTGAAAGAGAATTCCAGTATACAACACAGTAAAAAATCGCGCAAGCAAAAACCCTCTCCAGTTTACTGGAGAGGGTCGGCCGAAGGTCCGGGGTGAGGTTATCGTATCTCGTACGTAATACTTACGTTTGAAGAAATAGTATTCTCCCCTTTTGGAAGCTCTGGTGCCGGAGCGCCTGCGGACGAATCCATACTCGCTACTTCTGCTTTCGCATACATCATTGGGTAATTACCATTTTCAGAGAAGTTCGTAATGCGCACGATCTTTACGCCAAGTTGTTTCGCAAGCATTTCTGCTTTTTCTTTTGCATCTTGTATCGCAAGCTCTCGAGCTTCGTTCTGGTATTTTTCGTCATCGTCAAGCGTGTAGTTCGGACCAGAAAATTCTGCGCCAGCGCTCGTTACTGCTGCGGTAACTTTGCCTGTGTCGTCAGTCTTGCGAACTTTGACTTCGATAGTTTCATAAGCTTCGTAGCCGGTGATTTCTTGCTTCGGCTGCGGGCATGGGTAAGTAATACAATATATTTCCGCACGATTATACTGCGGATTTACGCTGTTTGAAGTTGTCTTGATATCTTTGTCATCGACTCCAAGCCCTCGCACCGCTTCAAGCACTTTGCTTTCTTTTGTAGTTGCTTTGTCCTGCGCTTCTTTCTGCGTCTTGCCCTGCTCGCGGATAGTGACGTACACTGTCGCGATGTCCGGAACTGCCTTCACTTCCCCTTTTCCAGCTACAGTTATGGTATTCGTCGCTTCCATTCCCGCACCGATGTAGCGGTTTTCTTTTACAGTATTGATAAATTGCGCCACGAGAAAAATAGTAAGCGCAAGCATTGCCAACCCAACCGAGTCAACAATTCTTTTCTGCATTCGTTGATCCATAAAAATAAAAGTTACTAATAATTACTTCTAGTATACCAAGATAACGAGAGTTTTTAGCTGTTTGTGACTGGTTGACAAAGGTATAGTCTAGATGTAAAGTAAAAAGAAAAATAATCCAACTATGAACACATACTTTCTTCATCAAGACAGCGTAGAAGATACCGCTAAACGCCTGAGACTGTTTCTCAATGAAAACAAAGGGCGTCACATAATCTTCAGCCACTATTTCGATTTTTCTGTTAAAAAGATAGATAGGGCTAAATTTGGCAACATCTATAATCTCGACAGCAACACCAGCAACAAAGTAGATTCTTTGACAACTTCTTTTTCCTCTACTGAAGTAAAAACATTCCCCAATAATTGGTTATACATTCAAATAAACTATAATCAAAAATTCATGATCAGACCAGGAGAACTATTTATTTTTGAAAATCTTTATAAAACAGCTTACTTATTCTTCACAGACGGACCAAACACGTTGGAGTTTAAATGCTCAAAAGAATAATTATACAAAGGGAAGTGCATATCGCATTTCCTTTTTTTATTTATTCATAACATCACCCACCAAAACTCCGTCAGTCAGTGTTATCGTTCTGTGGGACATTTGTGCGTATTCGGGTTCGTGGGTCACCATCACTATCGTCTGCCCTTCTTTGTTCAAGTCTAAGAAGGCTTGGATGACATTGTCAGACGTTTCGGAATCCAAGTTAGCTGTTGGCTCGTCGGCGAAGATGATCTTGGGGTCGTGGGCGATCGCGCGAGCGATCGCAACGCGCTGCTGCTGTCCACCGGAAAGCTGGCTTGGCAAGTTGTGCATGCGCTCGCCAAGGCCGACGCGAGTCAGCGCTTTCTCTGCTTTTTCCCGCGCAACTTTTTCATCATACCCAAGCATGTAAAGCGGCACGAGTACATTTTCCATCGCTGTCAGCGACGGCAAAATAGCATAGTCTTGGAAGATATAGCCAAGGAGCGACAGTCGCATAAAGCCGAGGTCGGATTGCGAAAGTTTTGAAACATCGTGGCCATCAATAACGATGCGTCCGTGCGTTGGCGTATCGAGAAGTCCAAGCTGATACAAAAGTGTAGATTTACCAGAACCAGATTTGCCGGTAATAGTGACGAACTGCCCTTCCGGAACGACAAACGAAACGTCTTTCACCGCGACGATTTGCGAGTCTCCATTTTTGAAAATTTTTGAAATGTTTTCGACTTTGATCATATAGTTTATCTTCCAAGGATTGCTCCCAAAGTGTTTTGCTTAATGACAATGCGCGCTGGAATATACCCGGCGACAATAGTTGCAACCAAAAGTATCCCTACGCGTAGCAATGTACCCGGAATCGTTGCAACCAAAATTCCATCAGAAAATGGGAAGTCGATCGGGTTCGCAACGAAAAACGGCTGGAGGAATGCGAACACCAAAATCATACCGGCAATAGACCCAACGATGGCATAAAACAAAGATTGAAATACATACGAAATACTGATCGCTCGCGGAGTAATGCCGATGCCTTTCAAAATACCAATAAATCTGCGTCGAGTAATAGCGTTGACGAAGATGACGATAAAGATAGTAATAGACGCAACCACAAGACCGATCGAGCTGATGGCATTTCCCAAAAGCGCAAACGTTGCCTTGATGTCAACCAAGAATTTTGGCTGCGCTTCTTCAAATGTTTGAATGCGCGCATAGCGGTCCAAGTGGCTCGCAACAAGCTGGCTCTGAGCAGACTTTACCGATGCGCCAGGTTTCAAAGTCACCGCAATTTCGTTGAAGTTCGCATTCGTGTCCCCTTTCAATTTTCGTAGCTCGCTTGCAAGCATAAAAATACGCGAGTCAGTTTCATTTACTTTTCCTTTCAAAAGCCCGCGGATAATATATTCTTTCTGCTGGTCTCCTACTTGAAGCAATACACGGCTGCCGACGTCGACATTTTTAAGCGCAGAAAATCCTGGGAATTCAATTGGATTGTATTGATAGAGCAAATCTTGCCCGACAAGGATGCCGTCTGCGTCTGTCGGAGTCAGGTACGTTCCTTTGGAAATAATTTTTGCAATGCCGGTGACTTCATTTTCTGCAATTGGGTCAATACCCACGAGCGATGCGCCGACAGAATTTTCTTTCTGGCCTTTCAAGAGCGTACTTCTATAGTCCGCAATCAACTTCCCTCCGCCAGTAATGCGCGCCGTGTAGTTGTCGAGCGTTGAAAGCGTGTCGACAGTCTTCACCACTTCTTGGCTTTGCTCAATATAGTCGCGGTTCAAGAACGAAGTGATAAAAATATCTCCGGTGTTGTGCTTTTTGTTCGCATCGACTGATCCTTCGATAAGCCCGACCAAAATTCCCGACACCACCACCAAGTTCAAGAAAGTGAAAATCATCACAAAGATAATAAGTACTGTCGTCCAAATGTTCGCGCGACGAATATCCCTCTTTGCAAGGAATGCTCCGACTTTGAGGTCGGTCTTGAATGAATGTTTGTAGGAGAAAGTTTTTTCCATTTATTTGAGGACGGGAAGCAAGATTTTGTCGCCGGCATTCAAGCCAGTGACAATTTCCACCAAATCACCGTCGCCTTTCATACCAAGCGTCACATTTTTAAATTCTGTTTTTCTACGCTTCATTGTCGGAATGTAGTTCACGCCTGTCATGCCGTCTTTCGTTTCGACAAACCGCATCGGCAAAATACGTACACCAACTTTCTGCGCAATGAGCACAGAGAGGTTTGCTGTCATGCCAGTCTTTATCATGTCCGCACCTTCGTCGATGCGAGCTTTGATTTTATAATTCACCACAGAGCCATTTGTTGTCGGCGCCGGATCAATATGCGAAAGCGTTCCAACAAAAGATTGTTCCGGGCCAAATGCATCGGTTGTAAATGTTACTTTCTGGCCGAGTTCAAGGAGCGAGACGTCAGATTCGTTTACATTTGCTTCAAGATACAAGTCGGTAATGTCTTGAAGCACGATCACCGCTTCTTTCGGAGTTGGAGATTCGCCAAGTTCGATATCGATTTTTGTAATCGTTCCATCGGCTGGCGCGCGAACTATTTTGTCTTCATACAAAGCTTCAGCGCTTGCTACTCTTCCCTGTGCTGCCAACACATCTGCTTCTTTTGCAGCGATATCTGCAGGGCGAGCCGCTGCACGTTTCAAGTTAAGTTCTGCTTCACGTTGTGAGACAAGAGACTGCGCAGAAGAAAGTGCGGAAGCTTTTGTTTCAAGTGCAGAGTTGTACGCGTTCAAATTCGTAACGTATGTTGTCGCTTTTGTATTCGGGAGCGTTACAACAAAAGAGTTTCCGCTTGCCGTATACCCACTTGGGAATTGGATAAACAAACCTTTGCTTCCAAGCGGCGTTGCTTTTGTCGTGCTTATTTCGCCTGTTCCACCTTCAAGTCCGGACAAAGAAAAATATCCGCCCGAACCACTCGAATATGGACTGATGATGTACGAACCTTCGACGTCACCGCTATAAATACCACTGATAGTCGGTACGTTTGCCGAAGATGCGCCAGAGGTCACAGCTTCGGGCGTGCTATTAAGCAATGCACGGTACGCGTTCTTCACCAAAGTATTTTGTGTCTGCTCGGCGTTGTCGAGATCTTTTTTTGCAGTATCGAGAGCAACTTGTGCAAGCGCGACTTCTTCGCTTGTTGCACCTTCAAGAGTACGTTGTAGTTGTGCTTGCGCGTATTTGAGCGCACCTTGTGCTTGGAGAAGTGAGCCGAGTTCAGATTTTGCATTCAAGCTTGCAAGCACTTGGCCTTTCTTTACAACATCACCAACCGCAACGTTGATTTTAGAAACTGTGCCAGAGCCATTGAAAGAAAGATCGAGGTCGACAGTCGAAGTGACCGTGCCGGTAGCAAGCACTGTTTTGGTAATCGTATCTTGCTTGACTGTTTCTATCACATCCGCTGTTTCATCAAAATGATTTGGAATGATGATCGAAATAACAATAAGCAAAAGCGGGATACCGACAAAGGTAAGCAATTTCCATCGCTTCTTTATAAATGGAAGTATGTTTGTGGTCCAGGTTTGATTCATACTATTGTACGTCTACGAGTTCAACGTCAAACACAAGGTCGGCATTTGCCGGGATACCAGAACCTGGTGGTGGGTTTGATCCATAAGCTTGTGCTGCTGGGATGACAAGACGACGTGTACCACCCACTTTCATGCCTGGAATTCCGTCTGTCCAGCCTTTGATAACTTGGTTGAGCGGAAAAGTAATTGGCGCTGTGCCGAAATCTTTTGAAGATTGAAAGACTACGCCTGTTGCTGCAACTGCGCCAGTGTAGTGTACAGAAACTGTTGCCCCGGCTTCTACAACTTTGCCTGTTCCAACCACAAGGTCAGTTTTCTCTAGTGTTTCAGTTTTTGCAACCGGAGTAAAGTTTGCTAATGTTCTTTTATTTGTATCCATAGATGTTGATGTGTTTTCAGTCGGTGTTGTTGTCTCACCTTCTGTTGTTGTATTTGCTGGTAATGATGTATCATCTGTCGAAGTTTCTACTTGCTTGGGAGGAGCTTTTTTGAAAGCAAAAACACCAACCGCGATAACGATAATAATAACAATAATTGATGTAAAGATCTTCATAGTGAAAATGTTAGGGATAATAGTGTGAGTATAGCATTTTAGAGCAATTTATTCCATTCGTCTCTCTTGATACCGCCTTGGCGTAAAATTTCTGCAAGTAAGTATTTCGAAATATCTCCTTGATGCGGATTTGGTACACGGAGCTTGATGTGGCCTTTGATCATAAAAAGGTGTCTGCCGCCAGAATACGGGCCATCGAAACCGAGCTTCCGTAGATTTTGAACCAATTTTCGAAGAGAAATGCTTCTAAGCATTTTTGATCAAATGACGCTTGTCAAAAGAAATAGTCATGCCTGGCACACGTCTGTCAGTCTTGAGAGAAACAACCAGCCATTCTTCTAAAACTTCTTGCAATTCTTCTTTGCAACGCTTCGAGGTCTTTGCTTGCGCCCAAACACCAGAAAGCCCGGCAATAGAAGCAAAATAAGTGCCATCTCGCAGAGTTTTATATTTGGCAGTTTTTAGTTTTTTAGCAATATAATCAGTCAACATATCTTTAGTATATACTTTTTACAGCTTTTTTCAATTATTGATACAGAACAAGCAGTATGAAGAACTTTCCCTCCAACTTTCCGAAATCGGCAAGATGCTTGGTGGGTGGAAGCGCGGAATTGAAACAAAAACCCCGCACATATAGTGCGGGGAAACATATAGTTTCGAGAGAAGAAACATTGACCATCGTTCCACTCGTTATCAAAGTCGTTCAAGTTCAAGTTCCACTTGCGGTTGTCAGAGTTTCAGTTGAAGTAGAGCGAGCACTGCTCGCCAGAATCGTAGCGCATACCTTCCGTATCACCACCCTATGAAATTTCTCGGGGTTGAATTATTTCGCGAGACCTAGAAGTCTGCCAGTGTGCGCCACCAAGTGTATATTTTTGTTTAAAGCATTCTATAGCACCACTCTTCTTCAAGACATGTCCGAAAGAATTCCCAATGCTATAGACGCCCGAAGAGATTCCTCAAGCCATGGCCGGAGAAGCATCGCTTCATTACAATAATAAAAAAACCCTCACAAAATGCAAGGGTCCAAATTTCTAAACGTCTAAAATTCAAAAGGTCAACTCAAGATTCCAAAACCGCAAAGTTCTTGCGAGAGAAGAAACATCGGCCATCGCTCCACTCGTCATCGAAGTCGTCCGAGCGCAAGTACCACTTGCGGTCGACAGAGTTCCAGCGGAAGCAGAGCGAGCACTGCTTGCCAGAAACAAACAGCACCCATCCTAAAACAGTAGCGTAGCTACTGTTTTAGGACGCGCCATCTTGGCCGAGTGGCTGCTTTTTCAAGTTATACATTACAACTGCATATCTTTTCAAAAGCTCTTTCCTGTCTTCTTCCACTTTCATGTCCAGAATTCTTTCTTCCAGGCATTCAATGGCTTTAAGGTCTCTTACATTTTTTGAACTTTTGTTTTTGTAAAACTTCAGTTCATCTTTTGTAAACAAAATCCTGTCACCATCTTTGTAATCCACCAGGCATTCTTTGAGTGCAAGAGTAAACTTGTCGTTCCAGATGTTGAAAGGTTGCGCTTTATTTCCGGATCTGAAGAAAGAAAGTATTTCCTTTTTGGTAAAAGAAAATGTGTCTTCGTTGATTCCGATTTCGCCATCTGACGTGAAGAATTCGGAGAATGCGGTAATGACTTTTGTGGTAGTTGCCTTAACGGCTTCTACCCCGTTTTTGTACCACTCAATGATACGAGCAAATTCTGATTTTTCTTCAGCATTTGCAAGATTGTGCGTAGCTTCCAAAGAAGAAAGAACGTTTTTGTCCATATCTGTATAATTTTTGATTGTTTGATTTAAATGCTTATTTGCCTATATTATAGCAAATATACAGCTTTTGTCAATACCTTTGCCTGGCAGGCTTTTTTGAGTATTTTGATACGAAGTGTATACTTCTCTTATGAAATTCACTATTCAAATCGCTCTTTTTCTTTTTTGTTTTCTTTCGCTTATCGGCTTGTGTTCGTGGATGGTTATTCGGGCCGGAGCGATGTTTGGGGTACTGCAGGGAGCGGCCGCGCTACGCGCGGCCGCATTGGTTGCCATACTCCTCCCGACCACTCTCGTCATAACAATGGCACTCTATGGCAAAGCGCACAACGCATTTCTTTCGTTCATCTACCTGATCGACGTCATCTGGCTGCCGACACTTCTCTACCTGTCCATGGGCGCGATTCTTCTCTTTGCACTTTTCGGCATTTCAAAAATCGGAAATGTTGCTCTGCCAATGCACACACTTGCATGGTGCGTGGTTGCCATTTCCGGGCTTGCAGTAACATACGGTATTTATAACGCAACACACATCCGCACAGTTATGCGAACAATCGAAGCACCAGCACTTTCGCAAAACTGGCAAGGCAAAAATATCATACTTGTTTCTGACACGCATTTAGGGATTGTACGTAGTAAACATTTTATGGAAAAAGTGGTGCGAAAAATAAATGACGCGAAGCCGGACGTCGTGCTTATCGCCGGAGACATTATCGACGGACCACATTTTAATTATGAAAAAGGTCTTGTGCCGCTTGAAAACATCAACGCTCCACTTGGCGTCTACTACACGCCCGGGAACCACGAAGCCTACAACACCGAGCCGGAGAAATTTTACCCAGTTGTAGAAAGTCATACCACAATGCTTCGTGATAGCATGACCGAAATAAATGGCACGCAGATCATCGGGCTTGATTTTAAAACAGAAGGCATTGACGAAACGAAATCACGACTTGAGCACATGGGTTACGACAAAACAAAACCAAGCATCGTGATTATGCACGACCCGAAAAATATCGCGGCGCTTCAACAAGAAGGTGTCTCGCTCGCAGTTTCCGGCCACACGCATTGCGGACAGTTCTTCCCCATCAACTTGATAGTCAAATCAATTTACAAAGAGTACGCCTACGGAGTAAACAAAGTTGGAAATACAACCTCAGTCACAACCTGCGGTGTCGGCACAGCCATGAGCCCGCTACGACTTGGAACGAATCCAGAAATTGTGGTTTTGAAAATACAATAGATTTCTCAAGAGACTTGATTTTTAAATTACTTATGATACAATAAGAACACAAATGGCTTCGGCCCGACTCCACGCAAGTGGAGGTATAAAAAAGAAAAAACTCAGGGTATAAGAGCCTTGAGTTTTTTCTTTAGCTCTATAAAATCTTTTTCTGATATGTCACCTATTTTATAACTTAATCTTTTACCATCTATAAGTTTTACTTGGGACAAGATAGCTGTGCTTTGTATGTTGTTTCCAAACATAAAACGGAAGTAATATCGAGTATTCTTTTCTGTACGAGTAAGCGGAACTGTCAGGAAAATAGTGTTATTGAATTTACGAACAATAACGATCGGGCGTAAGGCTTCTTCATCGGACCCATTTTGTTCAAAACCAACGTTCACACCAAGATGACAAAACCAAATTTCTCGTTCATGGAAGAATGGTCGACGATCAGCCGCATCAATTTGAATTTTTTTCTTATTCCAAGTATCAAAATCTTTTGTATGTTCCATATCAAAAAACATACCAGTTTGATGATAAAACAAATATAAAGTTTTATTTCCTCCACCGAGCGAAGATACCGGCTGGGAGGAGTCTTTTTGTTGCTTGGCCTGAGCTTGTCGAATGAGTTGACTCTTGTATCGCAAGTTCCCCGTGCTCGAGTTTACCGCCGTATTTTTCTACAAGCGGGAGAAGCGTATTTCTATATGCAACCGGCGAATAGCCGGCTGAGTAGCCATTTACGAGAAAGAACAGCGGGTTTTCGGAAAGTAATTTCATACAGTCTTCCATAAATTCGGCAAACTGTTTTTCTATCACCCATTCTTCGCCTTTCGGGCCGCGGCCAAATGCTGGCGGGTCCATGATGATGGCGTCATACTTGTTACCTCTTCGAAGTTCTCGCTTGATAAATGCGAATGCATCGTCGAGGATCCAGCGCACAGGTTTGTCGCCCAATAGAGATAGCTCTGCATTTTCTTTTGCCCATGAGACTGCGACTTTGGATGCGTCTACATGCACGACTTCGGCGCCCGCGCGGAGCGACGCTTGCGTCGCTCCGCCTGTGTATCCAAACAAATTTAAAACTTTCACAGGGGCTTTGCGTTTCTCGTTTTGCAAAGTTTCTTCAATCCATTTCCATTGTAAAGATTGTTCCGGGAAAATACCAACGTGCTTGAACGCAGTTGGTTTGAGAGAAAAAATAAATCCATTCATTTCTATTTTCCAATCTTCTGGAATTTCTTTTGCAACTTTCCACGAGCCGCTATTCCCTTTTCGCACGTACGTCGCGTCAGCTTTTTTCCAAAGTTCTGTGTTGTGTGGCATCCACAACGCTTCCGGGTCGGGGCGAGCAATGACCACTTCACCAAAGCGCTCGAGTTTTGCGCCCGAACCGGAATCGAGCAATTCGTAGTCTTTAGATTGTTCCGTCACAAGTATGAGAGGTTGCATAAACCGATACTACTATAGATACGAAGTTCTCGCTAGACTTCAAACTTTTGCTTAAGCAAGCCGTCTTTGATTTCGATATTTTCTTTCTTCATCGCCAAGCTGTATGAGCCGTCGAGATTCTTTGTCTCAATAGTCACGTCATACGTACCATTGCCGACAAGTGCGTAGTAACGGCCGAGCGTATTTGTCACTTTGTGAAGCACTTCGACTTTTGTTTTCGAAGAAAGCACTCGCATGATGGCAAACGGCACCGGCAAGTCCGTACCCTTTCGTACGACGATACCAGAAGAACGCTGGCGGAAGCCGACTTCTTTTATCACAAGCATAACAATGTACAAACTGAAGATGACAATATTGTACGTGATCGGAGCAACGATAAGCGCAATGGTTGAAACAGTAAGACCGACGGAAAACGCAACATCAGCAATGCGCGCAAATACACGGTCGCGTTTTGAATAAAACCGCATCAAGGTTTGTTCTTGCTTTGCAAATTCATTCCAGTCAAACGTATCCGGATCCATTGGAATATTTTTGGTAATAACTTCGCCAGCTTCTTTGACTTCAAAGATATAGCCGAAATATAGATCAAGATACAGTTCGTCACGCGTCTTACCTATAAGTTTTGCAGATGGGAACGAATAATGCGTTTTCTTTGGAATCATACGATACATGCCCGGCTCAACAAGGAATCCATAGCGTCCATCGATGTCGGTAATAGAACTTGCGACTTCTTTTCCTTCGTTGTTTTGGAGCGATACATACACCGGATCAAGCGGCTGCTTGGTAACAGAGTCGTATACACGGCCCCATGGGCGATTGCGTTTTTTCAAACCAAAAGCAATAAGCAAGAGTGACCACAGTCGCGCCGGGATAAGCAAAAGTTCAGAGAACGAAAGCGGATTTGCAAACAATACCGGCAAGAGAGTAAAGAGTGCACCAGCCAAAATACCAACGATACCAATAAGCTTTGAAATAATATCCCCCGCTGGTTCAGTGATGATGCCGCGGATCTGTCCTGTGGTATCGACAAGCACGCCTTCGGTGTAGTCGACACTATCTTCGACGATACACACTATAGTATTAAAAATATTTCCCGGGCATCCGCCAGGCGGTGGTGGTGGTGGGTTTGTAGAACCAGTAGAAGTTCCGGTACTTACGCCGCCGGTTGTACCACCAGTTGTTGGGTTTGTCGGAATAGTTCCCGTGCCGCCACTTGTCGTTGTGCCGGGCGCGGTGCCAGTACCGGTTGCGCCTGAGCCAGATGACGCCGAACCAGATGTTCCAGATGTTGAAGAACTTCCTGTTGTTGTAGTACCTGTTGTAGTTGTTCCAGTTGTACTTGTTCCTGTCGTTGTTGAAGTTGTTGTTCCCGTAGTTGTCGTTCCTGTCGTACCTGTTGTGCCTGTACCCGTAGTACCTGTTGTTGTGCTAGGTGGCGGAATAATAACTACACCACCTGTACCCGAAGAACTTCCTCCTCCAGCAGTAGTTCCAGATGGAGTTCCAGTAACTGTGTACGTAAACGCAAGTGTCGGAGAATAGACAACGCCGCCAGTATACGTATCTACAGCTTGCAAAGTAAAATTGTACACACCGTCGGCGCTTGGCGTGCCACTAATACCGCTTCCGTCCAAAGACAGACCTGTCGGAAGCGCGCCAGAAACGAGAGTATAAGAAACAGTTCCTTGATCTTGTAAAGTTGGAAGCGTTGTTGAAAATGGAGTACCGCCGGTAACCGGAAGTGTTGTGGTAATGCTTGGATCAAAGATGATAGTGTCAAACATCATCACGCGATGATTTTCAGAATCAGAAACATAGAGACGACGGGCAACCGGGTCAAAAGCGATTCCCCTATTGGTATCAAAATCTCCTTGCGTGGTTGAACCACTGTTTGAAGTAAAATCGGACTGGCCTATCACCGCTTCGGCATCTGTACCATCTGCAATAGTGCTCGGGCTTGCGTCAAACACAAGCACGCGGTTATTGCTAACATCAGAAACAAAAAGTTTTCCGAGTGTTGCATCATACGCAAGTCGCGATGTGCCACTAAAGCTTGAAACCGTCGGAGTGGCACTACCTTGTGTTGTAAAATCTGCCGCACCAATGACGTTGATAGCAGAATCACCATTTGTTCCAGCGCCATCAATAAAAGTCGAAGTATCAAATACGAGTACACGACGGTTATTATCATCTACTACAAACAATCGGTCGTTCGTCGTATCAAGTGCAATACCGCTTAAGCCATCAAAACTGTGGTCGTCGATACCAGTAGAATTGCTATTCAAATCCGGCTGACCGATAACACATGACGCATTCATCGCGTCCGCAATACCGGTCGAAGAAACTCCACACATTGTGATTGCCGGCGAGCCATTGGCGCGAACATCATACAAAACTACGCGGTGAAGCGGCGAAGACTGTGCGGAATACAATATGTCTGTGTCAGGATCATACACAATGCCGACTGGACCGATCACTGCGTTTTCGTCGCTCGTACCAGTGTCTCCGTCGCCAA
Source organism: uncultured Candidatus Saccharibacteria bacterium (assembly GCA_964591445.1). Taxonomy (GTDB): domain Bacteria; phylum Patescibacteriota; class Minisyncoccia; order Phycocordibacterales; family UBA9973; genus JBDHUR01. The sequence continues at coordinate 4,373 of CAZQAW010000006.1, read as the reverse complement.
TCGTGTACGAAGGCGTGAGATTTCCGCCAATAGCCGAAGCAACATCGTACACATATATGAATGATTGCGTAGCGTCAACAACAAACAACCTGTCTCCCGCTTCATCATATGCCATATACGATGGCCCAAAAAATGCGCTCACTCCTCCATCCACAAAGTTTGCTTGCCCAATAACACCATCTGCGGTGTGATCAAGAAGCATATTGTCCGTATCAAGATTAAATACAAGCACACGGTTGTTCGCGGTGTCTGCAACAAAAAGTCTGTGGTGCGTAGTATCGAGTATCACATCGCTCGGTGTTTCAAAACCGACGGCGGATTTCTTGCCCGTGTACGCAACCGAATTGTACACAACGCCGCTGTTTGCCGCATTTGAAGTCCACTGTGGAGTTGTGCCGATCGACACAACTTCGTTTATAACACCAACAACAGATGAGGCGGTTGGATTATTTGCCGGAGTAGAAAAATCAAACAACACAAGACGACGGTTGTTTGAATCGGTTACAAATACATATGAACTTGCAACATGAACTCCTCGCGGAGCGTGAAATTTATTTGCTGTTGTGCCAGATGTGTTGTCATTTAAATGCGGTTGACCTATGACGCACGAAGCATCCATACCATCTGCAATACCAGTCCCAGAAACTCCGCATAAAGATTGCGAGCCAGACCCGCTTGGTCGAGCATCAAAAACAACAACGCGATTGTTGCCTGATTCAGCAACAAAAAGCATTCCTGTCGCACTGTCATACCAAGAACCTTCAGGAGTGTTGAAACGTGAAGCGCCAAGAGCAGAAGAAGTGCCAAGTAAGGTCGATTGGCCAAGTACATTCATTGGTATGTTGACCGAAAGGTCACCATTTGCAATAGTTGCAAGATTAAATACAAGTACGCGATGCCGTCCGGCGTCATTGACGAAGAGTCTGTTGTTGACCGTATCAATAGAAAGGCCATACATCCCACCATTTGCAAAATATGTATCCGCAGAACCAGTAGCGAAACTATCAAAATCGGCTTGACCGATGACACACGAAGCATCCATACCGTTCACGATTCCACTCGTACTTTCTCCACAAAGCGCCTGAGAACCGGCACCACTTGGTCGTACGTCAAATACAAGCACGCGTGCGCCAGTATTACTCGAACTATTTGCAGTTCCAGCAACATACAGATATCCATTTGCATCAAGCGCAAGCCCATCAGGAGCTCCAATGAATCCTTGCCCCGGAGAATTATTTTCGGTAACAAAATCAGCTGCACCGAGCACGTTCACAGCACTTTCGCCATTGGTAATAGAAGCTGTATCGTAGACCATCACGCGATTGTTGCCGGTATCGGAAACAAACAGTCGGTTATTTGTCGCATCAAAAGCAAGAGATCGCGGCGCAGACAACGAGGTAGCAGTAGTTCCAGGGCTTGATCCAGCAAAAGTTGTCTGACCGAGCACGAAATCGGCGATGTAATTATCCACATTATTTCCAGCAGAAAGATTAAATACAAGCACGCGATTGCCTGTTGAGTCTGACGCAAATAGTCGATGGTTCACCGTATCAACAGCCACACTTGAAAGAACGTCCGAGAAACCAACGTCCGAACCCCCTCCACCTTCGGCTGCCAGGTTCGGAGTAACGGTCACCGTCGGCACGAATTGTCCGAGCAGATCGCTTGCAAGATACGTCCCGACTGCGCGCGAGTTGGAAAAGACTGTTACCGCCAAGACGAAAACCACCGTCATGCCAAGTGCATGAAGCATGTGCTTCCACGCCCGCTTTTCGTTATACCAGTGCATTATATATGTATAGTATATCAAAAAACGCGAGATTTCTTGGTGAATATCTCGCGTTTTCTTCGTTCCGAGAGAACATTATTGTACCAGTTTAGAAACCGAGCATCTTCAAAGACTTGTTGATCGATCGAGCGTCTTCGCGTGCGCTTTTCAAACTTGCTGATGCACTTTGTGCAAACTTCTTGCCATTTGCAAGTGCAGCTTTGTTGCTTGCAATCATTGTTTCATTTCCATTGTCGGGAACAAGAGATGTTACCGCAGCTTTTGATTGGTCAGCGCTTGTGTGTGCTTGCGCGATTTTTGTATTCATCGAAGCCATTTTTGTAGTAAGCGCTGTTACGTCTTTACCAGCCGATGCAGCAGTGTTGATGCGAGTCTGAAGTGAAGTTGCATTGGTTGTTGCTTCATTGCCAGCAACATTCAAGCGATCAGCATTTGCCATGATCCGCACTTGCGGGATCACGAGCATGTAAATGCGATATGCTTTAGTGATAGAAGCTGCGTCAGCTTTCAAAATTGCCATGTCAGTATCAGCCGCAATTTTTGCACGAAGTGTTGTGAGGTTGGAAATATTTGTCTGTGCTTTTGCAACATAAGTTGCTTTTGCATCAGCTGAAAGTTTTTCCATTCCATTTACCCAAGCAATGAGCTTGTTGAGCGAGTCGATGCGCTTTGCAATTGCCTGGTCAGCTTTTGCTTTTATTTGTGGCATCTTGTTTGAAGCCGTGATGTGCATGCTGTTTTCCGAATTCATAGATTCAGCGCGAACAGCTCCCGCCGGAACAAGAAACGCCACAAGCCCAAGCATTCCCATAGCAATAAACCCTTTCACAATAGTATCTTTTTTCATAAAATAAAAATAGTTCGTATGCGTTAAACTAGTAAGTGCATACACATATATAACGTATAGAGAGATACAAACTGTGACAAACAATGGGTGCTCATCGGGAGTTGAACCCGAGATAAAAGCTCCACAAGCTTCTGTGTTACCGCTACACCATGAGCACCATCTTGCGAACCTAAGTTCGTCTTTTCAATTCTAGCAAACTTTTTACAAACTTCTTAGCCTCTTCTTTGTGGTGATGGACCAAGTGATGGCAATTGTGGCACAACCATGCCAGATTACTTACCACATTATTTTTTCTATTCTTATCTATGTGATGCACCGCCATAACCCTACTATCTGTTGTTTTACAAAGTGTGCAAACTTTTTCTATGCCACTTCTTGGCAGAACACTTCTGTAAGAATATTCTCCTCCAGTCCAATTGGCGTGTTTTGAACCAATAAATTCTTGGTTACGCCAAGTTGTCTGGCAAGACTTGCTGCAAAAATATGTCTCACTTTTTGACCTTTGCAAATCCTTTCCAGATTTATAAGAAACTTTACCACAAAGAAAACATGCGATCTCCTTACCCGTCCTGCTTCCTTTGTACTTACACTCTAACGAACAATATTTCCCATATCCTTTTTTAATCCAAAAAGGTTTGACATGAAATGCTTTATCGCAAATTGTACATTGAACGTTTGGCATTTATGGAGTATACCAACTTCACAATGACGAGTAAACAAGGCTGTTTGTGGATATTTAACAAACCCCAGTGTTAACCGTTACACCATAAGCTCCATCAAATGCTCGAGGCGGGTGTGTGGCCAACCTCTACGCAATGTGCACACATACTAGCAAATATACACAGTAAAATCCAGCTTTTTCTAAACTTTACTCATACGAGAATGAAGCGCTTCGATCTTGGCCGCAACGATAAAATCATTCTCAGAAAGCCCATGGATGAAGTGCGTTGAAAGCTCAATGCGAACTTTGTCGTACGAAATGTGGATGTCCGGGTGGTGCCCCTGCTCTTCGGCAATATCGGCGACGGCGTCGACGAATTTCATCGAATGCGCAAAGTCTTTGAATGTGTAAAATCGCTCGATGGAGTTTCCTTCGTTTGCCAATTTCCATTCCGGCATCATGTCCAAATATGGTTGTGCGTCTTCCCGTTTCATCGGAGGCTGGCTTGTTTCGCACGGAATGCATTTTTTGTGTACAAGGTCGTTCATGTTATTTGACTTCGGTAATGTGTTTGATAATAGTGTTGTACACAATGAGCACGCTGCCGTCTTTGCTGTTGGTGTAGACAGGTTCGTTGCCGATGCAGAGCGCGGCGCGCAGCGCCGCGCATGTTCCCCCTCCAACTCTCACGATATCTTCAGCATGTTTTTTTTCTTTTGGAAATACAGAAAAAGAAACTACTTCGCCATTTGCATTTTTATCTTCCTCTATTGTCCAATCGTTTGGATAACCGAAAAGTTTGTCTTTCCACACATAGCTTTGCCATGGACCAGAAGTGTCAGACGGGAAAGAGTCCGGTAAGTTTGGATGTATCTTGGCATTCTGCGCATGACGAACAACGAAAATATAATTTAAAATAAAAAGTCCCACGAACAAACAGAGAAGCGCAATAAATGCTTTCTTATGAGAAAGATTTTTAAACATGTTTATATAGTAGCATGTTTTGTATTAAAGAAATACGTTGTGTCTCTATTGTACCAAACTCGCACCTATTTCCAAAACAAAGTGAGGTAATG
>CAZQAW010000005.1:0-59429 GCA_964591445.1 uncultured Candidatus Saccharibacteria bacterium | reverse complement strand
AGTTCGATTCTCTGTAGGGTCACAAAGTGAAGGTAAAGCAAACTGCTTTGCTTTACCAAACATTTGTGAGGCCGGAGCAATGTTGTTTTAGCAACTGCGAGGCGGGGTCGAAAGTACTTAGTCCGCGCAGGATGTACTCATCCGAGCAGACTTAGTAACTTGTGACACAAGATATTTTGACTTACCACTACAAATTTTATTTTCTTGCTATACTAACCCCATGAAGTACTGGCTCATAAAATCTGAACCTACTTGTTATTCTATTGATGACTTGAAGCGAGATAAGAAGACAGCTTGGACTGGAGTGCGAAACTACCAGGCTCGCAACTACATGGCTCGTGATATGGCGGTCGGGGATTTGGTTTTGTTCTATCACTCCACTGTTGGAGAGATTGGCGTGGCTGGTATTGCAAAAGTGGTAAGCAAACCGCATTCGGATTTGACTGCACTTCTAAAAAAAGATGATCACTACGACCCAAAGGCTACAAAAGAAAATCCGATCTGGCAGTGTGTAGATTTTTCTTTTGTAAAAAAGTTTAACAAAGTTGTGACGCTTCCGCTCATTAAAATGAATCCAAATTTGAAAGGAATAATGGTCGCGCAAACGGGCTCACGGCTTTCTGTCCAACCGGTTTCCGAAAAGCATTTTAAGGAGATTGTGGAGATGGGGAAATAGATTTTATTTCTGCTTCTGCACCCAAATGTAAAGATCTTCGAGGGCTTTCACTGCGTCTCCGGCAGCAATATTGTTCTGGTGGTAGAGGCCGTTGGTAATGTCTCCGGCAGCCCAGACACCTTCGACAGAGGTGCGGCAGTTAAGAGGGTTCACCACCACTTTGCCTTCGGGGTTAAGCTCAACCAAATCTTTCACTAACTCATTGTTCGGAATTTGTCCAATTTCTACAAAAATGCCGCCCGTTGCAAGCTCGTGAGTTTCGCCTGTTGCTTTGTCTTTGTACACGAGCGTTTTTGCAACTTTTTCTCCTTTAACTTCGACAAACTCTACATTCTTGATCACTTTCATTTTTGGGTTCGTAAGCACTTTCTCAACTGTAATTTCATCCGCGCGGAAGCTGTCGCTACGGTTAAAGAGGGTAACACTTTTACAATACGCAAGAAGTTGCGCTGCAGTTTCAAATGCGGCATTTCCTCCGCCGATCACGATCACGTCTTGGTCAGCAAAAAGAGGTCCGTCGCAAGATGCGCAGTACGTAATACCTTTGTGTTCAAATTCTGCTGCACCAGGAATCTCTAGTTTGCGTCGGCCAGAGCCGGTGGTGATGAGCACAGACATTCCTTCGAAAGTTTTCCCTCCCTCTGTTGTAATCGTAAAATGATCTCCGTTTTTTTCTACTTTAGAAACTTTTTCAGAATCATAGACATCGAGGAATTCGCCTTTGTATTCCATCACGTGCTTTTTGAAAGAATCTGCCAAATCAAATCCAGAAATTGCATTTGTGCCGATCCAGTTGAAAATCTTTTCAGAAACGATAGACTGCCCGCCCCATTCGAAAGTAACAAAGAGAGTCTTCAAGCGCTTTCGAGCAGCATACACAGCCCCAGCCGTCCCGCCAGGTCCACCACCAACAATGATTAAGTCGTATGTCATAGGGTTTTATTATAACAAAATCATGGTTATTAGTATGCCTTTACATCTATAAAAATATATGATACTGTGAATAAAAATTCAAAAAAATGAAGAAAACACCTCAAAAAGCTCCAGTCATAATTAATTATGAATGGATTACCTTAGAAATGATGGCAAAAGGTATAACAGTTCAAAGCCTCAACTACCTTCAAAACTCAAAAATACGTCTGAGAAATCTGCAGTCTCCTGAGTTTGTTTATCTTTGGAAACAATTAGGAGAAAAATTCGAAGAAACGAGAGTTTTTAAGAACTACCTGCCTTCATTTATTAATGAAGCGCGAGCATATGACTTAAAGTGGCCAGAGTTTGATAATAAATATCCGGCATATTCCGAACTATTAAGGAAGTTCGCTCCGTTTGAAATGGCGCTCGAACTTTGTATCAACACTTGGCATCTTTTTAGTCTTGCAGAAAGTGCAGGATCAAAAGGAGAAAACATTGCCCCAGTATTTGAACGCATAATAGATGCTTATACGGCAAACACCCCAAAAGCTAATGAACTTAAAAATTTTAGGAAACTAGTAGAAGGATATCCACAATACGAAGTAATTGCAGATCTGATGATAGATATGTACTTAGTAAGATCGCCTGGCGATTACGGGGATTTCGTTAAAGTTATGTCGCCACGCAGAAGAAATAATTTAGCCCGTGTTTTATTGGATGAAAACAAACCTGTTTCATCCTGGCGGACAAATATTGAAGTTGCGTTATACCTTCTTTGGCATACAAGGGATCAAATGTTTGTAGATGTTGTTTGTAAACTTATTCTTAATCAGTCTGCAGGGGAAGTAACTACCAAGAATGAGCAGAAGAACTATTACATAGCTTATAAGAAACTCTGTGGGAATGTTCATGAGCTGGGAACAAGTTCTGAAAAAGAAGGCTACCAAGCTTTAATACTCCCGATAGTAGTTAAAATTGCTGCGTATATGAATGGCAAAGAAGATGACGGCCATATAAAAATGGAGATATTAGAACTAATTAGCGAAATTGATCCACAGAATACTAGTTTCATTACCGATAAGGTTGTAAGTCTATTGAATGAAGAGTATGCTTATCCGGAATACTGTATAAAGTATTATAAATATTCCGAAGACAGTAAGTGGGTCGATCGTTTTTGCACAGATCTTAAAAAATTTAATTATGTTAGCGTAGGCGATGTCCTTAAATTTTTTAATAGCACCTTTGCTCTTACAAAAAGCTCGGTAGTTCTAGAAACATTCATTGAGTATCGTTTAAAAAATCTCACAACGATTGAAGATATAAAAACTCTTCTTGAGTGGGATGCGGGAAATAAGAGGTTTGGGTTACAAAAAATTATTGTATCAATGTTGCCCAAATTAATGGAAGATGAAAATAATCGCAAAGATCTTCCGAAGATATTAAAATATCTTTAATATCAAAAAGCCCCCTGGGATTAATCAGGGGGCTTTTCTATATCTTATTTCTTTCCTCGTCTTAGGAATGCCGGCACTGCTGACCAGTCGTCGTCTATTTCTTCGTCGTAGACTTCTTCGATGATTTCTGTTTTCTTTGCACTAGCTTCGGGCTTTTTGATAAAGCCGTTGTCAGCTGGGGCTTGCGGCATGCTGTGATGGATTTCTTTGCGAGATGGGAAGACGTCCTCTTTCGTTACGTTTGAAAGTGTTTGCATCGGCTGAGACTGTTGCTGGAAAAGAGATTTCTTTGGGGAATCAGTTGGGAAGCCTGTCGCGATAACTGTTACTTTGATTTCGCCCTTCTTCAAACGCTCATCTTTGATAGTTCCAAAAATAACTTTCGCGTCTTTGTCGATTGCTTCGGTGATGGTCTTTGCTGCTTGCTGGATCTCGTTGATCGTCATATCTTCATTGCCAGAAATTGCAAAGAGTACGCCTTTTGCTCCGTTGATAGAAATTTCAAGAAGCGGTGAGTTGATGGCCATGATAGCTGCTTGCTCTGCGCGGTTCTCTCCAGAAGCAGAACCAACTCCCATGAGCGCTGTTCCTGCGTCAGACATGATAGCTTTGATATCGGCAAAGTCGACGTTGATGATGCCCGGAGTCGTGATGAGTTCAGAAATGCCTTCGACAGCTTGGCGGAGCACTTCGTCGCAAAGAGCAAATGCTTCTTTGAAGCCTGTGTCTTTGCCGGCAATAGCAAGAAGTCGGTCGTTTGGAATCACGATGATTGCATCAACTTCTTGTTCGAGTTCTGCAAGACCTTGTTCGGCAATCCGCATGCGGTGGTTTCCTTCAAAGAAAAATGGTCGAGTAACAACTGCAACTGTAAGTATGCCTTGTTCTTTTGCTGCGCGTGCAACAATAGGCGCTGCTCCCGTTCCAGTTCCTCCTCCCATTCCGCAAGCGATGAAGACCATGTCTGCACCTTTGATCACGTCTTGGATCTCTGCTTTTGTTTCTTCGGCTGCGCGCTTACCTACGTCTGGGTTCATGCCCGCACCCAAGCCTTTTGTGAGATTTTTTCCGATATGGATTTTCTTGTCAGCAAGAGAGTTGTGAAGGTCTTGCGTATCGGTATTCATATTGATGAATTCCACCCCCTTGACCTTTGAAGCGATCATGTGGTTGAGTGCGTTTTTACCAGAGCCACCGACTCCGATGACCTTGATCCGCGCGAATGATTCAATTTCTGGATTAACTTTGGGCATATACAATAAGGCTTATTTCTGTTAAATACCGGCTTTTAGTACCTTATATAGTACCTATATCTATAAAAAAAGACAACTCTATACAGAGTTGCAAATATGATGCGGATTCTTGAGTTTTTCTTTAGGGTAAGAGCTGTCGAAAGATGTTGTGGATCGCTTTTTTGAGGCTTGTCCAAAAATCTTTGAACATATTTTCTCCCGTGTCTTCGCCATTTTCCGTTGTGGTGCGGAAACAAAGTCCATAGACGTTAAACCATGAAGCGTCCTTGATTTTATTTTTTGTTTGAGCAAGAAGTTCGCCTGCGCCAATGCGTGCCGGAAGCTTGAGTGTCTGTTTTGCAATTTCAACTGCTTGATACGCGTGCGCTCCGCCGCCGATGATGATTGCACCCGCAGGCAAAAGTCCACTTCGTTTTATTTTTCGCAAATAGTTGTCGATAAGTTCAAATATATCGGTGAGTCGCGCGTTCACGACATCGTCCAATTTCTTTTTTGGAAAGCTGCCGATGACAGAGCCGATCTTTAGCCCGTCTGCTTCTTCGAGCGGAACCTGGAAGGCAAGCGCGATGTCTTTGGTAATATCGAGCGAGCCGAGCCCGAACACATGCATCGACACAAGCGTGCCATTTTCAAAGACAGATGCCGTGACAGTCTCGTGGCCAATGTCTACCATCACGCAGCCGGCAGTTTTTTGCGCGTCGGTAACAGTGATGATGCTGCTTGAAAGAGGTGATGCGACAACGTCGATGACGTCAACGCCAGCTTCAGACACAACGTTTACCAGTTCTTCAAAATGCTGCTCAAGAGTTGTAATGAAAAGTATTTTGCCTTCAAGCTTGATGCCTTTCATGCCTTCAGGTTTGCCGAGGACTTCTTTGCCGTCGAGTTTGTATAAAAGGGGAATGATATGAAGAACTTTTTTGTTCGACAAAGAAAGCGAATGTTCTGCTTCGTCGACAACTTTTTTCAAATCGAGGATCGTGATCTGACTATCCGCGCGAGAGATGATCGCATTTCCAGTTCCGAATTCTGCTTGAATACCCACGCCGCCAATAGAGACAAATGCACGTTTGACTTTCAAATTCGCATTGCGTTCTGCTTCGCGAAGCGCTTTTTGAAGAGAGGCGACTGCGAGCTCTTGGTTCACCACATAGCCACGACGCATGCCTTTGGTTTCTGCAATGCCTGTGCCAATAATGCGCGGGCCGATGTCGCCTTTAGTATATTCAGAAATAGCCACGCGTGTAGCGTAAGTGCCGATATCTATTCCAACTGTAATAGTGCGTGACATGCGGAGTTGTGAAATAAAAAATTAAAAGCCAAAATACTTTGACCATTTTGTTTCCACTCTCTCCATTGTACTACCATGTTGCATTCCTTTCAAATGAAGCATTCCGTGGATAAGTAGGAATCCGAAAAAATGAGCGAAATTCTTTTCAAACAATGGTGCGTCTTGTGCAACTTTTTTCAAATTGAACACAAGTTCGCCGGAAGTTTTGGAAAGTTCGAAACTCAAGATGTTCGTCGGATAATTTTTCCCGCGGAGCTTCATGTTCAAACGCTTCGAAGTCGCATCGCCTACACACGCGATGCTCAGTTCGTAGTTTTTCCCAAGTATCTTGTCTTTCATTTCGTGTATTGTCGCAAAAGGCAAGCGTGGAAGCTTGCCTTTTGTCGTGTTGGTGATAGAAAGTGTTGTGCTTTCGGTCTTCATTAAGCGATTTTGCCCATCTTACGGAGCTTTTCGTTTGCCTTGCGTTTTGCAAGTCGTTTGAGAGCGCTGTTCTTCAAAGAGAGTTTTGAAGCGTCTCGTTCTGCATAACGCTTTCCTTTTACTTTCTGGATTGTTCCAGCTTCTTGCATGCGTCGAGAAAAACGTCGCAAAAGGCTTGCGTTGTTTTCATTGGCATTCTTTGTAACTAAAATACTTGTGATTGGCATATGGGGGCATCATAACACGAAAGCATATAACACGCAAGATGGGTTCGCCCTCTCCTGGCTAGGAGAGGGTCGGCCGAAGGACCGGGGTGAGGTTGTTATAACACATCTTCCGGGTCGACTTGGACTTTGAACGAAGGTGGTAAACTCCGCAGTTTCGCGGCTAGTTCTTCTTCAAACGTACCTTTTTTGTTTTGGCCGACGCGCATCCAAGAAGTTCTCGGTACGCGAATGAGCGCATGGGTAACGTACATGCCTCGCACGCGCTTTACGAATGCGTCCAAAATGTCTGGATTGTAGTCAGCAAAAAGTTCTTTGAGGCGAACCTTTTCTTTGTTTACATTTGCTTCGGTGCCCTGATAAGAGATCTTGATCATCGTCGTGTATGGCGGGTAGGAAAGCATTTTGCGTTCGGCAAGTTCATCGCGATAGAAGCCAAGCAATGTGTTGTTCTTGAAGGCTTGCAATATGTTCTCTTCGATATTTTTTGTTTGTATAATAAAGCGTTCGTTTGCGTGTTGCCGAAGTGATTCGAGTATATGGAGAATGCGTTCGTTGATACGAAATGTCGGGATAGAAAAAAGCGAATCAAACGAAATGAGTCCGACGACAGACACAGGTGTGCTCATATAATAGAGCGCAAGCTCGGTGCCGATAAGCACTGCGCCTGGCGTTGCATAGAAAAGTTTCATTGCCGCCAAGGCTTCTTTTTCGCTTGTAATAGTTTCTTTATCGAATACTATAATAGTGCGTTCTGGAAATAGTTTTACCACTTCGTCGCGCACTGTTTCCGTGCCGATGCCAAGCGGGACCATGTTCCAGCCGCCACAATACTTGCATGTCACGTCCGAGTCTCGTTCGCGTTTGCATTTATTACAAATATAAATCCGCTCGTCTGGTCTTTCTCCCTTATATAGTACGAGCGGGCTTTCACAATGTTCACACAAAAATGTAGTTCCGCAATCTCGACAGACTGTCACCGGTGCCAAGCCTTTGCGAAGCGCAAAGAGAAACGTATGCTCGCCAAGTTCGCCGGTTTTCGCAAGCACCCTTACTATCTCGTCTGATAATACTTTAAATCCGACTTTCTTGCTTTCGCTTTTGGTGCCAATGATGCCTGTCGTATTGTCTGTTCTGATGTTCACGATCTCTTCTTCAAGTGTTTTAGGAATCCGGAACGAGATGGGAGACACTTCGCCAAGCTCGCCTTCGTCGTGACGGTATAAAGTTTCTGTGCGTAAAAATGTGTCGCTCAGTATAAGTTTTGCTTTGCGTTCATAAGCATAAAGTTCGGCAAAAACGCGTATGTCGATATACGGTTTGGAAAGTGTGCGGTACGCATTGCTGCTTTCATGCTCTACTATATATGTACGGATATCGTCACGCGGGATGAAAAGAAATGTTCCCGTGCCGATTATAAGCACCGGATGAGTTTCCTCCAAAGCACTGTTATACGCGGCGACAAAACTTTTTTGCGACAAATCGCTGTGAAAGACAAAGACGTATTTCTCGATGCCTTTTTGAAGAGTTGCCACAAAAATCTCGATGTCTTGTATCGTTGGCAAGCATAGGTACACTGATTGCTTTTTTGCAAACGATTCTCGTATAAATGTTTTGTAAAAAGAAATACGGTCTTCAAGTGCACCTTGGAAAACCAGTTTTTCCGGAGCGAGCGCACTTTCGTGCGCTCGCTCTTTATCGTTCACAAGCGGAGTAAGCTTGGCATAATGTTTAAATACATGCGAAGGCAGCATCGTGTCGAGCACCGCGCCCATCGTACCCGCAAAGTAAGAAGCCGTTTCCATGCACGCTTTCCAAAATGTTTCTTTGAACGGCGACGGGCCTTTGATGTTTGTCACTTTTTTCAAATTGTAGGTCGCTTGCTTGATGGCAGTTTTGTCTTCAAGTAGTTCGCCGACTTCGGTGACGAGAGCCTCGACGCTCGATTTGCGGATCGGCACGGTGACGATCGTGCCCGGCGCCACGTCTTTGCCGGTAAAATAAGTCAGATATTCCTTGTCGACGGAAGAGGAGAGCGGTATGACTTTTACAGTCTTGATCATGTCTATAGCGTAGCATACAAGTGCGCCCTGTGCCGTATACTTTACTTATATTTTTAAATATTGTATAGTGATAAAAACTAAAACATTAAAATCAAACAAAAATTAACAACATGAGACAGTTAAAAATTACTAAATCGATCACAAACCGTGAGTCGGCTTCGTTTGAAAAATATTTACTTGAAATTGGGAAAGAGCAGTTACTTACTGCAAACGAAGAAGCTGCGCTCGCAGCACAAATAAAAACAGGCGATAAACTGGCGCTCGATAAATTGATAAAAGCCAATCTTCGCTTCGTTGTATCTGTTGCAAAGCAGTATCAAGGCCAAGGACTTTCTTTATCAGATTTGATAAACGAAGGAAATCTCGGTTTAATAAAAGCTGCTGATAGATTTGACGCAACTCGCGGGTTTAAGTTTATTTCTTATGCCGTTTGGTGGATACGCCAGAGTATTTTACAGGCGTTGGCTGAGCAGGCTCGTATTGTGCGGTTACCGTTAAATAAAATAAGTACATTAAATAAAATAAATAAAACGTTTGCGCAATTAGAGCAGGATTACGAACGTGAACCAAGTAACGAGGAAATTGCCAGCACACTAAATATTCCACTTACGGATTTAGCAGAGATGATGCTCTTACCAGGCCACCACATTTCTATGGATGCACCCATTCCTGGGGGTGATGGAGATTCTCCAAATCTGTATTATTTTATACCAGACTTAACAAGTCCAAATCCTGAAGGACCCTTGGTGATAGAATCATTAAAACGAGAGGTAGAACGTGCGCTTACAACTCTCACACCTCGAGAAGCCGATGTAATAAGATTATATTTTGGATTATCGCCCGAGCCTGCTATGACTCTTGAAGAAATAGGAGAACGATTTGAATTGACAAGAGAGCGTGTTAGACAAATAAAAGAACAAGCTATTCGCAGGCTAAAACATACCTCGCGAAGCAAAATATTAAAAGCATATTTAGAATAGCTTTTCAATACTGTAAACATCCGTGAAGTCACAATGATTTCACGGATTTTTTTTATTCCTCGGTTCCTGGTTTTTCGATAAGGAGTGATTCGAGTTCCGGCGAGCTGCCAGTAATGCGCAAAATATCTTTATCCACTTTTTTAAATTCTTTGCCGGACGAGTTGAATTGGTTTACTGCAGTTGAAAGTGCATTGCCAAGTTTTGCATGGTAGTCTTCGTAACCTTTCAAATGCTTTGCCAGTTCACCGACGCGCTTGACGATATCTTTTGCAGATTCTTCGATCTGCATCGCTTTCAAACCTTGGAGCACTGTTTGTAAATACGCGAGGAACGATGTTGGGGAAACGATGATGACTTTGTATTTGCTGGCCGCGCGTTGGATTAGATTTTCGGTATCTTCTTTGAGTGCACCGATTTTATTGATAAGCAAATCGTAATAAATTGCTTCGTGCGGGATGAACATAAATGCGAAATCCATCGTGTTGTTGTTTGGCTGGATGTATTTTGCCGTTTCAACAATGCGATTTTTCAAATCATTCACGAACACTTTTTCCAAGCGTTCTTTTTCTGTTGCGTCGTTTGTTTCAACAATGCGATTGTAATTTTCGAGTGAGAATTTGGAGTCGATCGGGATGATTTTGTCTTTTACAAACACAACTGCGTCCACGATCGTATTGTCGGTAAAAGGGTATTGCATTTGGTAAGCGCCAGGTGGCATGACATTTTTCAAAAGCGTTTCCAAATAGTATTCGCTAACAACACCACGCTGTTTCGGATTTTTAAAAATATCTTGCAAGCCTTGGAGTTGGTCTGCAAAAGAAACGACTTGCTTGTTCGTTTCATCAAGCCGCGTCAAACGTTCGGTAATATCGCGGATAAGTTCTTGCGATTCTTTTGTTTGATAGCGGATCGTGTCCGAAACTTCTTTTTGTGAATCGCCAAGTTTCTTGTCGACAGTGCGAGTAAGTTCGTTCATCTGTGCAAGCAAAAGTTGTAAACTTGTGTCGCTTGCCCCGATCGAAGTCGAAGGGTCCTTTTTTCGCAAAGCAAAAAAGAGCACAAGTCCGACAACAGCCCCGATTCCAATTCCAATGAGTATTTGCATGGCTTTATTTTAGCATAGAATATCTTATTTAAATCTATAACGTTGTATGGTATTCTAATGAAAAGCCCAAAACTAGAGGGTAAAGTCTGGTGTACATTTAAAAAACTATAAAAATATGTGTGGAATTGTTGGTTTTACCGGAAAACGTGCTAGAGCAGCATCGTTTATTATTGAGGGTCTGAAAAGGATCATGTATCGTGGCTATGATAGTGCGGGTATTGCTTTGCAAACCTCCAGTAGCTTGATTAACTTTAAGGCAATAGGGAGCCCTATTGAATTAGAAAAAACAATTAACAAAAACAATGTAAAAAATGAGTATGTTTGTGGAATCGGCCATACAAGATGGGCAACTCACGGAGTTCCTTCAATTGAGAATGCCCACCCGCATTTCTCACCCTCTGGTGGGATAGCGGTGGTGCATAATGGTATGATAGAAAATTATCATGCACTCAAAACTCTGCTTCAAGATAAGGGCTATAAGCTATCGAGCGAAACAGATACAGAAGTATTAGCAGTGCTTATTGAAGACGTTCAAAAAAACTTGCCTCACCTTGAGCTCAATGACATAGTAAGGCTTGCACTTACTGAAGTGGTCGGAGCATACGCCATTGCTGTTATTTCTAAAGACATTCCTGGCATGATCATTGCTGCGAAGAAATCAAGTCCGCTTATCATCGGTTTTACTTCAGATTTCAATGAAATTGCGCTTGCCTCAAGTCAAGAGCCTTTTGTTCATTTTGCTGAGAAAATAATTCATCTCAATGATAACGAAATCGCGGTACTTTTGTCTGGTGAAAAACCTTTGATAAAGAATCTTGAAAATGAAATTATTGAGCCTTATATGGAGGAAATGACAATGACACTTGAGGAAATTGAAAAAGGTGGGTTTAATCATTTCATGGAAAAAGAAATACATGAGCAGTCTACAAGTTTAGAAAATACCTTGCGTGGACGATTACATGTAGATAAACCCAGTATCACTTTGGGTGGTATTCAGAACCATATGGATGATTTAAAAACTGCAAAAAGGATCATCTTAATAGGATGCGGCACCTCGCTTCATTCCGCAATGGTTGGAAAATATCTACTTGAAGATTTTGCACGGATTCCTGTTGCTGTTGAAACAGCTTCTGAGTTTCGTTATCGCAACCCAGTGCTTACTGGGAGCGACATTATCATTGGTTTATCCCAATCAGGCGAAACAGCTGATACAAATGGGGCTCTTATTGCAGCACAATCAAATGTTAAAACGATACTTGGTATTTGCAACGTGGTGGGTTCTGAAATGTCCCGGCTCACCAAAGGAGGATGTTATACCCATGCAGGAGTTGAGATAGGCGTTGCTTCAACAAAAGCATTTACTTCTCAGGTAGCTCTTCTTACCATGATGGCTCTCAGGATTGGATATGAAAAAGGAAGTATAAGTGTTACGGAGTACCAACGCTCTATTGTTGAACTTTCGACTGCGAGCACTTTGGTGAAAGACATGCTACAAAAGAGTGAGCAGATCAGGCAGATTGCTAATACGTATAAAGCAAGCCCAAACTTTATGTATATGGGGCGTGGATACGGATATCCGCTCGCTCTTGAAGGAGCTCTCAAGCTGAAAGAGATTTCTTACATACATGCAGAGGGCTTATGTGCTGCGGAAATCAAGCATGGAGTTATCGCGCTTATAGATGAAAACATGCCTACGGTTATTATTGCCACGAAGGAATCTACTACGTACCAAAAAGTGATTAACAGTATCGAGCAGATCAAAGCGCGCAAGGGAAAAATCATTGCATTGTGCACCGAAGGTGATACCCTTGTGCCTTCTCTGGTTGATCATTATATTACTTTGCCTGCCATGAGTGATTTCATAATCCCTATTGTTGCAGCGATTCCTCTACAGCTTCTTGCGTATCATATTGCAGTGCTCCGTGGAGAATCAGTTGATCAGCCACGCGGCCTTGCAAAAGCCGTTACTGTTGAATAAGAATAAATTTCACAAATTTCACAAAACCCTGGTAAATTGCCAGGGTTTTCTTTTTTATAGAGGGGTGTATAATTTGTTTATTATACTTTAATACAATATATATGCTCAAAGAATTTAAAGAATTTGCAATGAAGGGGAATGTGATGGATTTGGCGGTCGGTGTTATCATTGGTGCGGCTTTTGGGAAAATCGTTGACTCTTTGGTAAAAGACGTTATCATGCCGCCGATCGGTTTGCTTTTGGGTGGAGTAGATTTCTCCGACAAAATTGCCGTGCTCAAAGCCGCGACAGAAACGAACCCCGCAGTGACTTTGAATTATGGTTTGTTTATAAACGCAATTATTAGTTTCCTTATTATCGCGTTTTCAATTTTCATCATCATCAAACAGATGAACCGCTTCAAGAAAACGCCAGAAGCAAAAGCAGCCGAACCAACCGAAGAAGTAAAACTCTTGCGCGAGATTCGAGATAGTTTGAGGAAATAAAAAAAGAGAACTACCAAGTTCTCTTTTTTCTACTAATTTTCTATGAGTAGTTCCTGTAATACTTCCGATACGTTAATTTTGCGATGGCGAGGATTGAGCATTTTTTGTCCTGTCCATAACATAGCTACGACTTGACGAGGCTCGTAGCCTGCTGTTTTTGCCAGAATTTTTATATATTCAGATACCAGTTTGTATTCTGTACGAGTTACAGTAACAGTGTGCTCTTTGTGTTCCCATGTGTATACACGTGCTAGTCCTGTTGCATGCATAACTTTGGAATCTATTACAACAGCTTCTGTGTCTCCCAGTAATGTTTTTGCAAAACTTACCACTTTCGGTCTACTTGAAGGACTTACTTTTTCAAAGGAAAACTCTCCTCTTTTTAACTCATTGAGCATTTTATCAATATTGGGTAAAAAACCTTTAAACTTCTTTTTCCCTTTATAAAAAACATCGTATGCCTTTAGTGCCTTTTCTAAATTAGTACGAAGGTCGCTCACTGGACTGGTAAGTGCAAAAATTTTTATGAACGTTTCAATATCATAGTCAGGTAGCATTTCTTTAAATGTTTGAGTTGCTTCGCTATACCAGTTTTTGCCATGTGATCCTAAATATAAACATCGGGTGATGTTATATAAATCAAAAGCCATACCACTTTTAGTGTACAGTGTTTCCGTGATATTTTGTAATTCATTAAAACTTGGGTAATCTTCGTGAATACCGGTATTCAGTAGTGTTAGGAAAGCGTCAGGCGATCTTGGATTAACATGGTGCGCATAACGTTCTAGCTCGTAGGTAATTACTTCATACAGGTTTTCGTTTGTTCCCATCATTGAAGCAAGTTCGTACATGTTGACTTGTAGTGTTTTTCCTGCTTTAAGTCCACCAAGTATCCATAAGGGTAGGGTCCATAATTCCCACGGATTAATTTTTTTAGAATCGAAGGGTTTTTTGACCCGTTTCGGATGACTCGTTTTTCTTTGTGCCATTGTTTAGTTTTTTACAAATTATATAGCACATAAAGTTTTTGTCAAATTACTAAAAAGAGTTTTTTATTTCCCCAAAAAGTGCTTCAGTGTGTGGATCCAGTCTTCGTCCTCTGGATTATTTTCCATTTTGGATTTAAGGAGCCATTCGAGATAGCCTCTGTCTTTGTTTGCAACGTCTTGCACTTTTTCGCCGTTGTATTTGCCAAAGCGAAATGTTTTGAAGACGCACGGTTCTTGCGAGATTTTCATCATTTCTTCTATCGCTTTGTCTTCGTCTCCGCCATTTTCGTCTGTCATTTTTTTGAGCAAGCGGTCGAATAATTTTTCAAGTACGAGCACGTCGCCAAGCGCATCGTGCGCCATGCCTTCGACATTGAGATCAAGTAAGTAACGCAAATATTGCAAACGGTACGAAGATATTTTTTCTTCAGGGTCCAAAGCTCGCGCAACACGCAAAGTGTCGATCCATTTTTCCGGAATAATGCCTTCTTTTTTCAACATGCCAATATCAAATGGCGCGTTGTGCGCAACAAGGATCGTTTCTTCGTCATGAAGTCTCTCGTGAAGCTCTTTATGTTCAACACTAAATTCAAATGCTGGTTTATGCGCCACCATTTTTTCTGTAATATGATGCACGGCCATGGATTCGATAGAAATAGGGATCGGAGGCTTGTACAAAGCAGACACGCGTTTGTGCCCGTCGCTATAAGCGATCTGGCAAAGCCGGTCTTTGTCTTCGTTACCTGTCGTTTCGGTATCAAGAAAAAGGAGTTTGTATTTCATGGATAAATTGTAGCATATGTGGTAAAATACTGAATAGTTATTATAAAAAGCCTTGCGCAAGGCTGTCGAGCCGAGCAGAGCAAAAATTCAGCAGAATTTTATGTCGTGCTTTTTAGAATAATTATTCAGTATTTTTAAATAATATGAGTTTACACGAACAAATTAAAAATTCTATAAAAGAAGCAATGCTTGCCAAAGACGCGGTTCGTTTGGAGGTTCTTCGTGGTATGTCCACAGCTTTTACAAACGACTTGGTTGCAAAAGGTAAAAAGCCACAAGAAATGCTGACGGACGAAGAAGTGCTCGCCGTCATCACTCGCATGAGCAAGCAACGCAAAGATTCTATCGAACAATACACCAAAGGCGGTCGGCAAGACTTGGCCGAAGAAGAACGCGCCCAGCTCGCGATTATCGAAACATATTTGCCAAAGTTGATGGAGAAAAGCGAAGTGGAAACTATTGCAAAAGCAAAACAAGCAGAGCTTGGCATTACCGACCCGACAAAAAAAGGCATGCTCATGTCAGCGCTCATGAAAGACTTGAAAGGTAAAGCAGATGGAACTGTGGTCAAAGAAGCAGTGGACGCTTTATTTTAAATTATGGAACTCGTACCAAATACAAATGAAAAAGTGCCGATTGAAAACGTAGACCTCAAAGCAAAAGTTGAGTCTGCACAGAAAGCGTACCAGTTTATTCTCGATCGCATCGAAGAATTAAAGTCTGGTGACGAAGACAACAAAGAAAACAAACTCGCAAACCTTGAGAAAATGCAGAAGATAAGTTTTGAAAATTGGCAAATGGCAAAGCAGAAGCTTGCAAAATCTGAGAAATCAAACAGCAACGAAACTATTGGATCAGAAAAATTAGCAGCTTAATAAAAAATATATGAAAGTACTATTACATTGGATCATACTTACGCTTGCAGTGCTCGCTTCGTCTTACGCTGTTCCGGGCATTGAAGTTTCAAGTGTCGTGACTGCGCTCATCGTCGCGGCGATACTTGCGTTTATCAACCTCATCGTAAAGCCGATTGTAAAAATCCTCACGCTTCCGCTCAATATTTTGACGCTCGGTTTGTTCTCGCTTATTTTGAACGGCTTGTTTTTCTGGTTCGTGGCGTCGCTCATTTCCGGCTTCAGCGTTGCAACATTTAAAGCGGCACTCATCGGCGCGCTCATCGTTTCTATCTTGAACTGGCTTGGTAACAAACTTGTCGGCGGCGATGAATAAAATGGAAGCATTCAAAGAAACATTTTGGAAGCTCGTTTCTGAAAGCGAGCATATACTGGTAACCTCACACATTTCTCCGGATGAAGATTCGTTCTCGTCTGTTCTTGTGATGTACGCATTGCTCCAAGAAAAAATGCCAGGCAAACACGTGCGCATTGCATACACAGGCGAAGCAGTGCCACGTTTTTCAAGTTTTCTTAACTTCGACAAAATAGAATTTGTAGACGACGTTGCAAACTTGGTATCTGAAGTTGATCTTCTCATCATGCTCGACGGCGGAGAATATCATCGCTTCAGTAAAATGCCGGAACAATTGCAAACTGCGAAAAAAACAATTGCAATCGACCACCACGCATCAGCTCCGGGAACTTTTTCTGCGAGCTTGATCGATACAAACATGACTTCAACGTCCGAACTTTTGTATCGGCTTTTTGCAAGCGACATGAATATTTCAAAAGAAATCGCAGAAACTTTTTTGCTCGGTATGTTAGGAGACACAGGGAATTTTGCATTCGTAAAGCCGGCGCAAGGAGAGATTTTTACTATTGCGCAGAAACTTTTACAAACAGCTGACACTTCAATAGAAATCTTACAATCGCGTTACCGAGCAATGTCACAAAGAGAATTCGCACTCATCCAACTTTTCATGAAAAATACTTCGTACACAGAAATCCCGAATTGGCCGCCGGTGCAATACAGTTTTATTACTGAAGACGAAGTAAAAGCAGGCACTTATTCTGAAGTAGAGATCTCTGCCGGAAGCGCGATGTACATTGGCAAATATCTGCGAAGCGTTTCGGGCTACCCGTGGGGCTTTGTCGCAACTCCTCGTGACGGAGATTGTAAGTTCTCATTTCGTTCAATGCCTGGTTCCGTGAATGTTCGAGATATGGTAGAACGTATAGGTATTGGCGGCGGACACGACCGCGCAGCCGGAGCAGCATTTAAGAAAACAGATGTTCCTGTTTCTGTAGAACAAGGTATTCAAAACATATTTGATTGGATGAAAGAAAATAAACCAAACTTAAACTAATATGGCATTCGTAGATGAAATCAAAATACATGCGCAAGCGGGCACCGGAGGAAACGGGGTTATTCGTTGGCGGCAGGAAAAGTTTATTGCAAAAGGCGGACCGAACGGCGGCGATGGCGGACGCGGTGGAAATGTTTTTGTTGAAGCTGTTCGCGATATTCACATCCTTTCTCAATATCGCCACAAGAAAGAATATCATGCAGGTCGTGGCGGCGATGGCGGTGGCAAAAGCTTTCATGGCGCAAATGGCGAAGATCTTGTGCTCAAACTTCCGGTTGGTTCAAAGATTAAAAATCTCGACACTGGCATGGAGTACAGTTTGGAAAAAGAAGGCGACCGCGTGCGCATTTTGAAAGGCGGTTCCGGTGGCCGAGGTAATGAACATTTCAAAAGTTCGCTCAACACAACTCCCAAAAAACAAACAGACGGACGCGAAGGCGAACAAGGAGATTTTTCTATCGAGCTTGAACTTTTTGCAGATATTGGCTTGGTTGGATTTCCGAATGCCGGTAAAAGTTCTCTTTTAAATATGGTGACAAATGCTGGCGCAAAAGTCGGCGACTATGCTTTTACAACGCTTGACCCAAACCTCGGAGATTTTTATGGATTTATCATTGCCGATATTCCAGGGCTTATCGAAGGCGCAAGCGAAGGCAAAGGTTTGGGAACAAAATTCTTGCGGCACATTAAACGCACAAAAGTTTTAGCACATCTTATTTCGTTTGAAAATTTGTCAGCTGGCTCAACCGGCATGATGAAAGCGTACAAAGCTATCCGTAAAGAGCTCGAAACATATGGTGGTGACTTGGATGAAAAAGAAGAAATTATTATTCTTACAAAAACAGATATTACAGAAGAAAAAATAGTAGCTCGCGAAACTGCAAAATTTGAAAAGTTGGGCAAGCCAGTCTTCATACTTTCGCTGTACGATGACGAATCTGTAAAAACCTTGCGAGATGGCTTGGTGAAGATTTTGAAAAAGGCTGAGTAAAGGCTATAATTGCTACATATTTATGGCTACTTACTATACAACTATCGGGCTTGAGGTCCATGCAGAATTAAAGACAAATACCAAGATGTTCTGTGGTTGCAAAAACAACCCAGACGAAGAAAAGCCGAACCAAAACATTTGCCCGGTGTGCATGGCGCATCCTGGTGCGCTTCCTGTTATCAACAAAGCAGCGCTCGAACACGTGGTCCGTGTTGGCTTGGCGCTTGGTGGCAATATTGCCGACTTTACAGAGTTCGACCGCAAAAACTATTTCTACCCAGACATTCCAAAAGGCTACCAAATTTCTCAATACAAATACCCTATAGTTTCCGGCGGAGAACTTAATGGGGTGAAGATCACTCGTGTGCATTTGGAAGAAGATACAGCAACAAGTAAACACGACAAAGGAGATTTTTCTTTGGTAGATTACAATCGTGCTGGCGTGCCGCTCATGGAACTTGTTACCGAGCCAGTGATTCATGCAGCCAAAGATGCCGGCGCTTTTGGACGAGAGCTGCAACTCCTTCTGCGAACTTTAGGAGTTTCTGATGCAAACATGGAAAAGGGAGAAATGCGAGTTGAGCTTAATATTTCTATTTCACCGGACCCAAATAAGTTTGGAACAAAAGTTGAAGTGAAAAATATCAACTCGTTTCGAGCGGTGGAACGCGCAGCAGAATTTGAAATCAAACGCATGTCGCAACTTCTTGATGCTGGAAAAGGCAATGAAATCGTCCAAGAAACTCGCGGATGGGATGAAAACAAAGGTAGTACTTTTTCTCAGCGAACAAAAGAAAACAGCGAAGACTACCGGTATTTCCCAGATCCAGATTTGCCAAAACTCAAATTGAAAGAATTGTTTGGAGAGCATTTCGAAAAAGTGAAAGCACTACCGGAATTGCCAAGTGCTAAACGTGCTCGATACAAGAATGATTTTGGGATTAAGGATGAAGATATAGAAACGTTTGTTTCAGACTTTGAGCTGGGAGCTTGGTTTGAAGAAATTGCTGAAAAGTTGAAAGATACAGAAGCTATCAAGATTGCTTCAAACTATATTACTTCAGACTTTGTTGGGCTTAAGAAAAATAATGCAGATGCAAAAATGCCGAGTGCTCTAAACTTTGCTGAACTTGCAACTTTGCTTGCTGAAAACAAAATCGGTTCTCGCGCAGCGAAAGATATTCTCGCTATGATCGTTGTACAAGACGAAAGCCCGCTCAAGATCGCAACCGAAAAAGATTTGCTTCAGAAAAACGACGAAGGCGCTTTGAAAGCAATTGTCGAAAAAGTGATTGCTGAGAATCCAGAAATCATTGCGACTTACAAATCTGGAAAAGAAAATGCCATCATGTCGCTCGTGGGGCGTGTTATGAAGGAGTCTAATGGCAGCGCAAACCCTCAACTTGTACAAAAAATGTTAAAGGAAAGTATAAAGTAATGCTTGCCCGCCTTTGGCGGGAAAGAAACAAACGGTTCTGCGAACCCGGCTATTGTTTCCAAACTTCTTAAAGAATTGGCGTAACAAAATAAAAAATAAGCCGCTTCTGTTAAGAAGCGGCTTTGGCGGTTTTGCTTAATCTTCATGTGGTTAAGCGGCTGCAAGGGTCGTTGAATTTTCTGCCACTATTGTCTTAGGTCGATTTTTCGATGCAACATATCTTGGATATACAATACACCCAAGCATGCCAAATATAATCGCACCTACTGCAATAAGTAATAAATCAATGCTTAGCATTGCTAGCATTGGGGTAACCCATGTGATGGAAATACATATTATTGTTCTTGTATGCATAATGTTTCTGTTTCTGGTTATATAATAGCATATATAAAATATTTGTCAACTATTGGGTTATACACCTTTTAAATCAAGCTTTTTTGGTATACTTGAGTTATAGCACTAACACATTTTTCATATGGTGAAGAAACTAAAAGTAGCAATCAATGGGTTTGGGCGCATTGGCCGTGCTTTTTTAAAAATTGCTTGGGAGCATCCGGATATTGAAATCGTTGCCGTGAACGACTTGGGCTCCGTAGAGTCTTTGGCGTATCTTTTGAAATACGACACTGTTTATCGCACATGGAATCACGATATCAAGCATGACGAAAAGCGTATTTGGATCGACGGCCGTGAAGTTGAGTTCGTTTCCGAAAAAGATACGACAAAACTTCCTTGGCGCAAAATGGAAATCGATGTGGTGGTAGAATCCACCGGTCTTTTTACTTCTTTTGACAAAGCACAATTCCATCTCGACTGCGGTGCGAAAAAAGTCGTTATCTCTGCGCCGGCAAAAGAAAGCGACGACTTGACTGTTAAAGGCGAGACGATCCTCATGTCTATAAACGAAGAAAAGTTTGGCACGTGCGACATTACTTCAAATGCATCTTGCACCACCAACGCGGCTTCGCCGCTTATCGGAATCCTCCACGAAGCGCTTGGAATTGAAAAAGCGATTTTGAATACCGTTCACGGCTACACCGCCAGCCAAGCTCTTGTCGATGGCCCAAGCAAAAAAGATCTGCGCGAAGGCCGAGCTGCAGCGCAGAACATTGTGCCAAGTTCAACAGGTGCGGCTATCGCAGTCACCAAGGCATTTCCGGAACTTGAAAACAAATTCGACGGCATTTCTATTCGCGTGCCGGTGCCGGCAGGTTCTATTGTCGATGTTACGTTTATTTCTAAAAAGCAAACCACAGCCGAAGAAGTAAATGCGATTTTGAAAAAAGCAGCCGGCGAAGACCGCTGGAAAAAAGTGTTTGCAGTTACAGAAGAACCACTTGTGTCGTCTGACATTTTAGGAAATTCTCATGCATCAATAGCCGACCTCGCGATGACAAGAGTAGTGGGAGGAAACTTGGTAAAAGTGATGGGTTGGTATGATAATGAAATGGGGTATACGTATACGCTCGTTGAGCATGTAATTAAGACAGGAAGTATTAATAGATAATTTAAATATAATTTTATGAGCGAGATTGAAAAATTTGGAGATTATGGAACTAATATCCCATTTACTCCCGAAGAGCAGAAAGAAGAAAACGAAGAAGGTGTTATTCGTCAAGAAGAAGTGAATGAATAAACAAAAAACCACCGCGAGGTGGTTTTTTGTTTATTTGCTATAATACAAGCATGAACATCTACATAGGCGCGGATCATGCTGGATACAATTTGAAGGAACATCTGATTCCTTATATCAAGTCTTTGGGTTACACGGTTGTTGACTGTGGAGCTTTTGAATTAAAAAAAGATGATGATTATCCGGTTTTTATTTCTAAAGTTGCGCGGTTTGTCTCGCATTTTCCAAACAAACGAAAGGGAATTGTCATTGGTGGCTCAGGGCTTGGAGAAATGATGATGGCGAATAGATTCAAACATGTTCGTGCAACTGTGTTTTATGGCGGAGCGATTGCGCATGGCGAAGTAGACTTGAACGGCCGCACAAGTGCTGACCCGATGGAAATCGTCAAACTTTCTCGCTTGCATAACGATTCAAATGTACTTTCGCTCGGAGCGCGATTTATTTCTGAAGACGAAGCAAAAGAGGCGATCAAGATCTGGCTTGAAACAGCATTTGAAAACGAACATCGCCACAACCGCCGCATTCGCTTGATAGAAAAACTTTCTCCTCGCGGACAAGGCCTGCGCCTCTTTATTTTCTTTTTATTGCTCTCGATTATAATTGGGATGATGGTGAAGTAATATGAAAGAAATAATTCCGGCGATATTGCCGAAAAACTTTGAAGATTTGAAATCGAAAATCGGGCAGATGCGCGGGCTTGTTCCGATCGTGCAGGTTGACCTGTGCGACGGCATTTTTGTGCCGACTATAACGTGGCCGTTTCGCGACCAGGACGCTCGAAGTGTAGACGAAATCTTGAACGAACGCGAGGGCATGCCGTATTGGGATGAAATCAATTTTGAATTTGATCTCATGGTGTCTGACGCGGTAGAGAACTTGGAAAAATATATCAAGCTTGGTGCGCGCCGGCTTGTTTTTCATATTGAAGCTGTCGGAGATGCGCAAGAATTTCGCGAATTCATTGAAGGCATGGACATGTACGTCAAAGAGAATCTGGACATTGGCGTTGCGCTTAACAATGATACGAGTCTTGAAATCATCGAGTCGTTTATTCACGATATAGATTTTGTGCAGTTGATGGGTATTGCAAATATTGGCAAGCAAGGCGAACCTTTTGATGAACGAGTTTTAGAAAGAATTGAGCAACTTAAAGCAAAACATCCAGATATTGTTATTTCTATCGACGGCGCGGTAAACGAAGACAGCGCAGAAAGACTTTTGGCTGCGGGTGCGGACAGACTTGTAATTGGAAGCGCAATTTGGGAAAGCGACGACATTGTCGGAGCACTTTCACATTTTAAAGAGCTTGCAAACCAATAACATGACGCAAGACCAGGCTCTTTCTATTTTGAAAACGGGCGCAAATGTATTTTTAACCGGAGAACCTGGCGCCGGCAAAACGCATACGATCAATAGATATTTGGAATATATCAAAAGCACGGGTGTCGAAGTTGCGGTGACGGCTTCGACTGGTATTGCCGCGACGCATATTGGCGGCATGACGATACATTCGTGGAGCGGTATTGGAATTAAAAGTATTCTTACTCGCTACGATATCGACAGACTTGCGACAAATGAATACGTTGTCAAAAGAATTCAGCGCGCAAAAATTTTGATTATCGACGAAGTTTCAATGCTTTCGCCGACCATGCTTTCAATGGTGGAAGCCGTTGTACGTGAAGTGCGTCAAAATCAAGAGCCGTTTGGTGGTATGCAAGTTATTTTGGTGGGAGACTTTTTTCAATTGCCGCCGGTGAGTTCGCATTCTTCTCCCCCTGCGAAGGGGGAGTGGCCGAGCACGGCCGAGGGGGTGAATCATTACAACCAAGAACTTTTTTCCGATGAAGAAACTCCGATTTTTGCATACGAAAGTCCGGCTTGGAAAAAGTTGAACCCGATCGTCTGTTATTTGACCGAACAACATCGCCAAGATGACGAAAAATTCTTCGCGCTTTTAAATGCTATCCGCACAGACAGTTTTGACGAAGCGCATCTCGAGATTTTGATGGAACGCAAGAATGATTCAACACATACTCCGACGGATATTCCAAAACTTTTTTCTCACAATGCCGACGTGGACGCCATCAACTCTCGCATGCTTGGCGCGCTTACAACAGAATCGCGAACGTACAACATGCTCTCGCGTGGTAAAGACGCGCTTGTCGCGATGCTTCAAAAAGGCTGTCTGTCTCCGGCTGTGCTTACGCTCAAAATCGGTACCGAAGTGATGTTTACCAAAAACAATCCAAAAGAAGGTTTTGCAAATGGAACGCTTGGTGTGGTGACTGCGTTTGATAAAGAAAGCGGCGCGCCGATCGTGCGGACGAAAAATGGAAGAGACGTAAAAGTGATGGCGATGGATTGGGCTCTTGAAGAAAATGGAAAAATAAAAGCAGAAATTTCTCAGCTCCCACTTCGTCATGCGTGGGCGATAACTGTCCACAAAAGCCAAGGCATGAGCATGGACGCAGCAGTGCTTGATCTTTCGCAAGTATTTGAATATGGCCAAGGCTATGTGGCGCTTTCTCGCGTGCGAAGACTTTCTGGTTTGTATATTTTTGGTTGGAATGAAATGGCATTTAAAGTTCACCCCAGAATTTTAGAAATGGACGCGACGTTCCGTACGCTTTCAGAAAAAGCAGAAGATGGTTTTGACAAACTTCCGGAATCAGAATTGAAAACGATGCACGAAAATTTTATCAAAGCATGCGGCGGGAAACTTCCCAAAAATACACCACCCCGTCTCGCCGGAGCGAGCCACCCCTCCTTGAAAAGGAGGGGAAGAAAGAGTAATAAAGAAATCGACACAATAGAAGGGTCAGACTATCAGGCAAAACTTGCAAAGCTTCGAGAGAAACATCCAAACGCTTACATGCCTTGGAATGATGAACTGGATGAACAATTGGAAGCTGATTTTAAAAGTGGCAAAGAAATCAAAGACCTTGTGAAAGAATTTGGAAGACAAAATGGATCTATTCGCGCTCGATTGGAAAAGTTGGGACTTATCGACAAAAATAACAATAGAATATAAATAATTGTGTTACAATAAAAGTAATGTTGACCACGCAAGGAATGTTACATTTAGAAAAGAAAGCAAATGACATTCGAGAAAGTATCATCTCGATGCTTGTTGAAGCAAAAAGCGGCCACACCGCCGGCCCGCTTGGCATGGCAGATGTTTTTTCTGCGCTTTATTTTTATTCTTTGAAGCACGATGTAAAGAATCCAACTTGGGAAGAACGCGACCGTGTTGTACTTTCAAATGGCCACATCTGCCCGGTGTATTACGCGACACTTGCGCATGCCGGCTATATACCAATAGAAGAACTGATGACGCTTCGCAAGTTCGGCTCACGCCTCCAGGGTCATCCGCATCGCGAATATTTACCACTTCTTGAAAATTCTTCTGGACCACTTGGCTCTGGACTTTCGCAAGCAGTTGGTATGGCCATTGCCACTTCGCCCCGAATGACGGGGCTACGCGGCACAAGTGCCGACCAACCATATATTTTTTGCCTTATGTCCGACGGCGAACATGATGAAGGAAATACTTGGGAAGCGATAATGCTAGCCGGAAAAGAAAAGTTGA
This sequence comes from uncultured Candidatus Saccharibacteria bacterium, assembly GCA_964591445.1. Taxonomy (GTDB): domain Bacteria; phylum Patescibacteriota; class Minisyncoccia; order Phycocordibacterales; family UBA9973; genus JBDHUR01. The sequence goes on along the minus strand of CAZQAW010000005.1, from coordinate 34,893 downwards.
ATAACTTGATTGCAATTGTTGACCGAAACAATATTCAGATCGATGGCTATACCGAAGACATCATGCCGCTTGGAGATTTGGCGAAAAAATACGAAGCGTTCGGCTGGCATGCGCAAGAAATTGATGGGCACAATTTTGAAGAAATTATAAGCGCGATAGACATGGCAAAGGCGGTGTTTGAAAAGCCGTCAGTCATTATCGCAAGAACAATCCCAGGGAAAGGCGTGAAAGAATTTGAAAGAGATTATACCTGGCACGGCAAACCCCCAAACAAAGAAGAAGCCGAAATGGCACTCAAAGAACTTCGAACTTTAGGAGGAAAAATTTTAAGCGAACATGAATAATATGTTATTTCTAGGAATAATAATTGGTTGTATACTTTCTGAAATCATTGCCGGCAGAAAGTCTGTTGGACGAAAACAGTTATTGAAGAGTTTTATTTTTCAACGAAAAAATTCTAGGATTCATATTCATCATTGGATGTGGTGTCTGCCGATAGCTGTCATTTTATTTTTAGTTAATGCACCAAGTATAGTTATCGGATTATTTTTAGGAGGTGTAATACAAGGGATAACTTATAAAGATTCGTTTCAGCTTATTTATAAAAACCATGCTTAACCAAAACCTAAAACTCAATGAAAAAATGTTCGACAAAGATGTTGAGCAAGTTCCTATCCGAAAAGGGTTCGGGGAGGGTTTGGTTGTGGCTGGAGAGGAAAATGCAAATGTTGTTGCACTTTGCGCAGATCTGACTGAAAGCACTCAGATGCATTTGTTCAAGAAAAAGTTTCCGGAAAGATTCGTAGAGATTGGCGTTGCTGAACAGAATTTGGTAACTGTCGCAAGTGGAATGTCTGCGATGGGGAAAATTCCTTTTTGCTCGAGCTATGCGATGTTTTCTCCCGGGAGAAACTGGGAACAAATTCGTACCACTATTGCTTACAATGATCGCGGAGTTGTGATTGTCGGAAGCCATGCAGGTATTTCTGTCGGCCCGGATGGCGGAACTCACCAAGCTATCGAAGACATGGCTCTCATGCGCGCGATGCCGAACATGATGGTCATTTCTCCATGTGACGCAGTCGAAGCACAAAAAGCAACGATTGCGCTTGCGAAGCTCGGCAAGCCTGCATATTTACGCCTCGCTCGAGAAAAAACTCCGGTAATGACAACTGTTGAAACTCCATTTGAAATTGGAAAGTCGCAAGTTGTATGGGATTCGGAAAAACCGATGGTAGGAATTGTCGCGACCGGCGCGCTTCTTCACAAAGCTTTGGTTGCGGCAAAAGAATTGGAAAGCGAAGGCACGCAAGTGCGCGTAGTGAACTTGGCAACGATTAAACCGCTTGATGAAGCGGGCATACTTTTGCTTGCGAAAAATACCGGCGCGATTGTGACGGTAGAAGAACACCAAATTGCCGGCGGGATGGGGAGCGCGGTTGCCGAATGTTTAGCAAAGCATTGTCCGGTGCCGATGGAATTTGTCGGAGTAGAAGACAAATTTGGCCAGTCCGGAACTCCGGAAGAACTGATAGAACACTACGGAATGGGAGTCTCACACATCAAAAAAGCAGTGCTCGCTGTGCTTTCTCGGAAGGAGAAGTGTAAGAATGAATAAAAAATAGCACTCAATATGAGAAAGAGTGCTACCTAACCTTCAATAGTTTCAGTGTCCTCGTTTTTATTGTTCGTATCTTCTTTGGTAAAACTCTCTACTTCCTCCAGAAGAGTTTTGATATTTCCTTCCAGAGTCTCTATTTCCATAGAGTAACCTTTTATCATCTCAAAATCTGGGGTGTCAGCTGTGAGCTCAGCATCTCGGAGCTTTTTAATATTCTCTAAACGAGCTGTGAATTTTCCCAATTCAGTGAGGTCGTTTTGAATAGCAGGATTCTGATCCATACTATTTGTAATGTGTGTAAGTATATCTTTATTATAGTTTTCCATATTGAGTGTTTCTTTTTATAATATCATCGCCTATAAAAAAGTCTAGTTGATTTGGTCGTTCATCAAAAGATACTGATCGCCTTGTAGCTCCCCGATCTCTTTTTTGAGTACTTTGTATTCTTTGAGTAATCTATTGTAGTACGCAACATCTTCTTTCGGAGCGTCCTTTTCTGAAACTGTAATAGGTACTAAGTCAGGATGTTCAGGGTCAAAACCCATCTTTATAAGTTCACTTTCTACATCCCGGAATTCTTGAATTTTCAGAGTAAATTGTTCTGGTATAGCATCTAATAGTTTTTGTTTAGCGTCTTTAAAATCTGCCATTGCTTTGTCTTTCAATTCACGACTGTTGTGTACGTGTTCCATAGTATTATAATTTCTTAATTTGATAATCTGAAGGAGCTTTAGACAAGAACTCCTCTATTTCTATCTCTGTTAATAATCCTTTCTGTGCACCGACTTGTTGCACTACCGACATGCTATTTATCGGCGCGTAGCGTAATGCTTCTTCAAGCGTTTTGTCTTTGGCAAGCATTGCAACGATGGTCGAAGCGAATGCGTCTCCGGCGCCGGTACGTTCAACTGGCTCGTGAGGGTAGACTGGCATAAAGTACGCGTTTGTTCCATCAAATGCATACGCACCGTCGATGCCATCTGTCACCACGACGATCTTTGGGCCGAGGGCATGAAGCATGTGCATGAACTTTACAATGTTTTGCTCGCGAGAAAGAGAAGTGTCTGTTTTTGTGGCAAGAATACGTTCTGCTTCTTCAACATTGCAAAAGAAAATATCGCTTCGCATGTAAATGCGCTTGAGTTTGTCGTAACCTAGTTTCATCTGGAATGTTCCTGGTTGAAATGCGAGTTTGATTTCTGGGTGCGCTTCAAGATATGTTGCGATTTCATCATGGTAAGCGACAGAATTTTCTCCCATTGAAGAGAGATAGATCCATTTTGGTGAGCCGATGTCGGGAAGCGAATACGGAAATGGCGCGTGCTTCACAAGTATCGTGCGCTCAACTCCGTACCACAAAACGTAGTGGTAGTTGGTAGGGAATTCAGAACTTGTTTTTATAAACTCAATTCCAACTTTATTTTTGGCAAGTTCTTCCAAGCAGTCTTTGCCATTTTGGTCGTTGCCGATGGATGCGATGAGGGCGGTGGAAAGGCCGAGCCGTGACCCAGACACGGCGGCATTCGCGCTATTGCCAACAGCTTTGATAACTTCGACAGATTCGTAAGGCACTTTGTCGCCAAAGCGCACACAGAGTTTGCAATTTTCGTGATCAATATCGCACGTTGCTTCCGCATCCGTAAGGCGAATAAAAGCGTCAGTCACAATGTCCCCAATAGCGATGATGTCGTAGTTTTGCATGTACTTATTTTAGCATAATTTCTGGTTAGCAAATGGGAATTCTATTTATTGACAAAATAAATAAAACATGTAAAATATAAGTAAACATAAAAATCAAACACATGAAGAAACTATTGGTATGTATTACATTTCTTTGCGTAAGCAGGTATGTATCGGCTCAAGACATCATCCTATCTGAACATGAATCAAAAATTGTTTTGACGGGATATTTTTCCAGAAACTTCCAGGCCGGTGGCGAGTTCCACTCTGGATCATCGTTCGGTTTTGGAGTAGGAAAAACATTTTCACAAGATCGTGGATTTATAGAGTTTAATATGAAGCTCCGCGATAAGTTGTATGTAAATGGAGAAAGTGATTCTCTGTATGAAGTAGGGATGTCTTCCATTATTATGCGAACGGGCTGGAATACAACTATTTTCCGTGCAGCGCTCATTTCAGGGCCTATCATTGGCCCGCAGATCGGCTATGGTTTTACTAAAGCAGGCAATAAAGACATCAAAAACAATCCGTTTTATGCAGGTTTGTACATCCAGTTCAATCTGAATCTGCTTCCCGAACCGTGGACGGTAAAAATAGGGAAAGATAGGCAGACGAAGACTGGTTTCTTGCCGGGAATCTTTGTACGGCCAAGTTACAATTTCCTCATCAATGCTCCTTCGGAGTCAAAAAGCCAAGGGCAATTTCATGGAAATCTGGACCTGGGATTCAACCTAATCGTAGATTAAATTTTAAAAAGCCGTGCATCATATATCCTGATGTACGGCTTTTCATATAAGATTACTTGACAATAATTTAAAATACTGTACAATAAGGAAAAAAGACAAAAAACAAGAAAAATCATAAAGACATGAAAAACATAACAGTATTATTCTTACTTCTGGCGGGATGCTGGGGTACAGGATGCTCACCTAAAACAAAACCCGGTAAGGGGGGAAGTGGTAACACAAATAACTCGGACGGCTCGTATGTGCTTCTAAACGCAGATTCAGTGAGAAAGCAAGGCTGGTCAAACGAGGAAATTACTAATTATCAATATTATCTCAGTAAAGCTGTAGATTATATTGTTACTGAAAGAACAAAACCATCACGTACCGTGGGGGCAAATGGTGAAATAATATACAATGATTCGATTACAAACCGTACGATACATTTTAGATCTAAATGTGAATGTATTGTGGTAAAGATTATGAACACGAACGATTGGATGCTCGATTGTGATGAAGGAGATGTAGGTGGAATCCCTCTTCTTCGTTTCAAAGCTGCGGATTGGAGATTGTACACCAATGGTCGTGAACAAGTGAGGGACGCACAGATGGGTAGTATTTTATATGAACCCACATCGTCTGATGTGGCCTTGACGGTCAAAATCTTGAACAACAAAGGCACACATAAAATAGAAAAAGTAGCTACCGGCAGAAAAGTAACAGGCAAATAAAATTTTTGATTTGTCATGATCCGCATCGTTTTCAACACGGTGCGGATTTTTATTTTGTTATAATGAATGTATGAAACAATCGCGCATGGATGCACTTTCTGACGGAGTTTTTGCAATCGTCATGACTTTGCTTGTTTTTGAAATCCGCTTGCCGGCTTTGCCTGTACTTGCAACAAATGCTGACATTTTGAATGCGCTTATTTTTGTTATGCCAGTATTTTTGAGTTACGTGCTTTCGTTTGCAGTGCTCTTTACGTATTGGCGGGCACATCACTTCATCGCTTCAGTCTATGCAAAAAATATTGATTTGGAAATGACGAATATCAACGCGATCTTTCTTTTCTTTGTTGCACTGGTGCCATTTTCTTCGCGGTTGCTCGGAGATTTTCATACTTCGCAAGCGGCAATTTTGGTGTTCGGGCTCAACATTATTTTTATCGGGCTTTCGCTTTTCTGGATGCGCCACTATGCACACGTTTCAAGCAATATTGAAAGTAACGACACGACTGCGCTCGAACGTCGCCATGCGTATGTACGCATTTTGTTCCCAGTTTTTTGCGCGCTTATTGCCATGTACGTCGCATTTATGAATACAGAAATCGCGCTTATCTTGCTTACGGTCGGAATTTTGTTTAATCTATTACCAAAGAGTACCACCATTATTGACCGAATTTTTAATATAAAATAGATATGAAAACACTTCGAGAATGTATCAATGAAGCACATCAAAATAAAAAAGCAGTTGGACATTTTAATTTTGCAACAATCGAAGGTTTACATGCGATTGCCGAAGCGGCGAGAGAATTGAACGTGCCGGTTATTGTCGGAACCGCAGAAGGAGAAGAAAGTTTTGTCGGTACACAAGAAGCAGTAGAACTAGTTCAAAGTATCCGCAAAGAATTTAATCAAGAAATTTTTCTTAATGCTGACCATCATTATACTTTAGAAAGCGTGAAGAAATGCATTGACGCCGGCTATGACATGGTGATCTTTGATGGCGCGAAACTTTCGAAAGAAGAAAATAGTGCTATTACGAAACAATGTGTCGACTATGCAAAAAGTACTCGAACCGAAGTTATAGTGGAAGCCGAGCTTGGATACATTGGCCAAGCTTCGCAAATACTTGACGCGATTCCCGAAGGAGTTGGGCTTTCTGAATCAGAACTCACAAGTCCTGAAGAAGCTCAAAATTTTATTTCTCAAACTGGTATTGATGCATTTGCGCCGTCTGTCGGCAATGTCCACGGCATGCTTCGCAATGTTCCGGATCCGGATTTGAATATTGCGCGTATCAAAGCTATTGCAGATGTTGTATCTATCCCGCTCGTGCTTCACGGGGCATCTGGCAACTCTGATGCCGATATCAAAGCTGCAATCGAAGCGGGAATTTCCGTTGTTCACGTAAACACTGAGCTTCGCCGCGCATGGAAAGAAGCACTTGAACAGCATTTGAAAGACCACCCGGACGATGTAGCTCCGTACAAAGTTTTGAAAGAATCCAAAGAAGCGATGAAAGAAGTCGCTTTGGCGAAATTGAAATTGTTTAATAACTTAAGTTAATTCATGGATACGAAAAAATTTACCCACATTTTTATTGTAGTTATATTGGTACTGCTTTCGTATGCATATTTTCACTATGACTTTGGCGCCGGCGCTACCGATAAAGTTTTCATCACAATCACCACTTTTTTCTTTTCAATATTTACCGGCTTCTTTATTACACGACAAGGTTCTCGCTATACAAAAATTCGCGAAATTATAAGTACGTATGATGGCAAAATGTCAGGCATCTATAGAGTCGCTGGCAATATTTCAGCAGAACTTCAAGCAAAAGTTGGAGAAGTAGTTCTTGTACACTATAAGAAAATCCTTGAGACAAGGTCTTGGGATTACCATTTCACCCACAAATCAAACACGATAAGCCAGATACATGCATTGCTCGAAGAACATGTTGGCGACAATAAACAAGAAAGCTTAAGAAACCAATCTGTCGGACGCATGCTTGCAAATTTGGGCGACTGCCAAGTGCTTCGCAAGAACATGGTGATGTTGTATCAAGAAAAGATTCCGGGTTTCCAATGGTTCCTTATCTATCTTTTTGTCAGCATTTTAGTTCTTACCGTTACCGTTATCCCATCGCAAGGCTTCTTGCTCGGCTCCATATTAAAAGCTGGCTTTGCTTCTGCAATTTTATCCGTCGTCGTTATTTTGCAAAATTTGGACGATCTTCATTTGTTTGAGAAATTTATTGGAGAAAATTCCGCACGAGACGTTGTGGATATAATTGAAGGAACAAAATAATATGAACCTCGCGCAAGAAATCAAAAAGTTTTTTCGGGGAGATGTGATGGATGATGAAGAAACTTTGGTTGCTTATTCGCACGACGCGAGTCTTTTTGAAGTGCGGCCGCAGGTCGTTGTGTTTCCACGAGACAGCAAAGATATATCGAACCTGGTGAAATGGGTTGAAGAACATAAAAAAGAAAATAAATTTCTTTCCATAACTGCGCGCGCAGCGGGAACTTGCATGTCGGGCGGACCGCTTAACAACTCAATTATTATGGACTTCACAAAGTACATGAATCGGGTGCTTACAGTGCGGCAAGCGACGCCTTACAATATTCTTCCAAAATTCCCAGGCGCACAATACGAAGTTGCTATTGCTGGTGAAGCAACTGTGCAACCCGGATGTTTCTACAGAGATTTTGAAGAAGAAACATTGAAGCGCGATCTGCTTTTGCCTTGTTATACGGCGTCCAAATCTATCAACGCTGTTGGTGGAATGGTGGGGAACAATTCTGCGGGCGAACTTACTTTGCGATATGGAAAAACAGAAGATTATGTGAAAGAATTGAAAGTTATTTTGTCTGATGGAAATGAATATGTTGTGCGACCGCTTACTCGACGAGAATTGTATACAAAAATTGCTGAAGCGACAGTCGAAGGCCAGATTTACAAGCAGATGTTTGAGCTGATCAACGAGCATAAAATGATGATCGACACTGCAAAGCCGAATGTGTCTAAAAATTCTGCTGGGTATGGTGTGTGGAATGTTATCCAAAAAGGAAAAACTGAAGCGGAAGATATGTTTGATTTGTCGCAAGTCATCATCGGCAGCCAGGGAACTTTGGGGATTGTAACAGAAATCACTTGGCGACTGGTTGAGAAGCCTGCAATGTCAAAGCTTACCGTTATTTTTATGAATGACCTTGCACCGCTTGGAAGCGTGGTAAAAGAAATCGTTGATACGAACCCAACAAGTGTGGAGTCTTATGATGACAAAACCTTCGGCCTTGCGATGAAATTCTTCAAAGATTTTGTGAAAGCAAAAGGCTTGTGGGGAACTATCACGTTTGGACTTTCGTTTATTCCAGAATTTTGGATGGTGCTTACTGGCGGAGTTCCAAAACTTATTTTGCTTGTTGAATACGCGGGAACATCTGAACAAGAAATCCAAATGAAGTCTGAAGAACTTTTGCGAAAAATTTCTCACTTTAATTTAAAAACTCGCATCACTGCAAGCGAACAAGAAGCAAAAAAATATTGGGACATGCGTCGCGACAGTTTTGCGCTTCTTCGCAAACATGTGCAAGGCCGCCGTACTGCGCCTTTTATCGATGACATTATCGTCCGCCCGGAATTCTTACCAGAATTTTTGCCAAAGCTTGATGTGATTTTCAAAAAATATCCGGAACTTGTGTATACAATTGCCGGGCATGCCGGCAATGGGAATTTTCATATTATTCCACTTATGGATTTCAACGACTCAAAGACTGCCGACATTATTTCAAAGCTTTCAGACGAAGTGTATGACCTTGTGCTTTCATACCAAGGCTCGATAGACGCTGAGCACAACGACGGAATTATCCGCACACCGTATTTAGAAAAAATGTTCGGAGAAGAAGTCTACGCATTGTTTGGAAAAATCAAAAAGATTTTCGATCCGCTCAATATTTTCAACCCAGGCAAAAAATGGGGCGGCACCAAAGACTATATGCTCAAACATCTTGTCCCGCCGGATAAACATGATGTGCATGGGTCGTAAAAATGAAAATAAAAATAGCGCGAGTTTCCTCGCGCTATCTACTTTTTCTCTAATAATTTTAGAGTGTCCCGCGCCCTTTTTGAATGAACTTTTGATGGCCGTCAAATTGAAATTCTTTGTACCAGAGTTGTTTGTCTTCTTCTACAACTACGTGAATGATATTTTTCCGCGTTATGAGAAGATCGTAAGCTTCGCAGATTACACTGTTTTCCCTGTAACCCTTGATTTCTTTCACCCAAGGGTTTTTGTCGGAACGAAACCAGCAGCTTCCTTGCGTTAAGCTTATTGAAGCTTTGTAAGGAGGGAAACCTTCTGAAAGAGGCTCAGTGAGAATAAGTTCTAATTTAAGCCCAGCGTTGCGCAGGAGGGCTTCAAGTTGTTTGAGTTTGTACTTTGTATTTGAAATTCCATGCGTCATGATGTATAGATTTTTTTGGGGTTTCTTTCAAAATACTACAAACCGATGTATTTGTCAAATAAAAACCTCTTTGATTGTTATATCAAAGAGGTAATTGCGAAAACCCACCCAGGTGCGCTAAAAATTCAGAGGCGTAGTAGGTATTATTAAAACTTGTTACCTTACGTCTAAATTCAGCATTTTCAAAACCGTAAACATTGAATCTTCTGAGAAGCTTTTTCTCAGCTCAAAACCAGGACCCCGTTTATTATAGGTGATTTCTATTGGCTTACTGTAGTTGATTACTTTTACTACTGCTGATTTTTGTTTCTTGTCCGCAAATTTTTTTAATTGTTTAGTAAGTTTGACGACATCTGCCTCCAATGTTGAATTATGGTCTAAATAAAAACCAGTTTGATTAGGAATGTCTTCGAAGCATAGTTCAATTCTTGCGTGATTACACAAGATACTCGCTATAAATGTATATTCTTTCATTATATGTGTTTTCTTTTAAAATACTACAAACCGTGAAGCCTGTCAAACTTTTTGACATTTTAAAAAATATGTATATAATAGAGCCCATGGTAACACTTATAGCAAAAAACCGAGACGTCAAGGAAAGTCTCGAAGATCTTCGAACTGGCGGACACGTGCCAGCTGTTTATTATGGAAATAAAAAGCAAACTACTTCTATCACAGTCCCAATGAAAGACTTTGTAAAAGTCTGGAAAGAAGCAGGCGAAAGCTCAACTATCGTTTTAGAAACAGAAGGCGGTAAAATCGACGCTTTGATTCACGAAGTGCAGATGGACCCGATCAAGCACGTTCCGGTGCACGTAGATTTCCTTGCGGTTGACGCTAACAAAGAGATTGAAGTCAAAGTCGCTATCGAATTTACTGGCGAAGCTCCAGCTGTCAAATCTGGCGTTGGAATGCTTATCAAAGTCATGCACGAAATGGAAATCAAGGCTTTGCCGAAAAATCTTCCACACGTTATCGAAATCGACCTTTCATCACTTACAGAACTTCACTCACAAATCCACGTTAAAGATGTGAAATTCCCAACCGGCGTAACGCCAGTTGCAGGAGAAGACGAAGTTATCGCTTCTATTTCAGAAATGAAAGAAGAAAAAGAAGAAGAGGCAGCACCTGTAGACCTAAGCGCAATCGGACTTTCTGTTGAAAAAGGCAAGAAAGACGAAGAAGCACCTGCAGCTGAATAATCCGCAATCCACAGAACCATCCCGTCACACCAGGCGGGGTGTTTTCGTTATGCTATAATAAGTATGTATATGAAGAAAACAGTCAGTTTTATAGTAGCGCTTTTTGTATTGCTCGGCTCCATATTTCCTTCTGTAACGATAGCTCAAACTTCCACCCAAGTCTGTGACGACAACTTTACCGGCCTTTCTCAAGACGAACTTCGCCAAAAATTGGCGGTGTGCCAAGCCGAACTTGCGCAGCAAGAAGCCGCGCTTTCTACGCAAAAAAAGCAATCGGGAACTTTGAAAGGAGACATCTCTGTTCTTCAAGCCGACATTTCTGCAAAACAAACAAAGATCAATGCGCGACTTGCTTTGATCAAGAAATTGGGCGGTGAGATCGACCAAAAGAATCAAAAGATCGCTGTTTTGTCTGACCGTTTGGAAAACCAAAAGCAATCTCTCGCGCAACTCATCCGCAAAACTCGCGAACTCGACAATGATTCTGTCGTGCAGCTTTTGCTTACGACCGGAAGCATCTCAGATTTCTATAGCGACCTCGACTCTGTAACAAGCATTAAAGGCGAACTCAAAGAATCCGTCGACGAACTCCATGGCATTCGTACTGACACCGAAGAAGAAAAGCAATCTCTCGAACAAAAACAAGACGAAGAAACTGACGCAAAGATCGAGCTTGAGGCTGCTCGCAAAAAAGTAGAAGAAAATAAAAAACAGCAGCAACAACTTCTCTCCATTTCTCAAAATAAAGAAAAAGAATATCAGAAACTCATCGCTCAGCAGCAAGCAAAAGTGGCGGCTATCAACGCAAAGCTCTTTACTCTTGCCGGCCAGTCGCAAGCTATCCGCTTTGACGCAGCGCTTGCATTTGCCGAATCTGCTTCAAGTAAAACAGGTGTTGACCCGGCTTTCGTACTCGCCATCCTTACGCAAGAATCAAACCTTGGTGCGAACGTCGGTAAATGTTACCTTACAAATACTGAAACCGGCGCGGGAGTCGGTGTGAATACCGGCAAAGCTTTTACGAACTTGATGAAGCCGTCGCGTGATGTTGGGCCGTTCTTGGAAATTACAAAAAAACTAGGATATGACTGGACTAAAACTGTTGTGTCGTGCCCGATTGCTGGCGTAGCTGGATGGGGAGGCGCGATGGGTCCTGCGCAATTTATTCCTTCAACTTGGAAGATATTTGAATCTCGCCTGGCTTCTGCTTTAGGGCATGCGGCGAACCCTTGGATGGCAGAAGACGCATTTATGGCTTCAGCAATGTATTTGACCGACCTTGGAGCGGTGGGCAACAGCTATTCGAGCCAGATCCGCGCTGCGTGTAAATACTACGGAAGCGGTGGCTCAAGCTGTTCATACGGCAAAAGCGTCATGAATTTGAAGGCCAAAATCCAAGAAGATATCGATTACTTGAAGCAGTATGGGGTGTCGAAGAGGTAACCATACCTCTCCCCGGTCCTTCGGCTGACCCTCTCCTGCCTCAGGAGAGGGGGAATGCCTTTTGACTTCTGTTTAAAACTCTGCTAAAGTATATCCACTTATGAAAAAAGACATTCACCCAAACAACTACCGCCCGGTCATCTTTGCTGACGCTTCAAGCGACGCGAAGTTTCTTATCCATTCGACAGTAGCGACAGAAGAAACTGCAAAATGGACAGACGGCAAGGAATACCCGATGTTCCGCATCGAAATCTCGAGCGCATCGCACCCATTTTATACTGGAATGGAAAAAGTCCTCGACAACGCAGGACGAATCGAAAAGTTCAAGGCACGACAAGCAACTTCTGCTACTACTAAAGCAAAGAAAGCTGCGAAGAAATAAATATAAAAAAGACAGAAAGAAATTTCTGCGAGGTCCTCGGGTAAAGTCACCAGACCATCGCATAAATTTCTTTCTGTCTTTTTTAGTACGACCTGGTATACTAAATTCACATGACTTATGATTTAGAAGAATTAAAAAAGAGCCACAAAACAAGCTTTCTTGCTGAAGGCTTGGAGAGACTTGCTCGCGAAGAAGCGCAGGTGCGAGAAATGCTCGACAGCGATGCGACTTTGCACGACATGGCACAAGAAGAATTAAAGAATATCACGATTCAAAAAGAAGCTTTGGAAGAACAAATCGAAGCGATACTGGCGGCAGAAAAAGAGGAAGAAGAATTTCCAAACGAAATCGTGCTTGAAGTTCGCGCGGGTGCTGGTGGAGACGAAGCATCACTTTTTGCATACGAACTTGCAGAAATGTACGAACGCTATGCAGAAAAACGCGGCTGGTCTTGGAAGCCGATCAACGAATCGAAAAACGATGTCGGCGGTTACAAAGAAGCAGCTTTTGAAGTTCGCGGCAAAGACGTGTACAAACTTTTGCGATACGAAACTGGTGTGCATCGCGTACAGCGAACTCCTGCGACAGAAAAGAACGGCCGCATCCACACTTCGACTGCGTCTGTGGCAGTGCTTCCGATCAAAAAGAAAACAACGTTTGTCATTAACCCCGCAGATTTGGAAATGGAATATTCTCGCTCTGGCGGTGCCGGCGGACAGAACGTAAACAAAGTTGAAACTGCTGTGCGCTTGATCCACAAGCCGACAGGCATCGACGTGCGTTCAACTGCAGAACGCAGCCAGCTTGGCAACCGCGAACGCGCGATGTCTATTTTGCTTTCAAAACTTCAACAATTGAAAGACGAAGAAGAAGCAAAGAAATATTCTGCTGACCGCAAAAACCAGATCGGAACTGCAGACCGAAGCGAAAAAATTCGCACATACAACTTCCCGCAAGACCGTGTCACCGACCACCGTATCCGCCAATCATTCTCAAACATCCCAGGCATCATGTCTGGAGCAATGGACAAAATCATAGAAGCTCTCCAGTCTGGCGAAACAGGGGAGGCCGAGGAGGAAGAATAAAGAACCTCACCCCTCGGCAAGCCGCAGACCCTCTCCTGGCCAGGAGAGGGTGGAGACTTTAGTCCCGGGTGAGGTGGTTTTCCCCAGGTTTGCTATTTCTTAATTTTTATGATATGATGTTTTCGTAGGTCTTTAGCTTTTTGTATTTGTTGGGTTTCCAATGAACACATGTGTCCCTATCTACACATGTTATGAGCCTAGTCTACGTTATTAAAGTAATTTTCTGCATTCATGCTTCGGCGTGCATGTGGACAAAAGTATGGCAAAGAAACTATATGTTGGTGGACTTCCTTACTCTACATCTGACAGTGAACTCAAAAATCACTTCTCAGCTGCTGGAGCGGTAGAATCTGCTACTATTATCATGGACAAGATGACAGGCCGATCAAAAGGATTCGGTTTCGTAGAAATGTCAAACGATGACGAAGCTCAGAAAGCTATCGAAATGTTTAACGGAAAGGATTTCGGAGGACGAAACTTGACTGTTAACGAAGCTCGCCCAATGGAAGCTCGCCCACAAGGTGGAAGCTTCAACCGTGGCCCACGCCGAGAATACTAATAGCTCTCGCATAAAAAGCACCCTTCGGGGTGTTTTTTATATTGCGTCTATAAGCTTTTTTTGGTATAGTGATTTGACATTACTTTTGCTAGTAATCGTTTTGAGTGTGTACCCTCCAAAGGCGGGCAGGGTTCAGTGCCAGAGATATAATTTTTGAGTGTGTAGTTCAGTGGTAGAACGCTGTCCTGATAAGACAGAGGTCGAAGGTCCGATTCCTTCCACACTCACTTTCGCATTTTCTCACAAGATATGGTATAGTGTACTCGGCCAAAAGCAATTTTGACCATTTTCTTTTTATATCTATGGAACCCAAGGAACAAGGAAAAAGTTGGTACCGCCCGGCGCTCATCTTTTACGCAAAGACAACAAGCTGGATAGTGGGCCCTATAGCCATTGCATTTCTGGTACGGTATTTTATGCATGTGTCGGCAACACTTTTCTTTATTATTTTGGGTATATGTTTTGTCCTCACTATCTGGGGCATTTACAAAGAAATCAAGCTCTACCGCAAAGAATTTGAAGAGGGAAATGACAAGAAATAGTTTTTATGCACAACGAACCTGAACTCACAACTACACACATGACCGAAGTTGAAGCAACTCATGAAGCGCCTCATGCTATAGCTGAAGCGCACGAAGAAGCTGCAAGCAGCCACCACGAACACACTCTTTTTGCCGAAGAAGTTTTTCATGTTGGGAATTTTCCAATTACGAACGCAATGCTTACAAGCTGGCTTGCGCTTGTTGTCGTTATCCTTGTTTCTCTTACGCTTCGTGCAAAACTTTCGAAAATTCCAAGCAAGATGCAACACATTTTTGAAATCATCGTTGAAGGCGCGCTTTCTGTGTGCGACCAAGTGACGAACGACCGCAAACTTTCAGAGAAAATTTTCCCGCTTGCGATTTCTATTTTCTTCTTCGTGCTTCTCAACAACTGGCTTGGCATTTTGCCTGGAGTTGGTTCCATTGGGTTGAATGTCATGAAAGACGGCCACGAGTCTTTCGTCTCGCTTTTCCGCGGAGGGACAGCAGATGTGAACACAACTTTGGCGCTCGGGCTCATGGCAGTTGTAGGAGCAAACATTTTCGGCATTGTGTCAATAGGCCTGTGGAAAACCTTCAACAAATATGTTAATCTTAAGGCGCTCGGATCTGTATTTACAAAGGTCCGTCGCGAGCCAACAATCCTTATTGTTGCGCCTATTTCGTTCTTTGTCGGTGTCTTGGAAGCTGTCGGAGAAATCGCAAAAGTCGCTTCGCTTTCGTTCCGTCTTTTCGGAAACGTATTTGCCGGAGAAGTGCTTTTGGCTTCAATGAGCGCGCTCGTTGCATATGCAGTGCCAGCGCCGTTTTTGCTTCTTGAAGTTTTTGTCGGCTTGATCCAAGCACTCATCTTTTCTTTGCTTACGGTTGTGTACTTCACGATCGCTTCGCAAGATCACGATGCGCACGACGAGGAACACGAACACGAGCATTCCCACGGTGTGGTACATGCATCCTAAAAACAAAAGAGTGCTTTCTGCGAGGTCCTCGGGTAAAGTCACCAGACCGTCGCATAAATCACTCCTTTGTTTTTAGGAAACAAAACATTATTAGTTAGTTAGAATACACAAACATGGAAAACGTAGTAACAGCAGCTGTAAACCTTGCTCCGCTTGCAAAAGCGCTTGCGATCGGACTTCCAGCTATCGGTGCTGGTGTTGGTGTTGGTATGATCGGTTCTAAGGCCATGGAAGCTATCGGACGCAATCCGGAAGCTGCCGGAAAAGTTCTTGTGCCGATGCTTCTTGCATCAGCGTTTGCTGAAGCGGTGGCGATTTACGGTCTCGTGATCGCATTCTCACTTAGCTAGTAGGCAGTTTGAAGATTCAAATCCTATCGTTTGAATCTTCTCTAGTGCCTAGTAATTATTTTTTATAAAAAAGATTCGAATTTGTATGAATGATCTAATAGCAACATTTCACATAGACTGGAAACTGATGGTCGCACAGCTTATCAACTTTGCGCTTGTGTTTGTCATTTTGTATTTCATCGCGGTGAAGCCTCTTTCAAAAGTGATGAAGGACCGCCACACAGAAATCACAACTGGACTTGAAGACGCAGCGAAGTCAAAAGAAGCTCTCGCTCTTGCGGAAGAATCTAAAAAAGAAATTGAAAAAGAAGCCCGCTTGAAAGCAAACGAAGTGTTGGAAAAAGCTGATGCAGAAGGAAAAGTTGTTATCACACATGCTCAAGCAAAAGCAGAAAAAGAAAAAGCAACAATCCTTGAAAACGGACGAAACCTTGTAGAAAAAGAACGACAGGGAATGATCGAAGAATTGAATACTGAAACTGCAAAAGCGGTTGTTATGTCCGTAGAGAAGATTTTGAAGAATTCGATGACAGCCGACAAGAGTGAAAAACTTATCAAAGAAATTCTCGCGAAAAACTAATGAACACTTCAAAGAACATCGCAATAGCACTTCTTGGTTTGCTCGACGAAGGCAAGAGCGCAGTCGAAGTAACGAAAGACTTCATGAAATTCGTCAAAGATCGCAAACTCGCAAGCCAGCTTCCAGAAATTGTACGACAGATGGAAAAGTTGCAAGCAGAACGATCGAAAGAAAATGAAGTTTCAATCCGAACGCCGTACGAAGTTTCAAAAACGCTCGAGAAACACATTGCCGAGAAAATGAACGCACCGAAAGACACCGGCATTCGAACAGAAATAGACGAAACATTGATCGGAGGATTCGTAGCAACATACAAAGGTCTCGAATACGACGCAAGCCTCAAAAAACAACTTGCCCAATTACAAGCATCACTTACACAGTAATATGAAAACACAAGCAGAAGCACTCATCAACAATTTAAAACAAAAGATTCAAGAGTTCGACGCGACTCCAGAGATTTATGAAGTCGGAACTATTGTTTCTGTTGCAGACGGAATCGTAAAAATTTCCGGTCTTTCACAATGCCAATCTTCAGAAATGGTGTCATTTGATGCGGGCGGCATGGGCGTTGCGCTCAACCTCGAAGAAGATACTATCGGAGCGATCGTGCTTGGTGAATACGGACATTTGAAAGAAGGCCAAGGCGTCAAGCGAACAGGAAAAATTCTTTCTGTTCCTGTTGGCGAAGCGATGATCGGCCGCGTAGTGAACTCACTCGGAGCTCCAATTGACGGCGCAGGTGCAATCAAAGCTTCTGCAACTTACCCAATCGAACGCGTGGCTTCGGGCGTTATCACTCGACAATCTGTGGACCAGCCAGTTCAGACTGGAATCAAAGCTATTGACGCACTTATCCCGATCGGTCGCGGACAGCGCGAACTTTTGATCGGTGACCGCCAGACAGGAAAAACTGCAATCGCGATCGACACCATCCTCAACCAAAAAGGCCAGAACATGAAATGTGTCTATGTTTCTATCGGTCAGAAAGATTCTAAACTTCGCAAACTTGAAACTCGTCTTCGCGAAGCAGGCGCAATGGACTACACAGTCATCGTTTCTGCTGGCGCTTCAGAACCAGCGGCGCTTTCTTACATCGCTCCTTACGCTGGAGTTTCTATTGCCGAATATTTTATGGACAAAGGTGAAGATGTGCTCATCATTTACGATGATCTTTCAAAGCACGCTGTTGCGTATCGAGAAATTTCTCTTCTTCTTCGACGTCCGCCAGGTCGTGAAGCTTACCCAGGGGACGTGTTTTACTTGCACTCTCGCTTGCTCGAACGAGCTTGCCGAAAGAACAAAGAATTTGGCGGAGGTTCTATTACTGCGCTTCCGATCATTGAAACTCAGGCTGGAGATATTTCTGCGTACATTCCGACAAACGTTATTTCAATTACTGACGGACAGATTTTCTTGGAAACAGATTTGTTCTACAAAGGTATTCGCCCTGCGGTAAACGTTGGAAACTCTGTGTCTCGCGTGGGAAGTTCTGCGCAGATCAAAGCGATGAAAAAAGTTGCTGGAACATTGAAACTCGACCTTGCGCAGTTCCGCGAACTCGAAGCCTTTACACAATTCGGTTCTGATCTTGACGAAGGAACTCGCAAACAGCTTGACCGAGGACGCCGAGCGGTGGAACTTTTGAAGCAAGGACAATATTCTCCGATGAGTGTTGAGCACCAAGTTGTGTCTATGTACGCTCTTACTCGCGGACTTGTGGACGACATTGCGATCGACAAGATAAGAGAATTTGAAACAGGTCTTATCAAATACGCAGAACAGAACGCAAAGCAGTTCATGTCAGAAATCCGCGAAGCAAAAATGTGGACAGATGAAGGCGAAGCGGAGCTTAAGAAGATTATTGAGGAATATAAGACTGTGTTCAATAAATAAATTGTATTAAATGGCATCCACAAAAGAAATCAAAAGACGTATCACGTCCATAAAGAACACAAAGAAAATCACTAAGGCGATGGAGCTTGTTGCTGCTGCTAAAATGAAGAAAGCTGTTGGACAGACAGTGGCTTCTCGCGTATACGCCGGATATTCTTGGGAAGTTCTGACTTCTTTGTCTCAATATGTGGATGAATCTACTCACGAACTTTTGAAAGAGCGCAGTGGAAACCGTAAGTTGATTGTGCTTGTCACTTCCAACCGCGGATTATGCGGATCTTACAACGCGCAGATTATGCGTAAAGTAATTGCGCAAATGAAAACGCATCCGGAAGACGAACTTTCTTTCGTCACAGTAGGGAAGAAAGGCGACGCGATGTTGCGACGGCTTGGCAAAAAGATCGAGGCAACATTTACAGACATTTCCGAAACGCCACGACTTGCAGACACGCTTCCGATCGCAAGACTTGTCACAGATTTGTATGAGTCAGGAAGTTACGACGAAATCCATGTTGCATTCACCGACTACGTTTCCGGACTGACGCAGATACCAAAGATACGAAAACTTTTGCCGGTATCGAAAGAGGAAGTGAAAAAGGGAATTGAAGAAGCGATGAGCACAATAACTGAGAAGCCGAAAGAAATGAAAGTAAATGCAGACTACGTGTTCGAGCCAAGCTACGAAGAAGTCATGAAAGACATGGTCGTAAAGATTGTCAGAATGCAAATGTATCAGATGATCCTCGAATCTAGCGCGAGCGAACAGTCAGCCAGAATGACAGCGATGAAGAACGCATCAGACGCGGCCGGAGACATGATAGGAGATCTGACATTAGTATTTAACAAAGCCCGCCAAGCCGGCATCACCCAAGAAATTTCAGAAATCTCGGCAGGTATGGCTTCAGTGAGTTAACAGTTTTAATAAAAAATTTTATGAAAGGAAAAATAAAAACAATTATCGGGCCGGTGGTGGATGTGGAATTTTCTACAGGAAATGTTCCGGCTGTTTATAGTGCTTTGGAGGTAATGGTAGGCACTGGCAAGGACGCAAAGAAGGTCGTCCTCGAAACTCAGTACCACTTGGGTGGAGACGTGGTGCGAACTATCGCCATGGATACGACAGACGGGCTTTCTCGAGGTTTGGAAGTGACAGACACAGGTGCGCCAATTTCTGTGCCAGTTGGAAAAGAAACTTTGGGAAGAATCTTTAACGTGCTCGGCGACGCAATCGACGGAAAAGCTGAAGCGAAAGGAAAAGCAGTTGCGCCGATCCATCGCAAAGCTCCAGAGTTTACAGAGCAAGCGACAAAAGTTGAAATCTTGGAAACTGGTATCAAAGTTATCGACCTCATTTGTCCAGTTTTGAAAGGAGGAAAAGTTGGACTCTTTGGAGGTGCTGGAGTTGGAAAGACAGTTGTTATTCAAGAATTGATCCACAACATTGCGTCAAACCACGGAGGTTACTCTGTGTTTGCCGGAGTTGGAGAACGAACTCGCGAAGGAAACGACTTGTTCCACGAAATGAAAGACTCTGGAGTGTTGGACAAAGTTGCCATGGTCTTCGGACAAATGAATGAACCACCAGGCGCACGTCTTCGCGTTGCTTTGACTGGACTCACAATGGCGGAACACTTCCGCGACCAAGAAGGCAAGGACGTGCTTTTCTTCATCGACAACATCTTCCGCTTTACACAAGCCGGTTCTGAAGTGTCTGCGCTCCTCGGACGCATTCCTTCTGCCGTGGGGTACCAGCCAACTTTGGCGGGCGAAATGGGTGCCATGCAAGAACGCATTACTTCTACTGACAAAGGCTCTGTAACGTCCGTTCAGGCTGTCTACGTGCCAGCTGACGACCTTACCGACCCAGCTCCAGCGACAACGTTCGCGCACTTGGACTCAACTGTGGTGTTGAACCGAAGTCTTTCTGAACTCGGTATTTACCCGGCCGTTGATCCGCTTGATTCATCTTCTACAATTCTTGACCCGAACATTGTTGGAAAGGAGCACTACGAAGTTGCCCGCGAAGTTCAGCGAGTGCTTCAGCGTTACAAGGATTTGCAAGACATCATTGCGATCTTGGGTATCGAAGAACTTTCTGAAGCAGATCGCGAGCTTGTAACTCGAGCGCGAAAAATCCAAAGATTCCTCTCTCAGCCATTCTTCGTTGCTGAGCAGTTTACAGGCGCGCCAGGACAATACGTTTCTCTCGCAGACACAATCCGCTCATTCCGCGAAATCTTGGACGGTAAGCACGATGACAAAGCCGAGAAGGATTTCTACATGAAGGGAGCTCTGTAAAATTGTTTTATTATGTCAACAAAAACCCTAAAACTAAAAATAGTCACGCCTGAACGCCTTGTGTTTGAAGAAATGGTCAAGCAGGTAACTTTGCCTACGAAGGAAGGTGTTATTGGCGTGCTTCCAGGGCACGTCGCATTGGTGGCTACGCTCGCTTCTGGCGAGGTTGTGGCGGACTTGCCCGCCTTGGGTGGGAACGAGGATCCAGTGCCATTTGCGCTTACAGGCGGCTTTGTGGAGGTTAAGCAGGTAGACGGGGTGACGGAAGTCGCAGTCCTTGCTGACTACGCCGAGCCTGTATCGGAAATCGAGAAGAACATCGAAGCCGCTCGCGCCAAAGCCGAAAAGCTTGCCAAAGAACAGAAAAACAAAGAAGACGTAGACTTCGAACACTTTGAATCAGAACTCGAACGCTCAATCACTCGCGTGAAGATTGCTGATAAGTGGAGAAATAAGAAATACAGAATGTAAAAAGGGGAGTAAAAAAGCGCCGCGGTAGCGGCGCTTTTTCTTGTTGACAAATATACCAAAAGGCGTACTATTTAAAGAAATTCTAAACTTAAATAATTATGAGAGATTTTCATAGCCCATACCCTCCAGGTATTGTTGTAAGAGCAAATATATATTTACCTCTTAGTTCATATCCACGAAACGAATATCAGGATTATGTAAATAAATTCAAATCAATGCATAAAGAAATCTTCTTGTCATTACAGAAAGAGATCCAAGATTCCAATTTTAATACACCTAAACTCACTACAGTTACAATCGGTAAATTCCCTCGGTGTAATCTAAGTTTTCAGACAAGATATGAGATGAAAGTCGGAATGAATAATGATTCTAAAATTCATTACTTTACTTACAACAAGCCCTCCACTCTCTACAAGATGAACATTCAATGGGTTTCGTATCTG
The DNA here is from genome assembly GCA_964591445.1 of uncultured Candidatus Saccharibacteria bacterium. Taxonomy (GTDB): domain Bacteria; phylum Patescibacteriota; class Minisyncoccia; order Phycocordibacterales; family UBA9973; genus JBDHUR01. The sequence continues at coordinate 13,466 of CAZQAW010000005.1, read as the reverse complement.
TATGAAGAACATTTACCTGTATATTCGCGCATGTTTTTTGATAAGCATAAGGAGCCCTTTCCGCGTCTCACAGATGAGTCTGCTATCAATGAAATGTTAAATTTAATAAATATCCGGAGTATTGAAAATGAAATCAACTATATTTTCTGTGGTCGTGTTCAAGACATGTACGTAGTAACGATTAAAGGAAAAAAGTTGTTTTTAGATAAGATTAAGGTTTCAATATGTACGGAAACAGAGTTGGTGTATGCATGCGAAAATTTATTGGAGCAGGACATACCCGAAGGTAAGGCAAAATTCAATCTCCCTCAATCTTTTCAAGAGTTTCAAGATGGAATCGACAATATGATTAAAATTCGAAAAGAGATGTTAAAAAAATAGTTTGTTCAATGCCTCTATATAAAGCGTCTGTCTTTGAAAAAAGATGGACGTTTTTTTATTTTCGTTCTACTGCCAAGTGCAGCGGCCTTTGGTACTTTTGCCCACCATCGTGATGAGCGTTTTGCACGCGTTTTGGATCGGAACTTTTTTAGAGAACGCGTGGTCTTGACCGGGATATTCTATGAGCTCCACGTTCTTGTTGGCGTTAAGCAACACTGTGTTCAAATAATACGCTTGCCCTGGGTCGATAGTACGGTCGCGAGTGCCTTGGCCGATGATGATCTTGTTCGTGCCGAGGTTTGCAATTTTGTTTACGATAGACGCTTTGTCATAAAGTGGTTGGTTTGTCGCGTCCGGAACTCCATTGAAGTGCACGTTGAAAATAGAATTCTGAAGCGGCACCAAAAGCATACCCCAGTCGGTTACGCCGTTGATAGAAAACACGTCTTTGATTTCATTGGGGTGTTCGACGACAGTTTTCAAAGACAAATATCCGCCGTAACTATTGCCGGCCAAATATGTGTCAGAAATATTTGCATTCTGGTTTTTTACATATGCAATCGCGCTCATGACAGATGCAACGTCGACGTCACCAACTTTGTTTTTGATGAGAGATGAATAATCGCGCCCGTATCCTCGGCTGCCGACATAATCCAACTTCAACACTACTGCGCCCGAAGTTACTGCTTCGTCAAGCATCCAGTCGTAGGCAGCGTAGCTTTCATACGAATGATAGTTCAAAGACGTCTGTCGGTAAGGTCCGCCGTGCAGCCATACCAAAAGTGGGTAGGTTTTCTTTGGGTCAAATTTTGCAGGCTTGATGAGCGCGCCGTGGAAACTTGCCCCGAGCGGAGTCGAGGGGTCTCCAGAAATGATGCTTCGCGTTCCAGGTAAAACTTTTTTAGAAGGAGGAAGAGATTTGAAATAACTTATTTTTCCGGTCGCGGTGTTGTAGACAAATGGCACAGAAGAATTGGAAGACAGTGTGCGCGCTACAACATATTTGCCGCTCGTGTACAAATACGCGTTGTATGGCAAGTCATGTTTGATAAGTTTGGAAACGCTAGTTGTGGTGTCGTAAGAATACAAAGACCAGTCGTATGGGTTTGCTGTCGAATTTGCAACATAGAGAAGCTTGCCATTGTTTGCGAACACAAAGTCGCCAAGGTTGGCAGAGTCCGCGAAAAGTTTTTCTTCGGTTGGCACGCCAACTTGCTTCATCTCTACCAAGTTTATTTTATACAAAGTCATCGCGTTGTCTTTGTCGTTTACAATATACAAGTGCGTACTGTCGGGCGAGAATTGGAATATTCGTGGCTGGTCGGCCACCAAATCCCAATATCCGACCGGAGTTTTGACTTCGTACGTTGTGCTGGTCGTTGTGTCGATCATTCCGTAGACACGTACTTGGTAATTGTCAGATTTTGCGCTTTTAAAATACGCCAGCCATGTTCCGTCAGGCGAGAGCAACATTGAAATCGCATCTTCGAGTTGTGTTGCATAAGTTGCTTTCATTTCAGCTGTGACACGAGGCGCGGCATATGGCGTCGTTGGACGTTTCGCAGAAGACGTGCACGAAAGTTTTGAAATGGAGCAAGAGTAATATTTTTTAGATTCAAGCGAGCCGTAACTTGCAATCATTTTGTCTTTGGACACAGAAAGAATATTTGCGTAGTTTGTTGAAGCGGCAAGACTTAAAGAAGGTAATGCTAACAACAAAAGAACTAAAATAAGTAATTTTCTCGCGCTTAACCCTCTCTCCGGGGGCTCCGCCACGCAGCGAAAATCACTTATTTTAGTTCTTTTTTGTAGTGGTGTGCTCATGTGTATACTATATCATAACGTGTTATACTCATTTTCGTGACACTATACATAGTCGCAACTCCGATAGGAAACCTCGAAGATATCACGCTTCGGGCACTTCGCGTGCTGAAAGAAGTTGATTTGATTCTTTGCGAAGACACTCGCACCACAGGCAAGCTTTTGGCGCATTATGAAATACAAAACAAAACGATGAGCTACCATGCCAACAGCACTTTGCAAAAACATGACAAGATTCTCGAACTTTTAAAAGAAGGAAAAACTATCGCGCTCGTTTCCGATGCCGGTACACCATGCATTTCTGATCCAGGTATTTTGCTCGTGCAACATGTACAAAAAGAAATTCCAGATTGCAAAATAATTCCGATACCCGGCGCAAGCGCGCTTGTGTCTGCGTTGTCGGCCTCGGGCATAAGCGCAGCAGAATTTCATTTCTTCGGTTTTCTTCCGCACAAGAAAGGCCGCGAAACTATTTTTGAAACTATTCGCAGCGCAAAATACGCAAGTGTGTTTTACGAATCTCCGCATCGCATCGAAAAAACGCTTGAATCTTTGTCAAAAGTGTTAGAGAAGGGGAGAGAGGTGGTTATCGCCCGAGAAATCACAAAGATGTTCGAAGAATTCGTCAAGGGGGATATTGACTTTGTAAAAAAGTATTTTGAAACCAACAAAGACAAAATTCGCGGCGAATTCGTGGTGATTGTCGACGCAATTCACAAGTAAGTTTTGCACGGTTCGTGTATAATGGAAGAATATTATCGTAATTTTTTATTTTTTCCATGCTCAAACAACGGATCATCTGCATACTAGGACTCTTTACAGCTATCTTCCCATTTTTCGGTATTCCTCTTTCGTGGAAGAAAATCATACTCTTTATCGTCGGGCTCGGAATCTTTGCTATCGGATATTTGCTGTACCGCGAACGCCGTGCATATATGTCTACTCTTAAAAATACTTCACATGTATTTGCCGAACGCCGTCCAGATATCGAAGAACACTCTGAAGTCCGCCATATGCCTCGCGTTCGTCGTCGCGCACCAAAACGCGAAATGCCTCAGGCCGTAGAAGAACAGTTCACTATGCCAACTGCGTCGCCTTATGAGCCAACAGAAGTCTATAAGAATGAATAATTCATTCAAATTTGTCATTACGTTGGTCGTTCTTGGCGCCGTTGGTTTTGTCGCGTACGCTTTTATGCCAAGCGTCACTGCTCTCAAATACGACACGCATGTTGCCCAAGTTGACAAAGCTGGCCTTGCCGCAAGCGAACTTTTGGGCGGAGATGAAACAACAAAAGAGCAAGAACAAGTTCCTGCCCCGGAAAAACCGACGGAAGAAAATGTTGTTGTTACGCATATAGAAACTCCAAAAGCTGTCAAAGGAATTTATATTTCAAGTTGGGTTGCCGGTTCTCCAAACTTTTTCGCAAAGCTTATTAAAATGGTAGATACGACTGAACTCAACTCTGTTGTTATCGATGTCAAAGATTCTACCGGCAAACTTTCTTTCCCAATGTCTGACCCGGAAATTTCAAAATACGATTCTGCCGAAAGACGCATTTCAAAACCAAAAACAATGGTCGCGGACTTGCACGCAAAAGGCATTTACGTCATTGCACGCGTCGCTGTGTTTCAAGACCCTTACATGGCAAAATCAAAACCTGAATGGGCGATCAAATCCAAATCCACCGGCACTGCTTGGAAAGATTATAAAGGCTTAAGTTTTCTTGATCCATCAAACGAAGAAGTTCGCGAATACGTGGTGAGAATTGCAAAAGAAGCATACGCAATGGGTTTCGATGAAATCAACTTCGACTATATCCGCTTTCCTTCAGATGGAAATATGAAAGACATCGCGTATCCGAACGAAGGCGGAACTTTAACTCGTGCGGATATTATGAAGAATTTTTTTAGCGCACTTCATGATGATTTGAAAGGCACAGGTATTGTTACCTCAGCAGATTTGTTCGGACTTGTAACGACAGCGACAGACGATCTCGGTATCGGTCAAGTACTCGAAGATGCGCTTCCGTATTTCGATTTCATTTGCCCGATGACGTATCCATCGCATTATGCAAAAGGCACGTACAACATTGCCGAGCCGGCAAAACATCCGTACGAGATTTTGAAAACGTCCATGACAAAAGCCGTTGAACGCGCACAAGCGATAGGCGAAGATCCACTCAAACTTCGTCCGTGGCTGCAAGACTTTGACCTCGGCGCAACATATACCAAAGACATGGTTCGCGCGCAGATCACAGCAACGTATGATTCTGGGCTCACATCGTGGCTTCTCTGGGACGCGGCAAACGAATACACTCCGAGTGCACTTTTAGCAGAATAAATTGAAACATATGTTCAACAAAGATAAAGGATTTTACATATCATGTTCTATCATCGCTGTCGTCTTGGCATTTGCAGCCGGTTCATATTTAGGATATTCAAATCGCCCGTATGTAGATCGTATCGATGGTATTGTGGGTAAAACCGCACCGATAGAAAGCACTGCGGCTGCGGCCGACTTCGCTCCGTTTTGGAAAGCGTGGAGCATCTTGAACGAAAAATATCCGGACGCCGACAAAGTAAGCAATGAAGACCGCGTATATGGCGCGATCAAAGGTTTGGCTTCATCACTTGGCGATCCATATACCGTTTTTTTTGATCCAAAAGAAAACAAGCAATTCTCAGAATCCATCCAAGGCGAGTTCGGAGGCATCGGAATGGAAATCGAACTCAAAGACGAAGTGCTTACTGTCGTCGCGCCTATCAAAAACAGCCCGGCAGAAAAAGCTGGTATTGACACTGGCGACAAGATTTTGAAAATTGACGACACCATCACCGCCGGTATGACTGTCGAAGAAGCAGTAAAAATAATCCGCGGAGAAAAGGGAACAAGTGTACGACTTACTATACTTCCAAAATCTGGAAGTATGCCGAAAGAACTCACTATCACTCGCGCGACGATCGAGTCTCCGGTGATCGATACTGAACTTCGAAGTGACGGCGTATTCGTCATCAGCTTGTACAGCTTTAGTGCAAACTCGACAAAACTTTTCAGAAATGCACTTGAAGAATTTGCAAACAGCGGAAGCAGCAGGCTCGTGCTCGACTTGCGCGGCAACCCGGGCGGATATTTGGAAGCCGCGATCGATATGGCAAGCTGGTTCTTGCCTTCAGGCGACGTTGTTGTGTCGGAAGATTTTGGAAAAAATGGCGAACCGTTCATTCACCGATCTCGCGGCTACGATGTTTTTACAGACAAATTGAAAATGGTTGTTCTGGTTGATGGCGGTTCAGCTTCTGCGTCAGAAATCTTGGCCGGCGCGCTTCGCGACAATGGTAAGGCAACGCTTGTTGGCGAGACAACGTACGGCAAAGGCTCAGTGCAAGAAGTGGTAAACCTGACAAATGATACGGCTCTTAAAATCACCATCGCAAAGTGGTTCACTCCGAAAGGCATTTCTATTTCCGAAGAGGGGATTACACCAGATATTCAAGTTCCATTTACCGAAGAAGACGCCAAAGCCAAGCGCGACCCGCAGCTCGATCGGGCAGTTGAATTCTTGAAGAAATAATGTAGTATGTGGGTATGAAAGTCATATTCCTCAAAGACGTCAAAGGCGTCGCCAAAGCTCACGATATAAAGGAAATGCAGGATGGATACGTCCGCAATTTCCTCCTTCCTCAAAAACTTGTGGAAATTGCGACCGACAAAGCAGTTGAAAAGATCAAGAACATGAAGCAGGCGATAGTGGTCAAGAAAGAAATCCAGAAAGACTTGCTCATGAAGAATCTCGCCGAAGTTGCGAAAGTTGAACTTCATTTCAAAGAAAAGACAAACGAAGCCGGACACTTGTTCTCAAGCATCAACAAAGAACGCTTGGCGGAAGAGCTTGCGAAAAAGAAAATCGACATCGACGCAAAGCACATCATGTTAGAAAAACCGATCAAAGAAATCGGCTCATACAAAGTTCGAGTTGAACTTCTTGAAAAACACGCAGAGTTTTCTGTACAAGTAGAAAAAGCATAATAAAAAACTCTCTTGCGAGAGTTTTTTATTTAGATAACGTGAGCGCTTTTCTTTGTCATTGTTTTGCCATTGAAATGCACTTTTCGTGTGTCTTTGAATTTGACTGTTCCTTCTTTGAGAGCAAAAAGAGTGTGGTCTCGGCCGATGCCTACGTTCGCGCCTGCCATGATCTTCGTGCCGCGCTGCCGGACGATCACCTGGCCTGCCTTTGTCTTTTCTCCGTCGTAGAGTTTTGTTCCCAGATACTTAGGATTTGAGTCCTTCAGGTTTTTAGCGGAACCGCCCGCCTTCCTATGTGCCATAAATGTGTTTTTGGCCGCAATTAACTAGCCAAGTGTCTTTTTATTACTTATAATTAAGATATAGTGAGTATAAAAGATTTTGGACAAAAAATCAAGGGGTACGGCAAAGGGGAGCAGGGGAAAGACCTCTATATCGTTATCCTTCTGGTAGTGGTCGCTGGAACGTCTTTTGGCCTCGGCCGGCTTTCCTTGGCGCATAAGGCTGGAAATGGTGTCAGTTTGGTCTACCCAAGAGAAAGTGCCGAAGCCCTGGTTCAGCCGGCAAATAGCCTTATAGGAGCTCAAAAAGCCGTTTCTGGAACAACAAATAAGCCGGCTTCAGCTGGTTCTGACACAGTATTGACAAAACCTGGTATAGATGGTATTTCGAAGCAAATCGTCGCTTCTTCTCGAGGAAGCAAATATTATTATGTATGGTGCTCGGGCGCAAAAAGTCTTTCCGAAACGAACAAGATTTACTTTGCAACAGAGGCCGAAGCAGAAGCACAGGGCTATACCAAGTCCACTTCTTGCAAATAACCCTCATCATTTTTTCATATGAAATCACGACTCGGTTTTAATATCCTTATCATCATCTTTGTTGTCGGTACAGTGTTTGCGCTCAAGTCGCAAATCCTTTCTATTTACGAACAATTGACCGGCCGTGAACGAAGTGGCACGTATGTCGCTAGTCAAATGCCGATGACGTATCAAGCAGGCGTTGAAGCGGTGGTGCAGCCAGAACCTCTTCGCAAAATGGAACAATTTCCGTTTACCATTTTGAATCCGCTTACGCCTTCAAAGAACATTACCACTTCGCAAGTTGTTGAGTTGACGAACAAAGAACGCGAGAAATACGGCATTCCTACGCTTACCGAAAACGCAAAACTCGATGCATCTGCTGAAGTAAAAGTTGATGACATGATTGCCAAAGGATATTTTGAACACGTGTCTCCGGACGGCACGACGCTTGTCGACTTGGTGAACGAAGAAGGTTACAAATACATCATCATTGGCGAGAACTTGGCGCTCGGGAATTTTAAAAACACTTCATCGCTCATCGCTTCATGGATGAAGAGCCAAGGCCACCGCGACAATATTCTCAATTCCAAATTTACCGAAATTGGCGCGTCTGTAAAGAAAGGAACTTTTGAAGGTCGGAGTGTGTGGTTTGCTGTTCAACATTTTGGTTTGCCATCAAGCGCGTGTCCAGAAATAAATGCTGAGCTCAAAGCACATGTGCAAATGATACAAGCTTCGATCAAAACGTTGGGTGCAGAAATCGACATGATGAAAGGGGAGATAGATGCGGGCAATGCCTCAAACGCAGACATCGAAGCCTACAATGCAAAGGTGTCTGAATACAACAAACTTGTCACTGAAGAAAAAGAAGAAGTAAAAACTTATAATGCACAAGTTCAGAAATTTAATTCCTGCCTGAACGCGTAAAATAATTACATCTACATAACGGGTGATAACCAAAGAGCCTTTCAAGGGCTCTTTTTGTATAGAGGGAAGAATACGTATAGTGTCGCACAATATATGTTTTGGTAAGCTAGCCTAGAGCAGAAAAGCGGCCTTGGAATGGCCGCGCTGCTCGCTCTACTGTTACGCATTCTCTCCAGCAATAAATCCCGTTGTCCAACACAGCTGCAATGAAAATCCTCCAGATGGTCTGTTGATGTGCAACAAATCTCCTGTTATGTATAAATTTGAGAAAAGTTTTGAACGCATGGTTCGCATGTCCATTTCGTTTAACGCCACGCCTCCATCTGCAACCACAGCTCGGTCGTAGCCCATGAGGCCTGTAATACTCACCGGCAAGGCTTTGAGTGTGGCAACAATGAGCTTGCGAGCCTCTTTAGACACGCTGTGGACCTTTGTTGATCCATCGATCGATTTCAATATTGAAAGTATCGCAGGTGCTGTGCCGTGCGGTGCGATTTCTGAAAAAATATTTTTTAACATTTTATTTTTATTTTCTTCAAACACTTTCAGTATTTTTTCTTCCAAAGCTTTTTCGTCGGTGTCTGGATATGCGTCGATCTTGGCTGTCACTTGGTCGCCGTTTAAGAACAAGTCGCCAACTTTGTGTGCCGAGTTCAAAATAAGCGGCCCGGAGAGACCGAAATGAGTAAAAAGTATCTTCCCTGTTTTAGAAAATTGTTTTTTGCCGTCAAGATAAAAAGTAATTTTCATGAACGACAACGAAACTCCGGCCAAAGATTTTACCCAAGCGTCTTTGACCGCCAGTGGCACGATAGTCGGTGTTGGACTTTGAACTGTATGGCCAAGGTCGCGCATCCAATTAAACCCGTCTCCGGTCGAACCGGTTTCTGGATGCGACATACCGCCGGTTGCAAGCACGTACGACTTCCCTTCAATTATTTTCGCGCCAACTTTGACGCCAACAATATTCCCTTCTTTTGTCAGAATTTTTGAAACGGGCGAATTGGTTTGAATAGTAACTTTGTTATCGCGCAAGTATTGTTCCATCACTTTAAAAACATCAAAAGCTTTTTCTGTATGCGGAAATGCGCGTTTGCGAGCTTGAACAACCAGTGGCAAGCCTTTTCCTTCAAAAAAAGTAAATGTATCTTTATTGCCAAAGTGCGAAAACGCAGAATACAAAAATTGCTCTGCTTTTCCGTAATGTTTCAAAAATACGCGCACGTCTTCTTCGGCGTTGGTGATGTTGCATCTGCCACCACCGGTAATCTTCAATTTCTCTCCAAGTTTTGCGTTTTTCTCAAGTAACAAAACGCGCTTGCCAAGCTCGGCAGCGCGCCCAGCGGCCATCATTCCCGATGCACCGCCTCCTATAACAATGACGTCGTAGCTAGTTTCCATTCACTTCTTTAAACGTAATAGATGCAGGCACAACGAACTTTGCATTATCGGCTACCCACGCTTTGCACGAATAGTCGAGCATTTCTTCGTAGTTGTTCTGCGCGCCACTGGTTGTCGTAGAAGCTTCCGCATCAAGCTTGATCTTGATACCGCTTGGCATCATATCGCTCCATGTATACGCGTACATGCCGTCGCTTATGAAGTTTGAACGCACCGTCATGTTTGCTTGCGGCACAAAGCTCTCGAATTCTCCGCGAATTTTCTTGTTTGAGATATAGACTGTGCCTTTTGTTTCTGCAACGGCAACATTGCTTGCAACCGTACACTGGTACGAACCGCCGGCTTCGGCAATAGCTTTCATCGAAGTTTTTTCTGTAAACTCGGCTTTGTAACGGCCAGTAGATTCATTTGTTTGTTCGGTCTGTGTTTGCGAAGTCTCGTCTTTGACTTCGTTTGTAGTTGCGGCTTTATCTTTGCTCATTGTTGCCATATAGATGCCTCCGCCAACAACTACGACTCCCAAAAGTATCCAAAGTGTTTTCATATAAATAAAATAAAAAGTTACATACTAATGCTTACAGTATAGCAAATTTCTGCCCGCCAAGGGAAAGCTGTACACATTTGCCAAAACAAAAACCTCCCGCAAGGAGAGGCTTTTGAGAGACTATTTCTTTACCTTTTTTGGTTTCTTGGTCTCTTTTTTATGAGACATTCCTTTTGCCATATGATGTATGGTTAATTATGAAAGGTGTTTTGAAACGAGCTTTGTCATTTCGAACATTGACACTGTTCCCTTTCCGCCGAAAACTTTTTTGAGTTTGTCGTCAGCGTTAATATTGCGCTTGTTCTTTGGGTCCTGAAGATTGTGCTTCTTGATGTACACCCAAAGTGCTTTGACAACTTCACTTCGAGGCATTGGACCTTTTCCTACGACTTCTGCCAATTCGGCGCTGATAGTCATAGGCTTCATAAACGCACTGTTTGTTTTCTTTTCTGCCATGTTAATGTGTTTTGCCCGATTTCTCGGGAAAGATGTTATCTAGTAATCTACAAGCCTGATTATACCACAAAGTAAAATACCGCGCTATATAGTTTTGCACTTTTCCCCAGGGGAAGGAATCTTCTATGAATAATGTAATCTAAAATGTATAAGGTGAACTATATTCTCTATAAACTCGAATTGCTTCATTGTATATACACTGCACTAATTTTTCCGTTTGAATTTGTTCTATAATTCCTTTCTGTAAAAGTAAAAGTCTAACATTTTGTTTTACCCTCGCTTTGATAATTTCGTTATTTGTCCAATCGATTGTTAAGTCACGACGAATACGCTTTGTTAGATCTTTAACGAAATCTTTGATATCGATTCCTGCCTTTTTCAAGTCTGGGTCACTCGCAAGAGTGTCATAGAAAACAACTTCATCCGAAGACAGTCCAAGCTCTTTACTTTCTATGTCTAACTTTTTTATTTCGCGGGCAATTTCGAGTAGATGTTTTATTATTTCTGCTGAGTTAATAACATTATTTTCATATTTTTCAATCAATTCAGTAAGTAAAGTTAACATCGTTTCGTAACGAGCTTTGTTCACTCGAGATCGAGACTTTATTTCTTGGTCAAGCATTCTGCGCATTGTATCTATCGCCAGGTTTTGATATTTTGTTTTCTTTATTTGCTCGGCAAAATTGTTGTCAAAAATAGATATACTCTTTTGGGTTTCTCCTTCCTTTGTAAATAAATCAATAACACCTTCAGCCTGTACTGATTCATGTACCAATTCACGAATTGCGCTCTCTGTGGTATCTGGGAAAATAATCCTAGGTACCATAGTTTGTTTATTGATAGCTTGTCGAATAGATTGAAAGAATTTTACATCATTTACAATGTTCATTGCTTCAGCTCCTGGCATGATAAGCGCATGAAGTTTAGAAAGTTGTGCAACTGAATCCATATACGCCATTTTGCGAGTATCTGAAAGTCTACCATCTTTTGATATAACTTCATTGATTGCTGATTGGAATAACTCCACAAGTTCTATGCCTTTTTTCTTAGTCCAATCTTTAAATGGTATTTCAATAAAATAGTCGACTATTTCTGCATGAAGTGCCTTCATTTTTACTATCACTTCATAAAGTGGTGCCATTGCTTCAGCCTGCACATCGGAATCATAAATAGCAAGCGCATTCTTTAGATTTTCAGCAATACCAATATAATCCACAACCAGACCTCCTGGTTTATCTTTATAAATACGATTCACTCGAGCAATAGCCTGCATGAGTCCATGATTTTTGAGTGGTTTGTCGAGATACATTGTATGAAGATTGGGTACATCAAAACCAGTGAGCCACATATCACACACCACAACAAGTCTTAGTGAGTCGTTAATTTTCTTAAATCTTTTCTCTAATACCTTTATATCTCTTTCGCTTTGTACCTGGTCTCCATATTCATCAAGCCCAGAAATAATCACCGCACATTCAGGTGCCCCATCTATTTCTTTTATTGCATTGTACATTGAAACAGCAATGTCACGACTCATGGTCACCACCATTGCCTTACCTTCAATCGGCCGATTATTGAAATGACTTACTACATCTTTTGCAATCTCTTTTATTCTTCCGGGATTACCTACAACTTCCTCAAGTACTGCCCATTCTTTGCGGGCTTTCATTTTCTCATCAACAACAACTTCATCTAAAATATTGTCAAACTTACTATCAATAAATTGGTCTTTGAGATGAAGAGGTACTAGGCGGCCTTCATAATATATTGGCACTGTTGCTTTGTCCTTTACCGCCTGTCCTATTTTATATGCACTCACCACCGGACCAAATACACGTTCAGTATTTACATCGTGTCGGGATATCGGCGTACCGGTCACGCCCAAAAAGCTTGCTTTTGGTAATGCCCTGCGCACTTTTCCTGCAAGTTCACTATATTGTGATCGATGCGCCTCATCCGCAAGCACTATAATATTTTCTCGTTCTGAAAACTCTTTGAAATCCTCAGTATAATCTTTGAATTTATGTATCGTTGAAAATATAAGCCTGCTTGTCCCCCGATTGAGTTCCTGAATTTTAGTTTTAAGGTCAAGTATCGAATCAGCCTTTTGTGCAAGTACTCCATATCCTGTGCGACTAAATACACCATAAAGCTGATCGTCGAGGTCTTTTCTATCAGTTAGAAAAACGTACGCCGGACTTTTGAGTTCCGGAATGCGTTTTGTTTTATTCACATAAAAAACCATAGAAAGCGACTTTCCAGATCCTTGTGTGTGCCAAAATACACCAATCTTTCGATCTTGTTCACCATTAACTGATCGCACAGTACTGTCGATTGTTTTGTTTACGCCATAGTATTGATGATATAAGGCCATTTTCTTTGTATACGTAACAGCGTCACCATCGCCATCTGCCTCAAAGACTATGAAGTTTTGAATGAGATCAAGCAGTCGTTCTTTATTAAAGAGACCTTTTGCGAGCACCTCAAGCTCAGTCGCCCCACTTGGAGCATCTGTTTCCGAATCAATACCTTTCCATGTTCCGTATCGTTCCCATGAAGAAGAAATTGTTCCGTGTCGAGCTTCTGTGAGGTCACTCAAACAAATCACTTGGTTATACAAAAACATCTTCGGAATCTCTTTCTTGTAGTATTCCATATCTCGATACGCCTGACCGATTGTTGCTTGCTCACGCACAGGACTCTTTAGTTCCAATACTGAAAGCGGAATGCCATTCACAAAAATAACACCATCAAGACGACAAACATTCTCTACACCCTGAACAGTAAACTGATTTGTTACTAAGAAATCATTTGCTTCTACATTTTCAAAATCAATGAGTTTAACAACTTCTGTCTTTTCAATCCCGTCTTCTTGCCAAGTCTTTTTTACACCTTCGGTAATGAGAGTAAACATTTCCTTGTTACCAAGCATCGCATCAGCATTGTGATACGAGGCAATATCATCCACAACTTGCTGTGCTTGCAATGCTGGAAGTTGTGGGTTGAATCGACGCACAGAAGTAAGAAGTCTATTCTTTAGTACGACACCTCGAAAATCCTCACGCTCTGCGTTAGGTTGATTTGGTGCCATTGTTGGACCATAC
>CAZQAW010000004.1:0-62605 GCA_964591445.1 uncultured Candidatus Saccharibacteria bacterium | reverse complement strand
TCGAAAATCCTCACGCTCTGCGTTAGGTTGATTTGGTGCCATTGTTGGACCATACACATACTCATAGCCCTGACCTTGTAGCCATTCGATGAGTGATTGCTCTGTTAAGTTGTTTTCGTTTAGTGGGTTCATATTAATTCATTATATTATTTAACCCATTTTCAGCTCTTTCAATCAGGTCATCGTACGTTAAGACTTCAACCCAGTGAAAATAAGAAAGTAACCTTCTTAGATTTTTTGGTTCAACTGATATGGTTTGAGACATAGCATTTACTGCCTCTTTATTCCTTCGACCAATCAAAAGAATTCCTTTTGGTTTATAATATTTTCCATAAGAATCCTTAAGTATCTCCTTGCCAGTACTATCATCTCTTTGATGGCTATATTCACTGTAATAATATTCCATGTAGCCAGTCAACTGACCTAATGCCTCAGCTAACTTCGGTGATATAAACTGTCTATCTTTTTCATCTGCCCTCAGTAATTCTTCGCTTGGTAGTTTAACTTCTAAAACATCAGACATACCATCTATTCTTAAAAGCCTTCCGTCTGGATTTCCAGAAAAACCTGCATCTCTAAAATCCAAAGTCTTATATTCTGGTCCAAATATCCATGGATGCTCTTTAAGAAAATTCTGTATATCAGAAACTTCTTTTACATCTTCTTTTTTAATCAAATCTTTAAATTCTTGGAGCTTATTCCTTTTTTCTTCTATTTTGTCTTTTGAAAGACCCTTTTTAATAAGTTCTGGAATATCAAAATCTGATGTTAAATACCCATCATCAAAAAGACTCATCAATTGCTTCTTTCCCTCCTCATCATTTGCCAGTGTTCTTAGTTTAGACGCCAAATCTGGATCTAATTGCAGGTCATTTTCAAATGATAATCTACCAGCTGAAACAGAAGCAATATCAGCAGTTGTTAAAAATTTTAAAAAATTAGTTAAAGTCACCAAATTTTTAGTATCTAATCTAATCTCTGTAGGTGACTGCAAAGCACCATTTTTATTTTCAAATTTTTGTATTTTAAGTTCGACAATTTGATTTTTATTTGAAATGTATGTTGCCTTAATTTGGGTTCGACTAGTTTTATATATAGTCTCTTCTTGCGTCTTTTTGTCAACAACAGTTGAAAGAATTTTCCCATTAGCAAAATCAGAAGTATATATTTTATCTTCTAGTTTTCCAGAAACATAATCTTCTTCAGTTGGTTCGACTTCGTTGTATAACATATACTTAAATTAATTTAGCTAATAATCTGTCTCTCTGCGACTTTAGAGAAATGTTTTCTTTTTCAAAATGAATCATTGAGTTAATCATCGGAGCTACAATATCAACCCATTTCTCTACCCATTCAAGAGATGGAATTATAAATCGATTACTTACTAATTCACTCCAGTGTCGCTTATATTCTCTTTGATCAATCAAATCTTTAATTAAGAAATAACTAAAGATTGGACTATAGTTATTTTTTTCTGAAAGAGGTATTGTATTTGGTCCAAGAGAAAATGCTTCACAAACAAGTTGTGTTCGACAAGTGTGATCTCCAAATATTAAAACTGGATTATTTATATCAGCATTAAACGCAGGTTCTTCATTATGGAAGCCAATTATTCCTTTTGAGGATTGATCATAAACAGGAATATCGCCACTGGAAGAGAGTTGATTTTCTTTGAAAACTTTCCCTGAAGGTAGTCGAGTACAAATATTTTCAATATTTCCGATTGTCCACCCCTCAGGAATTTCTCCCATTTCACTATCAATAAATTTTGCCTTCTCGTGCCCAGGGAATCGAAAGTTTACAAACCACTCGTCAAACAATGTCTGAGCGGTTGCTTCAAGCTTCTTGATAATCAAATTGTTGTTCTCAATCTTTGCATCATATGCACTCAAAATTTCAGCAATCTTCTTTTGAGTCGGAACACTGGGAACTTTTACAGGTATTCCATGAATGTGATTTCTATTTAATGTAGGAACACCGGTGCCAGCATTAAATTTTTCGAAATCGAAAGAAGATAAAAAGTAATAACAATACTTCGGATCATTATCATGAAAATCACTTACATAAAGAGTCGTGTTGTGAGGCCAGTAATCTTCATCTACATAAAACATCCCACCCAAAGAGCCACTTCGTCCAGTAAAAACACCTGGACCTTTAACTTTAAATTCCGAGTGATACTCCTTTCGTCCGTTTGAAAAAACAACCGGATACGGACCTGACTTTATCTCAGTTATAGGCAGGTCATAACCTCGATGAAAAGTAACAACGTCACCAAGAGTCATTTCCTTCTTTTCTTTATTTATTTGTTCTAGTAATTTACTCATATTTTTTTACGTTTTCGTGATATAATATATTTTGTGAGACACTCAATACTTTCTAAAAGATCGTTAATTGACAAGCTTTCTGTAGGAATACTCGTATTGACATTGACTGTACTTGGATGTAAAATGGCTTCAGCCATTCTACATCCAAGTACATAAAGTATACTGGTACTTTTGTGCCTTGTGGATAACTATTGACTTTTTGTCCGGAGAATACTATACTCCTAACAGAAGTATGCAATAATAGCTTTTGAGATGCTTTTGTGTTCCCTCGGAGAATCTGAGGTGTAAATGAGAAATCGTTTACAAAACTAAAGAACTTCATCTTAAGAGACGCTACTTCTAACAAAGAATGTCTGCCTTGGCAGGCTTTTTTTGTTTGTATCAAAATGTTTGTAATAATTTTTTTCATATTATCCTTTGAAAAACTCTTCTCCTTCACCGAGCATGTTATTTTTTAATACCTTGAAATACTCCTCTCCATTTCGACCTTTTTCGTAGTAACGAGCAATTGCACCTGATATCCAATCGGCTATTTGTATATTTCTATTCGAAGTAGAATCAATCATTTCAACTTGAATCAATGTATCTTGAGAGCAAAAAGGTATAAGCTTGGCAATAATAGCGGATTCAAAATCTTGTTTTGTCATCCCTTTCAATGATTTTTGATCACAGAAAATATGAATTTCTTTTTCGTCAGCAGGAAGATACTGCTCTAAAACCTCAGCAACAATATTTGTATACAAATCACCTGTGTTTATTTTATTCTTCTTGTTACGATAATTAGACGGGATATTATTTCTTAAAAAATATCCATATCTAATACGAACATCCATCTTGGAGATGTTTTTTAATGTTCTTAATCTTAAATCATCTGAGATACCTGTTGCAGACCATTTTATTTCATTTTGCCCACGCATTCTTTTGGGGAATTTTGTTCTAAACCATTTTATAAATTCCTTATCAGTCTTTCTTTGATTTCCAACTGTGAAAGATCCAATCACGAAATATTCTTCGTGATTATGCTTTGTAAAATCTCCACTTTCGTCTAAGAATATATACATAAATTTTAAAATCCAAGTTCTTTAAGATTCTTCTCAATCTCTTTTTCCAAGTCTCGACCCTTTTCAAATGCATCTCGAAGTTCACTTGAAAGTTTTTGCATCTTTTCTTCAAAAGAAACGCCGTCATCTTCTACGTCTGCAAGACCAACATATCGCCCAGGAGTAAGTACGTATCCATTCTTTTTAATTTCCTCAAGAGTTGCAGATTTACAGAACCCAGATACATCTTCGTATTTTCCTGCATCTTTTTTTCCACGCCACGCACGTACTGTGTTTGAGATTTTCTCAATATGCTCTGGGTTGAACACAACTTGTTTACGAGAAATCTGCTCGAATGTATCTCGAGCATCAATGAATAGTGTTTCGCCTGATCGTTTTCGGAAACGGTCACCTTTTTTATTTTTTGCCAAGAACCATAGTGATACAGGAAGCGACACATTATAGAAAAGCTTTGAGGGGCAAGAAATAATTACTTCAACAAGATCTTCTTCAATAAGCTTCTTGCGAAGTTCTCCTTCTTTGCCTGATACAGCAAGTGCTCCGTTTGGCATAACAAATCCCGCTAAACCGTTCGGTGTAAGGTGATGAGCAAAATGCTGAACCCACATAAAGTTTGCATTACCACTTGGTGGAGTACCGAGCGTAATACGTGGGTCGTTATCAGAAAGTTTTGACGGCTCCCATTCCCCATTGAAAGGAGGGTTGGCAATGACAAAATCTGCCTGCAAGTGCGGGAACTTGTCTTGATAGTAAGTGTTTCCAAGTTCAATTTTTCCAGAAAGTCCTCGAATGGCAAGGTTCATCTTTGCAAGACGAAGTGTTGTTTGATTGCTCTCTTGTCCATTGATTGCAAGTTTTGATGAATCTTGCCCGTGATTACGGAGATATTCACCCATAGCAACAAACATTCCTCCACTACCACAAGCGGGGTCTAATACACGCGCGTTTTCGTAAGGTTCAAGAATTTCAACAAGTAGCTTAACGATTGATCTAGGTGTAAAAAACTCGCCTCCACGTTTTCCTTCAGATGAAGCAAATTGACCAAGGAAATATTCATAGATACGCCCAAGAATATCTTTTTCTCGATCGAAGTTATGATCAAATGAGATACGAGAGAAGATATTTACAAGTTCACCAATAACAGAGTGATCAAGTGTTGTTCGTGTATAAATCTTTGGAAGTACACCTTCAAGCTCAGCTCTGTTGTCTTCCTCGATATAATCCATGGCCTTATCAAGAACCTGACCAATATCAGACTGCATTGTTTTTGTTTGCAAAAATTCCCAACGTGATTTTTCAGGAACATAAAACACACCTGCACTTTTATAAAAATCTTTTGTCTCAAGAATTTGTTCACGTGCCTTATCATTTTTCACATAAAAATCCTCGTTCTTGGGATCACGGGTGAGTGCATCAAGTTCGTCACGGCGTTTATAAAAAGCATCAGATATGTATTTCAAAAAGAGGAGACCTAGAACAATGTTCTTGTATTCAGAAACATCAATGTTTCCGCGAAGCTTATCAGCCGCAGCCCAGAGCTCCTTTTCGAAGTTGAGGTCGTGATGGTGAGCATCTTTACCGACAACACTTTCGGTTGCTTTCTTTTGTTCCATTTGAATCCTATCTCGTAGCTCCTTAGAAAGAGATTCCTTGGGGATTAAATAGGTTGGCTTTGAAGGGTCTCCAATATTCTCAGCCGGTATCTCACCTTTCTTTATCTTTTGATGTATCGCTACACGAGAAATACCCATGAGTTTTGCAAGTTGGGTGGGGGTAAGGAATTTGCTTTTATTGATAGACATGTAGGTAATATATCATATTGCTTAACATGTGTAAAGTTGTAAGTAGAAAATGTTAGGATTATAATTAAAATACAAAAGACGGCTTCCGATTTGCTTTTTTGTAAGTGTTGGTGGAGCAGTTACATGGGTTGAGGTTGTAGAACCATATGGACGTAATCCATATATTCGAACTAAACCTGATTGGACAGGTAAAGATAATCTTTTGTCTCTTCCAGAGTGTTAATAAAAAAACCGCCAACTTTATTGGCGGTTTTTTTTATTGGATACAACATTCCCCACACTCCCAATACTCAATATTCTTTGGAGTAACAGTCCCGAAATAATGACCACCTGTATAAGAGCCATTTGCCTTAACTTTGATCTTAAGCTTTTTACTACATACTATACAAACTCTATTTAAGTCTTTTTTAATACTTTTATTCCTTGAAGCAGTTTTATTCATTTATATATTTTCCCATAAATCCCCTATTTTACAAATACCGTTTAAAATTATTTTGTATTTGACACAATATATAAAAAGTGCTATAAAAAAACAAACAACAAAACTTAAAAGTATATCATATGGAAAGTTTAAACACATATCCTCGACTTATTTTCGAGACTCTTGGCGGGACCAAGACTTGCACCATTGCCTATACTCCGGACAAAGTGAGTATTGCCTATGTAACAAAACGGCAAATTATGGAGCTAATGCTCAAGAAGACTAAATTGAAAGAAGATGGATTTAACCTCTTTTTTCTTCATGAATTGACAAACCAGGTACATCATTCTGATCTACCCTTTAGTCTTGATGAAGAGGAGGATATTCACTTTAAAGCGATGACGAAGCTGGCCCGTGAATTTGGTTTGGAAGAGGCTGCCGGAGTATTCAATCCATATTCTCTTGAACCGATAATTAAAAAGGCCCTTGCAGGAAATTCTTATCTTTGGCAATTTACTACTCCAAACTTTTATTCCGGCACTTTTGCTAAAAAAGAAGATGGGGTAAAAATGCTTCAACAAGCTCTGTTGCAGCCAAATATTACTGAAGAAGAAGTTGGCGTTTTGTACAAACTGCTTGAGGCTTCAAAACAAATACCTGGAAAGATGCCAGTTGTTCAGCGGAATGATTGACGGAAAGTTAAAAGACCGTATAATCAGATTAAAGCTTATTCTATTGCTTCCGCAGTGATGCATGAGTGGTAGATTGTTTTTTAACCTTAATAAATCAGCTCCCTTTAACTTGGCGTTTTGGGGAGTTTTTTTGTTTACATCTTTCTCGTATCATACGCCCAATGAAGGAGGGCTTGTTTTTGTCTCGGACGGCAAGTAGTGTCTCCTGCCCTGCAATGGGCTGCAATTTGGCCTATGTGGCGTCTAATGGCGCGCCAGCGCTTGATCTGCTTCTCGTCTTCTTTTGGGAGCCTGCGGCCCATAAAATAGCGGCAATACCACTGGAACCAGCCGCGCGGGTCGTCTTTGTAAATCCAGCCTTTGCGTCGCCACTCGGCAAGCGGTTGTGATGCATTTATTTTAAAGTAGTTGATTTCTGCCACATGTTTGTGCGTGCTTTTGGGTGCAAACTTTGCTTTTGCAAACCAGTCTTTGGGGAATTCTTTTGTACAGTCGCGCATATACACTCCGCCAAACACTCCGAGCGCGAGCATTTGTTTTGGTGTCAGGTCGGGCTTGAAGTCGGGGTGAAAGTTCTTCCCCATAGGCTCCGAAAGTTCGTACGAATAGTTTTTCTGCATCAAGTCTTTTACGCGGACAAGTTTCTTTTTCATTTTTTTATTTTACCATATAAAAAAGCCGCCAGTTTTTACTGACGGCCCATTTCTCAACTGTACTTTCAAGCGGCTTTGCTCCACTTTTTTCTCAGATCTCTTTCGAAATGTTTAATGCCGAGCTTTTTTCTACGAATGGTAAAGTAATAACCTTTTTGTTTCAGCATGGAATCTACATGCTCCACTATTTCTAAGCGCAAACCTTGTTTAACGTCTTTGCGTTCGTTGCTGTGGAATGATTTCCAGTACAGCTCTCCTTTTTTCAGGTTCTGCCAGATCCTCATTGGTTTATTGTTTTTATCGAGTGGTCTGATAAATAGCAATGTATTTAAGAACTCTATTTCAAGTTTTACGTTTTCCATAAAACCTATACCAATTCTTCGAAAGTAGCGGGTGTAATGTTTCTTATCCTCTGGGGTATACACTACATGAATCCATATCCGACCCTTCTCAGTAAACATTCTTTTGTTCCTGTCGAAAGAAGTTATAAGTACGATAGAGTAATCTTTTACCCATTTTTGGAAGATAACTTGATTTTCCACATCTTTGATCCGAGTAGTGAAGAGAGGTTCTTTAAGCCCTAGTTCTGTCTTTTCTTTTTCGATAAATTCGGCTGTAAGTTCTGTAAATCCCAACTCTAATGCCAAGGTTTCAAGACCGGCAAACAGTATTCTGTCCCAGTCTGCTTTTGTTCTTCTCATAGCTTCTTATTTTTTATGTTTTCTTCTTTATATCAGAAAAAGAGAGGTATGTCAAAAGTGGTTTAGTCTACCACAAAAGCTGTCCGGCCGATGAGTGCTCCGCCTGTCGTGCGGATGTTTACTCGCCATTTCCCTTTTGCCGGGGTGTAGCTTTTCGAATATGTGCGGAAGCCTTCGTCTCGGCCGCCTAGAATGCGTAGCGTAATGGTGCTGTGCGTTCGCCACTCTTTTTTCTTGGTGTCATATTGCTGCCATTCGTGGATGATCGGCGTTGAAAGATCTGTCGGCGCAAAGATGGCGGTGTAAGCATACACATCTTTGCCGTAAGCGAAATGCTTCGGCTTCAAGTTGTGCACATTCCAAAATGTATTCTGCTTCCCTTCCAAAATATAATTGCCGTCGACTTTGCTAATGTTGGTATACGTGCCGGCGTCTTTGAGCGAAAGAGGAAGTGGCGGGATGAGATTTGCGAAATACAAAATATTGATGAGTAGAAAGATGCCGGAAACTGCGCCGATAGTGATCTTGCCGGATTGTTTGAGCTGTTCACGCGTAAGTTTGTACAAGATAAAAAGAACGAGCGAAATGAAGATCAAACTTGTAAGTCCGGATAAAAGAAAGATCCAGTCGCCAATGCGCTTGACCACCACCGGCACGAAGAAGATACAAAAAGAAAAAAGTGCGAAGTAGAGGAATGCGATTTGGAATGCGAGTTTTTCGTAATGCTTTTTGAAATATTCGCTGCCGATGAATGCAACCGCGAGAAGTATCATGAACGGCCAGTTGAAGAAAAGCGTCGCGCCACGCGCAAAGAAAATAAAGCATGCCGAAAGCAATCCTCCGAAGCCGAACTGAAGCACGAGCGACATAGCAAAACGCAGTTTGTCTTTGTCGCGGAACTTGTTGAAAAGGATGAGGGCGACAGACACGACGACCAAATGCCCTGCCACCCACAAAAGGTCGAACATGCGGTCGATGCGCGAAAGTGTCAGCGAGTCGATGATGAAGCCGAGCGCGAGCGAGGCGTATGAAAGCTGCACTTCGTATCGCTGGTAAAAATGTTTTACTTTTTTTAGCATGTTAGTTTTTTGGCGGTAAATAAAGCATCGGGTCCAAGTAGCCGTTCGTTGCGGCTATTGGCTGTGTGAGTACTTTGCCTTTGCAAGATTTGGATGGAAGTGTTTTGACTTCGACCGAGCCATTTGCGTACACAGAAACGTGAAGATGTGGCCCAGTAGAATAGCCGGTGTTGCCGGAAAGGCCGACGACTTCGCCGCGAGAAACGCGCTGTCCATCTGTAACTTTAATGACAGACAAATGTCCAAACGTGCTCGAAAGTCCATTGTCATATTTGATTGTAACAAATCGTCCGAAGGAAACGCCTTTGCATTGCACGTCTGTGTCTCCGGTACCAAGCACGACGCCGTCGGCCATCGCTTTTACCGGCGTGCCGATTTTTGCATTCAAGTCGATGCCGTTGTGACTGCCGGAAGCATAGAGCCTTTGGGCGGCGACTGTTTTGCCAAAGAGCTGCGTAATGTATACCGTATCAAGCGGCCAACTCAAAATCCCTGTACCGGAAGGCGGAAGTTTTGACGGGTCAAGGATGAATGCGAGCTTGTTCTCGTAGTCGCGAAGTTCGGAAGCAAATTGTTCTTTCTGTTTTTTCTTTTCGGCAAGAAGTTTTTGATATTCAGATTCTTTGTTTTTTGTTTCTTTCAAAAGCTGAGATTTCTCGTTCGCATTTTGTTCGACAATTTTTTTCTGATCGTTCTGACTTTCTTTGAGCATTTCCAAATCTTGTTTTATTGTTTCTACTTCAAGCTGATGAAGCTCGAGCATGACTTTGGATTCGGAAAGTTTCGTCGTTGAGTTCGTAAGCTCGTCGTTGAGCGCTGCGATCCGGTCGATCTCTTTCCATATATCGCCTATTGAGCCTCCGCTTGCCACAAGCGCAAAAAGCGACATGTCTCCCCTTTCATTCAAGCGCTTGATCATGTTCTTTACTACTTCTTTGTTCACGTCGATCTGTCCGCCGGTGACGGTAATCTGTTCGCTCAAGCTTGCAAGTTCGTCATTCTTCTCGCCAATTTTGTCTTCGGTCAAGTTGATTTCTGCCAGCAAACTTTTCTTGTTCAAGTCGAGCTGCTTGAGAGACTTGGAAAGTGTATCTTTTTCTTTGCCGGTTTCCGCAAGCTCGTTCTGGTACGCGGCGATTTCTTGTTCAAGGCGGACGATGTCGGCGTTGCGAGTGCTGATCTTCTGCTGGAGTTCGTCTGCTGTTTGCGCTTGCAGAAGAAATGGCGTTGCAACAAAAAAAGCTATGAAAATAAATGTCTGTTTGAAAATACCCATGTGTTATATACTAACGTTTAAAGGAGCGATTTCGCAACTTCGAGTCGCTCGAGTGTCTCCTTTTTGCCAAGAATTTCTGCCAATGTAAAAGGGTCGGGAGATTTGTCTTTTCCTGAAAGTGCCACGCGCATCGGCCAGAGAACTTCTCCTCGGCCAGCCTGGTCTGCATATGGAAATACCGCTCCATGCACCGCGTCTTTGTTCCAATTTTCAACACCTTCACAAAGTTCGATCACTTTTGCAATATGTGTTTTTGTATTTTCTTTCGTCGCAGTTCCTTTCCATAAAAGCTGTTCGGCTTTGTATTCAGGTTTTGAAAAAAGGAAAGCATGTTCTTCGAAGAAAGTCGCCACGTCAGCAAATTTCTCGATACGATCGCGCATCAAGTTTTCGATAGTTAGAGTTTTTATTTCATTTTTCTTGACCCAGTCCGGAATAAATCTATCCGCATTCTTCCAAAAATCTTCACTGCTTAGTTTCTTTATATATTCTTTGTTAAACCAATTTAGTTTTTCTTCGTTGAAAACTGCTCCCGCTTTTTGAACTTTGTCTAAATCAAAAACGTGCTCAAGCTCTTCACGAGAAAAGATTTCTTGCTCTGTTCCTGGATTCCATCCACACAAACATATTGCATTCAAAAGTGCGCTTGGCAGATAGCCCATTTCTAAGTACTCTACTACCGGCACTGCGCCTTTTCGTTTTGACATTTTTGTTTTATCTGGCGCAAGCACAAGCGGCAAGTGCGCGTAATGCGGGATGCTGAAGCCAAGTGCTTCATGGATGAGAATTTGTCGCGGAGTGTTTGCAATATGTTCTTCGGCGCGAACGACATGGGTCACGCCTTCATCGTGGTCATCTGCAACAACCGCCAAATGAAAAAGTGGTTCGTCAATATTTTTTGCAATAACAAAATCACCCAAGTCTGTTGTGTCAGTAGAAATGTCTCCGCGAATGAGGTCGGTAAATGTTACGACTTTGTTTGGATTTCGAAAACGAATGATATCTTTGATTACGCCTGATCCATCTTTTGCTTCTTCTTTGGAAATATACGCTTTGTCTTCGGCAATGAGTTTTTGCAAAAGTTCTTTGTGGCGGCCAACGTGCTCAGATTGAATATATTTTTCATCATAAGCGATACCGATTTTTTCAAACACGCGAATGATCTCGTCGGCGTATTCTTGCTTCGAGCGTTCTTTGTCTGTGTCTTCGATGCGGAGGATGAATGTGCCACCATGTTTTTTAGCAAAAAGGTAAGCAAAAAAAGCCGTGCGGTATCCGCCAGCATGCAAATTGCCCGTAGGACTAGGCGCAAAACGAGTAACAACTTTCTGTTCTGACATAAGGCCATTCTAGCAAAAATAAGGCTTTTTCTCGAGTTGACAAGTATATAAATTAATGATACAATAAAGAAAAATAAAATTACTATGGAAAAATATTGGTATTTTACTTATGAAATAAAGTTCTCGAAAAAAGGACTTAAAATTGTTAACTCTATTCGAACTGGCGTTTATAAAACTGGCAATAGTGTCGGTGAAGTTCGGGAAGCAGAAAATAATGAGTTTCCTCTTCGTTGGATTTTAGATGAAATAATAGCAGCTAATAATAGTTTGATTGCTGAAAAAAATAATGACCATATGTATCGTATAAGCGAGGCAGACAGAAAAAAAGTTTCTATTAATATTTTTAATCAGCACATTATTTCAAGAGACAGCTATCATTCTTTTCGAAAATTACATAGATTGGGTCATTACTAATACGTTTCAAAAGATTAAAAAACTACCTGATAATGAAATAGGTAGTTTTTTTATTTCTCATGCGATAAAGCGATTTTCACGATCTCTTCCGCTATGTGGAGCGCAGCGTCTTTGACCACGAAGGCTTGGGCGGCTTGCTTCATTTTTTCTAGGCGCTCTTTGTTCGAAGTCAGTCTTTCGAGTTCGCTGGCAAGGACAGAGCCGGTGAGGTTCGCTTCTTCCATCACTATGCCGCCACCGGAAGCCGCGAACGTATACGCATTTTTGCGCTGATGGTCGCCATTTGATTTTGTGATCGGAATAATGATGCTCGGCACCCCCCATGAAGCAATTTCAAAAATCATCGAGCCTCCGCGAGAGATCACCACTTCGGCTGCGCCGGAAGCCATGCGAAGTTGCAAGTTGTTCATAAATGGAAATGGTTGGTAGCGAGCTTTGTTTAGGCTGTTGCCAAGCACGATGCCGGCAGTATTTTTCACTTGTTCAAAG
This sequence comes from uncultured Candidatus Saccharibacteria bacterium, assembly GCA_964591445.1. Classification (GTDB taxonomy): domain Bacteria; phylum Patescibacteriota; class Minisyncoccia; order Phycocordibacterales; family UBA9973; genus JBDHUR01. The sequence continues at coordinate 50,353 of CAZQAW010000004.1, read as the reverse complement.
TTTGCAACGCCTGTCTGATGAAGGATCTGGTAGCGGTCAACGAGTGTCGGCAAGCTGTCGATGATGGCGTCGTTGATGACTTGCGCACCAAGAGACCCGCCAATGATGAGTATGGTCGGAATACTTGGATCAAGTTTGAAAAATTCATGCACGCCGTCTTTGGCGGCTTGGTCTATTTCGGTGCGGATCGGCTGGCCGCTGTATGCAACTCGGTCTTTAGGGAAATACTGCGCAGCTTCGGGAAAAGAAACCGCAACTCGCTTGGCAAACTTCCCTGCCCAAATGTTTACTCGACCCGGATACGAGTCTGATTCGTGAATGACAACCGGAATGCCGAGCATGCGTGCAGCAAAAAGCGTTGGAAAGCTTGCGTAGCCGCCTTTGCCGACAACGACGTCGGGAAAAATCGAAAAGAGCTGAAGAAATGCGTTTACAATGCCTGTCGCCGTTTTAAAAAGATCAAAAAAGTTTTGAAATGAAAAATACAAACGCAATTTCCCTGCCGGAATATTTTTGTACACGATGCCGTTGTCAAACAATGCCGCTTTGTCGTACGCGTCGTCAGAAAAATAATACAACTTCGCTTGGACGATCTTGTCGCGGTCGATGATCTTGTTCACTTGTTCGGCAATGGCAATGACCGGATAGAAATGCCCGCCCGTGCCTCCGGTTGTAAATACAATTTTCATATTATGATTTTTCTTTGAGTGCTAGATGGCCCGACTTTTGAAACTGCGAAATGTGTAAAATAATTCCAATGCCGGCAAGCGCAAACATGAGCGACGTGCCTCCGTGCGAAACAAAGACAAGCGGAACTCCGGTAAGCGGAAAGATGCCGACCAATGCTGCAATGTTCAAGAATGATTGGGTTATAAAGAGTATAACAATTCCGGTAACGAGAAGTCTACTGAACATGTCGGGCGCGCGGTTGGCAATGCGGAGCCCGCGGAGGGCGAATGCGACGAAAAGCACAACAATAGTTACCGTTCCTATGAAACCAAACTCTTCCCCAACAACTGCAAATATTGAGTCACCTTGCGGTTCCGGCAAGTAGCTGAACTTTTCGATACTTTGCCCGAAGCCTCTGCCGAAAATACCGCCTGAGCCTATGGCAATGAGCGATTGCTGGATCTGGTACGAAGAGCCACGCGGGTCGTGAGATGGATCCATAAATGTTTTGACGCGTTCAAGAAGATACGGCTTGAACATGACAAGCACTGCAAAACCAATGATGCCGATACCGACGATCCAGGCCAGATATTTTAAATTCAAACCCGAAACAAAGAACATGACGATACCGCAAGCAAAAATGAGTATGAGACTTTTCGTATCCGGTTGACGAAGAAGTACAAGCGCGATGACAAGCAACATGCCAAGAAATGGCATAACGGAAAACCGTGCGTCATGAATTTTATTCTTGATATACGAAAGCCAAGCCGCTGCGTACATGAGGAACGAAAGTTTGAGAAATTCTGCTGGTTGGAACGAAATAAATCCGAGCGATATCCATCTTTGCGCGCCGCCGTGGGAAAATCCAAGACCTGGCACAAATACTAAAAATGTGAGGATAAGCGAACCGATAAAAAGATACAGCGAATATTTTTTCCAAAAAGTATACGGAATGCGAAATGCAATATAGCCAGCCACTATCCCCGCTCCAAGCCCCATGAGCTGGCTGGTGAGGACGCCGTAAAACTTCGTTTCGTTCTTGGCCAAGATGCCGAGCGATGCCGAAATAAAAACAAAAAGACCGACGACGACAAGCGCGCCGACGATGCCGAGAAACACTTTGTCGACTTTGAGAGCTTTCATCAGCTTACAAAAGAAATAACGATGCCGATAATCGCACAGACGATAGAAATGACCCAATAGCGCATAGTGACTTTATATTTTGGCCAGCCGATTGCTTCGAAATGATGATGAAGTGGCGCGACTTTGAAAATGCGTTTGCCGTTGCGAAGCGCGCGTGAAGCTTTCTGTAAAATAACTGAAAGCGAAGTGATAAGAAGCGGAAATGCTGCGATCGGGAGTATGAGGACAGAATCTGTCATTACTGCAACCGCACCAAGCGTCACAGTGAGAGCCATCATTCCCGTTTCTCCCATATAAAATCTGGCGGGCGGAATATTGAACCACAAAAATGCGAGCGTGCCGCCAGCAATTGCCGCGCACAGCGCCGCCATGTCGAACTGATGATGTGAAAATGCAATCGCTGCGTACGCGACAAAAATAGAAACCATTACCCCTCCGGAAAGTCCGTCGATACCGTCGATCACTCCACCAGAAAATACTGCAAGCATGAGTGCGACGACGAACGGCACAAACAAAAGTCCTAGTTCAAGCCGTCCGTCAAACGGAATCGCAATGCTTGAAATGCCGAGCTTGCTGTAAAACCATAGTCCGGCAACAAGGCCGATCGCGGTAATGCTACATATTTTTGCCCACGTGTACCATTTTGTTTTGCGAGTAAAGTTGGAAAGCCCGCGGATTTCGAGCATGTCGTCAATAAGCCCAAGCAATGCTCCGAGTACAAAGATGCCAAGCGGCACAAGCGTCTGTGCGCGGCTCAAGAAGTTGAACTTGACGGTAAATGGCGTTGGAAAAAGAAGTGAAAGCCCGTACAAAATACCGACACACAAAAGTACTGAAATCCAGATCACACTTCCGCCCACGCATGGAGTCGAAAGTTCGGTTGCGATTTTATCTTTATGAATTTCTTTGAAAGCTTCTGACGTAGTGTCGAGGCTACGGTCGCGCTTCTTCCACATTTTGTACTTATAAAAATAGTGCGAGAGTACGGGCGTAATGGCAATGCCGAGGATAAAGGTAAATGTTGCCGGCAAAAAGACTTTTATAACGTCAACGATGGTCATGATGTTTAAGTATACTATACGCGCTGTGCCCTACCAAGGGTAATACTCTTTGAGCGGTGAGGCATAAATGGCATCCAAATAAGTATTTGTGGCGTTGACCAGGGCTTCTATGTCGGCAAAACGTCCTTTGAGCGAAGATCCAAGCACGCTGACCCCGATCCGCTTGCCTTGTTTTGTTTGATACAAGATGACCAGATTTCCACCAGCACTGTCTGTAAAGCCTGTTTTAGAAGCCAGAAGTCCTGGGATGAGCTCGGCGATGTCGTTCGTATTTTCGGCAATATATTCCTTGCCTTCTTGTGTGAGAAGCGGATACTTTGCGTATTTTGTCGTGCCAATAATGTCCGGATAATTCGTATATGTATCATCGAGCAAATACACCGTGTCTTTTGCTGATGCAAACGCAGTCGGCGTTTTTTCTTTTGTATCAAGTCCGGACGGATTACCAAACAATGCTGTCGGCAAGTTGAGTTCTTGGCCTCGCGCATTCATGAGGTCGATGAATCTGCCAGGCGTCAAAGCATTTTCGGCGATGGCTTGCTTCGCGTCGCTATGCATCTGAAGCGCATGTGCTGCGTCGTTTGAAGATTCGATAAGCATGAAAGCGATCAGGTCCTTCGCTTTCCATTTTTGGCCGGATTTTAATCCGTACTCCCCTTCTTCTTTCAAGGCTTCGGGAGTAATATCCACTATTTCTTCCGGGTCGATAGTTCGTAGCGCGATATCTGCAGTCATGAGTTTGGTAATAGAAGCGATCGGCCGCGGCTGGTTTGGATGTTTGACGTAGATCGGCGTGTGCGTGTCGAGGTCCATGACCAACGCTGTTTGAGCTTCCAGAACAACGGCGTTAAACGGATTTGGAATAAGAGAAAACAGCTGGTTGAATGCGCGCTCTTCGGCAAGACGTTTTTCATATGAAGCAAAAAACTGCAGCGCGAGCAGTGCTGTCAAAAACAAAACAAGCAAAAGTTGTGTGAGTTTCTGTAATTTCATTATGCTTGTTGTTCTTCGGCTTCGTTTGCAATTTCGCCGCGGAAAAGTTTTTGAAGTGAATCGTATTCCGGAAGTTCGCTCACATTGCCGGCGCCCATCCATTGCAAAAGTTCAAATGTCGGCTTGTAGTAAAAACGTCGTGCGTCGTCCGGATGTTCGGTTTTCTCGATAAGTCCGCGCACCATCAAGTTGCGCAAGATGAAGCTCGAATTCACGCCACGGATGTAGTCGATATCGGCGCGAGTCGGCTTGTCTGAATACAAGATGATCGAAAGCGTCTCCAAACTTGCCTTTGAAAGTTCTTTGTTTACTTCATCTTTACGAAGCTTCTCTATGATTTCAGACATTTCTTTTTTTGTAGCAAGCAGTACTTCATGTTCTTTCTCAACAAGTTTGATACCACGGTCTGTAAGTTTTTCTCTGAGTGTTACGAGCGCATTTTCAATATCTGCAACCTCAACATCACAAAGAGAAGCAAGTTTTGATTTTGCCATTGGTTCACCCGTATAAAAAAGCAATGCTTCAATTTGTGCATCAAGATTCATAAGCTTGTTCGATCTCTTCCATGTTAATGTCGCCCGCGTCCTCCCTTTTTTTCATTTCGATTTCGTTAAAATGTCCATTCTGTAAAACATCGAGAATGCCTTGGCGTACAAGTTCCAGCATAGCAAGAAAAGACACAATCACAAACACTTTTTCCTCTTTGGTGTGCGTGCCTTTGTGGCCAGAAAATTCTCGGAAGCTCGTCGCAAATCCTTCTTCGATGCGCTTGCCTAAATTCCCAATCATCTCTTCAATGCTGATAACTTTTTTTACTTCGACTTCCGGCAAAACTTCTTTTTTCGGTATTGCGCGGAGCACATCTCCTGCAAGTTCGCGCATGAAGCTCGTGGTGATGCGTTCGTCCGGAGTAAATACTACTTCATCGTTTTTGCGCTCAAGCGGTGCGTACATTGTTGCCTTGCCGAATACTTTTTTTACGTATTCGCCGGCGTCTTTTGCAACTTTGTACAGTTTGAGGCGGTCTTCGAGCGTGCCGATTTCGTTCTCTTCCTCTTCTGTCAAAAGCATGTTTGGCAAAAGTGATTTTGACTTGATGAGGATAAGCGTTGCCGCAATAATGATGAACGAAGTGATATCTGAAAGCAATTTTGTTTCGGTCGTTTGTCCTTCTTGTTCGTTTTGGAGCGTCTTGATATACGAAACATAGTCGTCCGTGACTTGCGCAAGGGCGATTTCGTTTACGAAAAGCTTGCGTCGCTCGATAAGGTCGAGCAGAAGCGAAAGCGGGCCTTCGAAAATCGGAGTTTTTACTTTGTATAAAGTGCGATCAGCGTCCATGTTACTTTTTTATTTTGTAGATAAATGGAATAAAAGTTCTTTCTTCCGGCTTGCCGCGATACGAAAGTGTGTATGGTCCAAAAATAAGCCGGCTCATGAACTTTGAAAATGCGACGAGAAGTACGAGGCCAATAACGATGAGAATGATATTTTTTACCAAGCCGATACCGCTTAAGATAAAGCCGATGCGTGTGTGGAAATACCAACCGATGGCGATGTAGAGCGGCACGTAGATAAGGATGGCCAAGAAGTCAAATTTGAAAAATCTTTTAAATGAGATATTTTGCTGTCCTGCTAAAAACGGCCCGAGGAATCGTAGTTGCATGAGGAATCTTGCAAAGAAGACTACTTTGTCGATATGAATTTCAAGCCATTCGCTGTGCGCAGAAAGTCTTTTCGCGAAGAATTTGCTGTAGATAAAACCCGTGAATTTACTTCCCCTTTTCGCCAAATAAAAAATCGTAATGTCGCTGATCAGAAGCCCTGCCATGACGATCGGCACGAGGATAAAAAAGCTCAGATGCCCTGTTCCCACCAAATACCCGAGCGAAAGAAGCACGATCTCTTCCGGCACCGGCACCACCATATTTGCCAAAAGCGAAACGCCAAAAATGCCAAAATACGACATGGCCCCGAGCTGAGTGATGATTGCATTTGTTTCGGGCATAGTAAAATTATACCATAGAGGCTATTTCGAAAGCCGTTGGTCGATGCGGTTGATGTCTCGCGGGAAGAGCGTTGCTTCTTTGATGTTCTCTACGCCCAAGAATTTTTGTGTCAGACGTTCAAGCCCCATACCGATGCCACCATGCGGAGGAAGTCCGTATTTGAAAGCCATCAAATAAAACTCAAATTTTTCTGGATCAAGACCTTTTGCTTTAATTTTTTCAATCAACATGTCATAGTCGTGCACGCGCTGACTTCCAGAAAGGATTTCTACGCCGCGGAAAAGCAAGTCAAAGCTTTTTGTAAAGCCTGGATCTTCTGTATCTTCCATTGTGTAAAATGGACGTTTTGAAACTGGGTAGTGCGTTATGAAAATAAAATCACTTTCCAAATTCTTTGCGGCGTATTCACAGAGCCATCGTTCGTGCGCTGGTTCAAGGTCTGGTTCGTTGCGGCAGTCTTCACCTGTTTCTTTGTAGATAAGTTCCTGTGCTTCACGAAGCTTCATTGCTGGAAACTTTTTTGGAGTAAGTGGAAGTTCTATTTTGAAATAGTTGAGCGCGTGCTTTGCGTCTTCCCCAACTTTTTTTACAACATGTTTCAAAGTATTTTGAATCATGTTCATCACATCATGATGGTCGTTGATGAAGCCCATTTCAAAGTCGAGCATCGAGATTTCGTTCAAATGTCGTGTTGTCGCATGTTTTTCTGCGCGGAATTGCGGACCGGTTGCGTACACACGCTCAAAAGGCCCGACCATCATTTGCTTGTGAAGTTGCGGGCTTGTAGAAAGATATGCTGCTTGCTCGTATAAATATTCAATCTTGAAAACACCAGCGCCGCCTTCGGCGTCGCCACCCACGATCTTCGGCGCTTGAAATTCTGTAAAATGTTGTGAATTCAAATATTCACGAAATGCAGTAAGGATTACATGCTGAGTTTTGAAAATCGCCTGCTCGCGCTCTCGTCGCAAAGTAAGCGGTCGATAGTCGAGCATTGTGTCCAAGTTGAGTTCTGCGTCGGATGTAAATGGAAGTTCTTGTGCTTTACTCAAAATTTTTATTCCAAGAACCTCAAGTTCAATGTTTCCATTTTGTTTGTCGGCTTGGCGGTTGCGCTCTGGGCGTTCGTTTACTTTTCCTTTCACTTCAACAACCCACTCGCTGCGAGCTTCTTTGGCAATCTCAAGAGCTTCAGTTTGATTCGGTAAAACAACCCCCTGGACGTAGCCGGACATATCGCGAAAATCAAAAAAGACCATTTTCCCCTGGTCGCGGCGCACGTTGATCCACCCACAAATAGTAACTTCGGCTCCAGTATGAGCCTCCAAATCCTTTATAAATATACGTTCTGACATAGTTGTGATTCTACCATAAGTTTGCTTTTTAGAAAAATAAAAAAACCAGAATATGCCGCCATTAACGTAACATACTCTGGATAGATTCAGGTGTGAGGAATGACCGTATAACCGGTGCACCTGGTACGGTCGTGACCGAGCAATTTTATGTTAAGTGTCAAATAAAAAAGCGAGGATCAAAAGACCCCCGCTCTTTGTACAAATCATACTTTCAGTAAGGACTCGAAAGGAGTCAAACTCCGATCTTGAGAATTGCAGAACGTTGCCGCCCTGGTCATCCTTCCTAATAAAGTATATCTGCCTGTAAATGCCATTCAAGCGAAAGAAACAACTAAACAAAAAAACTATGAAAAATACAAAACTAAACTCAAAAAACCTCCCGCACTCACTTGTATGGCATAGCTAATTCATTTACCAGTGTACGCTTTGATTTGTGGTGTGTCAAATTATAAGACCCCAACAGCCCGCTTAATCTCACGAAGTTTTGCTTGTGCAACTTCGTTTGCTTTTTTGTTACCTTGGTCGATAATTTTCTTTACAAGATCTGGTTGGCTGGTGAACTTTTCTCTTCGCTCTCGCATTGGTTTGATAAAGTTTTTAATATCTTCTGCTAGCGCATCTTTAAGTGCTTTATACTTGCCTTTGTGTTCTTCGTAAAGCGCTTTTAATTCTGCTTCATCTCTGAATAGTTTATGAATTGCGTAGACGTTTTCTGGAATGTCTGAACCGGAATCCGTCACAATTCCCATCACAGCCTTTTCAATTTCTTCGTCAGTTGCAAAAAGTGGAATAGTGTTTTTATAACTCTTTGACATTTTTTGTCCATCAGTTCCAGGCACAGTTTCGACAGATTCGATAATCAAATCTTCCGGAAGTTTAAAAAGTTCTATGTTGAAAGTATTGTTGAATTTCTGCGCAGTGTCGCGAGCATATTCGATATGCTGTTTTTGATCTTTACCAACTGGGACGACATCTGCATCGTAAAGTAAAATATCTGCCGCCATGAGCATTGGGTAATTGAACACGCCAACGTTAATTTCTTTATTCTTTGCTTCAGAATCTTTGAATGCATGCGCGCGCATGAGATATGGCATTGTTGTAATACAATCAAAGACCCACGCAAGCTCGGCGTGAGCGCTGACTTCTGATTGCTTGAACAAAACAACATTCTCTGGATCAAGACCGATAGCAAGATAGTCCAAAACAAGGTCACGTGTCATTTGTCGCATTTCTTCGGTATTTTGCACCGTCGTAAGTGCGTGCAAGTCGGCAATCATCACATAAGCCTGGTAATCGTTCTGTAAATCGACAAATTGTTTCATCGCGCCAAAATAGTTTCCAATATGAGGCCGTCCGGTAGGCTTGACGCCTGAGAGTAAGATCTTTTTAGTCATAAAAACATTGTACCAGAAAGCCAAAAAATAAAAAACCCGCTTATATTAAGCGGGTTTTCACCAGTTCTGATTTCCTTTTACATTCTTTGGATGCATTTATAAATGAGTGTAGAGAAATTACTGTCGAGCTCTTCTAATACACGCAAATTATTTTCATGAGTTATCGATTCTTCAGAAATTCCGGCAGCATAGTTTGATACTCCCGACAAAGCAAGTACCATCATAGACTTTTCGGGGTTTTCAAAATCAGTGTACAGTTTGGAAGCCATTGCTTCCATTACCAACGACATGCCTATGTAATCTACTCCGAAAGCGTCACGAAATGTTTCTACTTCGTGTTTTGTTTCAAACGATGGCCCCATATTTATAAGATATTTACCATGATGTATATTTAGGTTTAAATCTTGTTTGCCGATACAGTAAGCTATTCTTGCATAGCCAGGATGATATATATTATCCATCGGTACAAATTGATTATTTTTTCCTAACATTCTTGCAAGTCCTCCGTAAAATGGATCCTTGCGCACATAGTTAAAATGATCACTGATAACCCCAATACTTCCTGGCGGTCTGTTTTTTTGAGTACTTCCCACTGCATTTGTAAGTATGACTTTCCGTATACCTATATTTCCAAAAAGAAAAATGGGCCACGCAACTTGGCGAGGAAGATATCCCTCATTTAAATGCATTCGTCCTTTCAGTATCACAACCGGTATGTTGCCATCTTTTGTAAATCCAAAAAGTACTTTACCTTCGTGGCCTGCTACTGTAGGTTTGCTAAAACCTAGCTCTTTGCCGTACTCAACTTCATGTGTAACATCTACAAGTTCTTTTGAAAGAACGTTTAAACTGCTAGATCCTTGTTGAATCAAGACGATTTTTGATGGTTCAACTTTAAATTGGTTCGTTAAGATGCCTCTTAATGAACCTTCAGCTTTTTTAAGATCGCTTACAAAAGCCTCGGTACTTTTTCTTTGCTTCATAATTATGTTTTTTGTTTTTTCTTAAATTAACATATATTAGTTATTTAGTCAAATATTTCTCCACACGTTTCCAACATGCTTTTGCGGAACTTTATTTTTCTTTGATAAGTCTGCCGTGCTACAATCTTTCTAGTTATGGCAAAGAAAAGTGACTTGCGAATACCGCCACAAAGTCTTGATTCTGAAAAGGCTGTGCTTGGCTCTATTATGCTCCGACCGAGTGCACTTTTTGATATTGCCGACGTTATTGCACCAGATTCTTTTTATGCGGAAAAGCATCGCATCATTTACCAAGCAATGCTTGACCTGTCTGTAAAGAACGAGCCGATCGACTTGCTTTCCCTCTCGAACAAACTTGAAGAAAAAATGCAGTTAGAGCAGATCGGCGGACGAACGTATTTGACCGAGCTTGTGAACATGGTTCCTTCTTCGACCAATGCAAAACACTATGGAGAGATCGTGCACAAGAAATATACGTTTCGCAATTTGATCGACGCGTCAGATTACATTGCCGACTTGGCATTCGAATCGACCGACGAAGAGCTCGACAATGTGCTCGACCAAGCCGAAAAGAAACTCTTCGGTATTACATCAAGCCCAAAAACACAAAAGTTTACAACGCTTAAGAAAACGTTGTCCGAAGCTTGGGAAGAACTTGAAAAATTGCACGAATCAAAAGCCGACTTGCGCGGCATTCCAACTGGATACAAAGATTTGGACAACATGCTTGCCGGTTTCCAGCGTTCAGACCTCATCATCCTTGCGGCGCGACCTTCGATGGGTAAAACCACGCTTGCGCTCGACATCGCTCGCAACGCCGCCGTGCTTCACAATGTGCCAGTCGGTATTTTCTCTTTGGAAATGAGCGCGCAGCAGCTTGCAACACGTTTGCTGTCTGCTGAGTCTCGTGTGAACTCATGGAATTTGCGCACTGGTAAACTTTCTACCGACCAAGAATTCTCAAAAATCCGCGACTCGCTCGACAAGCTTGCCAAAGCGCCTATCTACATCGACGACCAAGCCGGAAACGCGATTTCAAAAATGCGCGCAGCTGCACGACGTTTGAAAAGCGAACACGGTCTTGGACTCATCATTGTCGACTACTTACAGCTTATGACGACAAGCAAGAACTATGACTCGATGGTGAACCAAGTGACGGAAATTTCTCGCTCACTCAAGCAACTTGCTCGTGAACTCGACGTTCCGGTACTTGCGCTTTCTCAGCTTTCTCGTGCGGTGGAGTCGCGCGGCGGTAAGCCGCGCTTGTCAGACTTGCGCGATTCCGGTTCTATCGAACAAGACGCCGACGTGGTGATGTTCATTCATCGCGAAGACAAATACAACGAAAATTCCGATCGCCCAAACATTGCTGAAATCTTGATTGAAAAGCATCGTAACGGCCCGGTCGGCAAAGTCGACTTGTACTTCGACGAGAAAACGACTTCGTTCCTTAGTATCGAGAAAAATGATCAGGGATTTTCAAATAGCTCCCCGACTTCATTTAGCGACTTTTAACATATGGACGAACTTTCTAAACTTGCAAAACTTTTCGCACACTTCCCGGGCATTGGCGAGCGCCAAGCAAAGCGCTTTGTGTATTTTCTGCTTTCTGCAGATGGATATTATGTCAACGACTTGGCTGACAGTATAAGTGAAATCAAAAAGCATATTACTCGCTGCAAGAAATGTTTCCGCTTTTTCAAAAAAACAGAAAGCGATATGTGTTTTATTTGCAACGACGCTCGCCGCGACCAAACTTCGCTCATGATTGTCGAAAAAGACGCTGATATCGAAAGCATGGAAAAATCCGGGGTCTACAAAGGGCTTTATTTTGTGCTCGGTGGACTTGTGCCGGTGGTAGAAAAAGATACTTCAAGCCGTGTGCGCATCAACGAAATCGAAAAGCGTGTCGAAGCTGATGGCAAAGCTGGAACGCTCAAAGAAATCATCCTCGCCTTTTCCCTTTCGCCAAATGGCGACCATACAGACACCTATATTCGCGAAGTCTTGGACAAAAAAGCCGAAAGCTACAAAATGAAAATCTCAAGTCTCGGCCGCGGACTTTCCACTGGCACTGAACTCGAATATTCTGACAGAGATACTCTCAAAAATGCTTTAAAAAATAGACAATAAAAAAACACCCTTCTGGGTGCTTTTTTTGTTTATGCGATAGCTTTGATTTTGACTTCAGAGTAAGGCTGGCGGTGGCCGTTTCGCTTCAAGTACCGGCTTTTCTGTTTGTATTTTACCACCATGACTTTGTCTGCGCGGCCGGCATCTTCAAATGTAGCCTCAACTTTTGCTCCATCGATAAATGGTGTGCCGATAGTTGTATCTTTGCCATTGTCTACGAGAAGCACTTTGTCAAAGACGATTGTGTCGCCTTTTTTGAGCTCATCTCCGAGTTTTTCAACTCGAATAATGTCTCCGACAGAGACTTTGTACTGCTTTCCGCCTGTTTGTATAACTGCAAATTCCATACGGCAATAGTAGCAGAATGGCTTACAAAAGTCAATAAAGCCGCTTATTCCTTGAGTTTAAGGCATTTTTGGCCTATACTTGGGGTGTGATTTCGACCTATAAATACAAGGATTTGCTTTGGACGGATTTGCAAAGCCCAACCGAGGAAGAGTTTACTTTTACCGAGGAAGACTTGCCGCGGATGCAGATCAAGGAACTTGTCGTATTTGACACACCTTTAAAAATAATGCGTAGCGGAAACACGATCATTACCGTTCACGACAAGCATTTTGAATTTTTGGATCATGCGCGCTATCGGCTCGAGTCTGCACATCAAGCGCTCAACAATCCATTTTCAGAAAAAGTAGAATACGTGCACATGCTTATCCTCGAAGAACTCGCAAAAGCGTACCACAAAGACTACAAAGCATTTAAACATGGAATGCACGCCGAACTCGCCCGCGCAAAGAAATCTTCTCGAACTACCAACATCCTCATCGCCATTATTATCGTCGTACTTATCGCCCTCATAGTTTTGCTCTAACATGCTTACCATCTACAACAGCCTGACAAAAAAAGAAGAAGAGTTTGTGCCGATCAATGCTTCGCAAATAAGTCTCTATACTTGTGGTCCAACTGTTTACAACTACCCACATATCGGAAACTACCGAGCATATATATTTGCTGATCTTTTGAAACGCACGCTTTCATACAATAACTACAACGTAAAACACGTCATGAATTTGACCGATATCGACGACAAAACGATCCGTGATTCACAAAAAGCTAGTAAAAGTTTGAAAGAGTTTACCGAATTTTACACGGAAGAATTTTACAAAGACCGTGACATGCTGAATATCTTACCGGCAGATGTGTACCCGAAAGCGACGGATTATATTGATGAAATGGTGACGATTATTGAAACGCTTTTGGAAAAAGGTTTCGCCTACAAGAGCGAAGATGGCAGCGTATATTTTGACATCGCTAAAGATAAAGAATACGGCAAGCTTGCGCATTTGGATATGGAAAGCTTGAAGAGCAATGCGAGCGGCCGCATCAAAAGCGACGAATACGAAAAAGACAACGTGCAAGATTTCGCACTGTGGAAAGCATACGACGAAACTGACGGAGATGTTTTTTGGCAAACGTCACTTGGTAAAGGCCGACCTGGTTGGCACATCGAGTGTTCTGCTATGAGTATGAAAAATCTCGGTGAGCACATAGACATTCATACTGGCGGACGCGACAACATGTTCCCCCATCATGAAAATGAAATCGCTCAGTCTGAATGTGCGACTGGCCACAAATTTGTAAATATCTGGATGCACAACGAATGGCTTTTGGTTGACGGCAAGAAAATGGCAAAGTCCGCAGACAATTTTTATACTTTGCGAGATGTGGTTGAAAAAGGCTACGACCCGCTTGCTTTTCGATATTTGAATTTGCTCAACCACTACAAAACACCGCTCAACTTTACATGGGAAGGTTTGGATGCGGCGGCAACTGCACTCGCAAAACTGCACAAAACGTTCCAAAACTTTGGCGAAGTTGTTGGCGAACCCGATACAAACTATGTCACGCTGTTTAACGAAGCAATCAATAAAGATCTTGGAATTCCAAAAGCGCTTGGTATTGCTTGGAAAATGTTCAAAGACAAAACTGTCTCAAACGAAAACAAAAAAGCCACGCTTTTGGCTTTTGATAAAGTGCTTGGTCTAGGTCTATAGCGAAGCAAGCGTAACAGAAAAAGTAGAACCCTGCTCCATGCCTCTCGATGTGACGTCGACTGTTCCTTTATGTGCTTCAACGATTTCTTTTGCTAAGTAAAGTCCAAGGCCGGAGCCGCCGGCGTTCATTTTGCCGCCTTCGGCGCGGGCAAATTTTTGGAACAGTTGCGCTTTGATTTCCGGCGTCATACCCATGCCCGAATCAGTGACAGAGAAAACAATCTGTTTCTTGTCTTCGCTTTTAGCAACTTTTACTTTGATAAAACCCTCTTTGGTATATTTGATAGAGTTGTCAATAAAGTTCACGAACACTTGGCGGAGTTTGTTTGAGTCGCCCGAAATAAGATACGGTTTACTGTCATCTGTTTCAAACGTAAGTGCCAAACCTTTATTTTGTGCCGTAACTGAAAGTTCATTTGTAATTTCTTCTGCAAGTTTTGCAACATCGAGTTCCATGAATTCGTATTTCATGCCGCCTTGCTCGATCTTGGAAACGTTCAGCAAATCCTCCACCGTTTTGGTGAGGTTCATGCTTGATTGGAAAATACGATCAACTGCTTCGCGTTGCTTTTGATCTCTCAGTTCACCAAAAGAATTTTCAAGCAGCATCGAAGCATAACCTTTGATAGCGGTCAAAGGACTTCGAAGTTGGTGTGACGCAAGCGAAAGAAATTCAGTCTTCAATTTGTCAAGACCTTTCAACTTTTCATTCGCTTCGGCAAGGTCAATTGCTAATTCTTCCGTCCTTTTACGTTGCTGTATTTCACGTTTTACACTTCGGATAAGGAAGATTCCGAAAATAATAGCGCCAAGAAAAGTAGTTGTAGTCAGAACTCGTCCTGTAGTGTTTTGAGTGAATACAAATTGAGCACCGACCAAGATGACAAGTGCTGCAACCAGAGCTTGACTTGCAATAAGTTTAATATTAAAAGTTTGGTAGCGAACGATTGAATACACAAGAAAGAAAGCGAATATTGGCATTCCTATAAGACCAGCCTGTGCCAAGTTCCAATCTTCAGCAAAGCTTCCTGTAATTGCTCCCCAGGAAAACGCCACAAGAAATAAAATAATACCGAATGTGAGGTAAGCAATTTCTCTTTTTTTCTCTAAAGTTTTTGCAAGACGATAATGCTTAACAGCAAACCCTAGTATCCAAAGCGTGAAAATACCTTCGAGGACATAGGTGTAGTAAGAAAAGAATGTCTCATTACTTAGACATGTTGTAAGATCGAAGCTGGAAAGAATAAACGGCGTTGGTACTAGAAGTATGATAGGTAGATATAAGGCAAAAAGTAATACTTTTTGCTGTGGGGACGTATCTTTTTTAGTTATAAGGACTTGTATAAGATAGAGACACCCCGCATGAACTGCTGGCTCGATAAGTACTTGAAGCGACCACACAAACATAATGATGTCGCTTCTATTCGCGGCCCAGAATATTGAATCAAGAAGTACCCACGCAGCAAAAGCCATCAGGGTATAAAACATGATTTTATTCGGCAGAGAATTTTCTCCTCTTTTGTATACGAAAAAACCCAGAAGAAGTGCGATGACAATCACTGGCAGGTGAGAATAGTATACGAGAGTCGGAACATTTTCAGAGAAAAAAAGAAATTGTGGAGTAGGATAATTGCAAAGTGCTGCAAGCATACCAATATAGTAACAGACTTATTTTATTTTACCAATAGAATTGAGACCTATACGAGCTTGGTTGGGCTTATCGCCATACTTGTAACGTAAAGTAAGCTGGATGGTCTCTCCCTTTTTTACCCGCATTGTTTTTTTAAGAGAGATAACGATATCATTATTGAGAAAAGTTGTATCAGTTCTTTTTATAACGCGTTTACTAGGTAATAACACTTCTGACCAGACAAGCACACTGTTAATGTGCCCACTTCGCATAATAGGAACGTTAAGTGAGATATCTACCCCTAGAGCATTTTTCTTGGAAAAAATAAGTTCTGAATAAGTAGTACTCTTTGAAAGATGAGTTATCTTGAGTGATTTCCCTATTTCTAATGGTACAAAAAGTTCCTGACTTTTAGGAACATACGGAAAACGAGTTTCAGAAAGAACAATACCACTTCGCATGGCAGATGGTATAGTTATGCCGTTCTTTTTCAAAAAAGTACTTAAGTGGTTCATGATCTGGACTTGTTTTTCATAAAACATGCCTGTGTAAAGATTTTCACTTATGATAACGTCAAATTTTTCTTTTGTTTTATATTTCATTGCGTTAGCTTTTTGAAAATATACATTCTTTATATCAAGTTTAAGTGGAATAGAAAGAGCAGTAAGAATCTTTTGCGCAAGTTTAAAAATAGCTTGGTTGATTTCAAGACCCACCACCTTCACTTGTTTTATAGCAGCCCCAAAAGAAAGCATGCCGGTACCGAGACCCGCTTCCAAAATTGACATACCTGGCTTCACTGATCGAGTTATTTCGGAAAGAAAAAGCATCGATCGTTTTTTATCATCCACGCAATGAACTGCATCTAAGATGTCTAACCCTTCTTGAGAAATAGTACGCTTATTGAAACGCTCTTCTTCGCTCACTTCTAAACTTTTTCTAAGATCAGCAATATACCCTGCTTTTTTACAATAATCATACGTTGCTTGATAGACTCGTTTTGCAGTCAGACGCGTTGTTGTTGTAGTCATAATAGTGTATAGTATAGCAATATGTTACGAGTCCGAACAAGTGTTAAAACAAGCGATACTCACGGTATCGGTCTTTTTGCTGCGCAATTTATTCCAAAAGGAACAATTACGTGGCAGCGAGACCCTGGTCTTGATATTGAGTTTACGGAGAAAGATGTTTCTTTTTTAGAAAAAGAAACGAGAGAAAAATTCCTATGGCATTGTTATTACGATCATTCAATCAACAAATTTATCATGTGCGCGGATGACCAAAGGTTTATCAATCATTCTTCAAATACTCCAAATATCCAATCAACACCCGACAAAGATATTGCTATGCGTGACATCAATGAAGGCGAAGAACTTCTTTGTAATTACAGAGACTACGAGGAAGATTGGTTTGAACGACGCGGCTACAAAGAGGAAGATTTTAATTAGTTTCAAGAGAAGCTTCTTCTGTAACAAGAAAATCTTTTTTTACAATATAGTGATAGTATGATTGCACGCAGGCAGAAAGTATGGAGAACAAGAAAACCCATAGGATAATTTTACTGTATATTGTTTGGTCATTCTGGTTCATATACTGCTAACTATATCAAGATTTCTGGTTTTGTACACGTTTATAAAAGAAACGTCGCATAATACACAAAGTAATTAAGCCATTCATAATAGTGAGATAGCTTGGGCTTCCCCACTGAGCAAATCCTTCTTGTGTCAGCGTCCAGTTTGTTACCAAGCTTAGAGTAAGAATACTTGCGACGACTTCCAGCAACCATGCGAAAAAATGTTCGTTGCGGGGATATCTCCACGCATTTTTCACTGTTGGTAAAATACCGAAAAAGTCAGCAAGTAAAGCAGTCACGAGACTTAATAAGGGCGCATGGAATCCAATGTAAAATACTAAAGATATTACCGCGAGCACAGCACAGCAATAATCAAAAAATTCCCACTTTTCGCCAGAACCTTTTTTTATTGATAAAATTGCTATGACAAGCGAAGCAACAATATACACCAACGAAATCCAATTTGCCGGTAGTGTATTCCATTTTTCTATCCAAGTTTCTCCTGGAGATAAAGAAAGGGAGCTTAGAAGTAGGACAATCCACACAACTGAAATAATCCACCAAGACGAACGAGAGGGTCGAGTCTGACCAAAAATGATATTATAAATGTACACTCCGAAAGCAATTAAAGAAAGTCCGCCCGCGATAATTCCAATATCCATGTTTTAATAAATATTTTTTAGAGGATAACGAGTCCCCCGCTTTATAAAGTTCGTCTCAACATCTTTGAGTTTGAAAGCTTCTTTGAACGTGTCTATGACTGTTTGAGTATCTAAACCATTTTGGCATGTGTAAACGTCGGCACTTACGAATCCCCTTTTCGGAAATGTGTGTATTGCAATATGGCTTTCAGCAATAATAATAAAACCACTCCAGCCACCAGGGTCTTTGATACCATTGTCGGGCGCATTAACCACAACAGGCTCGATAAGCCCATGCATGCCGAGTTTTGAAACTAAGCCATTTATAAGATTTGTGACACCGGATTCACTATTAAGCAGTTCCATATCTCCACCGTATCCGTCTATTGTCACGTGTTCTCCGAAATGTTCCATAATGTTTTTATTGTAGCACAAAAACTTAAATCCTATATCCCCTCTTTCTGCAAAACTTCAAGTGCTTCTTTTGCTTTTTGTGACAGTTTGCCTGGTTTCTTTATTTTTATTTTGACGTACAAGTCTCCTGTTTTGCCGTGCGAGACTGCTTCGCCGTAGCCTGAAAGTTTTACCATTTCGCCATTGTTGATGCCGGACGGAATGGTAAGCTTGATTGTTTCTTGTTTGTTATGAACGCCATGGCCTTTGCAAGTTCCACATTTTTCTTCCGGAGTTTGGCCAGACCCGAAACATTCGTCACACATTGTTACATTTTCAAACGTTCCCAAGATAGATCTTTTTGTTTGTCGGATCTGTCCTTGGCCTTTACATTTTGCACACGTCTTCATCTTTGTTCCAGGTTTTGCGCCACTTCCTTTGCATGTTTCGCACGTCGATTGTTTTGTAATCGCAATTGTTTTTTCTACGCCAAAAACAGCCTCGGAAAATGCGAGGCTGATTTCAGTCGAAATATCGCGACCACGACGTGTTCGACTACCACCCCAGCCCGAGGCTGGTCCGCCTTGGGCGGAAAAAAAGTCTGAGAAAATGTCTCCCAAATCTCCCATGTCGAAGCCTTGGCCATTTTGAAATCCAGAAAAATCGAAACCACCAAAGCCTTGGCTCCCTGCGCCATAGCCTCCTCCGGCGAAGGATGGTCCGTCACTGCCAAATTGGTCGTACTGTGCACGCTTCTTTTCATCGGAAAGAGTTTGATAAGCTTCGTTTATTTCTTTGAATTTCGAATCATCACCCTTGTTTTTGTCGGGGTGATACTGGTGCGCCATTTTGCGAAATGCTTTCTTGATTTCGTCTTGGCTGGCATTTTTCCCCACACCAAGAGTTTTGTAATAATCTTTTGCCATATAAATGTGACCTATTATACCATTTTTCCGGCAATAAAAAAACCAGACAGAGCTTTAGGCGCTATCTGGGTGCTTAAAGTAAATAGTGGAGTCTAAAATTTTCAGTTCCCAACAAATTTCCAACAATTATTATTATGGAACCAATCATTTCGGGCAGATTTGGAGCCTTGGTATTCTCCGTACTCAAAACCTTTCTCAGAGATGACTTTCATAAGATCCGTCATGCTTTTTTTTCCAAAACCTCTAAATTTAATAAAATCGTCCGGAGCAAAGTGCATTAAATCTTCAAAAGTATTAATTTTAGAAAATTCGCTTGAACTATAATTATTTAAGACATTAAATGTCCTAGGCAATAACCCAAGCTCACTAATTTTTGTGGCGAAGACACTTTCCAAAATAATCAATTTTGAATTGAGTCTTTGGTTGCCCCCATCATCCTTTCTTTTATTGTGGATTAAATTTGTTAAATAACTTACTGTTCTGTTAAAATAAGCTGATTGTGTATTTGCCATATTAATATAATTTTTAGTTTTACATATATTACAACAAATAATACAAAATAGCAAGCACAAAAAGAACCCTAGATTTAGGGTTCTTTTTGTGCTTTTATTAAATTATTTTTTACTTTGCTCAGTCACTTTTTTCTTCAGGGGTTGCTTCAGCATTTGGAATTTCTTCGTTTTGAACTTCGGCTGCTTGCTCTGAGCTTGTCGAAGGGTCCTCTGCTCCGCCCGAGGCGGATCGGCCTTGGGCCGACATTGCTTCGCCGATTTTAGAAAGTTCTGTTGAAAGAGCTTCGGTTGCGGCATGGATTGCATCTTTGTCAGTACCGTCTTTTGCAGTTCGAAGTGCTGTGATTTTTTCTTCAACAGCTGTCTTCAAAGTTGCTTCAACTTTGTCACCATACTCTTTCAAAGATTTTTCTGCAGTAAAGATGGTCATTTCAGCAGTGTTCTTTGCATCAGCAAGTTCTTTTTTCTTTGCGTCTTCTTCGGCGTTTGCTTCAGCTTCAGCTTGCATGCGTTTGATATCTTCATCTTTGAGTCCGCCAGAAGCTTCGATGCGGATAGATTGCGCTTTTCCAGAAGCTTTGTCTTTTGCGGTTACGTTCAAGATTCCGTTTGCGTCAACATCGAAAGAAACTTCGACTTGCGGCATGCCTCGCGGTGCTGGCGGAATGCCGTCCAAGATAAATCGTCCAAGAGATTTGTTGTCTGAAGCCATTGGTCGTTCACCTTGCGTAATGTGAATTTCTACAGAAGTTTGGTTGTCGGCAGCTGTCGAGAACACTTGCGACTTTGAACTTGGAATAGTTGTGTTACGCTCGATAAGTTTTGTTGCAACGCCACCCAAAGTTTCGATTCCGAGTGAAAGCGGGATAACGTCGAGCAAAAGAACGTCTCGAACTTCGCCTTTCAAAACTCCACCTTGCACCGCAGCTCCAAGAGCCACAACTTCGTCTGGGTTGATAGAACGGTTTGGATCTTTTCCAAACACTTTCTTCACTTCTTCTACAATTTTCGGCATGCGAGTCTGACCTCCCACCATGATGATTTCGTTGATGTCAGAATACTTGAAACCAGAAGCTTCGATCGCGCGCTTTGTGATTTCGATTGAACGATTGATATATTCTTCGGCCAAAGATTCAAGTTGAGCGCGAGACATTTTCAAGAGCAAGTGCTGAGGGCCAGCCGCTGTTGAAGTAATAAACGGAATATTGATTTCAGTTTCTACCGCAGTTGAAAGTTCAATCTTCGCTTTTTCTGCAGCTTCGTCCAAACGCTGAAGCGCAAGCATGTCTGTGCGAACATCGACGCCAGATTCTTTTTTAAATTCATCTGCGATCCAGTTGATGATCTTGTGGTCGATATCGCGGCCTCCCAAATGACTGTCTCCGTCTGTAGATTTCACTTCGATCACATCGTCTCCAACTTCAAGCACAGACACGTCGAGCGTTCCACCTCCAAAGTCGTACACAACGATCTTTTCATTTTTCTTTGAGTTAAATCCGTATGCAAGCGCAGCGGCTGTTGGTTCGTTGATGATGCGCTTTACATCGAGGCCGGCAATTGCGCCCGCATCTTTTGTCGCTTTTCGCTGAGCGTCGTTGAAGTACGCAGGAACAGTAATAATCGCTTCTGTAATCTTTTCGCCGAGTTTTGCCTCAACATCAGTTTTGATTTTTGTAAGAATCATCGCAGAAACTTCTTCTGGGGTCATCCAAGTTCCGTTCATGTTTACTTCGACTCCGCCGTTCTTTCCTTTCTGAAGTTTAAACGGAACGTTTTTCAAATCTTTCTGAACTTCTGGGTCGTCGAACATGTGGCCCATGAAGCGCTTGATTCCGTAAATAGTATTTTGTGGGTTTGTTACCGCTTGTCGCTTTGCGAGAAGTCCAACCATGCGGTCGCCGTTTTTTGCAAGCGCAACAATAGAAGGCGTTGTGCGAGCACCTTCAATGTTTTCAATAATTTTCGGCTGTCCACCTTCGATGATGGCAACAGCAGAGTTAGTTGTACCCAAGTCGATTCCAATGATTTTTGACATATGATTTTTATGAATTAATTTTTAATTATCTTCAACTGTAAATCCAATTTTATTTTTTATTTCAGTTGGTTGAAGTAGAATTGTAAAATATGAAAGAATACTATCTAACTTCATTTTTATAAAATCTCTATCACAATAAGATTCGCTTGTATATTGATTACCAAATGAAGAAGCAACAGAAACTCTAGGTTTTACCTCATTTGGAGGAATTTTAAATTCAGATAAATCTTCTTCTGTAATTTTCTCTAAATTCTCAACTATTGAGTTGAATTCAATTGCATACTTTGCTAAAACCCACCCTGTTGGGATGTTTGATTTTAAACCAGTTAATCTAGCTAAACATTTTGCTATTTCATTATTCATAATTTTATTTTACTTAATTTTAGCGACCGCGAAATACTTGTATAAATTGATTATAGCTGATAGTATTTGCTTATGTCAAGAAAACCTGACTATTCTAAAAAAATCCTTACTTTGCTTGCTGGGAAGCCCGCAATTTCCCTGCCCGAGCTTACCCATAACCTAGCAGAAAACAGCTCTAAAAAGCCTTTATATGCCCTTACACGGTCTATAAAAGGCCTTCGGGAGGCAGGTTTGATAGAGAATATATCTTCCGGGCAAAAGGACTACGCCCGGCTGACAAAAGAAGGCAAGAAAAAGGCTCATAGTTTGAAGCTTGAAAACGACACCGCGGTCTTGAACCCAACCTGGGACGGCAAATGGCGCATCATCCTTTTGGATTTGCCGGAAAGTCGAAAAGCCGAACGCGAAAGCCTTCGCTACCTATTAAAAAAAGCCGGCTTTGTCTGCCTCAAAAATTCCGCCTGGATTTCTCCATATCCATTTGAACATTTGTTTACGAACATAAAAAAAGATCTCGGCCTAACGACAGAGATCATGATTTTGACGACAGATTCACTAGACAGCGAAACTGAGAAAGTACTGTTTAATGTTTTTGGGAAATAAAAAGGCTGAACTTACTAAGTCCAGCCTTTTAGTAGATTGCTCTACAATTTTTCTAATTTTTCAATATCCTTTCGAGCTAACTTGAGTGCAGCATTAGTGCAAGGATATACACTTTTCTCCCACTCTGTTATTTTTCTTTTACCAGCAAGGTGTGCTTTCATAAAACGATTGTATGATCGCAATGAATCGAGTCCCAATACTGTTGCAAAAAGAACACTGAGTGATGTGCAAAACAACAAAGAAATACTGTAGTGCAAATAAGTATTCTCTACGGAATAGAATTTACTATTCGTAAGTAAGGCAGAGATGAGTAGTAAGATAAAACTATACCTTGTTACTGGATTTGCGACAAATAACCTCAGATATGTTTTCATTTGATTTAAATTTTATATTTTCTTTATAGTATCATGTTTTTATAATTTGTCAAATAAAAAGCCCTCGGTGAGGAGGACTTTTTATTGTAAATTTGTGGTTATGCGGCTTTCTTTATTTCCTGAAAAATGCCGATTGTATTCCCTTCTGAGTCTTTCACATACGCATAATAGCCCATGCCTGGGATTTCTGTTTTGGTTTGAACTACAACGCCGCCGGCTGCTTCAATCTTTGCAATTGTCGCATCGATGTCTTGCACGACAGGAGTAATCACCGGCGCTGTCGGCGCAAAGTTGCCACCGCGTTTGAACATGCCTCCGTTGATAAAGCCTTTCTCTTCGAGCATGTTCTTGTCGTCTGTCGGGCCGGTGTAAATGCCGACATAGGTCGAGCCGTCCGCCATTGGCCAGTCGGCTGTGCGCCAGCCAAAGCTTGCCGCATAAAAACCCTTCGCTCGAGCAATATCATCCACAGGAATTTCAAAATGTTGTACTTTGTCCATAAAAATAAATATTAAATCAAATAAAACCGACTTATGTATTTTAGCATATAGTTTGCTTATCTTTCTTTATTCTGGTACCCTCTCAGTAGGTAAAAGCTGTTCATTACACAGAAACAATCTGCGAATATAACAACGTAATGAGCGGGGTCACTTCAGGTTCTCCAAGGAAGGTTAACACATGGGGAAATTGTCTTTTCCGTACAATAAAACGGAGATTATCCATATATATTTTATACCGTGGATCATGGAAATAGTGCAGATGATAAGAGATTGATGTCTTATAGCGAGGATATCGATTTGCTTCTCTGCATGAGGTACTATGCCCTTTTTGCAATTTATAGGGCTGAAATAATTACGAGCTAAAACACTCCCAAGCTCAAAATGCCGGGGTCAAACGAAGGAGAATTTACCGCCTGATAAACATTGCAATACTTCGCTTAAAAGGTTGTAATGCCCTCCGCTAGAAAGGGTCTATTATATTCGGGGTCGTGTCGTTTTACGGTAACCTGTTCAAGCAAAAACAGGGCCTAGCAGATTGTTTTTAAAAAATTTAACCACTTCATTAAGAAGTGGTTTTTTATTTCCCAAAAACATTCACCCGGGCAGGGCGCACAATACGTGAGCCGTTTTTATAGCCTTTCTGCAAGATTTTTGCCAGCGTATTTTCTGGCTTACTTTCTTCTTTGATAATTTCCACAGACTGATGCAAATTCGGATCAAACGCGTCGCCTTCTTTGGACGGGATTTCTTCAATACCATTTTCTGCAAGCACTTTCAAAAGCTGTTGGTGAATATACTCCACACCCATGCGCCAGTTTTTGTCCACCTTTTCCCAAGCTTCTTTGTTTGAGAATGCCATGTCGTAAGCGTCCAACACCGGAAGCAAACTCTCGGCAAAACTTTCTCGCGCAACAGAGTTCACAACTTTTGCGCGTTCAGCTTCATCTTTTTTAAAATTCAAAAAGTCCGCTCGCTCTTTCTGCCAGTTGGTTAAATATTCTTGCTTTTCAGTTCTCGCCTGTTTCAAATCTTTACGAAGCTTTTTCAAAGTCGCCTTCAAATCTTCTTCTCCGTCTTCGTTGTAGACGAATTCCACAACGTCCTCGTAAACGTTTTCTTCGGGCTCGATATGAGTTGTGTCCTTCAATTCCTCGTCATTCATAGCCTCTATTATACGGATTTTTCTCATTTGGACAAATAAAAAAACCGAATCATATTTGATCCGGCTTTTAAATAAATTATCTGTGCTTTTACTTTGCTGATGCAAAGAAACTTTCAGAAATTGACCAATAGTTAGTTCCATTCTGAATGGTTCCATAATTGTATGGAATTTTTGTCATAAGATTTTTCTCTCCATACTGAGTTCTAAAATTCTTAATGGAAACATTAAACTGTTCCAGACATCTTCTCTGAGAATCATTTCTTGCAGCATCTTGATTAGTAGATACACTCAGTGCACCTCTATGATCAAAATAGTACATTTCGTCACCACTTATAGTTTTTTGTAAAACAATAATGTATGTAAGTGACATAGTACCTGCTCCTTCGTAAGTAAGTTCCACGGAAATGCTACTAGGTTTAATGGTAACCGGTGCAAGCCTTTTAAGCTCATTTCCAACATGGTTAGAAAATGCGTTCGCTACTCCGTGAAATACATCATTATTATTGTTGGATGCAAACACCTGTGCAGTGATCGTAAACTCTGATTGATCTGCATTGTTTGCGGTGTTGATGTGGTAACTTAAACGTTGTTGGGCGAAGGTTGCGTATGCGCAGAAGAATACAATCGCAATAAGACTAAGTTTTTTCATATAAAATTGTTTTTTATGTTCGAGTACATATTATCATAATTAATACTATATGTCAAGTATCCGTACATAAAAACCCCGGCCGGTATTTTGGCTGGGGTAAAAATTTGTTTTACAAAAAATGAGAATATTTGGTCTCAATCATTTTTTTTATGTTTCCGTACTTAGTAATCTCATTGTTCTTAAAAATGACAAAGGTCTTATCTTTGCCATTTTTGGTATTAAAAAAGATATGAGTAAATGTATCTTTTGTAAGGACAACTTCATCACTAAGCACGGCATGGATAGTATTCTTAAAATTAATCCAACTCGCATACTGGCCTGCAAGATCAAATATGTCACGCATATATATTTGATTTTTCACTGCCTGAGGATGTACGATATATTTTTTAAAAAAACCGTGCTCACCCAAATGTTTCCATTTTTCTTTACTCAGATGATTTGCGAGATTATGTACATTAACGAACTGTTGCTCCGATAAAAACGAATTGCAAGCCAATTCTTCAATGTAATATTCAGCAATCTTAATATCGTGAGTAAGTTGATAAAATACCTTATCCCCCAGAGGGTGCTTTTGTAATCGGTATTTAAAATTATTAACGATTCCTGAATCTAAAGATAGATTCTTGATAAGTAATTGTTGAAAATTGTTTACCTCATTGAGATTCAGTGAGTTTTCCGGTGGTGCTGTTGTTGTTTTAGACATCTTCTTTTGTTTTAATGTGATTTTGTTGTTATTTGTTTATTCATTACAATAATAGCACACATATGTAAAAAGTCAAAACCGCCCGGTAAGGGCGGTTTTTTGAGTTTGGAGATTCGATTAACGTTTACTCCATTGTGGAGCCTTACGAGCTTTCTTGAGACCGAACTTGCGGCGTTCTTTGATGCGAGGGTCTCGCTTCAAGAAACCAGCTTTTTTGAGTGTTCCTCGGTCTTCTTCGTTCATTTCTACGAGAGCTCGAGAGATGCCGTGTCGGACTGCTTCTGCCTGAGAATGTGATCCACCGCCAGAAACTTTGACAGTGATTTCAAATTTAGAGTCCTTGCCAAGTTCTTTGACAGGGCCTGTGACTACGCGCTTGAGTTCTTGTGTCGGGAAGTAGTCATTCATCTCCTTGTCGTTTACCATGAACACGTTCTTCGCAGCTTCAGTTACTCGTACGCGAGCAGAAGAAGTCTTGCGTCGTCCAACAGTTTCTATGTATTTTTTAGTCTTTGTCTTTTCCATATATTTATTCGGTAACGATCAAGTTCTTCATAATGCGAGCACGGAGCTTGTTGCCTGGGATCATGCCGTAAACCGCATCTTCGACGATCACTTTGTAGCCTTTGCGGACTGCACGTGCGTCCATGCGTTCCTTGGTAAGACCGCCTGGGTAGCCACTATAGCGTTCATAAAACACCGTTGTCTGTTTCTTTTCAGAAAGTTTGAGCTTTGAAGCGTTCACAATTTCTACCTTTACAGGAGTTACCTTGTTTGGAGCATATGTTGCTTCATTTTTGCCCATCAAAATAACCGCAGCCTTACTAGCTACTCGTCCGAGTGATTTCCCTGCTGCATCGATTGTGTGTTTCATAACGCTTGTCATAGTACCTTATATTTCAAAATTATACAAATTCAATAATAGCCATCTTGCTGCCATCGCCAAGTCGTGCAGGAAGTTTCAAGATGCGTGTATAGCCGCCTTTTCGGTCTGCATATTGAGGCACAACATCTGCAAAAAACTTCTTCACTTCCGGAGCGCGGTTCATAAGTCGTGATGTGACGATGCGCTTTGCTGTCGCAGTGCCTGGACGCGCAACAGTAATCAGCTTTTCGACGAATGGTCGAAGTTCTTTTGCTTTTGCTTCTGTTGTTTGAATACGGCCATGCTTGATCAGAGAAAGAGCGAGCCCTTTCAAAAGCGCATTTCGTACGTTTGTCTTTCTTCCAAATTTTCGAACTGAATTGTGGTGTCTCATAAAATCAATTTACTTTAGTGTAATACCAAAACTACTCAAAATCTTTTTAATCTCCTGAATTCCCTTTTCTCCCATTCCTGGAAGTTCAAGCAAATCTTCTTTCTTCTTGCGCGCAATGCCGCCGACTGTACGGATATTGGCTTCCGTAAGCGCGTTCAAAGTGCGAGTTGAAAGGTCAAGAGTGTCGATGCGAGTCTTCAAAACATCTGCCAAATCTTCTTTGTCTCCAGATGGAGTAGCTTCATCTTTTGAAGATGTTTTTTCTTCTTTCATGTCAGCGTCTTTTGGAAGAACATGCTTGAAGTCGAGGATCGCGTTCAACTGTTCGATCATGATGCCAATAGAGCTTTCAAGCGCTTCTCGTGCAGACAAAGTGCCGTCAGTTTCGATGCTAATGCGAAGTCGGTTGTGGTTTGTTTTGTCGCCCACGCGCATGTTTTCTACTTCGTAAGACACGCGTCGTACAGGAGTGAAAATTGCGTCAAGAGCAATAGTGCCAATGTCTACTTTGCCTTTCTGATGAGCTTCGCGTTGCACGAAACCAAGTCCGCGTTCAACAGTGAGTTCAACACTGAGGTTTGCATTCTTGTCAGTAAGTTCTGCAATGTGAAGTTCTGGGTTAAGCACTGTAAGCTGACCAGACACCTTGATGTCCTTTGCGGTTACAGACTTGATACCTTTCAAAGAAATAGTCGCAGTCTGAGGTTCGTCTGTTGTCATCTGAAAACGTACTTTCTTCAAATTGAGAAGAAGTGTGACAACGTCTTCTTTCATACCGTCGAGCACAGAAAATTCATGCGAAGCTCCGTCGATCTTCACACTTGTAATCGCTGCACCCGGGAGAGACGAAAGGATGATTC
This sequence comes from uncultured Candidatus Saccharibacteria bacterium, assembly GCA_964591445.1. GTDB lineage: Bacteria > Patescibacteriota > Minisyncoccia > Phycocordibacterales > UBA9973 > JBDHUR01. The sequence continues at coordinate 22,376 of CAZQAW010000004.1, read as the reverse complement.
GGCGGAGAGAGTTGCCGAGCGTATGGCCGTATCCTGGATACAAGCCGTCTATTTCGTAAACGCCTTTTGTATCTTCTTCATGCACTATGCGAGGTTTTGAGGGCAAAATGATGTTATGAGACATATGTTTGTGTTACAAAACTTACTTCTAATAATAATTGAAACTTGAAATGATAATAAAACGATTAGCGACTGTAGAATTCAAGAACGGCGTTGATGTTGAGGAAGCCTTCGGTGTTTTTCGGCTTGCCGGCAACTTTTGCTTCTGCCTTGGTTGCGTCAAATGTGAGCCATGCTGGAACTGAGTAATTCTTGAGTTTCTTGTCGAGTTCGGCAAAAAGGACGCTTTTCTTGCTGCCTTCGCGGACAGCTACGACGTCGCCAGACTTTACTTGGTAAGACGCGACGTTCAACTTCTTGCCGTTGACTGTAACGTGGCCATGAGAAACGAGCTGTCGAGCGAGCGGTCGTGTGTGAGCAAGTCCGAGTCGGTAGACGACGTTGTCGAGGCGAGATTCGAGCTTTTCATACAGAGCATCTGATGCAGAAACGCCTTTTGTTGCAACTGCATCCTTTACGTAGTTTGAAAATTGCTTTTCAGATACGCCGTATGAGAAACGGATCTTCTGCTTTTCGAGAAGCTGCGAGCCGAAGCCGGACATTTGTTTTGGCTTCTTCAAGCTTTTCTTTTTGTTGTGACGAGCCTCAGAAACAACAAACTTTTGTGTTTGGCATTTCTCGTGGATCGCAGATCCGAGACGTCGGCAGATTTTAAATTTAGGTCCTTGTATCATAAAAAATAAATAAGATTATACTCGTCGTGGCTTCTTTGGCTTCGGGCCATTGTGAGGAACTGGAGTCACATCACGAATACCTGAAAGCTCAAATCCGCGAGCGATAAACGCACGGATAGTTGGTTCACGACCTGATCCTACGCCTTTGACAACCGCATCAACGTCTTTGATTCCAAGAGCAAAAGCCTTTTCACCCAAAACGTCGCCTACTTTTGAAGCAGCAAATGGAGTGCCTTTCTTTGCACCACGAAAACCGAGCATGCCGGCTGAAGACCAAAACAATGTGTTGCCTTCTTTGTCAGACACAACAGCCTTTGTGTTGTTGAAAGTTGCTTCAACGTGCAAAGTACCAGAAGTGATTTTCTTCTTTGGTGTTCGTGAAGAACCTCGAGCAGCGCTTGCTCCTTCGGCTCCTCCTTCTTTAGTTATGATGCGTTTTTTTCCCATAGTGTGACTCAATCGTGATTTTATAAATTAAATTATGTCTTACTTTCCTTTCGGCGGCCAGATGACATTGTCTTTCGGACGTTTCCTCGAACTGTTCGAGAGTTTGTCTTTGTGCGCTGGCCATGTACTGGCATGCTTCGCTGATGTCGGATACCTCGGTATGCTTTAATGTCTTTCAATCGTTTGATATTTGCAGAAATTTCTCGCTTCAAGTTACCTTCAATCTTCAGCTCTTCAACAATTTTTCGGATATTGTTTTCTGTTTCCGGAGAGATGTCTTTTGCTTTCACAGAGTGTTCAACTTTGACTTCATCTAAAATCTTACGGGCCTTTGAAATACCAATACCGTATAGTGCGGTAAGGGCAATATCGAGACGCTTTTCATTTGGAAGTGTAATACCAAGTATTCTCATAGAATATTAAAATTATTGTTTCTGTTTATGCTTTGGATTATCACAAATAACTCGCAAATGACCCTTGCGTTTTACGATCTTGCACTTTTCACACATTTTTGAAACTCGTGATCTTACTTTCATGCGATATGTCCAAATTAAGTTAAAAATGAAGGGTGTTAACCCTTACATTGGCTGTTGTGAGACAGCTCCCGTATACTACACTATTTACATTCTTTTGACAACCCTCCCTTTTCCACCATACGGATCAAGGACGATTTCTACCTTGTCTCCCACCAAAACTTTGATGCGATTCATGCGCATTTTCCCAGAAAGATATGCAAGGATTTCTTGATCATCTTTAAGCTTTACGCGAAAGAGCGTACTAGGAAGAGCCTCAGAGACTATTCCTGTTACTGTTTCTATTCGATCTTGGTTGGTACCACTCATGTATTTGTGTATAGGTAATATAACAGAAAAAAAAGCTTCCTGCAAGTGTGGATTTACTTGGTCATACTCGAAACCACGGTGACGTTGATATCGGCAGATTTTGAAGGCAAAGAATGCTTCCAAAATGGTCGGATCAAGATTTCTGCGGTGTCAATTCCCTTCCAACTTTCAAGGATGCCACGCGCTTCAGTATTTTTGTCTTTACCAGCCAAGTCTTCGGCAAGTTGTGATCCATCCACATCCCATACTATGTGCACATCGCCTTCCATTTTAAACGGAATTTGTTTTGCAGTTGTTGGGTCAATAGAAAGTGTTTTCAAAGACATGTTGATATCGCGAAGCTCGGGGATAGTTACAGGAAGTCCGTCATATTGGCTTACCGCAGCTTTAGCAATAGCACTTGTAAGTTTTTTCTGATCAAAAAGTATGATGGAAATCTTGCCTTTGGCTGTGCCGGTGACAGTAGAAGATTCTCCTTCGAAAGAAAGTGAAGATTCGTCGATGTCGTACACCACTCCGCCAGGATAATACACAAATCCTTCTGGGATCTGGCTCACCGCCTGCTTCATGAGCTTGTCTTTAAGCGCGTCGATGAGCTCGGATTTTGCTTTTGTTTTTTCTTCAGCAGTCAAAGTGTAAAGCTCGCCTGTCGCGCCGCCACTGGTCGCGGTTTTGCTTCGAGCGTATATCTTTGTGTATTTTGGACCGCCTTTGAAACCAAGGATCGTAAAGTCAGAAGCTTTGATATTGTAGCTTGGGCCGGGAGCGTCAGCATGAATGCCGACTTCGATAGAGCCAGGGATGATTTCGTTACCCTTTGTTGTATAACCGGGAACTTTCACGGCTTTGTCTGTCTTGAAAATTTTGCCATCTTTGGTTTCAAGACGAGTTTCAATAAGAAGTGGCTGAGCAGCGGTGCTGAATTCGTTGTAAATGACTACTGTTCCCGTTGCCTTGTCGTTGGCGGTGCGTTTTTCTGTACCAGTAAATGTTTTACTTTCTTCTCCGGAAAGCGCTACGACTTCAAACGGTAAACCTGTTTCGACAGCATCTTTTTCTGCTGTAAATGAATTGTCGAGCGTTGCTGTTTTTTCTTTTGGAGTAACTGTGACCGTCGCGCCTTCAAATGCATACGAAACGGCTACAAAAAGTACGAGAAGCGCGAGTACGACAATAGCCCAAATGAAGCCACGGCTTCTGCGAGGTGTTGGTGTTGAACTTCCATACGAAACAGGAGGAATAGTAGTGTGCTCTTCATGGTCTTCGACTGCAATGTACTGCTCGACTTCCCGTTTTGGCATTGGAGCAATGCGGTCAGCCGAAGCACTTCTGCGACCAGAACTTGCAGTAAGAGGTTTTATATCTTGAAGTATATTTTTTGCCATGCGATTTATGATAAACGACGACTAATAAAAATACTGTGGAGCATAGTGTACAGATCATGCGGATCACTCGAACTCCATCGTACGAACGGACTCACGTGTTTTGTATCTATAAGTATAGCATTAAAATCGTGCGGCAAATGTGCATAAGTCTTGCTTTCATTACCAAAAAGAAGTTGCGCGAGATGTGATTCGTGTTTTGTCTGCGGCAAAATATACAGAGACTTTGGTAATGTTGCTTTCTCGCTCAAATGTGTGATTGAGTTTGCAAAATGTTCGTTCCAAGCAAGATGCGCGCGTTTTGCTCCGTGCTTGATAAGTGTTTCAAGCGATGCATGCGCACGACCGGCAGCGTACACTGACACAAGCGAAGCAATTTCGTTCTTTGATCTGCCGATAGTTTGTGCAAATTCGCGAGACAAAGCATCTACTCCGTACGGAAATGTCGCACTTCTTTCCAAATGTCCGTTGGTGACGAGCGACACGTGCGACACCAAGCCACCAATGGAAAGAAGAAGAAATGCATCGTCTTCATTTTTCAAATCGCGCACTGTAACGAACGAAGAAAAATGCGCCGAATGAAATACGACAGGTCGCTCGTGTACAAGTTGCGCAATTTTTTCTCGAATAGTTCCAAGTATATGTTTTTCAGAAAATGCAAAAAAGATTGAAGCTTCAATGCTTGTCGTCGACTTGCCAAACGGATTGTGGATTTCATAACCATTGTGCTTCAGGCTCATGATCTGCTCTTCGATGACAGTTATTTCTTCTCCGGCGCTTCGCAAAAAGCTTTCTCTTTCGCGCAACAAAATATCGCCTGCGATCTGCTCGCTTAATATGAAGGGTTTTTCTTTCTGCATTTTTGCAATGCGAGTTTGGCTGCCTACCCATGGCGCATGCAAAAAGCAATGCACCGAGTCCGGAATGAACATGCCTTTGTGAGAAAGCATCGAGAGCGTATGTGTAAGAGCCCGGAGCATGTAGTCGCCAAGCGCATCCACATCGGAACGCTCTTCTTCTATCTCTAGTTTTGTTTCTGCGTACGAAAGCACTTCTGGCCGAGAACGGACGTCTTGCCTTACCCGCATAAAAGAAGTTCGCACTGCGTCAGTCGCAATGTCGATGATGAGATACGTGAGATATGGTTGTGGTTTTTCGGAAGAAAAAATCCCCATGCGTAAAGTATAGCATGAGGAATTTTTCCAAACTGTGAACAATTATTTCAAGATTCCCTTGATGCGTCGCACACCAGCCGAAGACGCTTCTTCTTTTTGTAAAGTAAAATGTCCGAGCTCGCCTGTGTGTTCTACGTGCGGGCCTCCGCAAAATTCTTTGGAAATATGTTTGCCATTTTCGTCTTCGATAAAGTACACAGAAACAACGTCTGCGTATTTCGCACCAAATTCCATTTCTGCGCCAAGTGCTTCTGCTTCAGATTTTGGCATTTCTTTTTTTACGACCTTCAAGTCGCGCTTGATCCAGTCGTTCACCATGTCTTCGACTTGCTTCTTTTCTTCGTCAGTCATTTTTCTATCAAAAGAAAAGTCTATGCGTAACCTTTCTTCTGTAATATTACTTCCCCGTTGTTTAACATCTTTACCTAACACATTTTGCAAAGCTGCCAAGAGCAAATGATGCGCAGTGTGAAGCTTGATAGTTGCCGGTTTATGGTTTGCAAGCCCGCCTTTGAACATGCCAGCGGACGAAGTGCGAGAAAGCGCTTGGTGTTCAATCATTTGCTGATCAAAGGTTGTTCGATCAATAGTTATTCCCTTTTCTTTTGCCAGTTCCTCTGTCAGCTCAATCGGAAAACCATACGTTGTAAAAAGAGTAAAAGCATCTGTACCTTTTTCAAATTCTCTCATGCCGTTTGTTAGCGTCTCTCGGAATTTACTTTCTTCGTGTTCAATGCCATTCTTGATTGCATCGGCTTGTTCTTTCAAATTTGTGTAAATGTCTCCGTATTTTTCTATAACAACATTTGCAATATGGTAGAGCGCGCCGTGCTTCATGCCGAGTATATCTGCATAACGAACTGCACGACGAATGATGCGACGAAGAATATAACCTCTATCTGTTGGCGCAGGCACAACTCCGTCTGCCATCAGAAATACTGAAGTTCGCATATGGTCTGCAACGATTCTTCGAGCGCGGATATCTGCGCTCGTTGTAAATTCATCGATCTTGCCCATTATTTCAGCAAACAAATCCGTATCATATGCAGTTTGTTTTCCAGTAAGCACAGCGGTGATACGTTCAAGCCCTGCACCAGTGTCCACATTTTTCTGAGGAAGTTCGCCTGCAACTTTTCCGTCTTCTTGTTTGTAGCTCATGAACACGTCGTTCCAAATTTCAACGACTTTTTGTTCATCTTCATTTTTTTCAAATGCTTCTTGCGACATGTCGCCAAGTGTTCCAGTCACGTCATAAAACATTTCGGTTGAAGGTCCGGCAGGAGAATTGGGCCCAGCGCTCCACCAGTTTGATTTTGAACTTTTGAAATAAATGCGGTGCTCCGGCACGCCAAGAGATTTCCAGATTTCAAGAGACTCAGTATCTTTTTCGACAACGTCGCTGCCACCAAAAACGGTAAAGTACAATCGTTCAAGCGGTAAACCGAGACCTTCTTCTTTGTCTGTTAGAAATTGGAAACTCCACGTGATCGCATCTTTTTTAAAATAATCTCCCAAAGACCAATTCCCCATCATTTCAAAAAATGTCAGGTGGGTATTGTCACCAACTTCGTCAAGGTCGACAGTGCGAACGCATTTTTGAATATTGACCAAGCGGTTGCCTTTCACATGCGCTTCACCCAAAAGATACGGCACAAGCGGCTGCATTCCGGCAGTATTAAAAAGCGTTGCGTTCGTCGCAGTTACGTCGTCTGTTGTTACCAAAGAAGCCGAAGGAAGCACGGCATGCCCGCGCTTTTCAAAAAAGGCAATGAAACGTTTTCGGATTTCGGTTGAGTTCATATTATTTTTTAGTTGTAGCACTTTTGACCATTTTTTCCAAACGGATGACGTCTTCTTCGATGCTTTTCAAACCCGCTTCGAAAAATGAAGGCCTGGTCGTATCGATACCGATATCTTTGAAAATCTGCTCCGGGCTTTTGCTTCCGCCAGCTTTCAGAAACTCATCCACCTTTTGTATATATGAGTTGTCTTCTTTGTATTTTGCATACAAAGCATGAGAAATAATCTGCCCATAAGCATATGAATATACATAAAAGAAATAGCGGATATGCGGCCAGGACATAAATGAATAGCCATCATCATCAGTTACTTTGACAGCCGGGCCTAAGTACGCTCGCATATGTTTAGCAAGTAATTTTGCGATTTCATCTTTTGAAAGAGTTCCTTTTTCACGAATAGTCACATGAAGCTCATTTTCAAAGTTAAAAAGCGCAATCTGTCGAAAGATAGTCGAAATATCGTTATTCAATCTGTCGTGAAGCGCATACATTTTTTCTTTCTCTGAAAGTGTTTCAAAGACTTCGTCAAATGCAAAATGTTCAAAAAACGTGCTTGCAACTTCAGCAACAGAAGTGCTTACATCTTCATACAAAGCCGGTTGTGTTTTTGAAAATTCAGAATGTATCGCATGCCCCATCTCATGAGCAAGAGTCGTAACTGAATGAAAGTCATCTGTGTGATTAAGTAGAATATACGTCGGATTGCCAAAAGACGGAGCGCAGTATCCACCACTTCGTTTATTTTTTCGTGGAAATACATCTATCTGTCCTTCTTGAAGATAGGAGCGGAGATAATCTGCATATTTTTTGTTTACTTTTGAAAATGCGCTCTCTACTATCTTGACTGCTTGGTCAAAAGGAAATTTTTTCTTGTTTTTACCTTCACCCGCGCTCACAGACTTGTCGATGTATGTTAATTCCGGCAATCCTAAAAGCTGTTTCTTCACTTTATAGAAACGCTGAGCGATGTGGAACTGCGAAGTTACAGTTCCCACCAGACTTTCGACAGATTCTTCATCGTTCTGGTATTTGAGTACGGTTGAGCTATAAGGTTTTGTGTAACCACGAAGCTCATCTATAATTTTCTTTTCTGTAACGACAGCATTGAGTTCACTTTCAGCAAAAGCACTTACTGATTTCATTTTTTCAATAATAAGTTTCCACACAGCGCGGCGGTCTTTCACTGGAAGCGAAGCTACTTTCTCAAGTGCTTCGGTGAACGGCATGTCTTTACCTTTGAATTTTATTGTTTGTATCCCAAGAAGCTTTTTCTGTCCGTCTACCCACATCGAATACGCCGGAAGTGAAAGCAGATTCACTATTTTTTCTTCGGCTTCGGTCAAATCATGCATGCTTTGGTCGAAAAGCACTTTCAAGAAATACCAGAAATGTGCAAACTTTGTATCAGCAAGAAGTTCTTTCTGTCGTATCTTTGAAAGCTTGCCGAGGTTGATGGAGAAAAATACGATGCGGTTTGAAGCAACACTCATCTGATGCGAAATCATTGTGCTTTTTGCTTCAACCTTTGGATTACTGGAATCAATATCCTTATACAAAAAAAGATAGATGCCTGGATTTTTTAATTCAATCAGTTTCTCGTATTCTTTGAGGGCTTGGAGGAGTTTGGTATTATCGGCAAGATAAGCTGTGTTATTTTTGTATTTCTTTTCAAAAGCGGCATAAGCTTTTTCGAGCGCGTCCATGTCGCGCGTCATCTGAGGATCATCAAGCGAGTTATACAGCTTCTTCAAATCCCACGTAGTTTGCATTTTCATATGGGAAGTATAGCAAAAAACCCCGTTTTTGTCAGGGTTTTTATTTCGGGAATATTTAGTCTTCTTTTTGCGTTTCGGGCATTATCTTCTTGAGCTTTTGTTCGATATACCAGAGCACGATAAAGATAAAGAGTACAAGAAGTGTTGCCATAAGCGCGAGCTTTATCATCCCAAAACCGCACGCAATGCCAATGCCAGCAGAAACCCATAGGCCGGTTGCGCTTGTGACCCCGACAAGTTGATCGTTTTTATAAATGATGAGTCCTGCACCCAAAAAGCCAACACCAGTAATGATCTGCGCAATCATGAAAAAAGGATTGATCTCCGGATATATATCTGAAAGTTGCCCTGCGCCAAAAAGTGCGATTGAAACAAAAAGCGCCGAACCCATCGAAGCGAGCGCGTACGTACGCATGCTTGCAGTCTTGTGCGCATACAAACGCTCTGCACCAATAATCATACCCAGCAACATAGCCATGGCGAGATTGAAAAAGATAGTGTATTCAAAACCGAACATACCTTAAGTATATCGTGTAAAGTATTTTTTGGAAGTGGAAAATATCTTTACACAATAATTCCCCCGCCTAAACATGTTTCACTTTCGTACAAGACCGCCGACTGGCCTGGCGTGAGGATGGTTTCTTTGTTGATTATTTCTATATGAGCTGTATTGTCTTTTATTGCAAGGATGCGTACTTCAGACAATGCTTCTCTATAACGAAAGCGAGCGCTGTATGTTTTCCCAATTTCTGGAACAGCACTTATCCAATTGCAAGAAATGAGATCAAACATCTGTGATGTGTTTTCGCTTTTGGTAAATTTATTTTTTGAAACGGTGAGCGTATTGTTTTTTATATCTTTTGCAATAATAAAATATGGCTCTTGGTCAGGAGTTTGTGTTGAGATAGTAAATCCATGTCGCTCACCAAGCGTGTAGAGCAACGCACCGTCGTGCGAGCCAATGATGGCGCCTTTTTCATCAAGCACATTGCCCTTTTTTGTTTCAATATAATGCAAAAGGAAATCCTTCATGTCTACTGGCCCAATGAAGCAAATACCTTGGCTATCTTTTTTTGTCGCAGTTGGAAGCTTATATTTTTCGGCAAGCTTGCGCACGTCTTTCTTTTCCAAATGTCCAATCGGGAAAAGTACGTTTTGTAAAACATTGTGCGGAATCGTCCACAAGAAATACGTTTGGTCTTTGTTTGCGTCATGACCTGCAACGAGAGTATTGTTTTTGTTTTGTGCATAGTGGCCAGTCGCAACAAAGTCCGCCCCCATTGCTTTTGCTTTTTTGTAAAATGCACCAAATTTGATTTCTTTGTTGCACATGACATCTGGGTTCGGAGTCCGGCCGGCTTTGTATTCGGCAATCATATAGTCTGCAACGCCTTCTTTGTATTCTTGCTCAAAATCAAAAAATAAAAACGGAATGCCAAGATGCGCGCAAACACGCATTGCGTCGCGCTTTTCATCGCGCCATGTGCACTGCACCCATTCCGGTTGCCATGTTTTGATAAACACGCCCACGACGTCAAAACCTTGCTCCAAAAGCAAAGCTGCCGAGACGGAAGAATCTACTCCGCCAGAAACACCCAAAAATACAGTTTTTTTATGTAAAAATTTCATAGCGAAAGACAAACATAGAAAATATTTCTCGAAAAGCCTTGCGCAGGCTGTCGAGCCGAGCAGAGCAAATTTTCAGCAGAAAATTATGTCGTGCTTTTTGAGGAATATTTTGTATGTTTGCAATTATTAATCTACAATAGCATCAGCTTTTTGTAAAGCTCAAAAGTTGTTCGTGCGTCAGAGAGCGCAGTGTGCGCATTTTTGTTTTCTAAGCCAAAATATTCAGAAAGTGCCCGAAGCGAAAGCTTTTCTATTTCGCTCTTCCCTTGCAACTTTGTAAACGCGACAGAAATCGTATCGATCGCATAATAATGCATTGGGTTTGCAATTCCGGTTTTCTTCCATGCCGCGTCAAAAAAGTTCAAATCAAAGTGCGCATTGTGCGCGACCATAATGCAGTCCTTCGTTTTCTCAGCAAGCATCGTCATCGCTTCTGTGAGCGTATACGCAAACACCCAATCGGCTTCGTCATAGCCATTCACTCGAAGCGCTACTTTGTCGGCTTGAACGATATTTTCTGGCTTTACCTTGTATTCAAATTCATCGACAACTTCAAAAGTCACTTTTCCGTCTGTTAGGATTTGCTTCACAATCACCCCGCCAATTTGTATGATTTCATGAATTGCCGGATCAAGGCCGGTCGTTTCAGTATCGAGAAATGCCAGATAACGCTTGTGCATAGACTGAGTATAGCAGATTTAGCGCAAGTACGCGGCAATATTTTTCTTGTGTTCGTCAAACGTTTTTGCAAAATGAACTTGCCCTGTCGGATCATGCAAATAGAAAAGATACGGAGAATCTTCCGGATGAAGCGCAGCTTTGATCGAGGCAAGCCCCGGGCTCACGATCGGACCAGGCGGAAGTCCAGCATTGCGATATGTATTGTAAGGAGAGTTAATATCCAAATCTTTCAACGTCAATTCTTTTGACTCTTTGCCGTTGATGTAGAGAAAGGTCGCGTCAACTTGCAAACGAATTCCCTTCGCGATGCGCTTCCACAAAATCCCGGAAATGATTTCTCGATCGCCGTTGCCGCTTGATTCTTTTTCGATAATCGACGCCATAATGATGATGTCTTTCAAACTGCGGCCGCTTGCGTCGATATCATTTTGCACGCTTGCGATTTTCTTTTCAAATACTGCAGACATTTTTTCTATCACGTTTTCTTCATTTTCAAATGGAAAGAAAAAGTACGTGTCGGGAAACAAATATCCTTCTTTGCCTTTTGTAAGCGTCAAGAATTTCTCTTTGTCGAATTGTTCAAGCTTTGCGTCATACACGTCGGCCATTTGCTTGAGCGAAAGGCCTTCGGGAATAGTAATTTTCGTTTGCGGAAGCTGGCGGTCGCCACGGACAACACGCCGTGCAACTTCATATACGGGAATCGGCGTTTTGAAACCATAATATCCATCGATGATATTTTTCTCGCCGCCATAGACAATCGCGCTCATCTGAAACAAAAGCGGTGAACGAATGATACGTTTTTCTTTAAGCATACTAGCAGCTTCTTTGAGCGTCGTTCCTTCTTCGATGAGTACAATAGAATCTGCTGGGAAATCTTTGGGCGCAGGAATAACTTTGGTATAGACAAAAATAGCAAGCGCCACGAGCAAGATAAAAAGCCCGACGATATATCGCCAAAAACGCGGCTTGCCTTGTTTGAAATTCACTTTGCCGAAATCTTCATGTGAAGAAAGTGCGTAGCCGTTGTAGGTAGTGTTGTCCATACATTAAATAGGAAGGTTCGAAGGCGGAGAGCTCTTCTTAGAATCAATACGTTTGAACGAGGTAGTTTGTGATACACGACCTGGGAAGTGGAAGATCGTTGCGAGTTCTTCGGTATTCAAAACTGCAAGCTCTGCCGCATGCCCAGAATACAGCTTAGAAAGCGGCCATGGCATATGAAAAGTATCTTCAACTTTTGGATAAAATCCGGAGCGAGTTCTATAAGCATCCAAGAAATGTTCTTTTTGCATGAGTGTCTTTTTTCCAGAACGATCTTGCCATGGGTAGGCATAGCCCGGCGAACCATAACGCTTGAAAGCATTTAACGTAGGTGTTGCGTACTGTCTAAATGCGAGACGGAGCGCGCGCTGGTTTTCTTTATTAAAATCAACTTTTTTGGCAGTGTATACAACACGAACTATTGTATCGAATGCAAGTTTGGAAGATTTGCGCTTGATTGCAGTTATATCGTCTTTAAGAAAATCAGGGATATTGTACGTAACCGAAAGCGGATGACCTTCGGCATCGGTTTCTGTTTTTTTGTACGGAGCAAGCATGGTTTGAATGGCGACGTTTGCTTCATCATGAAAACCATGATGATCGTTCCATGTTCCGTGCTTGTGGTACGACTTTTTGCTTGCGCGAATAAGTATTTGTATCCATGCTTGTTCACCTCTTTTGAACGATCCTAAAAGTTCGATCGTCGGAGTAAGCGGATCGATCTTCTGTTCTTCTTCGGAACCGACGGCTTTGTCGAGACCGTAGTCGATATACGTTTTCACCGGAAACGGGTCCGGTTTTTCAAGCGCGAACTGGCAACCCCACATGTCCCATTCGCTGCCATGCATAAGCGAAGGCACACGAAATGCATAATCCGGAACTTCGATCACTTCCGCTTGAGAATATTGCGCGTAGATTTGTGTCTCCACCAAGTTTTTGAGCTTGCTCGGTGTACGGATATAGAAATGCACTTCGCCTTCAAGCGACACCATTTCTAGAGAAAACCATAGTCGCGCGCGGCCCACCCAATATTTGTAATACCAGTTTGGGTCGGTAGCTTGATACAAAGCATTTGAAAGAATAAGCTCCATCGCTTGCGGAGATTTTTCAACATCGCGAGGAATGCGCACTTCGAGAAGCTTCCATTTGATACCATGCACGAATTGCGATTCGAGGTAATGATGCCATAACGTAAGAGCAATATACCCGAGCACAATAGGAAGCCAAATGAACGCAGTTGCGCCCACGATGTGAAAGACAAAGTCGAGACCTTTGATAAATATTTCTCCCATGTATATAGAAAGTATACCGTGAGTATGTTTTTTTTCAAAGCAAAAACCTCTCAATCTTTCGACGAGAGGTTTTTGTATTACGCAACTGTGTAGAGTCCAGCTTTATTCTTTTTGAAATACTTTGCGTTCTGTAAGTTTACGAGGATAGTGTTTTTCTTAAGATAGCGTTCTTTGAGAACTCGTTCAACAACATCTTCTTTGGAAAGCGGACCTTCTTTTTTCAAGATTTTCTTGATCACGTCTCGCACCACTCCGCCTTCGTAGCCCCATTCTTTGAGCGCGTAAATACCGCGGCCGACGAGAACGAAACGTTTGTCTTTGATAAGTTCGTTGTGAGTCGTTGCAACGTGCGTCTTTTTGTTAAATGTTGCTTCGATAGCCTTTGCGACTTCTTTGAAGTGCATCGGGCTGCCGTGTTTTCGCATGATCAAGAATGCGTAGTCCTTGATTCCTCGAGTTTTGACGTTTGAAGAATCGATCTTACCCCATTCACCGAGCGGATTCTTGGCGATTTTCTTTGAAAGAGTGAGCCATCGGCGAGCGATCTCTTCATTCTTGTATTTGTCTGACACATTTTTCAAATGGTCGATGAACTTTGTGACGATTTCGTTTTCAGAAAGGAGTTCGTCGTCAGAAAGTGACGCGTAGAGTTTGTGAAGCGAGTCGTGAACTTCTTTGGAGATATCTTCATCCACACTCCATCGTGCAGCAAAGTTGTCATCTTCTTTTTCTTTTGTAAAATCATCACCGAGCACGAGATAAAGATGCACGTGATTCTGAGTATTGCGATCTTTGGAGATAGATTCAAGGAGTTCTTGTTCTGGCACGAGTGCGCCCATTTCGTGGATGATCGTTTTCAATTCGTCAAACACAGCCTGCTCGCTTTTGTATGCGTCACCTTTTCGGATAGACGTAAGCGCTGCATTTTCAATCTGACGAACGCGTTCTCGGGTGATGCCATACATTTCTCCGATAGCTTCAAGTGTCTTGCGTTCTGCGTCTTCAGAAAGCCCAAAACGCTTTGAAACGACGTCGTGTGCGCGGTCATGCAAATGCCCGAGAATTTTCTTTGTAACCTGCTTTGGTTTGAACGAAATTTTTTGTGCCATACTTTACAATAAATTAAATATTAAATGTGTTCTTATCAATACTTTGATAATAGCATCAGTTCATAAACAAGTCAAGAAGTGGACAACTGTGGAAACCCTGGTCTGATATTTAGCGCTTGGAACGCACTCGGTCAAGCTCGGTCAAATACTTCTTGCGCAAACGTACACTCTGCGGCGTAACTTCCAAATATTCATCTTCGCCCATGAGCTCAAGCCCGCGCTCGATAGAGAGCGTATACGCAGGCTTAAGGACGATAGCTTCGTCAGAACCGGATGCACGCATGTTTGTAAGCTGCTTCCCTTTTGTCGGGTTTACAGACATTTCTTCGCCTTTCAAGACGTTTCCAACCACCATGCCTTCATATACTTCCGTTCCGTGGCCAATATACATCGTGCCGCGCTCTTGCAAGTTGGCAAGCGCGAACGCAACCGCTTTTCCAGACACCATAGAGGCCATTGAACCTGCTTCGCGTTTTTTGATATCGCCCACTTTTTCTTTAAATCCGCTCACGCGTGAAGACATGATTCCCTCGCCTTTCGTATCGACGATGAATTGCCCTCGGTAGCCCAAAAGTCCGCGAGTTGGAATATCAAAAACCAATCGCATAATGCCATTTTTCTCGTGCATGTGTGTCATCATTCCGCGACGCTTCGTGATTTTCTCGATAACTGTTCCTGAAGATTCTTCGGGCACGTCCATGATGAGTTCTTCAAATGGTTCTGACATCACGCCATCAACTTCTTTGATGATAACTTGCGGCTGAGACACCTGAAGTTCGTATCCTTCGCGGCGCATATTTTCAAGCAAGACTGCAATATGAAGTTCTCCGCGACCGTAGACTTTATAGAAACTTGGTCCGCCGTTGCCAGACTCTTCCGGAGAAAAATCTACTTTCAAACCAACGTTCACTTCGAGTTCTTTTTCCAAGCGTTCGCGGATTTGTCGTCCGGTGACGAACTTGCCTTCGCGACCAGCAAACGGCGAGTCGTTCACCAAAAAGTTAAGAGAGATAGTTGGCTCGTCGATCGAGATCGATGGAAGAGAGGGCGTTTCAGCATTCCCGCAAATAGTTTCTCCAATATATACGTCTGGAATTCCGGCGACAAGCACGATGTCGCCATACGTCGCCTCTTGTACTTCTTTGCGAGTTGTTCCTTCAAATGTAAAAAGTTTTGTGACACGCGCTGTACGAGAAGTTCCGTTTGACTGTTTGACGATGATCGTCTGCCCCATTTTGATAGAGCCAGCGTATACGCGCGCAACAGCCATTCGCCCCAAGAAATTGTCGTAACCCAAGTTGAACACCTGCGCGACAAGCTGGTCTTCGAGCGATCCAGAAACTGGAGCAACTTTTTCTAACACCAAATCCAAAAGCGGAGACAAGTCTTTTGATTCGTCTGTGAGTTTTCTTTTCGCAACGCCTTCGCGGCCGATGGCGTAGATCGTTTCAAAATCGAGCTGTTCGTCGTTTGCACCGAGCTCCATGAAAAGTTCAAGCACCATTTCGTGCACTTTGTGCGGGTCTGCGGCCGGCTTGTCGATCTTGTTGATGACCACGATCGGCTTCAAACCAAGCTCTAGAGACTTTTTCAAAACGAAACGAGTTTGCGGCATCGGGCCTTCTTGCGCGTCGACAAGCAAAAGCACCGAGTCGATAGCGCGAAGTACACGCTCAACTTCACTTCCAAAGTCCGCGTGTCCTGGCGTGTCTACGATATTTATTTTTGTGCCTTTGTAGTTAACAGAAGTGTTTTTTGCATAGATCGTGATTCCACGTTCTTGTTCGATAGAGTTTGAATCCATCGTCACGCCCTCTTCTACCATCCCGCACTGGGTCATGAGTTTGTCTGTAAGAGTCGTTTTTCCGTGGTCCACGTGGGCGATGATCGCAATGTTTCGAATTTCCATAAATAAATATCCTTAAAAATGAAGCAAATAAAATAAAAATGCCTGCCAGGCCGTAACCTTGGTGAAGGCTGGCCCGAAGGCAAAAGTGTTTTTAGAATAACATGTTTTCTCAAGCAAAGCAAATCGCCATTTGACAAATGGTGTGGATTGGTGGTATTTTGAAAATAAAAAACAAACAAATGGCAACAGAAACTTACATCGTCCAAACATTCCAACCTGACCATTGGGCTCAAGAAGGCCAGCGCACAAAGCATATCCGTGATGCTGCCGAAATTGAACTCCATAAACACGTTCCGGGTTACCTACTCAAGGTAAAAAAAGCGGAAGTTATTTCAGTAGAACCTGGGTCAACAAAAGCCCAACATATGGCTTACTACAAGCTCAAGGTAACTTATACTAAAACACCCAAGCGGTCTGACAAACAGATATACATAAAACATGCGAATTTTAAAGACATACCGCACATCATTGAATTACAGATTAAAAATCATCAGAACTACCTACTAGCCAAAGACAGCAAGAAAGGCTTTGTCACACTTCTCACCCCGCAATCATATTTAGAAAAAATTATCCTCAACAAGAAAGGAGGTTTTTCTCAAATATACATAGCGATCGACAAGAAATCAAACGCATGCCTAGGATACCTGATTGCGCTCATGAAATATGACGTACAGAGTCATCCTTTCATGAACGAGTTTGTGAAAATGGTTGATGTCCATACAGGCAAAAAACCGAACAACACGCTGTATATCGCCCAGATTGGCGTAGATAGAAAATATTTTGGATGTGGCATTGGGAAACAGTTGTACCGACATTTGTTTAGTCAACTTGATGAACATTTTGAAGAATCTCCGGTTGATCATGTTATTACAGAAGTATCACCAGATAATCATAGTTCGATACTTTTTCATGAAAAAATGGGCTTCAGGTTGCTTAAGGCATACACAAATTCAAACAAGAGAATTTTCCATATTATTGAAAAAGAAAATTCTATAAAGGTACACTAAGTAGGTCCTGGGAATAGTACTATTTCCAGGACCTTTTAATTTGACAAATGGTGTGGATTGGTGGTATTTTGAAAAGAAAAAATAAATATGGGATACTCTATTAATTTGCTTTTTATCAGTCTATGCAAAAAAATCTTTAATCCAAGAGATTTGAGCTTATCGGCATTTGTGGTTGGATATTTTTTTGGATTATGTATGCTTTTTGTCTTTGCGGTTTTAACTCTATTTTTATTGGTACTTTTTGCAAATTTTGAACTGGCAGCAGAGGAAACCAGTGGAGTAAGACCCACAATAAGACAAATTGTTTTATTCGGTCCAATTGAAGAACTTATTTTTAGAGTTGTGCCATTAACATTTGTTCAAGATATGTTCATTTGGAAATTTAATAAAAACCATCCACTTATTATCTGTCTTGCGGTAGGCATAAGCTCGTTGTTGTTTGGAATTGCCCATAGTAACCCTTATGGCTTACTGGTACAAGGAACGTCTGGAGTGTGGTTTTCAGTTATCTATTTAAGATACGGTGGCTATATCTTTGAAACAGATATGTGGCAAAGTAAGAACATAAGTAAAGCTTTTGTTCTTACGTCACTAGTTCACATATCTTATAATTTAATACTATTGATTTAAACTTACTATAAAATTCAAATCCTTGGCATACTACCAGGGATTTTAATTTGACAAATGGTGTGGATTGGTGGTATTTTGAAAAGAAATCTAAAAAACAAGAGCACATGGGGACACTTGAAAAAATAATAAACGTAAGTAGCACATGTATGCTTATTCTACTCATGATAAGCACATGCATTGCATCACAACAAAAGTTACACATTGCAAACGCAAATGAATTAGAAATATTTGTAAAGATAGTACTTGCAGTGCTTGTAACATATACAATCATTGCTAGCTTACGAGTGTACTACATTGCAAAACAATTTGACGAAATAGGAGCTTGTTTATGCACAGTAGTATTTGGAACTACGGGTATTGCCACAGGGTGTGTATTTTTTTACATTTACCAGAAAATGTTTTATCCAACTTTTTTTCTTGAAACTATGCCAAAGTTTTCAGCATACTGCGTAGTCGTAATTATGTTTATGACTGCATTTTCGTACGGCTTGAGTAAACCAGTTGAATCAAATAACAAAAACGCATGATTATACAAAATAATCATGCGTTTTTTAATAAAAAAAATAGAATTAAAACAACTTCACAATATCGTGATACGTCACCACAAGCATGAGCAGGATGAGTAAGCCAAAACCTATGGTGTTCAACCAGTTGGCAACTTGCGGTTTGATGCGGCTGCCTTTTATTTTTTCTATAACGATGAAGAGCAAGCGGCCTCCGTCGAGCGCTGGGAATGGGATGAGGTTGATGACTGCCAAGTTGAGCGAGATGAGCGCAGTAAATGAAAGCAGATAGATGAAGCCGAACTTTGCCGCGTCTCCAACAATACCCACAATGCCGACTGGCCCGGTAATCTGACTAAAATCCGCTTTGCCAACAACAGCATTTTTCACAAGGTCAAACAAAGACACTGCTATTGCACCCGTCATATGCACAGACTCGGTAAAGCCGTAGCCAAGCGCTTTGAAGAATGAAAGCTTCACGATACCGACTTGATCCATCTGGATGCCGATGATCGGCACATTTGCACCTTCTGACATGACTGGCGTGACGGTAACAATGCGCTCTGCGCCTTCATCTTTTAGATACAGCGTAAGGTTGTTCGTGCCGTGTTTTGCAATGAATGCTCGAAGCCCATCCGGAGTTGGATTGTTTACTTTTTCATTTCCAGATTGGATTGCAGAAATAGAATCCCCCACCACAAGCCCGGCATTTTCTGCCGGAGAACCTTTGGTGACATCAAGAATGACAAGCTCGGCGTCGGTAATAGTCGTACCAGACGGCACGCTCGCTGTCGAAGCTGGAGAGCCAGACATAAAGCTGATGGAAATGAGAATCCACGCAAGCACAAAGTTTGCTACAACTCCAGCAACCAGGATGAGCGCTTGCTGCCATTTTGGTTTGTGAACAAAGCTTCGCGCTTTGTCGGGGCCGTTGGTGTTTTCGTCGTCTGGGTTTTCTCCAAAGATTTTCACAAAGCCTCCAAATGGCAGCCAGTTCAAAGTGTATTCTGTATCCCCTTTTTTAAAAAGCTTTGCAAGGCGAGGCGGATACCCGAAGCCGAACTCGTCTACTCGCACACCGAATGCGCGTGCGACAATAAAATGCCCGAACTCGTGCGAGATGACAAGCACTGCCAAGATAACGATGAAAAGTATGATGCTCATGAATTAATTCAAAACTTCTTTTTCTTTCTTATCAAATAATGCTTCCAAGTTTGCGTTTGCTTTGTCGACAAGTTCTTGAAGTTCTTGCTTTGCGTTGAAAATCTCGTCTTCGGAAGGAATCGTTTTAATATCGTTCAACACACTTTCGCGTTCTTTGCGGATGGAAATGCGCGCGTCTTCCAATTTTTCTTTCAATACTTTGACGAGCTTCATGCGGTTCTCTTCGGTCAGCATCGGAAATATCACTCGAAGCCCAGCTTCGTCTGTCGCAACAGAAAGCCCAAGGTTTGCCGCTTGCACAGCTTTTTCGATTTCTTTGATGTGCGTTTTGTCCCAAGGCGTTACGCGAAGCGTTTTTGGATCTTCAATCGAGACAGAAGCGACATTTTTCACCGGCATGCGAGTGCCGTAAGATTCGATCTGCACGGAGTCAAGCACGATGGGCGTCGCCCGGCCGGTATGCAAACCGCTGTAAGCATTTGCCAGCCACTCTTCGACTTTTTTTGTTTCTTCTTTAAATGTGGAAAAATTGTATGCCATATGGTGAAAGTGTACCACAGTGCAGATAAAAAGAAAAAGCCTCCCCTTTTACGGTTTGGCTTGTAAAAAAATTATTTACTCTTCATCACATTTGGAATTTGATTCAGGAAATCACGGACCCAGAAATCATCAAACCAATACATTGTCGCAAGGAATACTGCTCTCAACAAATCGTGGACACCTTCATTATTCAACTGGTTTTTATGATCTGCATTTTCTAAAAAACAAGCCAAACTTTCAACTAAAAAACTAATAGTATCAGGAAAAGTTGGAGTGGTTTTTAACTTCATCTGATTCTTGGGAATCAAAATGGTCATTTCTTCATCACTAGGTATTTTAAATTCGCTCACTTGTTCCGTTGTAATTCCTGCTACATGCGCAAGTGACATTATATTAACAAGCATTTTAAGTGTCCCCACTTTTTGAATTAAAGGGATGGTTCCAAGTTTTTCATCCGGTTGGATAATCCATTGAAGTTTCCGGATGTCCTTTTTCTGGAAAGGAACATCGTCATTGATTTTGTTAGCAGATTTCAAAACATGTAGTAATCCGTGATTCAGTGAGAAAATTTTTACTTGTTCTGATGTTAGACTTCCTATTACAGGATAGTTTTCTTTGTTAAAGAGATACTTTGAGTTTACATACTCAAATGCATCAGCGAAGTGTGTTATCATTTTTCTATTTTTTATTTCTACAGAGAATACACTAACTTATATAACCTGTCAAGATGCAATTGAGAGTATGAGCGCAAGATGCTCCAACAACAATTTCGCTGAAGCGCCTTGTTGGTGGAGGAATTCGTCGGCTTTTGTAAGTTCTTCTAAATAAAATGCATGCTTCGGGTCTGTTTTCCAAACACCTTGTTGGTGGATATGTGTGGCGAGCGAGCGGATGAGCGAGCGAGCTTGGTGCTTGAGCGCAAAGGAACTTTCGTCTTTGTCATGAGCAACAACAAGTTTGGCAACGTACGCCAAACGGTCTTTTGCAGATAGCTTGAGAAAACTTTTCGCTTGCGAAGTTTCTGTTTTAGTATGTTCATCTTTCAAAACTATCACGCGCGAAAGAAGCGTCGGTAGCAAGTGCGAGCTGTCGTTCATGCGGATAAAGAAATGCGTTCCCGCCAGCGGCTCTTCAAAAAGTTTGAGAAGCGCATGTTCAGCTTCGCGGTTGAACGCGCCAACATCTAAAAAGAAAATTCTCTTCCCTTCACCAAAAGCCTTGCTGACTGCGCTTTCTTTGAGCACGCGTGCGTCTTCGATGGAAAAGTTTTCGTATATTCTTTTGTCGTAGTCGGCATTGCCTTCGTAAGGCAAATTATTCTCTTTCAAAAAACTTTCTACAATACTCGCCACCGCAGAGCTTTCTCCTTCCAACACGTATGCATGGTGGAGCTCTCCTTTGCTAAATGCGAGCGCGAGAAATTCTTTCATATTAGCGTTTGCTAATGATAGCTTTTTTGTAAGTGTCCAAATGTTCAAGCGCGGATCCTGTGCCCTTTGCCACACAGAAAAGTGCATCGTCTGCGAGCTGCGCTTTCACGCCGGTTTTTCTGTACACCAAGTCTGGCAAGTTGCGAAGCTGTGATGTGCCACCTGTCATCGTGATACCGTGGTCGATAATATCGGACGCAAGTTCGGGCGGAGTTTCTTGCAGCACGTCTTTGATCGCTTTGATGATCTGTTTCAATTCTTTGTCGATAGCTTTGACGACTTCGTTTGTCGAAACTTGCACCGAACGCGGCAAGCCTTGGATGAAGTCGCGTCCTTTAATTGTCAGCGTTAGTTCTTCTTCAAGCGGCACCGCTGCACCGATTTTTATTTTCAAATATTCCGCAGTTTTGTCTCCGATAGCAAGGTTAAACGTTTTTTTAATATAGTCTGCAATCGCTTGGTCGATTTTATTCCCAGCGCATTTGACCGAAGTCGAAGCAACAATTCCTCCGAGCGAGATAACCGCAACGTCTGTCGTTCCTCCGCCGATGTCGACGATCATATGTCCGCTTGATTCATGAATGGGAATTCCTGCACCGATTGCCGCCAAGATCGGCTCCTTGACCACGAACGCTTGCTTCGCGCCGGCTTTGATTGCAGCTTCGATAACCGCCCGACGTTCTGTCGAAGTAACGCCCGCCGGAACGGAGATCATTACTTCTGGTTTAAAAAGTGAAAAAGGCCCGAGCGCTTTGCCGATAAAGTAGCGAAGCATTGCTTCGGTAACTCGATAATCTGCAATCACGCCATCTTTCATTGGCCGGTAAGCGATAATGGATTCGGGAGTTTTTCCCACCATTTTCTTGGCCTCAACGCCGATGGCGAGGATCTTGTTGTCGAATTCTGAAACAGCAACGACGGAAGGTTCGTTCAAGACAATACCCTTCCCAGGCACGTACACCAAAGTGTTTGCCGTCCCCAAATCAATGCCAAGTTTTTTCGAAAAAAGTCCCATAGATACGGCAAGTATAGCATAAAAAAGCGCCCGAAAAAGTTTGATTTTTCTGCAAAATCTTGTATTCTAATAAGGCATAGAAACAGGCCCTATCGTCTAACGGCTAGGACGGATCCTTCTCAAGGATTAAATCAGAGTTCGATTCTCTGTAGGGTCACAAAATAAAAAAAGCGGGTATTATTCATACCCGCTTACAAAATTATAAATTT
>CAZQAW010000003.1:56560-64414 GCA_964591445.1 uncultured Candidatus Saccharibacteria bacterium | reverse complement strand
TCACAAAATAAAAAAAGCGGGTATTATTCATACCCGCTTACAAAATTATAAATTTCTACGATGAAGGAGGAAAAAATACCCGTCCTAGCTTACTTTCAGGGATTTAATGAGCTTTACTCAATCTTACTTAATTTTAGATAACCCAAATGTATGCTATCGGGAGTAACCTGCACATTATTATTGATTACAAGTTTCCATTCTTTCTTCATTTCTTCTGTTAGAAGATCCTCAACAGGACAGACATCATCTACATCGAGCCCATACTTATCATCTACATGACTAGGAGCACCAGCAAACCCTGTGTATTGGAAAAAGGCTGTCTCTTTGGCTTGAGAAATTGCGCTTGAGATATCATGTGCAACAATAAGCATTTTATAGTGGAATTCATCAAAAATATCTTTTTTGTAACCACCAAGATTAACAAAGAACAGTTTATTCATTTTCTGTGACTCCCTCATATCAAGGTCAAAACCTCTTCGACAAACTCTTACTCTGTTTGTATCTACAGCGAATACTTCACGCCAGGCATCTATATGAATCTTGCCTTCTGCTTCGGGCCAAAATGCATTAATCGCGGGAATAAGGTCTTTAAGACTTTCTCCAATTCCAAAGAAAACATCATGTTGTTCAGTGTTTCTTCCCTTCGGCTTACAGCCTAATAAAAGCATAAATAGTTTATTTTTCATATTGTTATGTATTTGATTTTTACGAACAATACCACAAAAATTATTTTTGTGTCAATTCTTGATTTTCAAACCACTCCTTAATCAACCTCGTACATTCTTCCTGCTCTTCAAATAAGCTAAAATAAGCTAGGACTGTCCTAGCTTATTTTTAAGCTTCGTTTCAATAATCCGTACAATGATCCAAATACCTAAAACAATCAGAAGTCCTGGTAAACCAAGACTTTTCAATATTTTTTCTCCCAGAATATAGGCCAAAGTACCCCAAAAGATTGCCCAGAAAATAACCGGCCCTATTGTATAAGTGATAAACCTTTTGTAAGTGTGTTGCAAAATACCATAGCTTGTCGCAATTAAAGAACCTGCATTAGGATCATGGTACCCTAACCATGTCGAACTCAATTCATATTTTTCAACTTTATTTTTTACATCCGAAAGCATTTTCTCTAATCCAAAATGAACCAAGAGTTTGTACCAGCCGTATTTGCCAAGAATATAGTCAATAGTGTATCCAATTAAAAATCCTACGATTACACTCGTCACAATTAAAACAGCTTGCACAGGATTACCTGTGGAAAATATTACCCCGAGAAAAATTACAATACCGCCCGGGGCATATACGCCATATACAAAACCTGATTCAATGATGGCACTTACGAAAACAAGAATGATGCCGTATCTGTCAAAATAGTTTTTAACAATAGGAATCATTTCTTCTTGAGAAGGAAGATTGAGAAGTTTCCAAATAATAGTCAATGAAGCAAAAACCAACAAAATAGAAATTGGCATTACTAGATTTTTGAGATATTTTTGCATATTACCTATTCCTCCACTCAACTTCCTGCCGCACAAGAAGTTTCTCCTTAAGCTCTGGATGCGCCATGATCTCTTCCACGATTTTTTCCATGCGCATACCTTGTGAGCCTTTGACGAGGATGATGTCGCCTTCGCGAATCATTTGTTCTATTTCGGTTTTTGCTTGGTCGGCCGTGTCGAATTTGAAAATACGTTCTTCGCTATAGCCGGCTTCTATCGCGCCTTCGGCTATGTGGCTGGCGCGCTTGCCGACGACGACGAGCACGTCGGCAGACTGTTGTGCAAGCGCGCCGATTTCTTTATGAGACTCTTCTGTCAATCTTCCAAGCTCGAGCATGTCGCCTAAAACGGCAATCTTTCTGCCTTTTACTTTCATGTCTCCTAAAGTATGGAGCGCTGCTTGCATCGCAATCGGAGACGCGTTGTATGTATCGTCAATAATATACGTTCCCTTTTCGCCTTCGAGCAAGCGCATGCGGCCGGGCGCAATTTCATAATCTTTGAGCGCTTCGATAGCTTGAAGCATATTCAACTTTTCTACATGTGTCACCGCCAAAGCAATAAGCGCAGAATAAATATGGTTGCGACCAAAGACGCCTTCCAAATGTACTGGCAAACTATTGCCTTCGTAGTTTATGCGGAAATTTACGCCCGACGGAATGCCATCGCGTTCGTACGAAATACTGTCGTTTGAAATAGATACATCGGCATTTGCATCCATGCCATAAGTGTAGGTAATGTGCTTCGCATTTTCTTTGAGCGACATGATCATCTCGTTGTCGCGGTTGAGGAGCAGTATGCCGTCTTTCTTGAGCGATGTTATCAATAGTGCTTTTTCTTTGAGCACAGCATCTGTTGAACCTTCAAAGAATTCCACGTGCACCGGGTTCTTGCTAAATTCTGTAAACACCACAACGTCTGTTTTGATGAGCTTTGCAATGTCTTTCATGTCGCCAGGCTTGCCGACACCAGCTTCGAGCACGAGCCATTCTGGATATTTTTTTGCCGGATGGATAACAAGCCACGCGCCTTGCACAATATTTTGTATCCACGCAAGCGGATTGTTCCAAGCATTGTGCAAACCAAGTATCGTCAAAGGCAAACCGATTTCGCTATTAAAACTTTTCTCACTTTTGCGAACATAATACAATTGCGCAAGCACGGCATAAATAGCATCTTTGGCAGACGTCTTGCCGACAGAGCCCGTCACCGCCACGATTTTTGGGCGGTACTTTGCAAGCACGAGCTTGGCTTCAAAAAACAAAATAGCAACGATAATTTTTTTAAAAAATGTTTTCATAAAGTTTATCGATCTGGCGCAACTTCATAATAATTGAGCAAGAATTTGGCTGTTTCCATAAAAGGCTCGGACACGGTCGTCGCAGCAAATTCAGAACCGGGGCCTTTCGGATATTCGGTAAAGAAGATCATCACAAACTTGGGGTCGTACGCCGGGAAATATCCGAAGAGCGAGTGCAAATTCCTGTCTGTATAATACCCTTTTCCAGACGGAAGCGCGATCTGCGCCGTACCAGTTTTTGCAGCGATGGTATAATGATCCATCTTATATTTTCCTTCAAGCATCGCTTTGTCGACAATGGTTGTCATCATGCGCGAGATGACAACAGACGTTTCAGGTTTGAGCTCGGTTTGTTGTACTTTGTATTCAAACTCTTTCGAGCCGCCGTTTGCATACGAAATTTCTTTCATCAAATGCGGAGTAACGAGCTTGCCGCCGTTTGAGATGGACGCAAGTGCGCGGATAGCTTCGATCGGCGTCATGGCAATACCTTGCCCGAAAGCGGCGTTGGCGTATTCCACGTCGCCTTTCGTTTGCAAGTTAGACACAAGTCCGGCACTTTCGTTCGGCAAGTCGATGCCTGTTTTCTCGCCGATGCCGTATGATAGCATATATTTTTTAAATGCGTCTTTGCCCATTTTCTGCTGTACAAACACCATTCCGGTGTTCAAAGATTGGTTAAGTACATCTTGCATCGTTGCATTACCGCGGCCTTTCTTGTCGAAGTTGTTAAGCCTTTTGTCTCCCACATCAACATAGCCTTTGTCGAAATAGCTCGTTGTCGGAGTAACAGCGCCCATGTCGAGCGCAGACGCCATTACCAAAGGCTTGATAACCGAACCGAATTCGAACACGTTCTCGACAAGCGGATTGGAAAAAGTGCTTACGTCTTCGACTTTGTTGAAATTGTTAAGGTCGAATTTTGGTGCGAATGCCATTGCGTAGATCGATCCGTCTTTTGGATTCATCACAATAGCTCCAGCATTGTCGCTTCGCCACTTTTTCATAATACTCTCAAGTTCGGCTTCGACGTATTGCTGCACTGCGGGCTCGATAGTAGTTACAATGTCACCGTCAGAATCTTCATTTTTGAAAAGCGTGTTTGAAATATTTGAAAATACTTCTGCAAAAAAGTTCACGTATAACTCTTCACTGCCACGAGAAAGCACATCGTTATAATATCGCTCAAGCCCATAGCGCCCGGCCAAGTCGTCGCCTTTCCAAGCAACGAAACCAATAGCGTGCGATGAAAGCGAATTGCCCGGATAAAATCTTCGTTTTTCTTTATACAAATACACGCCGGGAATGTTGAGCGCTTGAATGCTTTCTGCTTGGTCGCGCGTAAGCTTGGTTGCCACTTCTTCGTAA
This sequence comes from uncultured Candidatus Saccharibacteria bacterium, assembly GCA_964591445.1. GTDB lineage: Bacteria > Patescibacteriota > Minisyncoccia > Phycocordibacterales > UBA9973 > JBDHUR01. The sequence goes on along the minus strand of CAZQAW010000003.1, from coordinate 60,247 downwards.
GGGTCGTTCTTCTTGCCGGCTTTTTCCATAAAGTCCGCACGGTCAAGACTGATGAGTTTTGAAATCTGTTCGTAAGCGCTGCTTGTGCTTGTGATTTCTTTCGGGTTCACTGCGAGTTTGTAGCCAATGACGACAGTCGCAGCTTCGATCTCTCGGCCGTCTTTTCTTGTAAAATAAATCGTGCCGCGGTCAAACGCATCGGCAGCAGTTGTGACAAACTGACGATCAGCTTTTTCATCGTACGCTTTGCTGTGAAGAATTTGGACAAAAAAAAGCTTCACCACCACAAGGATGGCAAAGAGGACGATGCACGTAGATACTATAGTGATGCGTGAGGCAAAAACTCCGTGCTTCATATTACCTTAGCATACCAACAAGAGACTGGCTTGTCACATACGAAGGCTTGGTAGGGTCTTCGTAGCCGCTTCGAAGAGCGAAACTTTTGTCGATAGAGCCGATTTTAGAAAGATAGTCGACTTGCATTTCGGCAATGGTAGACGCGATGGCTTTGTTTTCGTTTTCGATATTTTTGCGGGCAATGACATTAAAAACGATAGCACCGATGTAATACATATACACAAGCAAAGCAAAAATGCTAAGGCCAATCAGCAATGTAAAAAGCTTCTTGTTTGTACTCTCAGCACCTATCTTTATTTGTGAAATGTGATTTTTCATAAAAGAACTTTTTCTACAACTCGCAACTTTGCACTTCGTGATCGCGGATTTTCTTTCGTTTCTTCAAAACTCGGCACGATCGGTTTTTTGGTAATTTTGATGACTCGCCCATTTTTTGACTCTTGCATAAAAGTAGTTTTGACAATCCGATCTTCCAAGCTATGGAACGTGATGACTGCAAGTCGTCCGCCTGGCGCAAGCATATCTGTCATGTCAGCCAATGCTTGTGGCAAAAGTTCAAGTTCGCGGTTCACTGCAATGCGGATGGCTTGAAATGTTCTCGTTGCCGGATGGATCTTGCCTCGTGCGTAAGCTTTGGGAACTGCATTCGTGATGATATCTACCAGCTCGCCTGTGCGTTCTATGGGGTGATGTTCGCGCGCTTCGACGATTGCTTTTGCAATGCGCCGTGCGTAACGTTCTTCGCCAAATCCGTAGATGATGTCTGCAAGTGTTGTTTCGCTCCACGTGTTCACGATATCGTAAGCAGTCACGTCTTCTTCGTTCGGGTTTTTCTTCATCGTCATAAGCAAAGGCTCGTCGTACTTGAAAGAAAATCCTCTTCCCGACTCGCCAAGCTGATACGACGACAAACCAAGGTCAAGCAGTATCTTCTCTACTTGCGTCACTCCGCGTTTTGCCAAATGAGCTTTGATGTCGCTGAAGTTGCCTTCTATCATCGTCGGCTCGCAACCAGTTTCTTTGATGCGGACTTCCGAACGCTTGAGCGCATCGGTGTCCATATCAAATGCAAAAAGGTGCACTTTAGCACGCTTGCAGATCTCGCTTGCATGCCCTCCCGCTCCGACAGTGCCGTCTACAACGACGTCGCCATCTTTGAGCGCAAGATTGTCTATACTTTCATGTAAAAGAACGCTCGTATGCATAAATTAGAGTACTCCGACGCTTCCTAGCTTTTCTGCCAATTGGTCTGCCTGTTTTTCAACCACACTCTTGTATTCGATCCAAGATTTCTCGCTCCAGATTTCGATGCGGCTTTGAACGCCTATCACAACAGCTTTAGATTTGAGCCCAGCCCATTCCTTCAAGAATTCTGGAACGAGGATGCGTCCGCTGCCGTCAAGATCGGCTTCCGTTGCCTGGCCAAACATGAAGCGGTTGAAGCTTCGGTTGTCCGACTGAAGAAGCGATGACTCGGAAAGCTTTTCGGAAATCTTTGCCCACTCTTTCAAAGTGAACGCAAACAAACACTTGTCGAGGCCCGGAGTCAAGATGACCTTCTTCCCCACTTCCGCGCGAAATTTCGCCGGAAGTGAGAGCCGGTTCTTGTCATCGAGCGTGTGTTTGTATTCTCCGATTAGCATTTTCGTAAAAAATTCAAAAAATCTACTTTCCCACTCTCTCCCACTTGATAGTAATTATAAACCACTTCATCCCACTATGCAAAACAAAATCCCACCCTGTTGTGGATAACTTTTTGACGCTTATTTGACAGATATTTTTATAGTGGTAATATGAAATTAAATCAAAAAGACAAAACAATGAACACAGGAAACACAGAAGCAATCATATTCAATGTAGTCACCGAAGGCGCATTTGGAAATCTTACCGGCACGCCCAACCCAAACGGCACAAGAGCTGCCATGCTTGATGAAAAATTTTTAAAAATGTTAGAAGAAACTCCAAAAGGAGAATTACAATTGGAAGACTAAAAAACCAAAAAACACCGGACTTGAGCCGGTGCTTTTCTTTTTATATTTATTCTTCTTTCGGGCGCATGATCGGAAAGAAAATCACGTCACGGAGATTTTTTTGTTCGGTAAAGAGCGCAACTACTCGGTCTATGCCCATTCCGAAACCTGTCATTGGCGGCATACCGTGTTCCATCGCAGTGATGAATCTTTCGTCCATTTGCATCGCTTCAACATCGCCTTTTTCTTTCGAACTTGCTTGGTCTTCGAGCAACTGTCTTTGCACAAGCGGGTTTACGAGCTCTGCGTACTGGTTCGTCATTTCTACTCCGTTGATGATAAGCTGCGCAACGCCGGCTGTTCCGTCTTCATTTTGGCTTGCAAGCGGCTTCAAATCTCCTGGATAGTTCATGACAAATGTCGGGTCAATAAACTTGGGTCGAGCCGTGCGCTTATATACGAAATCAAGCATTGCACCACGAGACACTTTTTTCATTTCTTTGACATCTCCGCCAAACTTTTTTACTTGCTCCAAAAGTTCGTCTTGTGTCACAGTTGCAATATCGATACCAGCATGTTCTTTCATCGCTTCGGCAAATGTAATCCGCGGCCAGACGCCATCCATGTTTACTTCGGTCGCAGTACCATTTTCGTCATAGACGGTGTAAGACATTTTGCCGACAACGTCGCGAGCGATGCCCTTCAAAAGTTCTTCGGTCCATTTCATATTTTCTTCAAGTGTCACATACGCTGCGTACCATTCCATCATCGTGAACTCTTGGATGTGTGTTGGATCAGAACCTTCGTTGCGGAAGTTTTTTCCAATTTCAAAAATGCGTTCGTAGCCGCCAGCCATAAGCATCTTGTGTTCAAGCTCGAGCGATATGCGGAGCACCATGTCGATATCGTAGTCGTTGTGATGCGTATCAAATGTACGAGCCATTGCACCACCGGCTTGGTTTTGAAGGATCGGTGTTTCTATTTCCAAAAAATTTTTGTTATTAAAATAATCCCGGATGTATTTGATGATGTGCGAACGAGTTTCAAAACGTGAAAATGTTGTTGGGTCTGAAACAAGATCAAGGTAGCGTTTGCGGTATGTTTCTTCCACGTCTTGCAAGCCGTGCCATTTTTCTGGCAGTGGAAGAAGAGACTTCGAAGCCATTGTCCAAGTCTTCACAAGCAAGCTTTGCTCGCCACGCGCTGTAGTAAAAAATGTTCCTGATACAGAAATAAAATCTCCAATATCTGCAGCATCGGCAAAAAGCGCAAAGAGAGATGCTTCGATTTCATCTTTTTTAAATACAGTTTGAAAACGTTCTTTGCCATCTTGGAGAACGACAAAGAGGATCGCGCCTTG
>CAZQAW010000003.1:0-56550 GCA_964591445.1 uncultured Candidatus Saccharibacteria bacterium | reverse complement strand
TTTTTGTCTACCAAAATCTTTTTCCGCCTCTTGCCCGCGTTGGCGTCGTTGGGGGCCGCAACCCCCGGCTTGCCGGCCGCCCTTCTCTAACTCCACAAAATCAGCCTTGGCGAGAGCCAAAGACATATCCCGCCCGACAGAAAGCGGGTATGGATTCATGCCATACTTGTTGAGCAGATGAAGTTTTTGCAAACGTTCATTTCGAAGTTCTTGTAGAGATGCCATAGTCGTGAAGCTGATTATTCGATATCAACTACCGTATAGTGTATCACACCACTTGGAGTTTTGAATTCAACTTTATCCCCTTTTTTCTTGCCAAACAATGCTTCGCCGAGCGGTGAGCGGTGCGAGATTTTCCCTTGCGCCATGTCTGCTTCTTCAGAACCGACAACTTGGTATTTCTTCGTATCTTTCTCGATTTCTTTTTTCACGTGCACAGTTGAGCCAATTTCCACTTGTGTAGAGTGATGTTTTTTTACAACGATAGAAGATTTCAAAATGTGTTCCACTTTTTGAATGCGGTCTTCAAGTTTGGCTTGTTCTTCGCGAGCCTGGTGGTATTCGGCATTTTCTGACAAGTCTCCAAGCGACTTTGCAAATTCAAGGGCTTCAAGTACCTCCTTTCGTTTCGTTGTAGAAAGTTCTTGCAATTCCGCTTCAAGCGCGGCCTTTTTCTCCGCTGTAATGTAATCTGCGTTATTATCCATGTTGGCTCGAGTATACTAAAATTAAGCTTGTAAGTCAAAAACCATTGCTAGATATAGATATTATTGGAAATATTCCGGAGCGTTCACTGTCATCCATTCAAGCAAATTTTTCATAATGTAGACCGCTTTTGTCGAGTTGTTTGCCGGACCATTTTCCATAAGGAGCGTAAAGGCGTATTTTGGGTTCTCGTATGGGAAGTAGCCGATAACCCATGTGTGTACATTTGCTTTCGAAAGTCCCACTTGCGCCGTACCGGTTTTTGCAGCAATCTTTACAAGAGGTGTGTTGATAGAAGACGCTGTACCGCTTGTCACCGCTTCACGCATGCCTTCTTGTGCAACTTTGAAATACTCTTGCGGCAAATCTATTTGCTTGCTGTCTCCCGCGGTCGTTTCTCCGGCAAGCAAATGTGGAGTCAAAAGCGTGCCACCGTTTGCAAGCGCAGCCGTCGCGCGCACCATTTGAAGCGGAGTGACTTGGTAGCCGTACTGCCCGATCGAAGTGTGATACGTGTCTCCCACTCGCCAAATGTCACCTTTGAACATTTTCTTTTTCCATTCCGGGTTTGGAATCGTACCGGTCTGCTCGCCGAGCAAGTTGATGCCCGTTTTTTCGCTGATGCCGAACATGCGAGAATATTTTTCGATGTTTACAATGCCCATTCCCTTTTGGTCTTGGAAGCCGCCGCTGATTTCGTAGAAATACACGTCAGAAGAAACCGCAATGGCTGTTCGCATATCTACCGGGCCGTGATTTTTCCAGTCTTTAAACACTGTTTTATCGTCTTTATTGTAAGGGTTCGGGATGGAAATCGAACCGGTAGTGTAAATCACCTTATCTGGAGTGATCACGCCTTCAGCCAAAGCGCCGATCGCAAGAAACGGCTTCACAATAGATCCGGGAGTATAAAGCCCCGACACTACACGATTGAGAAGAATTTTTCTTTTATCTGTAAAATACGTATTGATCTTTTCGCGATCTTCACCAAGTGACAGAACTTCTGAGTTATATTCCGGATAGTTGGTAAGAGCGAGCAATTCGCCGTTTTCGACGTTCATCATGACCGCTGCTCCGCCTTTAAATCCACCTTGGTTTGCAAGGACTTCGATGCTTCTATATAGCTCGGCCTGGATGCCAGCGTCGATCGAAAGCTTCAAGTTTTCTCCGTCTTGCGCCGGGTCGGTGATGTTCGTCGACTGCACTTCTCCGCGGGCGTTGGTTTCAAGAATCTGCGTGCCGTTGACGCCTTTCAATTTGTCATTAAACACTTTTTCAACTCCGTCTTTGCCGATGAATTCGCTTTGCCAGTAGTTGCCAGATTTGTCTTTGGCCGGATAGCTCACGTAGCCAAGCAAGTGTACAAAGCCGGGCGATGGAATATATCCGCGCATGAGGAACGTGCCACCGTCTACGCTTTCTTTGTTCCAAGCAAGCTCTTTGCCGTTTCGGTCATAAATCACGCCGCGGTTGGCAAAGAGCGGTGTTTTGTCCAAACTATTTTTTTCACTTTTTTCATAAAAAGCTTCGCCTTTGGAAATCTGAAGTACAGAAAGCTGCCACATAAATGCAATACCAACAAACGCAAACGCAACACCAAGCGTAATGATGACATTTTTGGAAATCGGCTTTTCGATGCGCCCTTCAAATTGCTGTGTATTAAAATCTGGCAAATTGCGCGAATCGAGAAAAATCTCGTCAGGTTCGACTTCGATATTTCTGTGTCTGTTGTTTGAGAAAAGTTGTATCATTTAATAACTTCGCATGCGAGTTTTCAAGAACTCGACAATGATAAGGATTGCGAGCGTTGCGAGCGTGCCTACGAACATGAAGCCATGAAACCGGGTCTCCGGAATTCCATAAAGTAAATCAGCAACAAAGGCAAACGCTACGACTTCAAAGGGCCATCGAAAGAACACAATAATTCCTACAAGTAAAATACCGGTACACCACCACGGAAGGAAGAATAGCGAAAGAAATGCAAGAATATCGGCGATCAGGCGTTTGGGCATAGGTATACCTGTAGTATACGGCTTTTCCCCTCTGTACGCACTGTGGAAAAAGAGGCGCACTTTCTAGAGCAAATGGTTCCAAATAAACCTCAAAATAAGGATGATGACAAGGGCTATGGCGCCATAAAATACAAAGACATTTGTAACGATAAAGATAAGCGCGGTGTAGACAAAAAGAAGTAGCGTGAGAAGCGCACGCTCGATCGCGTTGCCGTGCGTAGAGTCGACGTAGGTTGTTTTCTTGTATGTTTCCGGGTCGGCTTCTTCACGAGTTTTGAGATCTTTCTCGACAGCTTTTTCTTGTGCTTCGATGCGCGCTTTGAGTTCAATCTGTTTTTTACTTATGCTTTCTTTCCATTCTAGTCGCAAGTTCTCACTAAAAGCATATGCTTTTTCAAATGGCTTCCGGATGAAACCGGGGATGCGGCTGGCAGTTTCTTCTTGTTCGGTTTGAACTGAAGTCGTTTCAGTTTTTTCGTCAGTATCGATAGTGAGCGTAAGAGCATTGACACTCGGCGCAAAAGAAAAGAGTGCTACAAAAAGTACGAGCAAAAATACGCGAGAAAAAACGTGTATTGATTTCATACAGGAATTATACCACAGAACTAAAGAAGATTTTCCCCAGACTGCTCGCGCCAGAGCGCGTGGTACAAACCATTTTGCTGTACCAGTTCTTCGTGAGTTCCCTGTTCAATGATCTTTCCCTTTTCCAAAACGACGATATGCTTTGCGTGATGGATAGTTGAAAGTCGGTGCGCGATCATGATCGAAATCGTATTCGGAAATTCTTTTTCAATATCTTTGATCGTGTCGGTAATGGATTTTTCTGTAATCGAATCAAGCGCAGAGGTCGCTTCGTCAAAGATGATCACTTCCGGTTTTCGCAAAAGCGCACGGGCAATGGCCAAACGCTGGCGCTCACCGCCAGAAATCTTGATTCCGCCTTCACCGATCTTTGCATCAAGCCCAAGCAGAGAACGTTCAATGATAGACAACGCCGATGCACCACGGAGCGCTTGGAGCAGTTCTTCGTCTGTTGCGTCTTGTCTTACGAACACCAAGTTGTCGCGAATTGTACCAGCAAAGAGCTGTGTTTCTTGCGCAACCAAACCGATTTTCCCTCGCAAATCTGCCAAATCGATATCGAGAATGGACGTGTTGTTATAAGCAAGCGTTCCTTTTTGCACTTTATACAAACCAGTAAGAAGTTTAATCAGTGTCGTTTTACCAGAACCGGACGGTCCGACGAATGCAATCGAATCTCCTTTTTTGATTTTCAAATTGATGTCTTGCAATGTTTCTTTTTCTGCGGTTTCGTACATGAAGGACACATTGTCAAACGTAATAGCGTCTACATTTTCAATAATAACAGGCTGCTCGGGAACTTTTTCTTTTGGAATTTCCAAAAGTTTTTGCACTTGCTCGTTCGAAGCTTTTGCTTCTTGGTAGAAACGCGCAACGTTGCCAAGTTCTCCAAGCGGCGCAAAGATATAGAACGAATAAATGAACAAACTGAAGAGCTGTCCAACAGTGATGGTTTTTTGAAAGACGAGCCAGAGCATGAGGAAAAGCAAACCTGCGCGAACAGCATTGATGATAGTGCCTTGCACAAAAGAAAGCGCGCGGATGAGACGAAGCTTCTTGAGTTCAAGTGCCAGAATAGTTTCGTTTACAGTGTTCAAACGAGCAATTTCTTGCCCTTCCAACCCAAGACTTTTCACAAGCTCGACATTACGGAGTGTTTCTGTCGTCGAACCGGCAAGCGAAGCAGTTTCTTTGACGATGTTTTTCTGCGCGTCTTTGATCTTTGCGCTCAAAAGATAGATCGTGCTTCCCAAAAGCGGAATCATGAGGAAATACGCAAGCCCGATGGACCAATGAACGGTAAATCCATAAATCAAAACAAAAATAATTCCGATGAGCGAAAGGAAAACAGTGTTCACTAAACTCATGATAAATGTTTCGTTGTCTGTGCGAGCTTTCTGAAGTTTTTGCAAAAGCTCTCCGCTTCGTTCGTCTTCAAACACAGCGTACGGCACGCCGAATGCATGTGTAATGCTTTTTGCATAAAGTTCTGTTCCCACTTTTTTCGTAACGACAGACAGATAGTAATCTTGGAAATTCTTTGCGACGCGCGACAAAAAAGAAACACCGACCGATAGTCCGAGCAATACCAAAATGCCCGAGATGAATTCTTTGTGAGAAAAATCTCCAGCGTGGCTTGCGTAACGGTCGATCATCATCCGAAAAAGCTGCGGATCAAGAAGTGAGAACCCTTGGTTCAAAGTAGCAAGCACAAGAACCCCAACCAAAAGCCATTTGTATTTTTTAAGGTATGGGAACAGTAATTTCATAGAAGGCTAGTATAGCATATTTTATTTGCCTGGCTTAAACCCGTAGATCTTGCCGTATTTTTCTTTCAGATAGTTGATGAAGTACGCACTTGTGAGTTCTTCACCAGTAACCTGCTTGACCAAAGCGCTCGCTGTATATCTTTTGCCGTGCATATGGATTTTTTCTTTGAGCCATGAGAGGAGTGGCGTAAAATCGCCTTTGGCGATTTTACGCTCTGCGTCTTTGATATCTTTTTTCATCGCATTCCAAAACTGAAGAGAGTATAAGTTCCCAAGCGTATACGTCGGGAAATAGCCCATCATCCCGCCTGACCAATGCACGTCTTGAAGCGCACCGAGCGAATCCTTTTTTACATCAAGCCCCAAATACGTTTTCATTTTGTCTTTCCAAATCTTCGGCACGTCTTTTGCTTCGATACTGCCTTCGATAAGCTCTTTCTCTATTTCAAAACGCACGATGATATGCATGTTGTAAGTGACTTCATCGCTTTCGACACGAATAAAGCCTGGCATAACTGTACTCGCGATTTCAAAAAAGTCCTGAGGCGTTCTCTTTGCAAATACTTTTGGGAACGCCTGTTTCAAATACGGAAAGACGAACTTTGCAAACTCCGGACTGCGAGCAACAACATTTTCCCAAAACCGCGATTGCGATTCGTGTATTCCGAGCGAAATATATTCTCCAAACGGAGTACCATAATGTTCCGACAATATTCCCTTTTCATAAAATGCATGGCCAAGTTCGTGAATAGTCGAAAAGAAAGAATCTTTCATATTCTTCTCGTCGTAGCGTGTGGTAAAACGCACGTCATCCGGATTCAAGCTCAAACTGAACGGGTGCGCGCTTTCTCGGATTTCTCCGTGATTGAAATCAAAACCGAGTTTACCGCAGACCAGGTGATTGAGCGCAACTTGTTCTGTTTTTGGAAATCTATCAGTTGCTTTAAACTTCGCCATTTTCTTTTTAGACTTTTTGATTTCACGAATGAACGGTACAAGAAAATCTTTCAAGTCATCGAAAAGCACCGTGAGTTCTTGCGAAGTCAGTCCTGGTTCGTATTGATCAAGCAATGCATCGTACGGAGAATCTTTGTAGCCGATGTATTGTGCTTGCTTGCGCTTGAGATCAACCATTTTCTTGAGTGCTGGCTCAAAAAGCTTGAAGTTTGACTTCTTGCGCGCTTCGACCCAGATATGATGCGCTTCAGACTTGTGAAGCGAATATTCTTTGACAAATGCTTCCGGCAAACAGACTTCATTCTTATAACTGCGATACGTTTCATTTACGATAATTTTCTCGTCATGAGAAAGTTTGCTCTTTTGCTTGTTGGCTTCTTGCTTCAGCATATCAAGCAATCTATCTTTGTTGAGAGCAATAATATTGTTGTGGACAGAAACATACAGATACGCCATCGCATCGCCACGCATTTTTGCGCCACCTTTCGGCATCGACGTTTCCATGTCCCACGCCATCAAAGTATAGGCTGAAGAAAGATGAGCAATTTCAAGAAGTTGTTTTCGTAAAAGTTCCATATGTTTTTTCATAGAGTTAGTATAAACAAGTTAGCACAAAAAACAAAACACCCCGATAGTCGGGGTGTTTTGGAGGATTACATTGCTGCTGCGTCGTCAACTGGCATTTCTTCAGTAGCCGGCATTTCTTCAGCAGGCATTTCGGGCATATCTGCGCCGTCTACCTTTGTTGTTTCATCATCCATGGTATAAGTTTCGTTTAGAGCAAATAATGCGACCAAGCTAACTATATGTTATTTTCTTTCTCTTGTAAATCTAAACAAGCGGAATTGAGACAAAATCTTTTTCCTGTTCCCGTCGGACCGTCTTCAAATACGTGACCAAGGTGTGAATTGCAATTCGTGCAGACTATCTCGGTGCGATTCATACCATGGCTTTCGTCGTGAATAAACCTTACCGCGCCAGGCAAAGCCTCGTCAAAGCTCGGCCAGCCTGTACCAGAATCAAATTTCGCATCTGAAGAAAAAAGCGGACTGCCACACACCTTGCATGTGTACATACCTTCACGCTTTTCGTGCAAATACTTTCCTGTACCAGGAGCTTCAGTTCCCTTCTCGCGCAAGATCGCGTATTCTTCCGGCGTCAGCTTCTTTTTTATTTCTTCTTCGGTCATAGATATATTGTACTTCTCAGACTATTCTTTTGCGCTTGCACTATCCAAAAGTGCTGCAAACTCTTTCTGTACTTTTTCGAGCTTTGGGTTGATGACTATTTGGCAGTACATTTTGTTCTTGTTGAGTTCGTAGTAGTTCTTGTGATAATCTTCCGCTTCGTAAAAGTTGGCAATCGGTTCGACTTCGGTCACGATTGGCTTGCCGTATGTGCTTGAAGCATTGAGCTCGTCGATAAATGTTTGCACAACTTTCCGCTGTTCTTGATTTGAAACGAAAATTGCCGAACGATACTGAGTACCAACATCGTTGCCTTGCTTGTTCAAGCTTGTCGGGTCGTGAGATGCAAAAAAGACAGTGAGCAAGTCGCGAAGCTTGATGAGAGCAGGATCGTATTCAACTTTTGAAACTTCTGCATAGTCAGTATCACCTCGCACGACGTCTTCGTACGTTGGGTTGGGAATAATACCGCCCGAATATCCAGGAGTTACCGACTTCACACCTTTCAACATTTTAAATACAGCTTCGGTACACCAAAAACATCCGCCGCCAAAAAGAATGACTTCATGTTGACGTTCCATATTATGCTTGGTGCTGAGTTTTCTTTTCTTGATAAATCGAAACGAGCGCAAGAAGAAGACTTATCGCAAGTGGACCGATCAAAAGCCCCACCGGCCCCATGAGCACGATACCACCCAATACAGAGAATAGAATAAGAAGTGGATGGATTGACGTTTCTTTGCCAACAAGGATAGGATTTAACATATTGTCGACAGTACCCACCAAGATAAGCGACCAAATGAGAAGCCCGAGTGCTGGCGCAGTACCGGCAGTCAAGAAAAGGAAAAGAATTGCAGGCGCGGCAACGAGAGCTGTACCAATACTTGGAACGAGTGACGCAATAGCAGCAAGCACTGCCCACAAAGCCGGATGAGGAACGCCAAACACCCACAAGCCAATACCCATGAGTATGCCTTGCGAAAGGGCGATGAGAAGGTAGCCTTTAAGCACACCAGACACAGCTTTGGAAAGTCGAGAAAGGATCTTGCTATCGTCAGCATCTGAAAGTGGAGAAAGACGCACGATGATATGCCTCCAATGCGCGCCGTCCTTCAAGAAATAAAACATTGCAAGCAGCACAAGCAAGAATGAAAGGATGGTGGAAAGTGTCGAAGTAAAAATACTTGCAATGTTTGAAGTAACGAAGGTGATCAGGTCGGCAACTTTTTGATCAACATCAACAACAAAAGATTCTGGAACGACAGTAGAAATTTTCTGCGACAACGTCTGGATGAAATTCCCCGCTCCGCCATTTGCAATGCTTGTGTAGACTTCTTGAGATTGCTTGAAGACGCTGCTGCCAATAAAATAGAGCGGCACCGCAAGCACAATAATGAACATCATGATTGTAATGAGAGAAGAAAGCCATGAGCGTTCACCCGTAACGTGTTTGTTGAGCCATTCAAATACCGGATGAAGCACCACAGAAAGCGACGCGCCAATAATAAGTACCGGCAGAAAAGGCTTAAACACAACAAGAGTAAAAACCAAAGCGGCTAAAAGCAGCCCGAAAAAGAAATATCGCTCAACGATTTTGTGTTCCATATTGAAAGTATACCACAAAGGCTTACAGAAATTCTGGGGAAATAAAAAAATACGAACTTTGATTATAGTCCGTATTTTTGAATAATTTCCCTTGCAAAGATTCTTGGATCTTCACCTTCGGGGATTTTTTCGTTTGTTTCATTCTTGATTTGACCACTAAAGGCTTTGAGACCCTTAGAATCAACATTTCGTTCAGGATAAATAAGTTCAGCTTTAAGAAATGGATCATTCTTGCTTACGACAAAATCTTTGATCATTTTCATAACAATATGATATCCGACTTCTCCAAAAGTACGCGCTACGTCTAAAGTAAACTCTCCAGCTTTTGAACCAACAATAAATAAACGCATTGGGTGGTTTACTCCTGTGTTTAATTCAAACAATGCATCATAAGTAGTAACTTTATTATCAAAATTAACTGCTTTAATTTCTGTAATAGATTTTTCTTCAAGTTGATCTTGTGTCAATATGTCACCCTTCACAGCTGCTAGATCTGTCATAGGGCTACCAGCAGCTTGAATGATAATGTCTGGCATAAAACCTTCGTTTTTTAATTTGACTAGTTCTTGTACAATCTGGTTTGTATCAGTCAAATCAGAGAACATATACTTTGCACCCGGATATTCATGCTGATATTCAAGTTTTTTCTTTTCGTTTCGATATTGAATACAAATTTCGTATCCCATTTCCTGAAACACTTTTGCAAATCCAGATCCAAGACCCATTCCAAATATAAGTACTTTCTTTTTCATAATGTTCGTTTTTATTTGTAAGTTACTCCCGTTTGAGCACCCTGTCAAACTATCTTGGACTTGGTGCGATGATGACCGCTGGCTTGATCTCTCGAAAGCCGCGCGAGTTTGTCATGTCGAACATCGGAAAATGATCAAAAAAATAAATCAAAGAACCGACCACAATAATGATCAAAATAATAGCAAGCAAAGCCTTGAGTATTGGGTTTGTTCCACCGCCATGCGCTGACATGTTTGAAATTATAGCATGGGAAGTTATGGTTCAACGTTGTTTTTTGTGGATTTTTAGTGTAAATTAAGAAAGTATTACCGGGTCGTCTAAAGGTAGGACAGCAGGTTTTGGTCCTGTTAATTGGGGTTCGAGTCCCTACCCGGTAGCAGATATGAAAACTGCAATTATCATTCATGGTATGCCAGACAAAGAAGAATACTACGATGTGAATCGTCCAGCTTCTTCGAATTGTCATTGGTTGCCTTGGCTACAAAAGCAACTTGCACTCAAAGATATTCTTGCACAAACTCCAGAAATGCCGGTCCCTTATAATCCAGAATATAACGCTTGGAAAAATACTTTGGAACAATTTCCTCTCAACGAGGAAACTATTTTAGTTGGGCATTCGTGTGGAGCCGGTCTTATCGTTCGATATTTAAGTGAGAATAACATCAAAGTTGGAAAAGTTGTTCTTGTGGCTCCATGGCTTGATCCAGAAACTTATTTAAATACTGGGATGTTTAAGTTTGAAATTGACCCAAGCATTGTCAGTAAAACAAAAAGCATTACAGTTTTTGCATCAAGTAACGATATGGGCGAAGTTCAAGAAAGCGTAAGAATAATAAAAGAGAAAGTAAAAGACTTAAAGATAGTTGAATTCAAAGATTATGGACACTTTTGTTTTGGGGATATGGGAACAAATGAATTTCCAGAATTACTTGAAGAGGTTTTAGAATAAAAAAAACCCGCCACGTGCGGGTTTTTTAAATATAATTTAATATATTCCATTTTGAAGAAATACTTGATACGCCCAATCTCGGTGTATCGGACACATAACATCTAAACTACCAATTTTACAAGTACAGCGATTTTCACTAAAAAGATGCAGCAGTATAGTAGCAAAATCGGTAAAATGAGCAAGACGATTTTCCGGTTGCATAAATACATTCATGGAAAACCGCGTCATTTTTTCATCCACCGGATCTCCCGGATATAATTTTACTTGCACACCTAATTCCATAAGTCCAGAAAATAATGGCTCTTGAGAATATTCTTCATCGAAAGCCTTTTCATAATTACCAAGTTCAATGATCAAATTTGGTTCTCTTGTATAACCCTGCCCAAAAACAACGGGTATTCTTACATAAAATTCGCTTCCATTACAAAGTTTATGCCATGCGCGCATCGTTTCTGAATTTTCCCAAAACGGATCATCGAGTGGTACATAGCATACTTGATCAATTGTATTTAGGAATTTTTCATCGCCATCATCAAATACGACATATAGCGCGGATGAATCCTGGTGGCACTGACGAGTGGCTGCAACAGTAACCTTTTTTACAAGTGCACGGCCGGGCTCGCGAAGAGAAATAAAAGTTCTGCCTGTCCTAAATTTCTTGTGGTCAGAATCCCACCCTTGAGGAAAAACGAAGTCGCCTTTTATTTGGGATAAATTATTGGCAAGAAACCACGGCTTAAAATATCCGCATGTAACGATCCGGCTGGCGGGATAATTTTTTTTCTCATACTTATATCCCATAACTGCAAGCGATGGAAGTGAATTAAAATTTCTCATTGCTTCTTCATGACTTGGAAATTCATAAAATTCATAGCCTTCCGGGCTAAAGTGGCATATTACATGAGGAGATTTACCTTTAATTGGATCACTAATTTCATACAACGCATAATAACTTGTCTGCGAAGCGGCATATTTATGCTCCATAACAATAAAGCAAGTCCTTGATTTTTCAAGTAGAAACGGATGTTTATCTTTAAACATGATTTTAGAATTTTGAGTTTTTCTGTATTCTAAGTCTAAAGGCAGGTGAAGTCAAATTCTACTTCTTCCCTAAAAGCTCAACCAAAGCAAGTTCTAAAGGCAACGTTGGAATAAACGAATGGCTGGTTTTTTGGTAAGCTTCGAGAAGTACTGACAATGTTTTTGAGGAAATCATACCAGATTTATCTTTGACTAACGTTCGGAGGAATTCCATGTCTACATCAGAAATTTCTGATTGTATTTCTTTTGAAAGTTCTGGCGCGTAGCGGAGCAAAAGTGCAAGCCGCAAATGATGAAGCACGAGTTTCAAAAATACTTTTGCATCAGCACCTTTGGCTGCAACTTTGCCGACTGTTGCAAGCGCGGTTTCGATATCTTTGTCGACAAGCGATTTGAGAAGTGCATTTACAAGCTCGCCTTCAGGCGCGCCGGTGACGCTTTCAATTTCTGCGCGCGTAATCTTTTCGTCTTTCGAATAGCTCATCACCTTTTGCAAAATAGAAAGCGTGTCGCGGAAAGATCCATCGCCAAGCAGTGCAATAAGTTCTGCACCGCCAGCATCCACTTTTACTCCTTCTTTTTGCGCAACAGCAAGCACAATGTCTCGGAGGATCGGAACACTTGGTTTTCGAAATTCAAAAGTCTGGCAGCGAGACACTATCGTGTCTGGCACTTTTGCCAAGTCTGTCGTCGCCAAAATAAAAATCGCATGCGCTGGAGGTTCTTCGAGTGTTTTCAAAAGCGCGTTAAAAGCTTCTTTCGTAAGCATGTGCACTTCGTCAATGATGTAGACTTTGTAGCGAGAATCAAACGGCAGCGTCCGCACACCTTCACGGAGTTCGCGAATGTCGTCAATGCCGCGGTTGCTAGCTGCATCCATTTCGTAAATATCGTTTGCAGATGTTCCAAGCTCGCGAGCGATAATGCGCGCGACAGTCGTTTTTCCAGTTCCGCGACTTCCAGTCAGTAAATAAGCATGAGCAATATTGCCTTGCGAGAGCGCAGTTTTGAGAACTTTGACAATATGTTCCTGCCCAACAACCTCAGCAAAATCCTCCGGCCGATATTTGCGATAAAGCGCCACATGTTCAGTCTGCTTTGATTTCATGTGTTGAGTATAGCAGAATTTTGAGGTAAATAAAAAAGCCGCCTTTTTGCGGGCAGCTTTTACATTTCAAGAAAATTACTAATCTTTTATTTAACGAGTTCCGGAATAAACGATGGAAGTTTGTACCTGGGTACAGTAACATCTGTTTGTTCATAGAGCTCGTCCTCATTCTTAAGAATCTGAAGAATGGTGTGGTGAAAAATTACATACAGTTCCAACTTTTCAATTGCACTGCCAAGACTCCAATTTTGAAATTTCGTAATACGAGTTACAGAAGAAACATTGTCTCCGGCTTCAATCCACCAAAATGCATATAACTTACCGTCTGTGTAGAAACCAGAATGCAATGAGACAATCTTGTACTCATAAAATTCAAGTTTTCTTGGAGTATTTTTCGAGAAAAAACATACCGCTTCCGATCCATTGTGTTCAATAGTAAGAAATAACTCTTGAATACCAATTTTTATTGAAGCAACTTTTCTGGAACCACCATTAGGCATTTCCTGAATTTCAACTTCTCCTACTCCGTATATTTTATATAAAGTAGTAAACACCTCTAGCGGCAATAAGTAGTATTTTTTACGTTCTTTCATGTGAATAAATTTTTATATTTTTCTTTACTTTACATTTTCATTTTTTGTTTGTCAACAAAAAGTTATTTATGATTTTTTTCACAGATTCCGCATCATTCCCCTCTTCCATCAATTTACTTCGAAGTTCTTTTGCTCCATTAAACCCATTTACATATGCTTTGAAATGTTTTTTCATGATTGCGAAGCTTTTGATATCGCCCAAAAGTTGCTCGAACAATTCTGAATGCCTTGCAAGCATTTCAAGTTTTTCTTTTTGAGAGACTTGTGCACTAGTACGGAGCCAATATCTGTTTTTGAAACCTAGTTTTTGAAGGATGCGGTGATAGAAATTTGAAATAGCATTTCGAATTTTCCTCCTCTCCTGGCTAGGAGAGGGTCGAGACGAAGTCCGGGGTGAGGTTGAAAAAAGCCACGGATTGCCAAAAATCGCGCGGCCAATCATCACGCCATCTGCGCCAGTTGCTTTTGCTTTTTCATTTGCGTCAGCGATATCTTGCACATCACCGTTTCCAATGATGACTGTATCTTTTCCCATTTTGTTGCGAATTTCTACAACTTCTTTGACATGTTCCCATCGTGCCGGTACAGACGAAAGTTCTTTGCGAGTTCGACAATGTATCGTAAGCGCAGCCAAGTCTTCATTCAAAAGTTTTGGGATCCAAGTTTCGATTTCGTCTTTGTTGTAACCAATACGAGTTTTCACAGAAAGTGGAATATCTTTTCCAGCATCTTTCATGCCCTGTTTGGCAGCACGAATAACTTCGACCGCAATGTCAGGAGTTTTCATCATCGCCGCGCCAGCGCCTTGCTTTTCGATAGTTTTGTCCGGGCAGCCCATGTTGATATCGATGCCATCAAAACCAAGCTCTGCGCAAAGTTTCGCCGCGGCTCTCATATTTTCAGGATTTGAAGAAAAAAGCTGCGCAACGATTGGCCGTTCAGCTTCGGTGTATTCTAGGTCTCTCAAAAGTTTATGTTTTTTCAAATCGGATGCCCCAACTTCGCCAAGGCTACGCTGGGCAAAGGCCAACCCGTCAGCAGAAACAAACTCTGTCCAAAATACATCCGGGCCGCCGCCAGGTTGTCCGTGTCGCGAAGCTTCCGCAACAATACATCGAAAAGCCGGATCGGTCACGTCCGCCATTGGAGCAAGAACAAAAAAAGGTTTTGGAAGTTTTTGCCAGAAGTTCATATATGCGTGAGCCCGCTTACAAAATAGTGACCAAAATGCCTTGCGCAGGCTGTCGAGCCGAGCAGAGCACATTTTCAGCAGAAAATGATGTCGTGCATTTTGAGCGCTATTTTGTAGTCGGGCTTATTCCTCAAATTTGTAGAATACCTTGTTTGCGAAGCGAACGTCAAGGTACTGAAGCTTTTCGTAATTGTCTTTAATGCTGGTTTTGAGCGGCTCGCCGGCAAGCGCAGAGCCAAGTGTATTTGCAATCTTTATCAAATCTGCATCTTTTTCAAAAAGTATTCGCGGCGCTTTTGTGTGCCCGCGTTTTTCGAGCAAGAGTTCGTTGTCTTCTTCGGTACTAAGCACAATACCGCGTGGCGTTACGCCAAAAGTCCGGACCGTATTTGCAAACTTTACCAGCTGGTCAAAGTTGTTCGCTTCCACTAAATGCGAACCAATGATCGGCGCGTCGGCTTCTTTGCGTTTGCCATAGAATTTGAAATACACGTTGTCTGAAAAGTACGGCGCTTCATCAAAAATATATCCGGTGTCGTCCAAGAAAAAACAATTTGAATACGTGGTTACCGCTTCTGGGTCTTCTCCGCACCACAAATATTTTCCACCGCGTTCTGTGACACGAACATGAAGTTCGCTATTGTTTTCAATAGTTAAGAAAAGAGTTTCAATTCTTTTTTCTTGATCCAAAAGTTCCCGCATAACTTTTTTACGAGGATAAATAAGCACATTCCGTTTTGAAAAAAGCCACGCATACGAACCAGCGATCGTTTCGTCGACAATAGCTTTCACATCTTTTTCTTCGACAATAGTTGCGCCTTCGAGTACCACTTTTGAAATCGCAAGCTTGTCCACACGCGACGCAAGCGAAAGCCCGGCAATACTAAGCACAACAAGAGCGCTCACGACAATGAACTTTCGAAGCTTCTTTTTTCTCCGCACTGCTGTTGCCGGAGACTCTTTCACGATCTGCCGTCCGCGAGGAGCCATACTATATATAGTGTTTAAAGAGTAATACTTTCCTTACCCATAAAAGGTTGAAGCACCGGGGGGATTTTGACGCTGCCATCTGCCTGTTGGAAGTTTTCTACGAGCGATACAAGAATGCGCGGAGTTGGAATGGCGGTTGAGTTAAGTGAGTGCGCGTATTGAAGTTTTCCATTTTCATCTTTGTAGCGAATGTTGAATCGTCGTGTTTGGAAATCATGGAAATATGAAGCAGAAGAAATTTCACGGTATGTATTTTCTTTTGGAACCCAAAGTTCAATGTCGTATTTTTTCACTTGGCCAAGGCCCAAATCTCCGCCGCAGTTAATCACAGTGTGGTACGGAATACCGAGCGACTCAATAAATTCTTCAGTGTTTCTGTTAAGTTCTTCGTGATACCGAACAGAAGCTTCATGACTTGCTTCACACAAGACTACTTGTTCAAATTTGTAAAATTCATGCACACGAATGAGGCCTTTCACGTCTTTGCTATGACTTCCCGCTTCGCGGCGAAAACATGGAGAGAATCCGAGTTTTTTGATTGGAAATTCTTTCGCGTCGATAACTTCATCTCCATAAAACCCCATCAGTGGCACTTCTGCGGTTCCAGCTAAAGCATCACCATCTTGTGTTACATAATAATCTTCGGCATCACCCGGCAAATGTCCTGTGCCGTACAAATTTTGCTTGCGAACGATTACTGGCGGAATAACTGGAATAAAACCTTTGTTTGAAAAAAATGTCATGGCGTAATTCCAAATCGCAAATGTGAGTCGCGCACCTTCGCCAGTCAAAAAGTATCCGCGAAAGCCGTGTACTTTTGTGCCGCGCTCAAAGTCTACCATGCCAAGCTTTGTCATGATTTCAATATGATCTTTTGCTTCAAATTCAAAAATCGGTTTCTCGCCCCAGACTTTTATTTCTTGGTTGTCAGCATCGCTGTCGCCATCTGGAACAGACATGTCGGGAATATTTGGAACATCAAGCATCAAAGCTTGCCAGTCTTTCATCACCGCTTTCAACTCATCTTCTTTTCCCTGCATCGTTTCTTTTACCTCTTTCATGCTTGCTATCATTCGCTCGCGGTCAACTCCCTCTGCGCTCGCAATAGACTCAGACATTTTGTTCTGTTCTGCACGCATTTCTTCGTAGGCTTTCAAAAGTAGAAGACGCTTGTCGTCAAGCGCGATAAGCGCGTCCACGTCAAAGTTGCTTTTCTTTTTCTTCGCGCCAAGCGCCACGATGTCTTTATTTTCCCGGATAAATTTGATGTCTAACATAGTTCTTATAGTAGCAAAAATCGCGCCTAAAACAAAACTTTAAAAATCCTTTAGCTTGGGGTTGCTACAATACCACAATGTCACGAGTATTTCTCAAACAAAACTTTCCAAAGCGCTTACTTGAAATTCCTCATGTTCCAGAGAAGCTTTATATTGAAGGCGAATTCCCGCAAGAAGAAGATGTGAAATTTTTAGCTGTAGTTGGATCTCGAAAACACACAAACTATGGCAAAGATGCGTGCGAGAAATTGATCGCTGGTTTGAAAGGCTACCCCATAGTCATCGTTTCCGGTCTTGCACTGGGGATAGATGCTATCGCACATAAAGCTGCACTTGAAAACGGCTTACGCACGATTGCAATTCCGGGATCAGGGCTCGACCGCAGTATTATTCATCCGCAAACGAATGCAGAACTTTCAGACAGAATTGTCAGAAACGACGGATGCTTGATTTCAGAATACGAGCCGACATTTCGAGCAACGCAGTGGAGCTTTCCTCAAAGAAACCGTATCATGGCCGGCATGTGCAGCGCCGTGCTTGTGATTGAAGCAGAAGAAAAATCTGGAACGCTCATCACCGCACGCATGGCAACGGATTACAATCGCGATGTGCTCGCGCTTCCGGGCTCGATCTTTTCCAAATCTTCCAATGGTACGAACATGCTCATACGCATGGGAGCAACCCCGATCCGCCACGCAAACGACTTGCTCGAAGCACTTGGTTTTGAAGTCAAAGAAGACGAACAAGCAAAAACCGATGACGCCGACCTGACAAAAGAAGAGAAGAAAATGCTCGACTTACTCGATGAACCAATGCATAAAGACGAACTCATTCGCCAAAGCGGCTTCCCGACCGTCGAAGCAAACATCATCCTTTCGATGATGGAAATCAAAGGTTTGGTCAAAGAAGAAATGGGAGAGATAAGGAAGTATTAATTTGCAAAAAAAAATAAATAGTGTTACTACTTAATGCAACGTATGAAATTACTTATTGTCGAGTCACCATCAAAAGCAAAAACTATCGAGAAATACTTGGATGGCGCTTTTACTGTGCGTGCTTCTATCGGTCACGTTCGCGATCTTCCGAAATCAAACAAAAAAGCAATCGACATTCCTGCTGGCTTTGTTCCTCACTACGAAGTTTCAAAAGGAAAAGAAAAAGTGGTACACGACTTGCGCGAGTTGGCAGAAAAAGCAAAAGAAATTATCCTTGCAACCGACCCGGACCGCGAAGGAGAAGCAATTTCCTGGCATTTGCACGAGCTTTTAAAAGCGGATAAAAAAGTAAAAGCTCCGATCAAGCGTGTGACTTTTCATGAAATTACAAAAGAAGCGGTGACCGAAGCTCTCAAAGCTCCGCGCGATATCGATGATGATTTGGTCAAAGCGCAAGAAGCGCGTCGCGTGTTGGACAGACTTGTTGGGTACGATTTGTCTGGACTTATTTGGAAAAAAGTTCGCTACGGACTTTCTGCTGGACGCGTACAATCCCCTGCACTTCGTATCATCATGGAACGCGAGCGAGAAATCCGCGCATTTATCCCAGAGAAATATTGGACTATCGAGGGAAATTTTAGCCTTCCTCCCTCTCCTAAAGTAGGAGAGGGTCGGCCGAAGGACCGGGGTGAGGTATTACATTTAATATGCAGTGAAGAACCTCGCGATGAAAAAGTTGTTGAGCACATTCTCGAAGCTGGCAAAAAAGGAATATGGGTTGTAGACGACGTAAAAGAATCTGAACAAAAACGTTCTCCGCGCGCGCCGTTTTCTACTTCAACGCTTCAACAAACGGCGAGCACTCGGCTTGGCTTTTCTCCTTCACGCACGATGCAAGTTGCACAGAAGCTCTACGAAGCTGGGCACATTACCTACATGCGAACTGACAGCACAAACTTGTCCAAGCAAGCTCAAGACCAAATCTTGAAACTTATAATTTCTGAATACGGCAAAGAATACGCAGAAGCGCATATATATAAGACAAAGTCTAAAAACGCCCAGGAAGCTCACGAAGCGATCCGCCCAACGCATATTGAAAAACAATCTGTTGGAATGAACGACGAGCAGAAAAAACTCTACCGGCTTATTTGGGACCGCACGGTTTCTTCTCAAATGACTGATGCCAAACTTTTGAAAACAAAGATCGTTGCGGTTGTCGATGGCGACAAAACAATTCCAGAATTTTCTGCAAACGGTTCTCGTGTTCTCTTCCCGGGCTGGCTCAAGGTGGACGTTGATGCGCGCGGCGAAGACGTTGAACTTCCAAAAGTTGAAAAAGGAAGTGTTTTGAAATTGCTCGATCTCACAAGCACAGAAAAAGCAACACAGCCGCCATCTCGATATACCGAAGCCGGTTTAGTCAAAGAACTTGAGGCACGTGGAATTGGGCGACCATCAACATACGCATCCATCATGCGCACGATCGAAGAACGTGGATACGTCAACAAAGAAGGACGAACACTTTTCCCGACTGACACAGGCGATGTAGTTTCAAGTTTCCTCGAAGAACATTTTCCAACTTATATTGGCGATACTTTTACAGCAGAAATGGAAGACGAGCTCGACGATATTGCAGCCGGCAAACGTGAATATGTCAAAACACTCAAAGATTTTTACACTCCGTTTTTGAAAGACGTAAAATCAAAAGACAAGATTGAAAAAGCAACAAACATGGGTGATGCTCCGACGGACATGAAATGCCCAAAATGTGGCGGCAAAATGATCATCAAGCTCGCGCGAAATGGAAAGTTTTATTCTTGTGCGCGATATCCAGATTGTGATGGCGCAAGAACTTTGGAAGGTAAAGAGCTCGAAGGCCCAAAAGAAACTGGTGAACTCTGCCCTATCTGTGGAGAAAAAGAAGGAAAAAATGGCGGAGGTAAACTTGTTGTTCGTGAAGGAAAATACGGATCATTCATCTCTTGTTCACGATATCCGAAATGCAAATTCATCAAAGAAGACGAAGAAGAAAAGAAGCGCAAAATGACAGATGTGCAATGTCCGGTGTGCAACAAAGGATTCATGATGGAGCGCCGCGGACGCTTTGGCATTTTCTATTCATGCTCGAACTATCCAGATTGTAAAAACGCAATCAAAGCAAAACCGACGGGAAATATCTGCAAACTCTGCGGAAGCTTGATGATGGAAGGCACAAAGACCATACCAGAACGCTGCTCAAATAAAACCTGCCCGAACCACAATCCGCATAAGTTGGAAAAGAAATAAAAAACCTCTCACAAATTTGTGAGGGGGTTTTTTATTTACAATATCTAAAATAAAACTAACCAGTAGAAAGAGAGTGTAGGGATTGTGATTAGAAAAAAGAAAAGCATCTCTCTTGTTTTTTCAGATTGTTTATTTAAAAATTGATCTATTTTTTCATAGTACATATTCGTGTTCATAATATTTATATTTTAGTGTTTTCCAAAATGTACACCCAGATTGTTATGTTGTCAAACATTTGTTTACATTCCCCTCTTTTTCTTTTACACTGAGACTATGCCTACACACATTGCAACACCTGCCGAAATAATGGCGCTTATCGAAGACCATACTTTGTCTGCCGAAGAAAAAGCGCTTATCAAAAAAGCTTATGCCTTTGCCGAAAAAGCTCACAGCGGCCAAGTGCGCCATTCGGGCGACCCTTACTTTTTGCACGTGGTAGAAACTGCTCGCAACCTTGCGCGATTTGGCATGGACGCAACAACTATCGCTGCCGGACTTTTGCACGACACGATCGAAGACTGTAATGTTTCTGAAGAAACGATGGAGCAAGAGTTTGGTAAAGACATTGTCTTTCTGGTCAACGGCGTGACGAAGCTTGGTAAAGTGAAGTACCGAGGAGCGGAGCGACACGTAGAGTCGCTCCGCAAATTCTTCGTAGCTGTTGCCGAAGATTTCCGCGTACTCATGATAAAGCTCGCCGACCGCTTGCACAATTTGCAAACGCTCAAATACATTAAGCCGGAAAAACAAAAACGGATCGCGCTCGAAGCTCTCGAAGTCTACGCTCCGCTTGCCCACCGCTTGGGTATCAACAAATTGAAAGGCGAAATTGAAGACGCGGCATTTCCTTACGTCTATCCGAAAGAATATGAAAAGATGAAAGACATCGTCAAAGACCGCACTGAAAATACGCTCGACTATTTAAACAAGCTCAAAGAAGAAATCGAGAAATCTCTCGCAACTCAGAACATAAAAGTCATCAAGCTTTCCGCTCGACGCAAACACGAATACAGCTTGTGGCGCAAACTGCAAAAGTACAATATGGAAATCGAAAAGATCTACGACATCGCCGCGCTTCGCATCATCGTACCATCGATCGAAGATTGCTACCGCGTGCTCGGCATCGTGCATTCATTGTGGAAGCCACTTCCAGAACGTATCAAAGACTACATCGCCGTTCCAAAACCAAATGGCTATCAGAGCTTGCACACGACCATTCTTACCAAAGACGGCGCGGTGGCAGAAATCCAAATCCGCACAGCTGAAATGCACGGTATTGCCGAATACGGTATAGCCTCGCACTATGCTTACAAAGAGTCTGACATCGGCAAAAAAAGTCCGCGACTTGCGCAAAAGTTTGCATGGATCGAGCAACTTCACGAACTTCAAAAAGCGATCAACGACCCGGGCAAGTACATGGACAACTTGAAAATGGATTTCTTCAAAGACCGCATTTTCGTCTTTACGCCAAAGTCCGACGTCATCGATTTGCCGGAAGATTCAAGCCCGATCGATTTCGCTTACGCAATACACTCTGACATTGGAGACCATTCGTCTGGCGCCAAAATAAATGGCAAAATGTCCCCACTTTCTACCAAGCTTCAAAGCGGAGACATTGTAGAAATAGTCACACAAAAGAATTCGCACCCAGCTTCCAAATGGCTCGACTACGCAAAGACAGCCCTCGCGCGAAAACACATTCGTCAGTACTTGGACGACAATAGTCTGCTCAACAAATATTTGTTCAACAGATTTAAATAAAACTAAATAAAATTTAGAGTGAGAATTTACTAATGTTGTACAGATCAACATCATCTTCTGCTTGCTTGACTTCCTCTGGCGCGCGGTCGTCGAGAAGTTCTGGCTCCTTGTCGAGTTCGCTTGGTTCAGTTGGCGTTGGAGCTTCTTCTTGAATAATTTCTTCCACTGTTTGCGACTCTGTCGGCGCGGTCGGGCGAACGTACGTTGCAAGTTCTGGATTCTCAGCAAGAACACGTTTTTCCATTGCATTGCCATTGTTGCGAGTCATGTATTTGTCTACCATTTCACTCGGAGCTTTAAGTTGGTTGGATTTGATAAGATCAAGGATCGTTCGCAAATCTTCTGAAGTAAAGAAGTCGATAAGGATTTTTCCACCCACTTGCTGTCGTTCGATATGGACGCGTGTACCTAAAGCTTCTTGTAAGCTCATTTCAATATCAGAAATTTCTGGGTCGGGAACATACTCGCGCTTGCGAACTTTGTCGTAAGCGATTTTTCTTGAAATACGTTCTGCTTCGCGAACACTTATTTTTCGCACAAGGATTTCTTTGAATAACGTCATCTGCTCTTCTGGTCTGTCAGAAAGCATCATGAGCGGGCGTGTGTGGCCTTCGGAAATTTTACCAGAAGAAAGCGCGTCTAAAATGTCTTGCGGAAGCGAAAGGATGCGAAGTGTGTTTGAAACGTATTCTCGACTCTTGCCGACTTTCTGGCCAACTTGTCCGTGTGTAAATTTGAATTCATCTGTAAGTCTTAGGAATGCTCGCGCGCGTTCGACAACGTTCAAATCTTCGCGCTGCAAGTTCTCGATGATCGCAAGCTCGAGCTTCATCATGTTGTCGTCTCCTTGGCGGATGATTGCCGGCACTTCGCGAAGGCCTGCAAGCTTTGACGCTCGCAAACGTCGCTCTCCGGCAATGAGTTCGTATTCGGTTGCAATACCGCCGTCTTCTTTTTCTTTTTCAATGCGCGTTACGACAAGCGGCTGAAGCACGCCGTACTGGCGGATAGAATCTGCAAGCGTCCGAAGCGGACCTTCTTCGAATTCTCGTCGTGGCTGAAAAGGGTTTGGGACGATCTTGTCGACTTCGATGAAGAAAATAGAGTTAGAATACAAGTTGGACATGGGAATATTCTAGCATATTTTTTAATTTCCAACCTCTCCCCGGTCCTTCAGCCGACCCTCTCCTGGCTAGGAGAGGGCTAGGGTGAGGTTGATTTTGCATTTTTTTCTTGTATACTAATTTTACTGCTTGCCCGGGTGGCGGAATTGGTAGACGCGCACGACTCAAAATCGTGTTTCGAAAGGAGTGGGAGTTCGATTCTCCCCCCGGGCACAATAGAAAAGCCGCGCAGGCGTAGCCTGCGCGGCTTTTCTATTCCACAAACATAGGCTCAGGTTCCAAAGTAATCCCAAACTTATTTTGTACTGTTTTTACAATTTCATTTTTTGCATTTTCCAAATCTGCAAATGTTGCATTGCCTTTGTTTACCAGCACAAGCGCATTGTTTTCATACACTTTCATTTCACCAAAGTCTTTGCCTTTGAGCCCTGCTTGCTCTATGAGCCAGCCGGCTGGGATTTTACTCATGTTTTCTCCAGACGGGAAAATGGTAACGTTTGGAAATTGTTCTTTCAATTTTTCCGCAACAGCGTTTCCAACAATTGGATTTTTGAAAAACGAACCGTTGTTTTTGACAAGTTTTGGATCAGGAAGTTTGTTCGCGCGAATTTCAATAATCGCTTGGCGGATTTCACGAAGTGTAGGCTGCTCCCTCTCCTGGCTAGGAGAGGGCTGGGGTGAGGTTGATTCAAAGTATTTCCTAACCCCCGGATAATGCGGCATTGTTGGCGGGAATTTGGAAAGTTTTAAAATGATGGAAGTGATGATGTATCTCCCCTTTTCACTGCTACGAAAAATGCTGTCGCGATAGTCAAACTTACATTCTTTGTTTGAAAGAAAAGCAAAAGAACTATTTTGAACATCATAAACTTCCACCGCCTCAATAACATTTTTTATTTCTTGGCCATACGCTCCAACATTTTGAAACGGTGTCGCACCAGCAGTTCCCGGAATGGCAGACATTGCTTCAATGCCAGACAAATCCATTTCGACCGCGCGCTTTACAGCCTTGTCCCAATTCTCTCCTGCGCCGATTTTGATTTCAGTCGAATCATCGTTTTCTTTTACAATTTCAAAACCGGGAATTTCAATTTTCAACACAACCGCATTCAAAGTTGCATCACGAAAAACGCTATTTGAACCTTCGCCAAGCACGACAAACGGCATGTTTTTTTCTTTCGCAAATGCGACAGCCTCGGGAATTTCTTCTTTTGTCTTGATACGAACAAGATGCGCAACTTCTCCGCCAATACCCATCGTCGTGTATTCTTTTATCGGCACATTTTCCGATTTTTGCATATATTTGCTATCATACCACGTATGACAACACCCGCGCCAAAACCGGCCGATTTCAAAATAAATGGAGGCAAAAAGCTCTCTGGAACTATCCGCACCAACTATTCCAAAAATGGATCAGTTGGTCTTTTGTGTGCCTCGCTTTTGAACAAAGGCGTCACAACGTTGCACGGTATTGCGCGTATCGAAGAAGTGTACCGCGTGATTGAAATTTTGGAATCAATCGGCGTACAAATACATTGGCAAGACCAAAATACTGTCGTCATTACTCCACCAGCAAAATTTAACCTTTCACACATCAACAAAGAATCCGCGATTCGCACCCGCTCGATCCTTATGATCATCGGGCCGCTTATTCACGAGCTCAACTCCTTTTCAATTCCGCACGCGCAAGGCTGCCACTTGGGCAAGCGCACTATTGCTGCACACAGTTTTGCGCTCGAAGAACTTGGCGTGAAGGTGCACACAACAGAACACGCTTATGAAATTTCTCATTCTGGACTCACACCTGCAGACATCGTCATGTACGAAGCCGGTGACACGGCAATGGAAAATATTTTGATGGCAGCAGTAAAAGTAGAAGGAGTAACGACGATCAAATTTGCAAGCTCAAACTACATGGTACAAGAAATGTGCTTCTTTCTCGGAACGTGCGGTGTTAAAATTGAAGGCATTGGCACTTCGATTTTGAAAGTGCACGGGGTAAAAGAAATCAACCAAGCCATCGACTATCACAACTCTGAAGATCCGATCGAGTCAATGACATTTATTGCTGCCGCGATTGCGACGGATTCGACCCTCACTATTTCTCACGCGCCAATCGACTTTTTGGAACTTGAACTCTATAAATTGAAAAAGATGGGGTTGAATTACACAATAAGCGCTCCATACAAAAGTGCAAATGGGCGCACGAACTTGGTTGATATAACAATCGAGCCTTCTACATTTATCGCGCTTGATGACAAAATCCATGCGAACCCTTACCCAGGCCTTAACATGGACAACTTGCCGTACTTCGTTATCCCTGCAATGAAGGCAAAAGGTCAAACTTTGATTCACGATTGGACGTACGAAAACCGCGCAATACACCTCACTGAACTCAACAAAATGAATGCACGCCTCACACTTGCCGACCCGCACCGACTGTATATCGAAGGCGGTACGCCGCTTAAACCTGCAGAACTTGTCTGCCCTCCAGCGCTTCGCCCATCTGTAGTTATACTTATCGCAATGCTTGCCGCACCAGGAACATCGATCCTTCGCAATGTGTACATGATCAACCGCGGCTACGAAGAAATCGTCGCGAGATTAAATACTATTGGGGCTGATATTAAGCATCTCGAATAATACCTCACCCCGGTCCTTCAGCCGACCCTCTCCTGCCTCAGGAGAGGTGGAAATTCATTCATGAAATCTCTTCCAAAAATAATTGTAATAGTCGGACCAACAGCTTCCGGCAAAAGCGACTTGGCAGTAAAACTCGCACATCAAATCAACGGCCATGCCCGCAATGCTTCGCGTAGCGATGCAGGTGGGGAGGTTGTTTCTGCTGATTCTCGACAAGTGTACAAAGGTCTCGATATAGGCACAGGCAAAATCACCAAGCGCGAGATGAAAGGCGTGAAGCATTATTTACTCGACGTTGTGTCTCCAAAAGAAACATATTCCGTCGAGCGTTTTATCAAAGATGCAGATCGAGCAATCAGCGAAATCATTGCTCGCAAAAAAGTACCGATCGTTGTGGGCGGAACTGGTTTTTATATTGATGCATTGGTTGAAGGTATTACACTTCCAGAAGTTGCACCAAATCAAACATTGCGCGAAAAATTAGGAAAACAAAGTGCTGAGAAACTTTTTACTATGCTTTCCAAACTAGACTATGCTCGCGCACAAACTATAGACAAACACAACAAAGTTCGGCTTATCCGCGCGATAGAAATAGCGAAAGCCCTTGGCAAAGTTCCGAAATCTAAACCCAAGAAAAGATATGACGCAACATACATCGGCATCAAAGTCGACAAAGAAACACTCGCAAAGCGCATTCACACTCGCCTTCACAAACGCATAAAAGCTGGCATGATCAAAGAAGCAGAAAACCTTCACAAAAAA
The DNA here is from genome assembly GCA_964591445.1 of uncultured Candidatus Saccharibacteria bacterium. GTDB lineage: Bacteria > Patescibacteriota > Minisyncoccia > Phycocordibacterales > UBA9973 > JBDHUR01. Next base: position 30,316 of record CAZQAW010000003.1, on the reverse strand, counting down.
GGTCTGTCGTACAAACGCATGCGTGAACTCGGACTTGAATACAGATTCCTTGCGGACTTTCTAGAAAAGAAAACAAGTAAAAAAGAAATGCTCGAGAAACTAGAGATAGCAATAAACCAATACGCCAAGCGCCAGATGACTTGGTTTAAGCGGAATAAAGAAATTAATTGGATAAAGCTATAATTTTTTCTTTATAGTTTTTGATTCTGTGGAAGAATTCTTTTCCCTCTTTATCTCTATATTTTTCTTCATTGTGTTCAATGAAAGAATCTAAAGTTTCTATACAAAATTGAATTTCATCTTTTTCAGTCGGCAGATATTCAAAAGAAATACCCTTCTCTAAGCTTGAGAGAACTTCTTTTATTTTTATGTGCCATTCTATAGACTTACTGACGCTTTCAAAATTATTCTCCATGCGGGCGATGAGGGAATCGAACCCCCGCCAGCGGTTTTGGAGACCGCTGTTCTACCACTAAACTAATCGCCCTTACGAAACCAACTATAGCAAAATAAGCCCTTTTGAGCTAGCCCTATTTTGTACGGGCAACAAAAAATCCCCTTTCGGGGACTTTTTTATTTCTTCGCTTCTTTGAAGGTAACGTGCTTTCGGAGCTTTTTGCTAAATTTCTTGAGCTCGATTTTCTTCTGAGTTGTCTTCTTGTTCTTGCGAGTAAAATAGACTTCCTTCGTGTCCTTGTTTTGGATTTTGATAAGCTTATCTTGTGACATATAAATTGCTGGCTAATTTGCTAGTGCACACATAGTAGCACAGAAGCTTGTGAAAGGCAAACTAGACAATAAAGCGGTTAATAAGGGGGTTGATTCGGGTAACTATTTCGTAGTTTATGGTATGAGATTGATAAGCGACAGTCTCTGTGTTGGCATATTGCTCGCCAGTATTTTTAATAAGCACTATTTCATCACCAACTTTTACGTTCCTAGTATCTGTAATATCCACAACGACCATATCCATCGAAACTCGGCCAATAAGTTTTACTTTTTTACCACGAATCCAAGCTTCACCAACGCCAGAATAAATACGCGGATACCCATGCCAGTAACCGATAGGTACGACAGCAAGCACTGAATCCTTTTTCAATTCTTCAGTCAAATCGTAGCCAATCTTTCTTCCCTTTTTTAAAGTTTTGATTTCAGTAATGATCGCCTTCCAAGAAAGTACTGGCTTAAGTTCATATTTTTTACCGATAGCCTGTTTGGTTTCTTTCGACGGCCAAAGTCCGTATGTACCGATACCGATACGCACCATGTCGAAATGGAATTCCGGGAAAAGCATTGTTGAAGACGTAGCGCAGATATGTTTGAGCGGCTTATACCCTCCCTGTTTCAAGCGCGCCTCCCACATGTTGAGTTTGTCCACCTGGCTTTGAGTGTAAGCTTTTTGTTTCGGATCTTCACCAACAGCAAGATGGCTGTAGATGCCTTCGACTTCAATATTTTTCAGTTTTGAAAGCATAGAAACAACTTTTTCCATTTCATCTATTTGAAAACCTTGTCGGCCAAGGCCAGTATCTGCTTTGATATGGATTTTTATTTTTTTCGTTGTTTTTATTTTTGAAAGCGCAAGAAGCGCAGGCATATTTGAAATGGTGAGCGAAATATTTTTTTCTGCAGCTTCTTTATAATACGCCGGCGCGGTGTAACCAAACACCATAATACGAATTTTAATATTTGCTTCGCGGAGTTCAAGCGCTTCTGGGAATGAATCCACTCCCAAGAATTGCACGCCGAGCTTGACCAATTCTTTTGAAACAGGAAGCAGTCCATGGCCGTATGCATTGGACTTTACAACCGACATCACAATGCAGTTTTTGGAAACCATATTTTTAAAAGTTGTAAAATTGTGCTTAAGAGTCTTCTTGTCGATCTCTACCCAGGTACGCATTTTCTGCTTGTCTATCTTGGAAATCATTGACAAAGTGTAGCATTTGAAAAGCAATAAAAAAAGCCCTCAGTGTACACCAAGGGCTTACCCAACTTATTCACTACGTCTTTAAAAATCATGAAGTCTATGGGTATCTTCCCCACAAATAGACTCAGATGCAGATGCGGTCCACGAATGGCCCCACTTGCACCTGAAAGTGCGATAATCTCACCAGCTTTAACGGTATCTCCTTCTTCAACATACATTTTAGAAAGATGCATGTAAGCCGAAAAAACAGCGTTACCGTGGTTAAGAAGTATGGTTTTACCTAAACGATCTTCTTTGATAACTGAAATAACAACACCATTACCAATAGCGCTCACTTTTGTACCAACTTTGGCACGAAAGTCTATACCACGATGGTAAGAGAATTTCTCCTGACTTTTTCTATATGTACCGAAACGATCGGTGACATACAAATGCTTTAAAGGTGATACAAAAGAATCAGACATAAAAGGAATTTGCTTACACGTGTCAATGCGAGCAAATAATCCTTGGTAACCTAAACCTCCAAGTGGCGCATGCTTGCTTTTGCTTGCTGGAATAGTTATTGTATCAGTCTCATATTTTTGGATGATAAAACTTGTATCAACGCCAACAACTGAGTAATCAGAATAAACGATGATTCGTGCATTTCCACAAGGATCATTGCGCGCGATTGGGATGAAATTGATCCCTGGTCCTATGTGTAAATCTTTACGTAAAGTATCTACAATAAAAGCACCATAATAATGCCTGGGCGAGAAATTTGTTACTACGACAACCTGACCCTGTTTGGGAGTATCTAAACCAAAATAAAAATCATTTTTATTAAAGGGTAAGGATGTTGGCTCAGGGGCTGGAAGTTGTTGAAACGGAGCAATTGAGAGACTGCTGATGAAGAGCAGTAATTTCAGATATTTGTTCATGTTTATTCGATTTAAAAGGTTTACAGACATTGTACTCTCTTATCAGAAGGTGTCAAAACGGGCGTGCAAAACAAAAAGAAATATGATATTCTACCTGTGTTGCGTCGGTGGTAGAGTGGTCAATTACAACAGACTGTAAATCTGTCGGCTTCGGCCTACGAAGGTTCGAATCCTTCCCGACGCACAAAAATAACAGCCGCCCTTATCGGGCGGCTGTTTTGCATATATTTTATAATATGATAGTATAATTCTATCCAGTTCTTTGAGAGTTAAGCAGTTTAAAAAAAAATCAGGCAAGAATTTAAATATGCTTAACACATTAAATAACATAGTGACACTCGCTCGAAAAAAGAGCAGGCCATCAGCAACGCCCTACCTTATCAAGATGGACATTTGCACAAACAATGGCAACACAAACAAAAGACCCGGCTCCCTAAAAAGGCCCGGGTTTTCTTTGTTTACACCACCTCCACGTTCTTCATACGAATTGATGAAGACTTCGCTCGAGCTTTTTTGGTAACTATCGACAGCTCTTTGTCTTTAACAGTCACGTACACAGTGTCGCCTTTTGAAACCCCTTTCTCAATGATGTGTGATGCAACAGAATTCAAGATTTTCGTCTGGATCAAGCGGTTAAGCGGTCGTGCGCCATAGTGCGGGTTGTAACCTTCTTGTGCAAGATACGTCAGCGCTTCGTCAGAAATGTCGAGCTGTATTCCCTTCGCAAGTAAACGCTCACGGACAACTGCCATACGGATGTCGACAATATTCTTGATAGATTCTGGAGAAAGAATATCGAAGAGCACAACTTCGTCCACACGGTTCAAGAATTCCGGACGGAAATGATCTTTCAAGCTTCCCATCACTTTTTCTTTGGTCTGAGAATAATCTTGAGTCGAGGTGTTGTTTGAGAATCCGATCGTTTCCATCTTTTCGATAAAGTGCGAACCAATGTTTGACGTCATGATGATGATGCTGTTTTTGAAGTTCACCACGCGGCCTTTTGCATCAGTAAGCCGGCCATCATCAAGCACTTGGAGTAGCAAGTTAAACACTTCCGGATGCGCTTTTTCTATTTCGTCAAACAAAATGACAGAGTACGGTCGGTGACGCACGGCTTCGGTCAGCTGGCCAGATTCATCGTGCCCAACATAGCCTGGAGGAGAACCAATAAGTTTCGAAATACTGTGACGTTCCATGTATTCGCTCATGTCGACGCGAATCAAAGCTTTGTCGTCGTTAAACATAAACTGTGCCAAGCTTTTTGTAAGCTCAGTCTTACCAACACCAGTCGGGCCAAGGAAAATAAATGAACCAATCGGTCTGTTTGGATCTGAAATTCCGGCACGAGATCTGCGGATAACGTCTGCAATTTTCTTGAGCGCTTCATCTTGTCCAACAACGCGTTTCTTAAGCTCTTCTTCCATGCGTGCAAGCTTCACTCGCTCTTCTTCAAGCATTTTTGCAAGAGGAATTCCTGTCCAACGCGCCACGACTTCGGCAATATCTTCGCTCGTAATCTCTTCTTTCAAAATACGTCGAGATTTCTGGAGTTTTTTGAGTCGAGCAAGTTTAGTTTCGAGTTCTTTTTGAAGCTGAGGAATTTTGCCATAACGAATTTCTGCCGCACGTCCAAGGTCTACACGCATTTCGGCCTGTTCTGCTTCAAGTCGCAACGTCTCCAAGCTTTTCTTGATAGTTCGAATATCGGTCACGATCGATTTTTCATTTTGCCATTTGAGTTCGAGTTCTTGAGTTTTTTCGCGCAAATTGCTTATCTCTTTGTCGATGTCTTTGATCCGAAGCTTTGTTTCTTTGCGGTCATCGTTGAGTTCAATTTCTTTTTTCAAAGCTTCTTTTTCGATTTCAAGTCGCATGATTTTTCTGTGCGCGTCTTCTAAAACTTGCGGCTTGTTTTCAAGCGCAATACGAAGCGATGAAGATGCTTCGTCGATCAAGTCCACAGCTTTGTCTGGCAAGTAGCGGTTCGTAATATAACGCGTACTCAACTGCACCGCAGCGACAATCGCGTCGTCAGTAATATGCACTCCGTGAAAAAGTTCATATTTTTCTTTCAAACCGCGAAGCACTGCAATCGCATCTTCAGCAGATGGTTCGTCGATATACACTGGCTGGAAACGTCGCGCCAAAGCCGGATCTTTTTCAATATGTTTTTGATATTCTTTCAAAGTTGTCGCTCCGATCGCTCGAAGTTCACCGCGAGCAAGTGCCGGCTTCAACATGTTTGAAGCGTCAAGCGAACCTTCAGAAGCGCCAGCGCCAACGATCGTGTGAATTTCATCTATAAACAAAACAATCTTTCCGCCAGCGCGATCAATTTCTTTCATGATCGCTTTCAATCGCTCTTCGAATTCTCCTCGGTATTTTGTACCAGCCAAAAGCGAACCAAGGTCAAGCGACACAAGCTCTTTGTCTTTCAAAGATTCTGGAACGTCAGCTTTTGCAATGCGCTGCGCGAGGCCTTCAACAACGGCAGTTTTTCCAGTTCCAGGTTCACCGATCAAGATCGGATTGTTTTTTGTTCGTCGGGAAAGGATCTGCATGATGCGCATGATTTCCGTGTCGCGGCCGATCACTGGGTCAAGCTTGTCTTCGCGAGCAAGTTTGGTTAAGTTGCGCGTAAATTTTGTCAGCATGCGCATTTTTTTTGGAGCCTGTGCTTCACCCATATTTTGTGTTTTGAATTCCGCAACAAGCTTGATCACTTGATCTTTGAATATGCGGAATTTTGCAAGGAGTTCGCGGACTTCGCCTGGCACTTCCAAAAGCGCGATGAACAAATGTTCTGTCGAAACGAATTCGTCTTTCATAACTTCGGCGACTTTTGCACTTTTTTCAATCGCTTGTGCAAGATCTGGCGTAAGGAAAATCTGATACGATGGCGAAACCGTACTTCGAGCATCCGGCGCTTCGATTGCTTCAACGACAGAGTCAGTGAGAAGCACTGTATCAACTTCCATCTTGTCGAGAATGGAAATCACGAGCGATTCTTCTTGCAGCATAAGAGCCGTCAACAAATGAAATGAGTTGACGTGGTTCTGTCCGCGTTCGATCGCAAGTTCATGCGCTTTGCGGATTGCTTCTTTTGCTTTTGTAGTGAAATTTTGAAATGGTGGCATAGTTATGAATTGAAACGTGAATATTTTTCGACGATTGATTTCAATGTTGCGACAACGTAGTCGATATCTTTCGTGGTTATTGTACGTCCCATTGAAAACCTAGTAAATGCTGTGTTTTCAAGCGTTACTGCATCCAAGTCTTTCCGTACATTCATTATAACATATGACGCAAGTGGATCGTGACTTTTGCACGCGCTTTTTGCAGAAGCAGCAATTCCTTTTGCATCGAGCTCAAGCAACACAAGTTCTGAATCAAAGTGTGGAAGCGCGATGTGTACGTTGTTTGGAATGCGTTCAGTTACACTTCCATTGATTTGTATCTGCGGAATTTCTTTTTTTAAACGTTCAAAAAAATATGTTTGGAGTTTTTGAAGACGAAGTGATTCTTTGTCCCGTATTTGTACAGTGAGTTCGAGCGCTTTTGCAAATCCGACAATCAGTGGTGTTGGAAGTGTACCAGGTCGAATTCCCTTTTCTTGGTCGCCGCCGTACATGATTGGAGAAAGTTGTACTCCGCGTTTTACATAAAGCAAGCCGACGCCTTTTGGTCCGTATATTTTTGAAGCGTTAAGGGTAAGCATATCTACACCTAGTTTTTCTACGCTTGTTTCAAGATACGAAACCGCTTGCACAGCGTCGGTGTGCAAATATGGATATTCCGGCTTGAACAAAAGTGTTTTTTCTTTGTACAAAGTTTTTCGAAAATGTCGAAGTGTTTTTGCAATCTCTTTGATCGGCTGGATTGTTCCGACTTCGTTGTTTGCATACATGACAGACACAAGGATGGTTTCTTTGCGAAGAAGTTTCGCAAGTTCTTTTGGATCAACGATGCCGTCTTCGTTTGGCACAAGATACGATACATCAACATTGGATTTCTCTAAAGCTTTTGCTGTTTCGATGATAGACGAATGCTCGATCGCACTTACAATGACATGTGGTTTTGTTTCAGGATGTTTTATTTTGAATGCTTGGACGACACCAAGTAATGCTACGTTGTTGGATTCTGTGCCGCCAGAGGTGAAAATAAGTTCGTCGGAGTGAGCACCCAAGGCGCGCGCCAGCATGGCGCGCGCCTTTTCCACTTCCGCCAAAGCAGCTACCCCACCTTTATGAAGCGCATGCGGATTGCTCGAAGTCTTGCTCCACAATGGCTCCATAGCGCGAAAGACCGCCTTATCAAGCGGAGTTGCAGATGCGTGGTCCATATAAACTTGTCGTTTCCTTGTAAACATGGTGTTTTTCGTTAAAATGCGGTATACTAGGGCACTGCTAGTCGAGCATATCGTCAATCGGTTGTAAAAACATTATACCATTATTTTGCTTTCTCTACAAGCTTATGGATATAACACTCATTACATATATTTTGGGAGGAATCATCATCGTATTGATCATTTGGATCATACGACTGGAAATGCGACTTGGTGCATTTTGGCGCGGGAAAAATGGAGCTGACATCGAAGCAACACTTCAAGATATTTTGAACAATATCAAAGAGCTCGAAAAAAACCAGCACGAGATAGGCACGCATGTGCTTCACCTCGACAAGAAGCTTCGTTCAAGCATCCGCAAAGTAGAAATGGTACGCTTCAACCCGTTCAAAGATCAAGGCAGCAACCAAAGCTTTGCCATCGCACTTTTGAACGACGAAGGCGATGGAGTGGTGCTTTCAAGTTTGTACTCTCGCGAACGCATGAGCATCTTTGCAAAGTCGATCAAGAATAAAACAGCCGAGTTCGAACTTTCTACCGAAGAAAAAGACGTGGTGACGAAAGCGCTCAATTCAAAACAATAAATCATTATGGACAAGAAGCAAGGAACAATGGAAAAGCCACCCGTGGTAGTTATCATGGGACACATCGACCACGGAAAGTCGACGCTTCTTGACTATATCCGCAAAACCAACATCGTCGACAAAGAAGCCGGCGGCATTACTCAGCATCTTTCTGCCTACGAAGTGCAGCACAAAAACGAAGCTGGTGTAATGAAGAAAATCACATTCCTCGACACACCAGGTCACGAAGCTTTTTCTCAAATGCGCAACCGCGGTGCAGCCGTGGCTGATATTGCCATCCTTATTGTCTCTGCCGAAGATTCTGTAAAGACACAAACTGTCGAAGCTTTAAATACGATTCTTGATGCAAAAATTCCTTACATTGTTGCAATCAACAAGATCGACAAGCCAGGCGCAAATATCGAAAAAGTAAAAATGGATTTGGCTGAAAAAGGCGTGTACCTTGAAGGCTACGGTGGCAATATTTCTTCTGCCGAGATTTCTGCAAAAGAAGGTACTGGTGTTTCGCATCTGCTTGAACTTATCCTCCTCACAGCAGAACTCGAAGAATTGAAAGCTCGCACAGATGTGCCAGCAAAAGGCTTGGTCATCGAATCTTTGCTTGATACAAAACGTGGCATTTCTGGAACATTGCTTGTAAAAGAAGGCGTGCTTAAAAAAGGCATGATTGTTGTCGTTGAAGACACAAGTGTCGGCACGCGCATCATGGAAGACTTCCTCGGCAAACCAATGGCAGAAACATTGCCGTCCTCCCCTGTTCGACTTATCGGCTTTGACAAACTTCCGCCTGTCGGCAAAGAATTTGTCGCTTACGAAAACAAAAAAGATGCTGAGCGCGCAGTTGCCGAATGGAAAACAAATGGAACGAAAGCTGGAGTAAACGAAAAAATCCTTGGCGCAAAGCAGATGACCGACGAAACAAAAATCGTACCGATCATCATCAAGTCTGACGTCGCAGGAACTATTGAAGCTATCGAAAAAGAAATTGAGAAGATTTGTACCGACAAGATCACATGCAAAGTGATTTCAAAAGGCGTGGGCGCGATTTCTGAAGGCGACGTAAAACTTGCGTCTTCTGATAAAGAAGCGTTCATCATTGGCTTTAACGTAAAAATCGACAACAACGCACGCGACTTGAACGAAAATGCTGGAGTTGAGATCAAAACGTTCGACATCATTTACAAAATCACCGACTGGCTGCGCGAAGAACTTGAAAAGCGCCGACCTCGCAAAGAAGTTGCCGAAGTTTCTGGCAAAGTAAAAATCTTGAAGTGCTTTAGTGCAACCAAAGAACGCCAAGTTGTTGGTGGGCGCATTACCGAAGGCCGCATTGCTTCAAACAGCGTTGTGAAGATCATCCGCCGCGACAACGAGATTGGTGCAGCGCACATTGTTGGCCTCGAACAAGGTAAGGTTAAAGCAAAAGAAGTTTTAGAAGGCAGCGAATGCGGTATTCTCATCGAATCAAAATTTGAAATTGCAGCCGGCGACGTGCTTGAAGCATTCACGATGGTTTCTAAATAAACGTATGACACTTCGACAAGAAAAAGTTCGAGAAGAACTCAAACATTTAGCGGCAACTTTCATCGAGATGGAAGCAAACCGTACATCGCTCATCACTGTTACCGACTGTAAAGTGTCGGAAGATTTGAAATACGCGACAGTGTATTTGACTGTGATGCCGACAGACAAAGAAGAAGACACGCTTAACTTTTTAAAACGAAAAAGAAGCGAGCTTCGCGACTATGTAAAAAGCAAAATGCGGATGCACACGATTCCCTTTTTTGAAATCGAGATCGACATGGGCGAAAAGCATCGACAAAAGATAGATGATTTGTTGAGAGAAGATACTAAATAGTGTAAGATTGAAATACCTCACCCCGGTCCTTCGGCCGACCCTCTCCTACTTTAGGAGAGGGTGTGCTCCTTCTCCTGAGGTAGGAGAAGGCTGGGATGAGGTATGAATATTTGTCCTAGTCGCCAAGTGGTAAGGCAAGGGTCTGCAAAACCCTTATACGGCGGTTCGATTCCGCCCTAGGACTCACGCATCAAGCGTTTGCCCGGATGATGGAATTGGTAGACATAGGGGACTTAAAATCCCCAGGCAGTAATGCCGTGTGGGTTCGATTCCCACTCTGGGCACCACTTCGCTATGAGTACATAGCTACGCGGTGCACGCACACTGCGAAGTGGCTCCGCAGAGCCTTGGCGACGTGGAGCAGATATGTTAACATTGTGTAAGTTATTTATTAAAATTTTTTCATATACCTTGTTAGCTGTTTTGGTAAATAACAGTAAATATGCCTTGTTAGCTCAGCTGGTAGAGCAGCTCCCTCTTAAGGAGATGGTCGGGGGTTCGATTCCCTCACGAGGCACCACTTCGCTATGAGTACATAGCTACGCGGTGCACAGCACGTTCGTAACGATTTGTTTCAATAGTAGTACACTTAAGTGCGAAGTGGCCCCGTAAAGCTAGCCTATGGCTAGTGAAGTGGGGCAAATGTACTATGTATATATTTTAAAGATGAATAATAATGAATATTACGCAGGATTCACAGATGATTTAAAAAGAAGAATCGTCGAGCATTCAAATGGAAAAGTAAGTACAACATCTTGTAGTCTGCCTATTACATTAGAATGGTACAGTTGCTTTAAAAATAAGAAGAGGGCTTTAGATTTTGAACTATATCTAAAATCAAGTTCAGGATTTGCCTTCAGAAATAAAAGATTAATTTGATTTTACATGCTGGAGTGGCGGAATTGGTATACGCGCTAGTCTTAGGAACTAGTCCCGCAAGGGTTAGGAGTTCGAGTCTCCTCTCCAGCACCACTTTGCTAGCCCATAGGCTAGCTACGCGGCGCACGCACAACATCTTCGCACCAAAAAAAGTTCTCTTTTTACCCTTATTTTGCAAGGCTTTTTTTGCTTTCCGTAGCTTGACTTTTCTATATAAATATGCTATTATATAGCTAGAAAATAACGTAGGCTTCCCCTCTGGGAATGCTAATCACTATATCTTTAAAAATAACATAATATTCAAACTATAAAATTATATTAACATGAACGGACAAATAATCTTATTCTTATGTGTAACAATATTTTTAACCTATTGGGCTCTTAAAATACTGTTACAGAAGCTTGCAGAAAATGATACATTCTTTGCTGCACTTAAAATGAATGAATACATCTGTGTTATAAACGCGAGCGAAGGCGGAAATCCACAATATTTTGGATATGCTATTCGTAAAATCCTTTATAACATAGGGGGTGAAGAAAAAACTAAAACACTTCACATGAAAGCCAACCGTACTACTGGCAAAGTAGAGCAAGTAAGTGAACTTGAATTCGCACTTCAAGGCTTCTTTTTAAATCACTTTGGGGTAATATGGATCGGTCTTGCTGGGACAGTAAAACGTAAAAGCATTGATCTTAAATGGTATAAAAACATTGGTGGTGGAAAAATTGATCCTCGTAATGAGACGGTATACTCTGTCTTTGATTCATATGGCTATTGCTTCCATGTCACAGATGCTAAAACCCATAAAGATGAACGCTACCTCTTGGATATGAACATACAGCAAACTTTGTTTGTTGATGATCTTCATGAAATCTTCTATGGGATAAAACCGACCGGATCGTGGACAGGGTTCGCAGACGGAAATATTACAGAAGGAGCGCGTTCGATATTAAGCCAGAATACCTATGATGACTTAATCACAGAAAGAGACGGTTACATAAAGAATGCCGACAAGACTAGTCTTCATAAATACTTTGAAGGAGTTGCGTTTGCAAAGAGAATGGAAGATTTAACCGGACACAGCACAGGTAACTACATTGATGGAATATTTGTTCCTGGAGACTTCAGCATTTTGAAATTCGATTTGGATCAAAAAGAAATTGATGATCTACTTCAGCTTGCAAGAAAGAATCAGCTTACCGAAGAAGCAAATCTTGCAAAGGAAAAAGTAAAGGTCAAAATTGCAGAACAAAAAAGACTCCAGGAAAAAGAACATTCAGATGCCAAGAAATACTATATTGATAATGTTTTAAAAAATATAGTTTCTTATGGCGCTCAAGGACTTCACGAAGTAGAACAGATTACGAAACTTCCAAATCTTACTGTTCTTAACTACAACTCCAATACCCCTACAAGTACTATTGTAAGTGTACCTGGACATTCCAGTGGAACACAAAAGCAAGCTGATAGAACTGATGGCGACAAAGCACCAGTTGAGTCAGACACAGATCACGAACATTAAAAACACAAAAAAACATGTTAGTAAGAGAAAGTCATAAAAAGAAAAACGAGGGAGTGGGTTCGATACCCCTCCCTTCCTTCAAAACAATCGGTATTATTGCACTTATCATTATTATATGGTTGACATGGGATAGTGGTAATACCGAAAGCACAAGTGCTCCATTTTATACCACATGGTGGTTCTGGACCTTAGTAGTACTCTTTATCCTCTCTACAACATTTCTGATTTGGAACTTTGTTTCAAAAAAGAAAAAACAGGAGAAGCTAAGAAAAGACAAAGAAAAAAACCGCAATCATGATGATAACCACACCGACCCCGAAGTCGAGAAACACACAAACGATGACCATGCTCATCACGGAGACACATTGTACACCACAGCCAGTGTTTGGATCGTGAAATTGTTTATCTTTGCAGTGGTGGTTACAGTTTCATATTTCGGCATTAAGTATATATTCTTTAATAATTATGTAACCGCTTACCCAGGCCACGAATCAAAACGTATTCGCTTGGTAGAAAAGAATTTACTGGGTATCCAAAAGTCGTATTATGTGAAGATTGTACTTGATGAAAATCAGCGCGTGCAAGTGAAATGCTACAACACCGGTAACGATGGAACAAATATTGCGACCTATTCACAAGAAATTGTGTATGGGCACGAATATCCACCATTTCCATCTGCCTTGTATTACACCGTACGATCGACCAATGGTAAAACATTTAAGGTCGATTACACAAGAACAGAGGTTGTAAAACCTTAACGCAAAAGCATGAGACGAATTCGTCTCATGCTTTTTTATTTTCTTCCCTTCCTTCTTACTGGATATCAAGCTGCACATCTCCACCATGGTCATTGTCTCTGATGTACTTGTCTGCACCGATAGTGTTGGTGATGATGCTCATGATGGTAAAGACTGCAACCATGATGAACATTCCTACAACTCCCCAGAACATGTGGCTTTTGCCGTCTGTGCGCTTTTCTTCGTTCTCGGCATTCGTCAAAAATTCAACAACACCGTACAAGAAATACGCAAGCGCAACAGCAAACATGAGCACAATCAAAGGGTTAATGATGACTTTGTTCACCTTTTTAAGCAAACTGTCGACATCGGCATATGCAACTGGGACAACGAACGGGTTAAGCATGAGTATTAACAACCAACTTGATTACCGTTTGAATCGTAAATTGGAACGCACGGTACTGCACCTTGATCTATAGTTCCATCGTCAGTGATACCAAAAGTATTTCGGATGATAGAAACAAGACCCCAGATAGAAACGATAACGAAGAGACCGATAATACCAGAGATCATGGTCTTGCGAGCTGCACCCTGAGATTCTTCGTCTTTGGCTGTCACATACTGAATAACACCCCAGATGAAGTAAAGAACTCCAGCGGCAATAGCAAGCGGTATAAGTGTATTAATGATCTTTCCAATAACGCCTAAAATTGTCGTAGCACTCACGTTTGTTGAGTTTTGTGCAAATGCAAGAAGAGGACCAAATGCAATAACAGCAATAATAAATTTTTTCATACAACGTATAAATACTTATAAATAAAGCGACCTTAATAATTAATAACTACGTACTCTTATTGTATAATGCCAGTTTTTATATATCAAGGCTTTTGTTCCTGTAACTGTGGAATAAATGTCTTGATACCAAATGTGGTAGAAAGCACGCTTACAAGACCCCAGATAGAAACCATGACGAAAAGCGATATGATGCCGTATACCATGAAGTTGCGGCCTTGAGTACGCTTTTCTTCATTGTCTGCATTTCCAATAAACTGCACTACACCCCAGACGAAGACAAGGATAGCTACCGCAAACAAAAGCGGGATGACGAAGCGGTTGATCAAACACAGAGCAAGATTGGCGAAAGATGTAAAGTCAAGAATATTGTTGTTGCAATCAACGCCTTGAACAGGCTGAAGCGGCATAGGGTCTTGGCCCGCGACAGGTTGCAACTGCGCAAGTCCAACAAGTGGAGTAATAACTATAACGAACGCCAGTATATATGCAAATAGTTTTTTCATATTATTCAAGTTGGCGAACAGTCTCGCCAAGCGCTTGCGCGATAATCCACGACCCGAGCAAAATAGCTGCTCCTAAAAGCGTGTAACCAAGAGTTTTCTTTGCATCACTCAATTTCTCGCTGTTGCCACGTGCGGTGACAAAAAGGAAACCGGAATAAATAATGAACAATGCGACAATCGGTATGCCGATAGTGAGTACTATATCGAGAATCTTTTTGATGAATGAGCCGATGTCGTTCACGCCGGAAAGCGGATTGTCTATTTTGTATGTTGTGGTGTTGGAGCCAGTACCACCAGCTGTTTCATTGCCGCCAACAAAACCGGCCGGTGGGCCACCTGCGGTATTGCCAGCTGGAGGGCCGCCTGCAGTTCCTGCTTGGGCCAACACTTTCTTGGGTAGTGCAAGCGAAGCGACGATCATGGTAGAAAATGGAAATACAAAAAAGACAATACATTTGTTTACAAGAGAGTGGAACTTATTCATATATCGTAAGTATATCATGTGTTTAAAAAATCTACTCATAAAAGCTCTCGTATTCGTCTGCGTTGAAGCCTAGCCCAAGCATGATCGCTTTGACGATGAGCCACGCAGCAAGCGCGATCAAAAAGCCGAACAATACATTTTTGAAAATCCCCTTTGCTTTGCTGATCTGCTCACCTGAACCGCCGGAAGACATATAGAGAAAGCCGGCATAAGCAAAACAGATGGCCGCAAGCGGCATGGCGAGATCAAACAAAAGGAAGGAAATAAGCTTGTTGACCTGTAACATGAAAAAGTTGAAGTCGCATGGGTCTTTGAAGCCGATGAATGTACCGGTAGCGTCCTTGATCTCTTCTTCATTGCAGCCAATGAACAACCCTCCTTCCGCATGGACGTGGTGAGGAACGAGGAAGCCGAAAATATTTACCAACATCATGAACGACAAGAAAAATGGGAGCACGTATCCGATAACTTTTTTCATATTAGAAAGTGATGTTCTTAAAGAGTAATGTCAGCCGAGTGGAAAGTGCTTCAACTGCGGTGTCGGTCGTGTACAAGCCAGAATTGATGCCATTGATCACCTGCTGGAAAACAGCATCGCTCCCCTCGTCATGTGGGTCGTACCAGCCGCGCGAGGTAAGCCCCGCACGATAAATGATCGGCGCATAATACGAACTAGGAGTTTGGGCCAAAAGATCTCGTCGCGCCGGTACAAAGTTAATACCTGCTTGAGAAAGATTGGAAACGTATGTCGCAACAAAGTTTGAAGAAGACATGAGGCTTGCAGCGATGATCGACGTGTTCAAATTCTTTGAACTTTTAAGCACAGCAACACCGGTTGTTTTGCCAAAAGTGATCGGCTCGGTTGTTCCCTTCAGTTGAGGTATTGCAGTAATGTCGAAGTTCAAGTTCGGATTGCGGCCTTGTATCGCAAAAAGTTCGCTTGCGTAGCCAAAGTAGATAGCGAGCTTACCGGCAATGAATTGATCGCGCGACTGCGGAAAGCTTTTGTTCCATGAATACAAGTCGGTGTTTGTCGGATTTGCGAAACCGGTATAAAACGCAAGTGCATCTTTGACCGGAGTTTTGGAAGTACGAGAACCATTTTCAACCACAGAAAAAGGCTTATTTTGTTCTATTGCCACCAAGCCATTCCCTCGCTGAAGCATAAGGAGCGTTGCCACATCTTTTGCATTGGTCACGTTATCATATTCACCAAGCGCAACTGCATTTTGTGTAATAACACCTTGCTGATCGCGCTTTGTCAGAGTTGGCACAAGCGCGACAATATCTTCCCAAGTTGTCGGCGGAACAGCGATGCCGGCATTTTCGAAAATCGCACGGTTGTAATACATCACCATCGGGTCGACTGTCATCGGAAATGCCATTACGCCTTTGGAAGAAAGATAGAGCGTTGCTTCGGTAATAAATGTATCTCGAAATGTCCTCTCCGGATAGCTCGCGTATGGCACCGGGTAAATCTTATCTGCGTAACGTAAAATGGAGTCCGTCGGAAGCATGATCATGTCCGGGCCGATGCCTGACGCAAGAGCTTCGATGAGCTCAGTGTTAAAAGTGATCGGATTTTTCTCTACATAACTCACTGTAAACGTTTTGTTTGTATCATTAAAATCAGAAAGTTGCTGACTAAGCACGTCGCGTTTGACGGTACCCCAGAGTGTCACTTTACCCACTGCACCAGCAACACCGTCTTTTGATTTTTGGCCGATCGGAACAAGACCCGAGAAAATAAGCACACCAACAAGAAGTCCTGCCCCAAATATCACTGCAACAATTGTTTTAAAATTTCCCATATTATTCTTTGATCAAAATAAGCCCATAATGATGCGCTCCTGCAGAAATGTCTTTCTCAAGTTTGAAATTGTGCGGAGTAAACAGTGCAAGCGCTTTTTCTTTTGTTAAAACCGCGTCGCCTTTTGGACCCATGCCGCCAAATGAATCTGACCAATCGATAAGCAGCACTTTTCCACCAGGTTTCAAAATGCGTTTTACTTCAAGCACAAACGTCGGTTTGTCTTCGATCTGAAAAAGTACGTTTGAAACGATTACTGCGTCGATCGAGCGTTCACGAAGTTTCGTTCCACCCAACTTTTCGATATTCGTCCACATGATGTCGACGTTATGCAAATGCGCTTTTTCTGTTTCAGCTTTGATACGAGTGAGTAGATCCTTCTGCACTTCAAGCGCGTACACCCGCCCGCGGTCGCGCACTTTTTCTGCAGCAGCGATAGTATAAAAACCCGAACCAGCACCAAGATCGGCAACATGGTTGCCTTCTTTCAAATCAAGTTCGAGAATAGTGCTTGCCGGATCCGCAAATGTCATATTCCTAAGTATATCAAAGGAATTTCAACTCACGCTGTGTATAAAATTACAAACAAGTAAGCGAAGCGATAGAGTCGCCGGCGCGGAGCTTCATGATGGTGACGCCTTGTGTTTGGCGGCCGAGCGACGGGATAGTTGCAAGATCAACTTTGATCACCTGCCCTTTCTTTGAAATTGCAATAAGCTCGCCTTCGTTGCCGACAATGCGGCCGATGATGAGTTTTCCTGTTTTTGGAGTTACTTTTGCAGTCTTTATACCAGAGCCGCCGCGGCCTTGAACTTTGTATTCTTTTTCAGCAGTTTTCTTTCCCAAACCGTTTTCGCTCATCGTCAAGAAAAATGGAGTCTCGCCTTTTTTGATCAAGTCAACACCAATAACAGAATCACCTTTGCCGAGTTTGATCGCACGGACACCTCCAGCTGCACGGCCCATTTCGCGGATGTCGGACTCTTTAAATCGAATAGATTGGCCAAGTGTAGTTCCCAAAATCACATCATCGCCTTTTTCAAGCAAAAGCGCAGAGCGGAGCGTGTCGCCCTTATCGAGACGTATCGCAATAAGCCCACTTCGACGCACGTCTTTGAAGCTATCAGCCGTCATTTTCTTGCCCACACCCTGTTCGGTCACAAGCATCAGCGAAAGACCGCTTTTGCCTTTCGTATCTTTTGGCATCGGAAGGATGGATTGCACTTTTTCTTCTGGCGCAAGCGAGAGGAAGTTCATGATCGACTTGCCTTTGGTTGCACGACGACCTTCTGGAATATCGTACATCTTTATCTGATACGCTTTTCCAAGATTGGTGAAGAACAACAAATCGCTATGCGTGTTTGCAGTTACAAGCATCGTGACGAAATCTTCTTCTTTGGTTTCCAAATCAATGACACCAACACCACCACGCTTTTGTGTGCGGTATTCGCTTGGGTCTGTGCGCTTGACGTATCCGCCTTGCGTGAACACCAGCACGGATTCTTTTTCGGGAATAAGATCTTCTTCGTTGATCGCTTTAACTCCGCCTTTGATCACGCGTGTTCGTCGTTCGTCAGAATATTTGTCGCGAATATCTTTCAATTCGTCGGCAATCACTTTCAACATTTTTTTCGGGCTTGCAAGCAGCGCTTCGAGTTCGGCAATCAAATCCTGTTTTTCTTTGAGTTCAAGCTCGACATTTTTGCGTTCAAGGCCAGCAAGTTTCTGCAAACGCATTTCAAGAATTGCAATAGCCTGAAGTTCAGAAAACTTGAATTCTTTCATCAAGTTCATCTTGGCAACAAGCGTATCTTTGGAAGCGCGGATGACAGAAATAACGCGGTCGATATGGTCAAGCGCTTTTTTCAAACCGAGTAAGATATGCTCGCGTTCTTTTGCTTTTCGAAGATCAAATTCGCTGCGTCGTTTTACAACCTCTTGGCGATGACCGATGAATTCCGCCAGGATGGATTTGAGCGAGAGTGTTTGAGGTACTCCATCAACAAGCGCAACAATATTGAAGTGGAACATCTGCTCGAGCTGTGTGTGTTTGTAAATATAATTCAACACTTTTTGCGGCATGACGCCGTTTTTGAGGTCGATCACGATGCGGATATCTTTCGTCGATTCATCTCGCAAGCCCTTGATACCTTCCAATTTCTTTTCTTGGACAAGCTCGGCAATGGATTCGATAAGTGTCGATTTGTTCACACGATAAGGAATTGATGTGATGATGATCTGTGCAACGCCAGATTTTTGTTCGACAATTTCTGCTTCCCCGCGAGTCACAAC
This sequence comes from uncultured Candidatus Saccharibacteria bacterium, assembly GCA_964591445.1. Classification (GTDB taxonomy): domain Bacteria; phylum Patescibacteriota; class Minisyncoccia; order Phycocordibacterales; family UBA9973; genus JBDHUR01. The sequence goes on along the minus strand of CAZQAW010000003.1, from coordinate 11,653 downwards.
TCCTCCACGGCCAGTTGTGTACGCATGCGCCATATCTTTTTCACCATACACAATGCCTCCTGTTGGAAAGTCCGGGCCTTTGACGAATTGCAAAAGGTCTTCGGTTGTTGCATCTTTGTTTTCAATAAGATGAAGTGTTGCGTCCACAACTTCGCCCAGGTTGTGCGAAGGAATATTTGTCGCCATACCAACCGCAATACCGAGCGTACCATTCAAAAGAAGTCCTGGAACTGCAGCTGGAAATACCACCGGCTCTTTGCGGCTGCCGTCGTAGTTCGGTCGAAAATTCACCGTTTCTTTTTCAAGATCGCGCATGTATTCTGCTGAAACACGAGCCATTTTTGCTTCGGTATAACGCATCGCAGCGGCGGCATCGCCGTCGATCGAGCCGAAGTTTCCTTGGCCTAAAATAAGCGGATATCTGTATGAAAATTCTTGTGCCATACCCACCATCGAGTCGTACACAGCCGTGTCGCCGTGCGGGTGATATCTACCAAGCACGTCTCCTACCACTGTTGCAGATTTGCGGAATTTCGCGCTTGCAGTCAAACCACTTTCGTACATGGCGTAGAGGATGCGTCGGTGCACCGGCTTCAAACCATCGCGAACGTCCGGCAATGCGCGAGACACGATAACAGACATTGCGTACGACAAATACGAATCCTTCATTTCGGTGACGATGTTTGTCGGCACGATAGTCGAGGAAAGCGGAGATTCGATCGGTTCTTCGTTTGATGGTATTTTTTTAGCCATAAGTTGTTACAGTATACTACAAAATAAATAAATATTACTCGGGACTGGTTTCAGAAACGACTTCGAGCGGAACCAGATCTTTCTCTTCTTCGGCCTTGTACGTTTCGACGCCACGGATCACGCTCGCTGATTGTTTGGCATTTTGGAACATCGTTTTAAACACAGCAAACGGGCTTTTATGTTCTTTCTGTGCCGCACGTTCTTCTTTGGGGGTGATATCAAGCTCGTATTTGAGAGTAAGCGCCCAAAATCCGACGATCAGGAACATTGCGCCAAACGTAAGAGCAAGTGTCCAACGCTTTTTGTGATGGTCGGGGCCGTTTCTTACTTTGTGAATAAAAGGTTTGATCATATTAAAATACGCTTTCCAAAATCGCCACGTCGCTTTCCATACCTTCCAAATCTTTTCGTTTCAATGTAAGTTTTTCGACGGATTCTTTTTTCTCTTCACCAGCTTCTTTCAAAAATGCTTTGAGTGTATCTTTTTCGTCGCCGTAATCCATCGGAATGATAAGATGCGGCTCAAATGACGCTGCCAAGTTGTAAGCATCCGTCGCACCAATGGAATTCTTGCCAGAAATAGGGATGAAAATAATATCTGGGCTGCCGATCGCTTCACGTGTGTCTGCCAAAAGTTTCGTCGCAGAAAGCGAGCCCATAAAACACAAGTTGATGTTGTCGACAGTGAGCGTATATATAGTATTGACGTATTTCTTGCCGTCGATCATCGCTTCGCTAGGGACACCTTTGATGAAAATATCTTTGACTTCGTAGTCTCCCGGGCCGGAAATGGCGAACGGAACTGTGCCGCCGTGTTCTACCATTTCAAAACCGTTGAAGTCTGGGTGATTCGTAGTTGAAAGCGCGATCGTTGAGCCGAAATGTGGAGCACTTCCACCATGTTTTGATTTCTTGGAAACCGGGTTAAAAGCGATAACCGTATCGCCGTATTGCACCTTCCAAAACTGCTTGCCGAGGTATGTAATAATCATGTGGCTATTATACCAAATATTCTTATTTTTTGGAAATAAAAAAAAGCCCGACTTGCTATCGTCGAGCCTTGCCACTGTGTCCTGAGGTAGCAGGACATTGAAAACTTAATAAATACTGTTACGTAGGAAAGAATTTTTTCTTTTGTGTTTTTTGCGGAGTGTTTTTGTACACAGGTTTTTGCCCTCTTTTATCTCCTTTCAAACTTTTAAGTAGGTTTTTGTTAGTTCTTTGGTCTGATCCGACAACAGGGACACCGTCAGAAGTAAAGTTGTTTTCTTCGTTAAATACCATAATAGTAGTTCTTTTTAAAATTGTTCAACTTGGGTTATTTGACAAGTATAGTATCATACTTCCTAATACTATGCAAGTGGATTTGCATATTCCCCTTTTCTATGGTAGTTTAGAGGTATTAGTAGTCGGAACCCAGCCTTTCTGGGAACCTGCTTTGGAATAACCCTTCTGTAAGAGAAAATACAGAATACCCAAAGCAGCCACCTCCGCACTGAAATACTTTTTTAGTATGCGGATTTTTTATTTTATATGAAAGAAGACACAGTAATAGAACATGTAAGTATCGCAAAAGCGCTTCTCGACAAAAGTGAAATGCCACCAATGGTAGACATGCTTGTCGAAGGCCCGGTGATCGAGATCAAAAAATCTTCGGTCTACATCGACCTCGCGCCGTTTGGCACAGGTATCATTTATGGACGAGAGTTCATGAATGCGAAAGACATCATCAAAAAAGTGAACATGGGCGACGTCGTGAAAGCGAAAGTTGTCGATGTGAACAACGAAGATGGATATATCGAGCTTTCTCTTAAGGAAGCAAAACAAGCGCTCATCTGGAGCGACGCGGAAAAAGCTATCAAGTCTAAGACAATCCTCGAAATCCCGGTCAAAGAAGCAAACAAAGGAGGTCTTATCCTCGAATGGCAAGGTATCCAAGGATTCCTTCCAGCTTCGCAGTTGAAGAGCGAACACTACCCTCGCGTAGAAGATTCTGACAAAGATAAAATTTTGAAAGAATTGAAAAAACTCGTTGGCAAGAAACTTTCAGTTATCATGATTTCTGCGCTTCCAAAAGAAGGCAAGCTCATCTTCTCTGAAAAAGACAACAACCCTGAAGAACGAAAAGAAATCATCGGCAAATACGCGATCGGCGACGAGCTTGATTGTGAAGTTGCAGGACTCGTAGACTTCGGTGTGTTCTTGAAAATCGAAGAAGGTCTTGAAGGACTCGTGCACATTTCAGAAATCGACTGGGGTCTTATAGAAGATCCACGAAGCATGTTCAAACTCGGCGACAAAGTTCGCGCAAAGATCATCGAAATCAAAGACGGAAAGATTTCTCTTTCAATCAAAGCTTTGAAAGAAAATCCTTGGAACGAATTTGAAGGCAAACTTGCTAAAGGTGACATCATCAAAGGTATCGTCATCAAGTTCAACAAGCACGGCGCGCTCGTTTCTATCAAAGAAGGCGTTGCAGGACTCGTCCACAATTCACTCTTTGGAAGCGAAAGCAAGCTCCGCGAAAAGTTGGAACTCGGTAAGAGCTATAACTTCCAAATCACGCTTTTCGAACCAAAAGATCAGCGCATGACACTTGCATTTTTGGAACAGAAATAACAACCTCACCCCATCCCTCTCCTAGCCAGGAGAGGGATGATAAATAAAAAATCCCCTTACGGGGATTTTTTATTTATTAAACTCAGTCATTGCCCTCCCTTTTCCGTCTTTGGCGAGTGTTTCCAAAAGTTCTTTGAATGTTTTTTTGACTTCTACCAGTTTATTCATTTCTTCTTCACTCAATTTTCCTAGCACGTTTGGTTTGCGAAGAATTCCTTCTTCATCTTTCATCGAAACACCAACGCGGATGCGTAGAAATTCTTTTGTGCCTAAAACTGCAACAATGGATTTGATTCCGTTGTGCCCGCCATCACCGCGATCGTACGAAATGCGAAAGCTGCCAAGAGGCAAATCAATATCGTCTTGCACAACAACAAGTTCTTCGCTTGTCATTCCTTTTTTTAACAAATGCGGAACGACTTCGCCAGAATTGTTCATAAATGTTTCCGGTTTAAGGAAAGTGAAGTCGTGGTCGGCGAGCGTCGCGTTAGCGACGCGAGCATTCATGTATTTGTCATGTTCAAAATTGCTTGCAACCGCATCAAGAAGAAGCCACGCAACATTGTGGCGAGTAAGTTCGTATTCTTTTCCCGGATTCCCGAGGCCGATGATGTACAACATAGCTTCATAGTACCACAACAAAGTCTCCCGCATAAGTTTCTAAATGCCTTGCGCAGGCTGTCGAGCCGAGCAGAGCAAAAATTCAGCAGAATTTTATGTCGTGCTTTTTGGATGCTTATTCGAGAGACTTCTCCAACATACTTTTTGATATTGTGTCAACAAATATTTCATAGTAGAATAGAGCAATGGAACCAATACAAAACACAACTCCTGATTTGAATATGAGCGAGCACACGTATTCAAAACCAAAGAAAGACAATTCCCTTTGGGAAATTATCAAGTTTGCACTTCTTGCGCTTGTCATCGTCATCCCTATTCGCACATTTATCGCCCAGCCATTTATCGTCTCTGGAAATTCGATGGTACCGACATTTGAGAATAACGAATATTTGATCGTCGACGAAATTTCTTACCGTATCCATGAACCAGAGCGCGGCGACGTTATTATTTTCCGTTATCCAAAAGATCCATCAAAATTCTTTATTAAAAGAATTATCGGCTTGCCAGGAGAAACGCTTACCATCAACGGACAGAAGATCACTGTCAAAAACGAAAGTCATCCGGAAGGATTTACAGTAGACGAACCTTACGTAAAAAACCAAGCAACGAACGAACTCACTGTAACACTTCCCGAAGGCCAATACTTTGTTATGGGAGACAACCGAAGCGCAAGTTCCGACTCTCGAGTGTGGGGTAATGTTCCCGAGAAAAATATCATCGGCCGTGCATTTCTCCGCGTACTCCCTATTGCAGAAGCATCCGTTCTCCCGGGCGATTATAAGCAAACCAACTAGCATATGAAAGATACATCTAAAAAAGCAGCAAAAAAAGAACCTTTGACATCGCTCAAAGGCATGCGCGACATCATGGACGAACAGTATTATGCGTTCCAGGGATTTTTTGAAAAAGCTCAAGAAATTGCAGTGTATTACGGATTCAAACCGATCGACACACCAATAGTCGAACAAGAAGAACTTTTTGTGACAAGTATTGGGATCGGTACGGACGCGATCGACAAAGAAATGTACACACTTAAGACAAAAGGTGGCGACCACTTGGCTATTCGACCTGAACACACAGCCGGAACAATGCGAAGTTATATCGAACACGGCATGCACAACCAGCCGCAACCACTTTTGTTTTACAACTACGGTCCAGTATTTCGGCACGACAGTCCACAAAAAGGACGCTACCGACAGTTTTGGCAGTTCGACACCGACGCTCTTGGAAGCGAGAAAAGTATTCTCGATGCACTTGTGATCAAAACTGCGTGGACAACACTCGAAGAAGCTGGCGCGAAAGATTTGGTAGTAGATATCAACTCTATCGGGGACAAAGATTGCCGTCCGCACTATTTAAAAGAACTCACGAACTACTACAAGAAACACGTTGGTTCTCTTGGCGCAATTGATAAAGAACGCTTGAAGACAAATCCGCTCCGCATTCTTGATTCAAAAGATCCAAAAACAATCGAGATCAATGAAAACGCTCCAGACTGCATGAGCTATCTTTGCCACTCGTGCAAACACCACTTCAAAGAAGTGCTTGAATATTTGGAAGAAATGGAAATTGTATATCGCATCAACAAAAATTTGGTGCGCGGACTTTCATATTACACACGAACTGTATTTGAAATCATGATTGAAAATGAAGAAGACGGAAAGATGGTAACGATCGCTTCTGGCGGACGCTACGACTATCTTGGTAAACAACTTGGCAGCAAGAAAGATATTCCTGCAGTTGGATCAAGTATCGGGGTAGACCGTGTTGTTGAAGCTCCTTGGTTTGCAAAACTTCACCCTCGCATTATCAAGAAACCAAAGATGTATTTTATCCAGCTTGGTTTTGAAGCAAAATTGAAAAGCTTGAACGTCATCGAAATCCTTCGCAAAGCAAAAGTTCCGATCATGCAGTCTCTTTCAAAAGACAGCTTGGGCGCGCAGCTTGCCATTGCCGAGAAATTGAACATTCCTTACACTATTATCTTCGGACAAAAAGAAGCGCTTGAGAAATCCGTCATTGTCCGCAATATGAGCAACCGCTCTCAAAAGACCGTGCCGCTCGATAAGCTCGCGGAATACATCAAGGAACTCAAATAGTATGATCACAATCGTGCAAAAAGAAGATCCCGTTCTTCGCAAAGTTGCACCAGATGTAACTGCAAATGAGATTGGATCGAAAGAAATAACAAAAGTTTTGAAAGACATGTCGCAAGCACTTGTCGAACAAGGCGACGGCGTTGCTATTGCTGCTCCACAGATCGGTGTTTCAAAACGCATCTTTGTTGTTGCAGGAAAAATATTTGAGGAAGATTTTGTACGAGGACAAGGCCTCACTGATTTGAACAAAACTCACACGCATACAGACATTGTGTTCATCAACCCTGTTATTACAAAAATGTCTAAAGACAAGAAAAGCGTTCCCGAAGGTTGTCTTTCTGTTCGCTGGCTCTACGGCAAAACAAAACGCGCAACGTCTGTGACAGTTGCAGCGCTTGACGAACACGGCAAAGCATTTACCTACAAAGGCAAAGGCTTGATGGCACAAATATTCCAACACGAAATCGACCATTTGGACGGCATTCTCTTTCATGACCATGCAAAAGATATCAAAGACATGCCGCCAGAAGAACCAAAAGCTAAGAAGAAGTATGTCAAAAAATAATCTTTCAATTGCATTTTTTGGAACACCGGAACTCACGACAACCATTTTGAACGAAATGGTTTCTTCTGGGTATGTGCCACAAGTTGTTGTGACGATGCCCGACCGCAAGGTCGGGCGAAAGCAGATTCTTACCGCTCCAGCTGCAAAAGTCTGGGCGCTTGCACACAACATTCCCGTACTTCAGCCAGAAAAACTTGACCATGCATTTCTTGCAGAGTTTAAAAGATACGAAGTAAATACGTGCATCGTGGTTGCGTATGGCAAAATAGTCCCGCAAGCACTACTTGATATGCCAGAGTTTGGCATGTATAACGTGCACTATTCCCTTCTACCAGAACTTCGCGGAGCAACGCCAGTCGAATCTGCCATTTTGCTTGGCAAAGAAACAACTGGTGTCACTATCCAAAAAATGGCATTCAAGCTCGACGCTGGTGATATTGTTTTACAAAAAGAAATAAAGATCGGTAAAGACGAAAAAGCAATTGAACTTCGCACGCGACTCAACGAAGACGCAAAGAAAATGGTAGTTGATACTTTACAACATATTGAAGCTGGTAGTATCTCAGAAACCCCACAAGACGAAAGCAAAGCAACGCACTGTGGCAAGATTACAAAAGAAGACGGCGAGATTTCACTTTCGGGTAATGCCGAAGAAAATTACAGAAAATTCCGCGCGTACTTTGGCTGGCCTGGCACGTATTATTTCGACGAAAACCGCAAACGCGTCATCGTAAAACAAGCTCGTTTTGAAAACGGAGCGTTCATTGTCGAGCGAGTGATTCCCGAAGGTAAGAAAGAAATACCTTTTAGTCAACTTTCGAAGTAAAAGGATTTCTCTTCGAAAGCCCTTTCAACATTTTCTTGACGCTTCGTGCGCCTCTTCGGAAGATCGTGTCTCGTCGGTCTTTCATTCCCACCAATTGTCTTTCTGCTTCATCGCGGACATCGTCTATTGCAGCATACAAATCTTCTTTTTCAGAAACTGAGCGGATATGTTTTGGAATTCCAGAAATCAACACTTCTGCTTTAAACACGTCTCCTGTTTTGTGATGCATCGTCGATTTGCCTATTTCAACTTCATACATCACACTGTCTCCATATCGGGATAAAAATTTTTCTAAACTGCCTACTCTTTTTTCTGCATACTCACGGATCGCATCAGTAAGCTCCATATTTACTGCCTTTATGTTCATGTGTATCATACTAATATAAAAAGTTAGCTGATAATCCTCACATATACAGTATACCACCTAAACTGAAACCGTCAGTAATTTGTGCGGGTGGTGGTGTCCATTCAGAATCCGTACTTGAGAAACGGGAACCCTGAAATGCTCTGCCATAAGTTCTATAACCCTTCTATTTGCCAAGTTATTTTCTGCCGGCTCTTTGACCGAAATATCGAACAAAACATCACTTTTCTGCTCGACTTTCTCCCGCTTTGCATGAGCCACAACATGAACTCGTATATACATGACCCTATAGTACCACGAAGACTTTGCAATTTAGGCCCTATTTTGCTATTATATTCCCGTGTTCCCCACTATTCCGGAGTAGCTCAGCGGTAGAGCAATCGACTGTTAATCGATTGGTCGCAGGTTCGATCCCTGCCTCCGGAGCCCTTAAAATCATTTTGTAAATCAAAGTGATTTTTTGATACCCTAGTAGGGTTCAGAACTGTTTCAAAAATTCTATAATCTTTTTTATATTTTTCTTCCGAGTTTCTTCCTTTTTTGAGTTTAATAATGTTTCAAGGTGCATTCTCTTATTACTTCTACTGAGAACGTTCCACTTATCTTGTATCTTTTGTTTTTCAAGCATTAATTTCAAATCAGTTGGCACAACAAGGTTTTCAACATCATTTAAAGCATCCCACATGCCACTCTTTTTTGCCAAAGCAACAACAGTAAGACCAGAAGGTTGCATTTTTCTCTCTTTAACAAGTCGTTTGATGTTCTCTTTATTTACTCTACTCCATTTACTTTTAGGGTTTCTTGGGGAAATTCTTATTTTTGTTTTGGTATCGTCTACTTTTCCAACCACACTATCAACCCAACCAAAACATAGACAATAATCTACGATTGTCTGTTTATCTAAATCACCTAACTTTAAGCTAGGTTTGTAATACATCAGCCAGATACTTTTATTTTCTTTATGGTTTTTTTGCAACCAATTCCATAAACTTTTTTTATCTTTACATAGTACTTCTTCCATATCAGGTATTATATTAAAAATGAGCTCCGAAATACAGGATTTGGAAACATCTCAAAAATCTTAGAAAATTCCATACCTCTTTTGATCTGAACCCAATTGAGAATTCTGAACTTGTCCACTAGAGTGAGCACTATTGACAAATACAGATTTTTTTGTTAATTTAAAACTGAAATAGTATATTTGAAATAAGGTTTTATTAGTGACCAGAGAAAGTAAGAAATTATCTTTTGTGGCCACTAATAAAATCAAAATGGAAAATAAATATGCAATGGAAATTGAAGAAATATTACAGATAACTCCACAAATCGATGAATGTAATAATTTTTTCCACAAATTTATTGAAGAAAAGGAAGTTGATATATCTAAGGAAATAAATTTCTTATCAGAAATAAAGCGATTTCTGATACTGAAAGAGAAAGATATTAGAAAAATCAATAGTAAGAGCAAGATAAGAAATTATGATTGTCTAACTTTAGCAATAATTGCTTGTTTAGTAGCATCAAGAAATCATTTTTACATAAAGATAGGTAGACCGGAATTGATTTCACGATATTACCATACCGTACTAATCACATCTGAAAATAAGATGTTTAAACTAACAGGCAAACGAAAGAATTATGGCTTCAAGGAATTAAAAGTAGATACAATAATAAAAAGGTTACACACCTGGAATCCACTATTTAGTTTCCTCGATAAAATTTTTAAAAAAACCTAGTAACAAAAGTGAACGGTTTTTTATTTTACCGATGCGTACACCCAGCCCAGCAGCACGGGCGGCGCATGCCGCTTTTCATTTTTGAAATTCCTTTTTGAATGCGGATATTTCTTGTTTCTTCTTTTTTGCCGGAAGTGACCCAACAGATCCATTCGTTCCTGGCGAGCGGAGTGATGTCTTGCCACAACACCAAAACCTTCGGCGTTTCTACTATCGCCTTCTTCAAATCTTCGGGAAGTTTGTGGACTGTGCCGCCCAAGAGTGGTGGTGTCATGGTTTGATTATAGCATTCGCGCTTTATCTGCGGTATACTTAAACTACTTATCACTAATCAATTTTAATCACATGGCAAAAAGAGGTACAACCCTAAGTCCACATAAAAAGTCAAAGCGTTCTCCAAAGACAAAGAAGCGCTTGGCAGCAAAGAAAGTCATGCTTGCTGCTCGCAAGAAGCGAGCGTAGCACTAAAAAGCCCCGCGAGGATACGCGAGGCTTTTTAGTGCTACCTATTTCTTCGCAACCCCGCCTCTGGGACGGACAGGCTTCTTTTTTGCTTTCGGTTTTTTGGTGCGACAATAATCGCATTTGCACGGCGTGCAGTATTCCTTCACGTACTCTTTGCCGTAGTCGTAGGTAATTTCATCTCCAGTATTGATATCTTTGATTGCAGAAATAAGGATCTTCCCTTTTTTAATATCAACTTCCGCATTTGGGCGATGTGAATGATTGATATATCTTGCCAAGTTCTCTCTTCCCTTTCCATCAATCGTAATTTTCGAATTGATTTCAAACAAATATTTTCCTCCGCGGCGATCTGCTTCTGCATGAGAAATTGCTTCACCAGTGTATTCAATAATAAAAGTTTTTTTCTTGATGGGCTCGCCAGCAAAAAGCCCGAGTCCAGAAAATGATTTTTTTCGTACAAGTTTCATGCCTTTAAGTATACGGATTTCTAGCAAGCTTGCAATAAAAAAGCGCCGCACCATTACGTACGACGCTTAATAATCAATGTGTAAGAAAAAATATCCGGCATAAGAGAACCTAAAGGAGCTTACATCAAAAACGAGTTAAAAGTAAATTTAATAGTTTTAAAGGGCGTACCCGTCCCCTCTACCCTGTGCGGCACCAAACTCCACACCAGAGATACAGAATGATTCTTCATCCTATATCCGGCTCCAAAGCCTGCACCAACGAATGTCTCGAAGAAAGAAATGAGCTCGTAAGGAGGCATTGCTCCTTTGACCTCAGTTTTCCAAAAAATAAACTGATTTCTTTTTTCAAAAAGAAAAACAGAATTTATTGAAAAGAAACTTTCTTCTTTGGAATAAAAATATATTCCAACAACTTTGTCATTTGAATAAGATGCTCCAAACGGATTCGGGTCACCTTTGTTTGTAGACCTGCGAGAAATTCCCGCAAGCGCACCAATAGACACATCTCCGCTTCTAATTCCTAGGGCAAGTACAGAATAAGCACTGGGACGTAGCTTAATGAGAGAACCAGAAAAAAGATACCCAGTGGTAAGACATGGATGCTTACCCAAAATGCGTATGTCTCCATGCAGAAAGAAAGCGGGATTGAAGAAATTATATTGCTCCACCCCGCGATAAGAGCGGTTCTGCGGCAGAATTCCATCTGCACCTAGCGGAGTAATATTATCAAATTTTATTCTCATAATAAAGTCGTCCTGAGGCTGCGCATTCACTCTGATACAGAGCAGCGCAAGAGCGTAGATAAAGAGTTTTGATTTCATATATTTATTTTGTTTTGTTTGTTTAGCAGTAAGTATAGCACAAGTGGTATACTTTGCTCATGGAAAAAGATTTCCTCAAAACACTGAAGAAACTGAATACGCCGGCAAAAATACAAGATTATTTGAATAGTATTTCTTTCAATTTTGAAAAAGATGGAGAAACATGCCGCTCTCCTTTTGAAGTTTGGAAGCATAAAAAAGCGCACTGTTTGGAGGGTGCGATGTTTGCTGCGGCGGGGCGCCCGCAAAGCGGGGGGCCCCCCCCGCGTGTTTGGCGCCCCCGTTGCAAAAAAAAGTTAGAAACTGGTGTTGGGCTT
>CAZQAW010000002.1:0-132997 GCA_964591445.1 uncultured Candidatus Saccharibacteria bacterium | reverse complement strand
TGTGAGCGTAGTGACGAGTAGGAGTTTCGTACTCGTTGTGTGAAAGAGCAATAGTAATACCACGCGCCTTTTCTTCAGGAGCGTTATCGATACCATCTACACCTTTTACCTTCGCTGTATATCCTCCACCTTGTCGGCCGAGAACAGTCAAAATAGCTGCTGTTAAAGTAGTCTTTCCATGGTCAACGTGACCGATGGTTCCCACGTTTACGTGAGGCTTATCTCTCTTAAATACATCTGCCATATAATTATATTTCTAGCTCAGCGGGTTCAAAAGAACCTTAAGCAAAGAACAATTAAAACTAATAAATGTTACTAACGAGAGGTGAAGATACGAGACGTGTCCCTCAACCCTCCTTACTAACGTAAACAAAAAACGCATAGAGCGCTTGACTAGATAATAGCAAAAGACTATAGGACTTGTCAAATAATAAAAAAGCCCCTAAAACACAATGTGCTTTAGAAGCTTACTAATATTAAACCATTTAAAAAAAACGCCTACCCAAATGTCAGTGCACAAATAAGGCTAAAAAAACCTAATAAGCCTGCAATCTCAACGAAATGTTTGGTAAATTGAGCATCGCTGATTGATTCAAAATAATCAGCGGCTGAATAAAATAACTTTTTCATAATTTTTAAGTTTTAGTTGGACTTCAGTGATTTAAGCTAATTATACTATATTTATATTCATTTTGTCAACCATACTAAAAACCCCTTGTAAAACAAGGGGTTTTTAGATTATGATGGGTTTTTTGCACAGTAGAGCTGGTTGGCTTTGGCTTGGGTTGTGACGTACCACCAGCCTTGCGATTCTTGGTCGCGGCTTCCCCACGGAGTGATGATGTCATCCGGGTAGCTTGCTTGGAAGCGACGGATTGCGTCATCGAGCAATACGTCAAACGAGCCGGAAGTTGAGGAATCATTGGTAAGGAAAAGTTCGCTCTTCAAAAAGTCTTGGATCTTCTTCACTTCTTCGGGGTTATTCTGTTCGTTCAATTTTGCGTAGTCGGTAAACTGTCGGCATTCTTTAAGCGGCTTAGCCATACCTGCGCAATGGAGCTCATTGATCTTTTTCTTGGTAGTCACGAACACTCGGCCGGTGCCATGAGAGTTGAACCACGGCGCCAAGATGTCGGCAAAGTAACGCTCTTGGAAGTTCACCACGGCATTGTACGTTGCTCGGTCAAACACGCCGTTGATTACAACTTGAGAGAAACCTTCTTCCTCGCGCAAGAATGTCTGGAGCTTTACCACTTCGGCAGTATCATTCGGGCCTCCCATCACGAGATATTTTGTAAGATAAGGCGTGCAGTCAGAGCTGTCTACAGGTTGGTCGGGCTCTTGGTCAAAAAGTTGAAGTGGACGGCTCACGATCGGGCTTACGTGGGTCGGATTATTGACATCAAAGTATCGTGCGTACAAGTGTGTTGCCCCGCGCGGGATTGCAATGTTGTTCAGCTGTTGCGCGTAAGGTACATGAGGAAGCGTAGCGAGCGCATTTGCATTTGTGGAATAGACCATTTCCCAGACAGTGCCAGAACCATTGTTGTAAGTTGAAATGATGAACTGCGCATCCACCGAAGTTGCGGTCGGTTGGCGGATTATATGCAGATCGAATGTCTCAATCAGTACGACTCCGCCGCCAGTCGGTGTCGCATCATTATCAATGTTTATTACCGCAACATCATCGACGATCATAGTATCGTATGTTGCATCAAGCGAAGTGGCATCACCGGTAATGATACTATAAGCAATATCTCCATCATCGATAGTGTCATCAACTCCTTCGACAAGTATGAGCTGTGGCGTATCCCAGTCGGCTGAGGTAAATGTTACCGACGGAGTAGTGATCACGCCCTCGGAAGTATCACTCGAAAGAAGTGTAATAGTGACATCGGCAGTCGGCTCGGAAGTAAGCACAATGCTGAACGTGCCATTCGTGCCACCTTCGGTCGTATTTTGGTCGATCAAAGAGAGAGATACTCCGGCCGTGTCACCATCGTCGTCGTTGATCGCCGGAACATTGTTGACAGACATACCGGAATACACTGGGTCAGAGCTTGTGGCTGCACCAGTGATAATACTGTACGCAATATCTCCGTCATCAATATCATCGTTCACGCCGGTAACAGTAATGGTATGTACAGTCTGCCAGTTGAGTGGAGTGAATATGACAAGAGGCGTAGCAACTGTTCCTTCGGTTGAGTCATTGGAAGCAAGCGAAACCGAAACGGCAGATGTTGGTTGCGTGTTAATACTGATATCAAATGTTGCAGTACCCAAAGCTTCTGTCGTATGCGCACTGATCGCACCGACAGTAAATCCAGGAATTTCATTGTCGATGTTCACAACTCCGATATCTGGAACATCTCTATTTGAATATTCTGCGTACGTACTCACCGCATTTGCAGTCACGACGTTGTATGAAATATTTCCGTCAGCAATGGGGTCATCTTGACCTGTTACAGTAACCGTCTGCGGCACATTCCAGTTGCCATGTGTAAAGGTTAAAGACGCCGGAGAAACCGTTCCTTCAGTCAGATCGCTTGATGAAAGCGCAATGGTCACATCTTCGCCAGGAAGTGTCGGTGATGCAAGTGCCATGGTAAATGTTGCAGTGCCTGCGCCAAGCTCAGTCGTATCTCCAGAAATCGGCGAGATATCAAAGCCTGGGGGAAGCAAGTTGACGGTAAGAGTGAACGGCACTTCTTCGGAATAAAACGCTCCAACTCCTGCAGAACTGTCAATCATCTGCAGTGTAAAGTTATATACGCCTTGCAAAGTCGGCATGCCGACGAGTGACGTTCCGGAAATCGAAATACCCGGCGGAAGAGATCCTGCTGTTACTTGCATTGTTACCGTCCCTTGCGAATCGATGTATGAAATAGGTTCATTATACGCAATCCCCACTGTTCCATCGGAGACCAATGTACTCGTAATATCAATAAACTCAAAATAAAGCACGCGGTTGTATCTGTCAGCGACAAAGAAGTTTTGGTTGACAGGGTTGTACACAAGCGCAGCCGGATCGCGCATACCTCCGGCCGTATGGTCTTCTGCGCCAGCAGTCGTAAAATCCGGTTGACCAAACACACCGATGGCTGTTTCGGTTGGATAAGGAGAGAAAGTAGAAATATCAAAAGTAGTGACACGACTACTAGTATCCATTACATACAAAATTTCTTTATCGGGATCGTATGTGACACCAGTAATAATTTCAAAATCGTGGTCCGTCACTCCCGGAGTGTTACTTATCCAATCGGCCTGGCCAAGTCTACATGATGCATTCATACCATTTGCTAGACCTGTTGTAATAACCGGGTCGATAAGCGGACACAAGTTGATCGGCGCACTCCCAGCATTTCGTACATCAAATACAACGACACGACGGTTCTGTCCGTCAGCAACAAAAAGTCTTGTATTAATCGGATCAAAATCAACATCATAAGGGTTGTTAATGCGATTTTGGGCTGCAGTACCAGTACCTGTTGTAAAATTCGGTTCCCCAAGTACATATGATGCGACATTTGTTCGGGTCGCGGGATTGATATCAAATACAAGCACGCGGTCGTTCAGCAAGTCAGCGATAAAAAGCAAATTTCGACTTGTATCAGTGGTTAAACCTTTTGGATTGTTCAACGTATTGTTGTTCGGAGTAGGATTGCCGCGGTTTGGTAAACCTGAAGTAAAATTTGCTTGGCCAAATTGTTCTATCGCAGAAATACCGTTCGCAAAACCGACAGGAACAGAAAAGATAAGCACGCGATGGTTTAAGCTATCAGAAACAAAAAGTTCGTTATTGACATACTCGACACCCTGAGGATCATTCAAGCCCGCAGCATTGATCGAACCCAATCCTTTATTGATCTGGTTGGAAGTAAAATTGTCCTGACCGATAACCGCATCCGCAACATAATCGTTAATATTGTTTGTCGCCGAAAGATTGAACATAAGAATGCGGTTATTGTCTGAATCTGCCACAAACAGTCGGTGGTTCACAGTATCAAGCGCAATAGACTGCGGATCATCAAAACCAATATTGTTCGTATTACCTACTCCAGCACTGTTGTTCGCAGTAACTGCCGCAAAATCCGGAACACCTAAACCGTCAAGTTGACCAAACAAGTCTGTGGCGTTGAAGTTTCCATACGCACGGTCAATCCCATTCAAAATAATTCCTCCAAGAGAAAAAACAAGAACTGCGATAGCGAGAGTTTTTGTTCCCAAGTGTTTCATGTGATGAGTAAAGTATACCAAATCTGAGATTGAGATTGTAGTAAACAAGGGGAAAACAAATGCCCCGCGCTTTTCAGCGCGGGGCATTTTGAGTTCTTATTTTAAGCTCGAGACTTTGCAATTTCGTCTGCAACGTTCTGCGGCACGACATCGTAGCGGAGGAATTCCATTGTGAATCCTGCGCGACCTTCTGTCATAGAGCGAAGGTTTGTCATGTATCCGAACATTTCAGAAAGAGGAACGACAGCGTTCACCACTTTGTTCATACCGCGTTCTTCCATTCCTTCGATAAGTCCGCGTTTTGAAGACAAGTTTCCAGTCACGTCTCCCATGAATTTGTCTGGAGTTACAACTTCAACTTTCATCATCGGTTCAAGGATCACTGGGCGAGCTCGCTTTGTCGCGTCTTGCACAGCCATTGAAGCGGCAATTTTGAAGGCCATTTCGTTCGAGTCAACTTCGTGGTAGCTACCATCGTAGAGTTCAACCGAAACGTTGACCATTTTGAATCCAGCAACGACACCTCGGTCGAGACCTTCTCGGAATCCTTTTTCAGATGGAGCGATAAATTCTTGTGGAATAGCACCTCCTTTAATAGTGTTGATGAATTCGAAGAATCCATCTCGCTTCACGTTCTTTGGCAAATCTTCTACTGGGATTGAGTAATCAATAGGCTTAACGCGAATGCGTACGTGACCGTAGTTACCTTTACCTCCAGACTGCTTGATGTATTTTCCTTCTGCTTCTGCATTGCCAAGAATGGTTTCTCGGTACGCAACTTGTGGCTTGCCAACATTTGCTTCAACGTTGAATTCTCGCTTCATTCGGTCAACGATAATTTCAAGGTGAAGTTCTCCCATTCCCGCAATGATCGTTTCGTTTGTTTCTTGGTCAGAAGTAACTCGGAATGTTGGATCTTCTTGCGCAAGTCGGTTGAGCGCCATACCCATTTTTTCTTGGTCGGCTTTTGTCTTTGGTTCAATACGAAGAGAGATAACTGGTTCTGGGAACACGATACGATCGAGCTCAACAGGATTGTTTTCATCACAAAGTGTGTCTGAAGTGATAGTATCTTTAAGACCAACCGCAGCTGCGATTTCTCCTGCAAATACTTTCTTCACTTCTTCTCGTTCGTTCGCGTGCATTCGAAGGATTCGTCCGATACGTTCTTTGTTGCGAGTTCGTGGGTTGTACACGTATGAACCTGCAGCAAGTGAACCTGAGTAGACTCGGAAGAAGATGAGTTGTCCGACGAATGGATCTGTTGCAACCTTGAAAGCAAGCGCTGAGAATGGATCCGCGTCTGAAGCTTTTCGCTCTACTGCTTCTTCGGTGTCCGGGTTAATACCTTTTACCGGAGGAATATCTGTTGGCGCTGGCAAGTAGTCGACAACAGCATCAAGCACGAGCTGCACGCCTTTGTTCTTGAGCGCAGTTCCTGTAAACACTGGGAAGATTTCGTTTGCGATAACGCCTTTTCGGAGAAGCTTTTTCAAAACGTCTACTTCCGGAACTTTACCTTCGAGGTACGCGTTCATGACAGCGTCGTCTTGTTCAACGATTTTTTCAACGAGTTCGCCGTGATACTTTTCGGCGTCAGCTAACATGCTCTCTGGAATATCTTTTTCGATAACTTTTTCGCCCATCGCGCCTTCAAAGTAGTACGCCTTCATTTTCAAAAGGTCGACAACACCTTCGAACTTGTCTTCAGCACCGATTGGAAGTTGAGCACGGATCGCTTTTTTAGAGAGACGATCAAGGATTGTTTTGTATGAGTGTTCAAACGAAGAACCTGTTCGGTCGAGCTTGTTCACGAAACAGATTCGTGGCACCATCGCTTCGTCAGCGTAACGCCAGTTTGTTTCTGACTGCGGTTCTACTCCGGCAACGCCGTCAAATACCACAACCGCTCCGTCGAGCACGCGAAGAGATCGCTTTACTTCAACAGTAAAGTCGATGTGTCCAGGAGTGTCGATAATGTTGAAGCGGTGCTTTTTGTTCTTGTCAGCACCAGCGTATGTCGGTGTCCAGAAACAAGTAATAGCCGCAGAAGTAATAGTGATTCCGCGTTCTTTTTCTTGTTCCATCCAGTCGGTTGTCGCTTCACCGTTGTGAACTTCACCGATCTTGTGGCTCATGCCGGTATAATAGAGCACGCGCTCTGATGTCGTGGTCTTACCCGCATCGATGTGCGCGATAATACCGAAATTTCGTACTTTCTCTAGTGGATAATCTCGTTCCATATAACTAATTCTTTATAAACTCATACACATTAATACCTTGATAAAAATAAAAAGCCGAAGGGCTTATATACATAGACTATACGACATTCTCCCCCTTTTTGCAAATAAAAAAGCCGCTCGGTATCAAGCGGCTTTTCACAAACTATTACTGCTAAGGAATCTTCTTGTTCAGCGCCTCAGATATGGCGGTCGTTATAGAGAAGTCTGAAACAAATTTGGTAATGAAAAATCTTTTCCATAGAGGATCTTCGAGAATCTTACGGAGCCGGGAAGCAGCATTTTTTCTTTCCCCTCTTACGTCTTCCCACAGATCTTCAATCTGTAATTCTTTCACCATTTTAGCAGAAATTTCCGTGCTCATCAGTTGATCCATGACTTTCTGCTCATTCTTATTTAAATCTCTTCTCCCGCTATATGTAATAATGTTATAAGCGTGAAAAAGCTTCTGTCCAACTTCCGCAATACCAGGACACTTCGCTTCCAAACTTGCATAGGCTTTTTTGTAGCTGTTAGAGCTCTTGATGCACATGGCGCAATCTACAGCTTCGTCCAAAAGTGCAATTTCTTTTTTAGTAAATTTTTTTTCCGGAAACAAAAGCTTAGCAAATGTGGGATCGCTTTCTCCGAATGACCCTATATTTGTCTTGTTATCTTCTGTAAAGGCACTTTTGAAGTCTGCCTGAGTGACTCCAACAGATGCAAGTTTTCTTGCAAGAAAAGTTTGCGAGGAATTTTCTTTTTTTACCATGATTTTTAATTTTTAAATTATGAGTTTCAGTTTTTATAAATCATACATATTGTATATTTTTTGTCAAATAAGCCTTATATTTATCCACATAATAGAGATTGACAAATATGGTAAAATAGTATATAATATAAGTAAATAGCTAGATATTCAAACCCTTTAAAAATTCAACAAAATGAACATAAAAACCTTCACCCTAATTGCAATGCTAATTATT
The DNA here is from genome assembly GCA_964591445.1 of uncultured Candidatus Saccharibacteria bacterium. Lineage (GTDB taxonomy): Bacteria > Patescibacteriota > Minisyncoccia > Phycocordibacterales > UBA9973 > JBDHUR01. The sequence goes on along the minus strand of CAZQAW010000002.1, from coordinate 125,556 downwards.
GGTTTTTCATCTTGTACTAAGGATACAGGTGAAGAAGTAGCGCCTTCAAAACCTGCTCCTGAAATTACTTTTTCGGAACCGCGTTTTGAGCCACTCGATGTGATGCAAAGCCCAAGACTAGGAATCCCGCCTACAACTATTATTCCCTTCCACCAAGCACCTACAATTGACACGGTAATCGTAGATCGTTTTACCAACAAGTTGCAAGTGATGTTGATGTACTATCATGCAAATGCGCTCACATCGCAGATGCGGATCGAAGTAAGACTTACTGGGATAACAGCAGTCACCTCCTCAACATGGTGCCATATTCCTGGATATAGTTTTTGGCTCGTCTTTCAGGATATCAATAACCTGATACCGAATACTGATTATGATATAAGGATCGTTTACCAGAACGAGTTCGGAGCAGATGCTACCCCATGGGAAACATACAGAACCCAGCCATAAATATTTTGGCAAAACTAAAACAAAAACCCGACGGCTTATCGCAGTCGGGTTTTTTTATTTCAGCCCTAGGCTGATCCGCCTTGGGCGGATTTATTCAGTCGGATTTATTGGGAACGCAGTGTTGCCAACAACAGATGCATTGGTTGGATAGTCCTGCAAGAATTGTGGGTTCGTAGTAGTAAAATACGCGGGATTATTACCAGTTACGTCTTGCCACTTGAATGTTGAAGACGGTCCAAATGTTGTAGAAAGTGAAGTTGGGTTTGCTCCATTTGCACCAGCGACGTTCGTAACACAGACATGGAATGTGACGGAAGTTCCTGGAACGATGAGCACGCCGTTCCCAGGAAACACCGCTTGCACAGTCGTTGTACCTCCAGCCAGAAGTGTAACAGAAGTATTTTGTATAAGATTTATTCCCGTAGCACACGAGCTTGACCCGCTTGTGATTTTCAAATTGTTTGCAGAGGCTGGGATGTTTGCAGTACCGGTAGATTTGATGGTGATTGGAACTTCTTTGATCCGCATTTGTCCCAAAATAGTACTGTTGGTGTCAAACGTAAAGTCAGCAAGTTTATTTACTCCGTTTGTAAGCTGAGCTCCTGCAGGTTTTGAAAGTTGTATACGCTTGGTAGGACCGTTTGTAAAGACAGAACCCGTAAGCATGTAAGTAGAAGTATTATAATAGTACAACTGAGAGGGACTGATCCAGAAGTTACAAGCTCCAAATGTCGTACATTTAGTATAGGTACTTCCATTTAAATTATATTTGATGTATTGGATTGCCGCGTTGACTACCGAACCAGAAACTACAGTTCCGCCAAGCGGACTAAACATGATATCAAAAGGAAAGCTTTGAGTCATTCCATAAGTGACGGGAATCGAGAGCCCTGTGATGTGAGCAATACCACCTGCACCAAGAGGAAATGTGGTATATGTCGAACCTACGTACATACCAATGCCGCTTGCCGGATTTACAACATTTGAAGCAACTTTGATTTTCAGTTCGGTGATAGTTGCCGTCGAACCTGGATGAGAATTGGAGGTTTTCACTCGTGCAGGCCCCACGTTTGGTCCTGCAAGACGATAGTTAGATCTATAATCTACATTGTTTGCAACTGAACGTTCCAATACAAAAGAAATCACATCTCCTGGTTGCGTACTGACACCAGATGCTTCCTGATTGTCTCCCGGCACGCGCATGTTGATAATGACAATGAGCACTACGATGATGGCTATCACCAGGCCCCAGATAGTTTTTTTCATAATAAAAATAAATTGCTTATAAAGCGACTTGTATATACTTATAGCGTACCATGAGACGCGAAAGTTGTATGTGTATAACAAAACAGCGGCGCCGGTTTACCGGCGCCGCTGTTTTTGAGTTGTATATTATTACCAAGCAAAGTGAGCAAAAGCTTTGTTTGATTCTGCCATCTTGTGCGTGTCTTCGCGTTTCTTGACCGCAGCTCCTTCGTTCTTTGAAGCAAGGATCAATTCTTCCGCAAGCTTGATGTGCATTGGCTGGCCTTTCTTGCTGCGAGCAGCATCGAGGATCCATCGGAATGCAAGAGCCTGTCTTCGTTCTGGTCGGACTTCGCGAGGCACCTGGTAGTTTGCACCACCGATACGTCGAGAACGGACTTCAGTAAGAGGGCTTGCGTTCTTGATCGCTGTTTCAAAGACTTCAAGCGGGTCAAGCGTTGTCTTTTCTTTGATCATCGCGAGGCATGCGTAGACAACTTTGCGAGCTGTTTCCTTTTTTCCATCCCACATCAAGTTGTTGATGAATTTTGCAAGACGCTCTGAGCTGTATACCATGTCAGCTTCTACTATTCGTTTGTTCTTTATCTTTCTTCGCATATGAATTATTTCTTATCTGTTGCCTTTGGGCGTTTTGCACCGTATCGTGAACGTGCTTGTCGTCGCTTGTCGACACCAGTTGCATCCAAACGTCCGCGAACGATAGTGTAACGTACTCCGATCAAGTCCTTCACGCGACCGCCGCGAAGCATTACTACAGAGTGTTCTTGTAAGTTGTGGCCCATACCCGGGATGTACGCAGTAACTTCCATTCCGTTCGTAAGTCGTACGCGGGCGATCTTTCGGAGCGCAGAGTTAGGCTTCTTTGGAGTAGTTGTCGTCACTTTTGAGCATACGCCTCTTTTGAATGGCGCAGGGTAAAATACAGGACGATTGTGGATCGCGTTGAAACCGCGGGCGAGAGCGACCGCTTTAGATTTGTACTGTACTTTCTTTCGGCTCTTTTTTACGAGCTGGTTGATTGTTGGCATATTTCTATAAAAAAAGTCCTTACGGACTAGTGCTCCTACTCTACTATATGGGCTAAATAAATGCAAGTGCCCTTGGATTGGATGGGTAATAAAAAAAAGCCACCCCGTGCAGTAGAGGTGGCAAAAGCTAGCTGTTACAGAAAAACCCATTTCTTTCAATGACACAGTTTCGCTTATTTTTTAAAAACTATATTTTCTGGTACTAAAATTCTTAGCCACAGAAACCCTCACCAGATATATACCATGTAGATCAGAAACATTAAGCTCTGAAATGCCGTGCCGGATTTTTCGGCTTGCAAGATCGTACACTTCAATTGTGGCCTTTAGTGGTGCAACAATAGTACCGTTATATAGCGTGAAGTTGATTTCTTGTGAAGTAATTCCTGTGGTACACTCCATAATCTTTATCTGCGAAAAAGCAGATTTTACAGTGTCGATACTGTAAAACATATCAACACCGTAAGAATAAACGGTGCACTCGTCTAATACTCCCATGTCTATCAACAAACTATCATCTGTTGGCTGTATCATTACAGGTGTGTTCAAAGTGTATTCGATAAATGTTGCCGGATTGGTTGTGTCAGCAGCAAGTGTAAGTTTTAAACCTGCATACGCGACCGGATTTGTACCAGTCGAAACATGGAAATATCTCATGAATCTCCACTGGGGATACGGCTGAGGTGACCCCGTAGGGACAACATTGAACGTGTCACCTATTGCCCAAACCTCCATCTGAGGAGTAATTCTGTTGAAATTTGTGGACGATGTTGAATCTACTGTAAAACCATTTTGTTTATCAAAACGAATGATTTTTACGTTGGCATGTGCATGATTGAACATCAACATGACCGTTAACAGGTGGAAAATAAAAATCTTTAACAGAATCAGACGCATTTCCTTATTAGAGTACTGTGCTTTCGGAATAGATTTGTAGTTTTTCATTATCTTTTTTGTTTTTTAAAGGTTTTCTACACTATACACTATTTATTTGTCAATGTCAAATCCCCTTGTGGATAACCACTCGGGGATTTTTGGGGCTTATTCTATGGATTTTTTACATAGTTACTGGCACGCACCAGGAGTAGTTTCGATGATGCCGTTATTTATAGAAAGGCAATGCGGTTCGGTTGTAGTTTTGTCGAACAACGTAATACCTGTCGGAGCTTCGGCCGAGCCGACAGTCAGGCTCGGCATGATGCTTTGCACCACCTGCGTAACCTGGCTTGAAATATTGCCAGAAATAGAATCAACTTTGTCGTTCAATTCTTTAAGAGATTTAACAATGTAAGGAATCAAACCTTGGAGTGAAAAAAGTTTATATCCACTTTCTTCATCAGTCGTAACAGTTGCCGGAAATTGCTCTTCGACTTCTTGCGCAATGAAACCGTATTTAAGCGGAGCATCAGAGTCTTCTGTATTCCATCGGTAAGACACCGGACGAAGCGCAAGCATCTTGTCGAGTACACTGCCGATATTTTCAATATCTTTTTTCAAACGAGAATCAGATGAACAGTTGAGAAGTCCAGTCGTTGCAGAAAGCGTACAGGCTGTTGCACCACCAGAAGTTTCAAATTTTGCAACGACACCAGCGCCGTTGTCGCCTTTAACATGAAGCCGATAAAGAGGGCTCGTAATACCCACGCCAACATTTCCACCAGAAACAGCAAGAAGTACATTGCCAATAGAACCACTGTTGCCTCCACCAGTACCTGCAACTCCTGGGGCAAGAATAATATTTCCACCATTGCCATTTGTACTGCCCGACGGCGCGCTTCCGCCGTTGCCCGAAGTAAGAAGAATATGCGCACCAGAAGCAGCTGTCGCGCCCGCGCCATTGGTAATATCTCCTCCAGCACCTGAAGTAAGTGTTATAGTACCTCCTGCGCCGCCGACAGATTCACCAGTAGTTGGTGCTCCCCCGTTAAGACTTATACTGCCCCCATTCCCGCCATTTGCAGAGTTTGCAGAGTTCCCTGCGCCGCCAGCGTTAATAACAACACCACCACCCACGCCACCAACACCACTGCTTGCATTGCCACCCTTGTGTGCACCAATAGTGACATTTCCACCAAGTCCACCGCTTACGTCACCAGCGCCACCACGACCGCTTAAGAAAGATATAGCACCACCGTCATATCCCGTTTGACCAACGCCATTTTGAGCAAGAGCCGTACCCAAGCTTATTGAAATTCCAGCACTATCCCCAACAGTCGAAGTTGCACCAGCAATGCGAAAAATATCATTTTCATAATCGCCATTGTCAGCTACATCGAGAGTGGCGGTCGGTCCGCTGTTTGTGTTGATACCCAGACGGCGCCGATTTGCATCCCACTGGAATTGCGGACCTCCGATAAAAAGCTCTCTATCATTTGAAGTCCAATAAGGAATATATCCATCAGTTTGCGTTCCAGAACTTTGCGTAACCGTCCCCACCGCAACCGAACAATTCGTATCACCCGGAGCACATGTTGGGTCAAGCGTTGCGCCAGGATCATACTTTGTTGCCGGTGGCACGGCAAAAACGCTTACGAAAGAAACCACAAGCCCGAAAGCGATGAAAAATACGAGCGTGAAAAGCGGATGATGTTGTACGCGCGAGAGAAAAGGAAACTTCTTCATACAGCTAGTATAGCACTATATAGTGAAGGTCGTGTTGATAAATCCGTTCGTGACATGAATAGTTGGTGAGGTAAGGAGTACAGTGTAAGATTGGTCGGCATTTTTGCGTTCGATGGTCACGTAGTACTCGCCATTTTGGATAAGACAATAATACGTGCCGTATTTGTCGGCAACGCGCGTAGCCACATTCGTTTTGGAAGTTGCAGTAAAGACTCGAACAACGCCGAACGAAAGCGGTGCGCCGCTTTTATCTACAAGTTTGCCGCCAGGGCGAGTCTTCAAACCAGTTTCGCGCAAAATAAAGAGGGCGATGTAGAGCGCGAAGATACAAACATTGTACAGTTCAAACGAAGACACGAGCGCGATGAACGAAAGCGTAAACCCGACAGAGAACAACACGCTTGCAACTTTTGCCACAATGACAGTTTGTTTTGAATAGAACGTCATCAAATGCTGGTCGCGTTTTGCAAATTCGTTCCAATCAAAATTGTCCGGATCCATCGGAATATTTTTGGTGATGACTTCACTTTCTTGAGTGATTTCTATTGGATAACCGAAATACAAATTCGGATACACTTCGTCGCTCGTCTTGCCGACGAGCTTTGCCGATGGAAACGAATAGTGTGTTTTTGCCGGAGTGATGCGATACATGCCGGGGCCGACCAAGAATCCGTAGCGGCCATCCATATCGGTGATCGACGTTGCGATTTCTTTTCCATCCATGTCGGAAAGTGTCACCATTACCGGATCAAGAGGCTGCTTGGTGACAGAGTCATACACCGTTCCCCATGGACGTGAACGCTTGCGCAACCCAAAGAGCGTCATAAGCAGCGACCACAAACGATACGGGATGAGAACGATTTCAGAAAATGAAAGCGGTGTGCCAAAGAGCACGGGCAGTACCGCAAAAAGCGCACCGAAAATAAGTCCGACGATTGCAATGATTTTCGTAATGCTATCGCCTTCCGGAGTTGAGAGCACATTTCGTATGCCGCCAACTACGTCAATAAAAGATTCTTGCGTGAAGTGATACGTTTCAAGAACCGTGCAAACGATAGCGTTTAATATACTGAGCGAGCCACAAGAAGAATCTGAAGTTGGATTGTTCGGATTGCTTTGCCCGCCAGAACTTGCGCCATTTCCGCTTCCGCCATTGTTTCCACCTTGCGCACCGCCGCCGGTCGAGAAAAATCCACCCACAAACCCGCCTGTGCCTCCGGAAGTTCCCGGGTCAAATCCGCTTCCGGTTGTACTGCCAGATGAGCCAGTGCTTCCGCCGCTCGTAGTTCCAAACCCGGTTCCGGTTGTGCCAGAAGTATCGGTTGTTCCACCTGCATCAGTGGAGCCGACAGTGTTTCCATTTCCATCTGTCGTACCATTTGTGGTTGTCGTGCCGCTCGTGCCTGTAGTCGTTGGTGGAATAACAACGCCGCCTCCGCCGCTTGTGCCAGACGGATATCGCCAGTCGGTGTTCACGCAAGCATTTACTACTCCGCAATCAAACTGTATCCAGCCAAAATTTTCACTCCATGCGAAACCAGAAAAATATCCGGTCGAGTCGATAGCAACGGACGGAGTAGCAGAATTTGCAAACGGACCAAAGTTTACCCAACCAGCATTTTCTCCCCACGCGTAGCCAGAAAGAACTCCGCTTGAAGTATTGGAAACTTTGAAATTGGAAGATCCGCACGAACTGTTGTTTGAGCAATTCAAACTCACCCAGCCGATCGTCTCACCCCAGATGTATCCATCAAGCTCGCTTGTCGTTACCGAAACTTGCTTGCTTGGATTCGTCGTCGGAAAATATCCGAAATTAACAACGCTTCCATCATACAAAAGTTTTGCTTTGTAGTTGCCAGAAGACGTTGGGTCAATGCTTCCAACTGTTGCAGATGCTTGAGAAAAACGAGGCGCGAGAAAAAAAACAAAAAGTGTAGCAAGCAAAAAAAGAGATGCTGTGACGAACTTTTTCATATTATGGGTGAATGCCTGTAATAATAGTAAAGAGCCAAACGATCACCGGTGCGACATACCTCCAAATGAAAAACACAAATATAAGCACGAATGCAAGTGCGTACGTTTCTAGAAATCGTTCGACTTTATGTGAGCGATGTCCGAGTAAAGTAAAAAGAATTTTCGAACCATCAAGCGGCGGAAGCGGAATGAGATTGAAGATTGCAAGGACGATATTTACAAAAACGATAGTGCTTAGAATAATACTAACCGCACCCGGCAAATGCGCGCCAGCAAAACGAAGTATAAGCCCAAAGAAAACTGCGAGCACAAGATTTGCAATGATGCCTGCGCTTGCGACCCACAATGTTCCCGTTTTTCGGTCAGACAAATTGTTCGGATTGTAAGGCACCGGCTTTGCCCAGCCAAAAACGAAGCCAGCTTTGGTAAGGATAAGAATAAGCGGGATGATGACCGACCCAAACATGTCCAAATGCTTGATCGGGTTCAAAGTAAGCCGACCTTGGTCGCGGGCAGTCGTATCGCCAAAATAGTACGCCGCATAGCCGTGAGCAACCTCGTGCACCACGACGGACATAATGAGTATGACTATATAGAACAAAGCGTCGAGCTCTTGCATAATGTATAGCTATATGATAGCATAAGGGGCACAAAACCTATATGTCAAAAGTCTGCGCAATAACTAAAAAGAGCTCACTTGTCGGCGGTAAATACGCCAACCGTACTCGTGCTACCATCTTTACTCCGACTGGCAGCCACCGCAAGTATCCAAACCTCCAGAAAAAGCGCATTTTTGTTCCAGAACTCGGCAAAACATTTACGCTTTCAGTCTCAACAGAAGGCATGCGCACACTAGCAAAAAACGGAGCCTACGCAACTTTGAAAAAAGCTGGAGTAATCAAATAAAAAAACCTTTCCGCTCGGAAAGGTTTTTTAAAATTAAATTTTCTCTACAATATAAGCATCCTCTTCATGAAAAATTCTTTGATGCAGACCAAAAAGATATTTTTTCGACATGCCTCTTTGAATTGAGAAAACACAATCCTCACCGTTATCGACCACAATGTTATATCCTTTTTTATCCTGCACCAAAAGCAAGGACTCAAACCACCTCATCCCCACTTTTTTGAATACACCTTCATTTAGCTTTTTCAAAGAGTTAATGAGAAGAGTTGGGTGGGCATTTGCAACAGGTTTATACCCAAGAGCAGCAATATATTTTGTAAACTCTTCCTCAGCATTTTTAGAATACTTATTCCAAGAACACTCTTTGATAGATATAAGGGCTAACGATCTTTCCTGAGAGTCTGAAGGGACAGCAAAAAATAATTCCGAAGCATTCCCTCCCGGTGCAATTTCATGAGCGCGATATTCCAAGCCCCTTTTCTCGAATTCTTCAAGAAGTATTTGTGAAGGACGTACTTTAAAATCAAAGATTTTTGTTTTTTTCATTTTTATTTATTTTTAGAGACTTGACTTAATTTTTGTTTGAATGCATTATATAACATCTTATAGAAAAAGCAAGTCTGCGAGAAAAGCATATTTTGCTATACTAAACTCATGAAAATAACCGAATACTTGAAGAAGCTTTTCTCTCTCGACTACCGATCTTTGGCTTTGATGCGTATCTCGATCGGGCTCATACTTGTGCTTGATACTATCGAACGCGGGCGGAGCTTGGTGGCGCATTATACAGATCTGGGCGTATTGCCGCGCGCGCATCTTCTTGAACTTTTCAACAATCCTTGGCTCATTTCGGTGCATCACATGAGCGGCACGGCTTTTTTTGAAGGAATTCTTTTCATCATCACCGGCTTGCTTGCCGTCGCAGTATTCATTGGCTACCGCACGACTTTAGCAACAGTACTTTCGTGGTTCCTTATTATTTCTGTACAAAATAGAAATCCTCTCGTTATTCAAGGCGGCGACGTCATCTTGCGATGCGTGATGTTTTTTGCAATGTTCCTGCCGTGGGGCGCACGATGGAGCTTTGACAATTTCCGCAACTATACAAAACCGGCCGAAGAAAAGCTCGTGTTTTCTGCCGCAACTGTCGGCTACATTGCGCAGATTTTCGTCTTCTATCTTTTTGCCGGACTTTTGAAAACAGGCGTGCAATGGAAAGATGGCACCGCACTGTATTATGCACTGAGCATCGACCAGCTCACTACTCCGTTCGGGCATTTTTTGCTTGGCTTCCCGCGCGCGCTTACGTTTCTCACATATTCGACTATCTGGCTTGAGATTTATGGCACCCTTCTTTTTATTTTCCCTTTATGGAATCAATATACACGCCTTGTCGGAGTTGTTTTGTTCGCAATGTTCCAGATCGGTATCAATCTTTCCATGTCGATCGGGCTTTTCGGAGCGATCAGCATTGCTATCACACTCGGGCTTCTGCCTTCGATCTTCTGGGACAAAGTGCTCCCATGGTTCGCATTTTCTCGCAAAGCTGGGCTCACGATTTACTTTGATAAAGACTGCGGATTCTGCACTCGCACAGTACAATACTTGAAACGTTTGCTTTTCCTTTCTCCGAAAACAACTATTTTGCCTGCGCAAAATGATGCAGAAATAGAAGCTCTCATGCGCAAAGAAAATTCATGGGTTGTAGTAGACGAAAAAGGCAGGAAGTTTTTTGGATTTGATGGTTTGATCGCCACACTTCGTTTTTCTCCGCTCTGGTGGCCGCTTGTATTCGTATTCAAATTACCAGGTATTCACCATGTGGGAGAATATTTGTATCGCACAACTGCAAACTCACGACTCACCATTTGCTTGCCACCAAAGAAAGTTATATTTTCTCCGGGCAAAGAAAAACGGAAGAATGTTGTGCGTGCAGTGAAAAGTACAGCGCTTGTGCTTGTGACTATTTATATTGTTTTGTGGAACGTCGACACGCTTGGCGGTGCAAAGAAAATCATTCCCGAAAGTTTGAAACCTTTTGCCTGGGTCACACGCCTCGACCAAAAGTTCGACATGTTTGCGCCTTACCCGCTCATAGATGACGGCTGGTACATTATTCCCGGCACGCTGAGCGATGGAACTTTGGTTGACCTCTACAAAAACGGCGGCCCGGTAAACTATGGCAAACCGATGCTCGTTTCGAAAACGTATTTCGACCAACGCTGGCAAAAATACATGATGAATTTGTGGCGAAGCGATTACAGCAAGTATCGTTTGTACTACGGGCAATATTTGTGCCGACAGTGGAACAACAGCCACAAGGAAGACGGGCAGAAGCTCGACAACTTTAAAATAATCTACATGCGCGAAGACACATTGCCGGACTACAAAACTCCGACCATCAAACCGACTACTACCTGGGAGCATTATTGTTTTAAATAAGAAAAGAAATAGCCAGAACATGCTTTTGAAAAGCCTTGCGCAGGCTGTCGAGCCGAGCAGAGCAAAAATCCACCAGGATTTTATGTCGTGCTTTTAAAAAGTATGTTCTGGCTATTTCTTAATAAGCACTTCTCCATCACTTACAAATGTAATAGTTCCCTGTTCGTACGTTGCAAGATACGGCACTTGGAAAGCTTCCAGCACTTGCAAGACTTCTGGGTGCGGGTGGCCGTAGCTGTTGTTTTTGCCTGCTGAAATAATGGCGTAGTCGGGCGTTGTGTCTTGGATAAATGTCGGCGAAGTAGACGTGTGCGAACCGTGGTGGCCGAGCTTGAGCACGTCGACGTCGAGTTCTTTCTTGTTGAGTTTGTCCAAATAAAGTTCGGTTTGTCGTGGCGCGTCGCCGGTCAACAAAAAAGAAGTGTGTCCATAGACAAGCTTGGCAACGATGGAGGCTTCGTTCGTTTCCCACGTTGAAACGTCTTGGTCTGGGAATAAAATATCGAGGTGGATGTTTTTTTCTTGGTCGAGAACGAGGGTCATGCCGCGGCGCGCGTACTCGCGCGCCGCTTTCTCTTCCCCTATTTTTTCTTCAAAAGTTTGATACACGTCAGAATCCGAGCCCACGCCAGGCTCCATTACCATCGCAACATTGTAGTGTGCAAGCACAAAAGGCAGCCCGCCAATGTGGTCAGCGTCCGGATGCGTCGCAATCATCACGTCTATCGAGCGGTCGCCATACGGCATCACTTCGCCGAGGCGTTTCAAAACAGTCTGGTCTCTGCCGCCGTCTATCAAAACTTGCCGGCCGTTGGGCGCTTGGATAAAAATACTGTCCCCTTGTCCAATATCCAGAAAAGAAACTTGCAACTTGCCGGTATTGGCAGACCACAATTTCCACCAGACAAAAATACACAGCAAAACAAGACACAAAAGTATAAGCCAGCGGTTCCGTTTCAAGAATTGCATACAGCAAGTATACCAAAACAGGATCATGATATAATAAAGACATTACTCGTAACCACTTATACTATGCAACCATTTACAGCGCACACATTTACCATCCCAGAATTACAAGGCATTTCGACCAAAAATATCGAAGAGCACATGAAGCTTTATCAAGGCTACGTGAAGCATGCGAATTTGATAAACGAGCATATGGCCGAGCTTATGAAGGATTCTGAAAAATACGCCTACGAACTTGGCGAACTTCAGCGCAGATTTTCTTTCGAGTTTGACGGCATGCGCAACCACGAATATTATTTCCATTCGCTCGAAGGCGGCGCGCAAGCAGTCGACACAGCTGGCGCATTTGTAGCGCAAGTTACAAAAGATTTCGGAAGTTGGGACGCATTCATGGCCCGCACCAAGGGAACTGCGCTCACACGTGGTATCGGCTGGACAATACTTTTCTACGACAAGAAAAATAGCAAGCTTATCCTCCAATGGGTAGACGAACAACATGTGGGACATCTCACAGATTGCGCAATCGTACTCGCGCTCGACATGTGGGAGCATTCATACGTGGCAGACTATCAACCTTCCGGCAAAAAACAATACGTAGAAGACTTTTTCGCAAACCTTAACTGGAAAGTGATTGAAGCAAACTTTGCTTCGGCTTCTTAAACATATAGTACAAAAGTAGAGCGTAGACAATTCCCACGACTAGAAGCGGTACGTGGGATATTGTTTTTGAGGCGAATGGAAGTTTGGCGAAAAAGTGAATGACTGCGAGTACATAATGAAGAAGCGCGTATGAAATGAACGTAATTGGAAATGCGATAAAAGATGACAGCGCACCAACGGCAAGCGAAATCGTGCCGACAAGCATGACAAGCGGCATAAGCGGTAAGATGAAAAGGTTTGCCGGAATTGCGACAAGCGAGAAATTGCCCATGGTGTAAGCAATAAACGGCATGACAAATATCGTCGTGGCAATGGTAGAAGCAATGATAGTGCGGAAACCAAACTTTGCTGGAATACGTTTCAGATACGGCTCCACTTTTGGCGTGAGATACACCAAGCCGACAGTTGCAAGAAATGAAAGTTGGAATGATATATCATAGACAAGGATCCACGGATTGAAAAGTATCATGGAAACTGCGGTAAAGACCAGCGCGCGGCCGACATCGGCCGCGCGCCCAAGCGCCTTTGCAACCAAAACCATAATAGCCATGATTGCCGCTCGTACCACAGTCGAGCCGGCACCGGTCATAAGTGCAAACAAAATAATACCAACCGCACCACCGGCAATACCCGCATAAAACGGAAATACTCGAGTGAACAATGCCATCACCGCTTCGGCAATGATAGTCACGTTGTAACCAGAAAGCGCGACGATGTGTATCGTTCCGGTTTGTATGAATTCCTCTCGCAAGTCATTACCCAAAGAGCTTTTTGTTCCAAGCAGCACACCAGAAAGAAGCCCGGACTCTGGCATGGTAAAGAGCTTGTCGATAGTATGCATGAGAAAATGCTTGAAGCTATACAACCATCGCTTCAAGAAAAATCCACCGTTACTTTCTTGTATAGTTATGTTCCCGTTTTCAACAATATATACAATGCCGTCTTTGCGAAGATAGTTTACATAATCAAATGCTTTGCCGTTGTCGCCAAGAAAATTCTCCGGAAGTTTGAGCATGCCCTCGACATGCACCATGTCTCCGTATTCAACTTTTGAAAATACTTCGTCTTTGACAAGGATTTTGTCGTTCCCTACTTTGAGCACAAAGTCGGAAGTTTTTTCTTTTGTGTCGACATCGGTGACCACCTTGCCGTCTACTGCAACAAGCGAATCTACACTTGAAAATAAATCTGATGTATAAAGAGGCGTATCGGAAATATGGAATCGCACAACACCCACCGAAAGAAAAATGAGAAAAAGCGAGGCAAACAATATCCGCATGCGTGTATAGAAAACAAAATACGAAACAAGCAAAACAACGCCTAGCAGACAAATAAATCCAACAAGCGGAATTGAAACAAACACATACGAACGCGCACAAATTCCAGAAAGAAACCCAACGACCGCTGCAATGAGAAGTCGATCGCGCATATTAGAAAAGCGATTTTAAAGACCACAAAGCTATCAGCTCTTGTTCTTCTTGTTTTGAAAATACTTTTTTGTACTGAGCGCCTTTCTTGCCTTTGACACGTTTTTCGCACGTAGCCCAATCTTTATCTGTTTTAATTACACCACCAACAAACGACACATACGAATACGCTTCTTTGGTATTATGTTTGGTTTTTTTGCGAGGAGTGATTTTTTTTACCGCACTTTCATCGCTTTTTATTTGAGACATGTAGTCAGTATACTTGCCCTCAAAAAGCGGCACGGGTTTCCCGTCGGCAAATGAAGTACAAATAATGTCTGCGCGCTCGTTCAAGCTCTCACCCGAATGGCCTTTCACTTTCACCCATTCAACCTTGCCGCCGCGAGTCGCAAGCAAGTGCATGATCTTCTGCCATTCTTCTACGTTCAATACCGGCTCTTTGGTCGACGTCTTCCAGCCGTTGTTCTTCCAACCATGGATCCATTTGGTGCTGCCGTTGATCACGTATGCCGAGTCCGAATGGATAACGATGTCGGATTTCAAAAAGTCTCTGTGACCAAGCGCGCGGATCGCCGCCTGAAGTTCCATTTTATTGTTCGTTGTCTGGGCTGCCGAGCCGCCGATCTCGAGCACTTTGTTGTGTTTATTGTCGATAATAATTGCTCCCCAGCCACCGTTGCCAGGATTTCCGCGCGAGCTTCCGTCGGTATAGATGACCACTTTGTTCTGTAGCATGGCTTTATTATACCAAGATAACAAAAAACCGCCGAATGGCGGTTTTTTGTGGAAACTATTTAGCGAACTTTGATGCTTGTCACTTTCGTATTTCCTGCTGCGTCTTTTGCCTGTACTGTTATGGTCGAAGTTCCCCATCCGAAGAAGACGGACGGTACTTTGAACGAACATGTGTAAGTACTAGGTGCAGTAGTAGGAGAAGAAAGAGTGCATTTCGCTGCCGTTGTAGTGCCCCCGAGAAAAAATTTCACTTCAGTTACGCCGACATTGTCCGTTGCTGTGGCAACAAATGTCGTATTAGAAGTGTTTGAGACATTGGCATTGTTAGCCGGGCTCGTAATAGTGACCGTTGGTGCAACTGTATCGCTTGATGCAACTGCGTATGACACTGCAAGCTGCTTGGTTGCAGTATTTCCTGATGCATCATAAGCAGTGATTGTAATCACATTTGTACCACTAAGCAGCGCAATCGAAGGCACAGACCAGCTTGTTGTTCCTGTTGCTGTACCAGAGCCGCCGAGTGAGTTGACCCATGTTACTTGGGTGACTCCGACGTTGTCGGAAGAGGTGCCGGCAAGGTTCGCAAGTGTAGCACTTGTTGAACTGTATGTTGCAGACGTTGTCGGAGAAGTGATAGCAACAGTTGGAGCAGTCGTATCTGCCGGAGGATTATATACAGTAGTCAACATGTTGTTTGTCTCATTGCTTTCAGTAATACGGTTGATGTCGTCAACTTCAGCTCGTGCTTCAAATGCACTACCTGTAGCAATCCACGTTGGAGGAATTTGTCCGCCAAGAGTAGTGTTACACCAGTTGCTTGTGACAGATGAAGTCTGTCCAGCTGTCACCGTAATGCTTGCGCCAGCTGCGATGGACTGAGTATAAGAGTCACCACAACCGATGACAGTGCCTTCGTTGTTGTAGAAAGTAACGCTTGTCACTTTTCCTGCAGGTGTTGCTGCATTTCCTACATTTTTCACCACTGCACTAAATGTAATAACTGAACCAAGAACTGGTGATGCCGGAGTCCAGCTGAGATCTGTAACTATAAGATCTGGTTGGCCGACTACATTTGAAACCGTGATCGAAACTGTCGATGAATTTTTGATATTACCAGCCGCATCTGTTGCTCGAGCAGAAAGTGTATGTGTTCCATTTGAAACTGAAGATGTATTCCATACCGCTTCATAGAGTTGGCCGGTGATGCCGGTGCCATTCGTGTTTGGATTGTTGCCTGTCGTATCGATTGCGCCAGAGATCGCCACTCCATCCAAGTAGAATGCTACAGAAGATACACCCGTGTTGTCACTTGCAACTGCACCAAGAGTGACCGCTGTGCCAGACACTGTTGCACCAGCTGCCGGAGCAGACATTTGTACTGTCGGAGCGATAGTGTCCGGAGTTGAAAGACTGACAGAGATTGTAACTGTTGCAGAAGTCTTTGGATTTCCAGATGTGTCATATGCGATAGCGTAAAGGCCGATAGACCCGCTTGTGCTTGGTGTCCATGTGCGAGTGTAGTTGCCACCGGTGACAGTTGTCGCGCCGCCGATGAATTGGTTTGAGCCATAGTAGAAGTCGACATGGTCGATAGCTACGTTGTCAGTCGCATTTGCAGTCAAAGTGATAGGGCTTGTGCCAGTAAATGATGCACCAGCTGTAGGAACTGTGACAGAAACTGTTGGGGCTGTCGTATCTCGAACTACTGTGATACTTGCAGTCTTCGTATTGTTTGCCGCATCTTTGGCTGTGACCGTAATCACGTTAGAGCCGTTGGAAAGCGCAATCGAAGGCACAGACCAGCTTGTTGTTCCTGTTGCTGTACCAGAGCCGCCGAGTGAGTTGACCCATGTTACTTGGGTGACTCCGACGTTGTCGGAAGAGGTGCCGGCAAGAGTGGTGAGGGAGTTAGAAGTTGCAAGATATGTTCCACCAGAAGCAACCGGTGCCACAATAGAAACGTTTGGAAGAACAGTGTCTGCTGGTGTGTACGTAACATCAAGCGTTGCTTGCTTTTGGTTTCCAGCTGCATCGTATGCTGTCACAACAAGACTGTTCAAGCCGGACACAAGTGACACACTTCCGGTCCAAGATGTCGTACCGCTGATACTGATTGCGGATGCGCCTGCTGCTGCGTTTACCGCGACGACCGACGTAACAGCCACATTGTCAGAAGCGCTACCAGAGAGAGTAATAGAAGGAGTGGAAGTAGAGTAGGTCGCGCTAGTAGTTGGCGAGGTGATGGATATACTGGGTAGAATCGTGTCGGAAGTTCCCGCGCCGCCGGTACATGTACCAAGTCCGAGGTTTGGATTTGTCGTAAGGACGAACTGATCAACATAAAGGTTTGCATTTGATGCAGTGTACTTCAACTGATGGTCTGCATTTTGACTCACAGAGAACGCCATGACTTGGCCAGCAGAGTTCTTGTTGCACCAAACGTTGCCGCTATTTGCTGGCAAGCTTACTGTTTGTGCAGCACCAGAATCTACAGCAAAGCTTCCCGTTGAAGCAGCTGTCGTAGAGTTGTTGTTTGCGCGGAACCAGAGGTAACGCGTTTCTGTACCACTTGATGCAGCGTTTCGAGGTTGGAAATTGTATGAAAGAGTTCCTGAAGCATTCTTGACGGCTGTCGTGTAGTTGCCAGGAGTAAAATCTTTTGAAGCAACACCTGGGCCGTATGTGACGAGCTGTGCTGTACCAGAGTCAGGCATTTCAGCTTCGATACTAAAGTCGCCAGTCCAGTAGCTTGGGTGAGCACGTTCATGCCATCCGTCGATCTGGTAAAAGATCGGCGCCGCCGTGTTTGATTTGTCATACACGTACATGCTTCCTTGTTGACGAGCTTGGATACGGAGGTTGTCTCCACCGACAGTGACATTCACGTTCTTTGTCTGTTCTTGGGCAGACTCTTGCATATTGTGGTTGCGCATGACCGCGGCGGTGATCAAATATTTACTACCGCTTTGTCGAGCGAATGCGGGAACTGTCTTGTCTCCTGTTGCAAGCAAGAAGCCATCGTTGGATGTTGGGTTAGTGTACACAGCCGGCAAGTTACCCGCAGTGTTTGTAATGAGTGTGCCTCGAAGCAAATCTTCAGCTCGGCTCATTGCGCCTTGTGCGTATGAAGGCATGACTGCTTGCCATGCATATGTCTGTGGTAGAGCAGGGCATGTACCACCAGATGTCGTACAGTTCTGGTAGTTACCACCTTCGTTAAAGTAACCTGTGTAATAAAATTCGGCACCGATAGCACCCAAAAGCTTGAGCATTCCAAGCCATTGTCCAGGTCGGACGTCTGTCTGAGAATACGTTGTATTTGTATAAGGATGTATATTCGAATGCATCCAACCTGCTGCTACGAATGGAGAGAAGAGTTTATCTCCAAGCGCAATTTCGTTCTTGCGAGCTTCAAGAAATACTCCGAGTCCATTACCTGCCCCAACACCGTTTGCCCAGTTGTTTGGTCCAGTCGCTCCATAGAAACCTTGGTAGAAATCGAGTGTTGAGTAGTATTGGCCATTAATTGGGGTGTTGATTTTTCGAGCAGTGGACCAATCGTAAGCATATTCTCCACGTCCAGACACCTGGTACAAAGTGAACTTTGTGTCAGTAAGTCGTGACGGGCTTGCATTCTTGATTGGAGTAAAATATTCGTTCTGCATACTTCGACGATATTGTTCGCCGATATATTGCTTTGTGGTCAAGCTTGTACCGTTTGCGCTGTTATAAGCTGCACGGCTTGATTCGATAAGAGGGTCTTGAGATCCGCAACCATTCGTGTAGTACAAATGTACTTCTCCGTTTTCGTTCAAGATACGAACCTTTCGGTCGGCATTGAGTCCTGACAATGCGCCAGCTACCCACCCTGCCGCAGAAGTACCATCGCTCATATAGTCTGCTTCAAAATTTGGAACAGCACGCCAATATTTTGTACCTGACGCTGTTCCGCAACCAGCGGGGACCAAAGCTGATCCTGATGCGTTTTGGAAATAACGATCATTTGGAAGAGTTTGGTTAGTAATTTTTGTACCACCGTTGACTTGCGCTCGAAGCGTCGTGAAATCAAACTGGTAACTTGGATTGTTGTTAATAAGCGTCTTCCATGCAGGAACGAATTCATTACCGCTTGACCAGTTGATCATCACCGCATAGTTCCAGTTCTTTGCAAGTTCGTCTTTGATAGTTGTACTGTTCGTCACGGCTTGAGGATCAGACACGCCCGGTTGGAAGCGTCCTCCAAAATACATACCGTCTATCCAGTCAACGTTTTTCATAAGAGTGTTTCCTGGCTTGTATCGAGGAAGCGGATATGACTTCAACTGTGTGGTAGCAGAAGCCATAGATCCTGGAGTAGGGTAGCCAACTGGATATTCAGAAGAATCGATACCAGCAGTTGAAGCAGGTGCAGCTGGCACGTTTGCTACTGTGGTGTTTGTTGTATTGTATGCAACGCCGTTTACTACCGCATCTTGGTAGTGCTGGGCGACGAGAAGAGGGTCGATAGCTACATTTTTATAGATAGCGACTTCATCTATAGAGCCACTCAAACGTTCATAGCTCGTAAGACCTCCAGAGTAAAGGTTGTTTGAACTTAGGTTTACGTTGCCTGTAGTGCCAGTTTTTTCAGCAAATTTTACTCCATCAACGTAGATAGTGCGCTTTCCTGACGCGCCATCATAAGTAAAGACCATGTGGTGGAAATTGCCATCGGCAAAATACCCCCATCGTTTCTGGCCAATACCAGTAAGATCGACAGAAAGTCGGTCTCCGTTGACCTGGAACCAGAGCTTCGGAATAGTAAGACCGGAGGCAGGCCATTCAAGCATGGCAGAGAATGCTGTCTGAGAAGGTCGATCATCGAAGAAAATAGTCGTTTCAAAGCGTGGGCCAGCTTTAAACAAGAACTCGTACGAGAGCTTGCTTACACTGCCGATGCTTGGGAATGTGCCGTTAACGCTTGAAACAGTCGTGTTTAAGCATCCGCCAGCTGCGCTACAGCCAGTAGCAACGGAGCCACCGGTAACCGGGTAGTTACCAGAACCGTTGGTTGGAGTCATTCCGCCTTCGAAACGCCAATAATAGTCTGGGATCGTCGTCGGGACGCTATTGACCGCTGCCTGCTGGCCGCGATTGCCGACACGCTTCAAGATCCCACGCAAACTGTCAGTTTTGAAAATGTTGAAGATGAGCACGAACACCACCACAACACTCAAACCGACAAGGAAAGTATTTTTTTTCATATACGAATACGCTTATAAAAAATAATTAATAAAATAACGGACGAGGCGTTACATACAGACGCCTCCATTAGATATAAGTATACAATGTCTCAACAAGCGTGTATATAAAATGTGTGTATAACTTCAAGTAAACATAAAGTAAAAACAAATAAAAAAAGCCCTGATCAATTTGATCGAGGGCTTTATTTCAACAAAACAAGATGAACGAAAAAATTAATTATTGCTGCTTAATAACTTTATCTTTTGCAAAAACCTGATTGTTGCTTATTTTGCATATAAAGTAAATTCCTGGACGGGCTGACAATTTCTGTATTATTTCATGATTTTTCACATCTGATGAAATATTCGTAAAATGTACTATTTCTTTGCCAGTTATATCATAAATAATGACTTTGTCATACACACGAGGTGAGTATGGAATTTTAGCAATTTCCGGTTCCGCTATCTGTTTTTCTTCAAACATCGGTACATCGTCTTGTGTTTGATCAGATTGTCTGAACCAAGAAAACAGTTTTTTGCGTTTGATTGTTACCGTGTAGGTAGTAAAAACGCTGTGCCCGCCTGTTTGATCGATAATTTCGCAAGCAAATGTGCCTAATTCCAAGAGTTTTGTCTTATAAGTTAGACCTGTTGCTCCAGAAATCATAGCCCAGCTTCCGTTTGATTGTTTCTTGTGCCACTGATAAGTATAACAGGGTGACTGAGGGGAAACAGTAATGGTTGCGCATTGCCAAATATAGATTTCGGGCGTTGGTGTGCTTGGCATAGGTGTAACATATACCGCAGGTGCAGCGTAAGCAATTGTACACACACCACTATCTACAGGCAAAGGATTACCGTTGAAGTATTTTTTAACTTTCCAGTTACCATTGTACTTCGTGGCTGTTTGGGCACCAATCGAGCCCAAAGTGTAAAATCCTGTCTGTAACTGAGTAACCTCTGAACTTCCATCCGGCTTTACAATGTCATAAGTATATCCAGCATCAGAACACCAGGACAACCAAACACTAGTAGTATCCCCTGTACGCATACAAGAAGGGATAGTCGGTGAAGCACCAGCAGTAAAACCAAGTCCAGTACACTGAGCATTGGACGTAGACGGAAGCGTAGACGCTATAACCGCCAAGAGAATAATGAGTCTTTTCATTGTTGTAAATTTGTTTTAGTTTAATTATTTGTTATTTTAAAATTCGTTTGACCACACTTTACACCATATTGTATAAAAAGTCAAGAACTCGTGTTTTCCTCCCCTTTTAAAGGGGAGGTGGCTCGGTATTCCGAGACGGAGGGGTGGGGTTATAAAATATCAACTATGCGTAGCCGCAGCTCTTCCCTGCCGGCAAAGTTGGAAAGTTCAAAGGTTGCTACAAGATTTATGGCAACGCCTTTTTGAAGCGCGCGGCCGTAGGACGCGCGCGTTTTAAAGAATGCTATCGCTTTGATCGGCCTGCTGTTTGAATTTTCAAAACACAGTTCAAGGTGGTTTTGCTCTTTCCCAAATTCTTTGACGTTTTGGATCATCACATTTTCAAACAGAAATGTCGGCTTCGGATTCCCAACACCAAACGGTGCGAGCTTTGCAATGTCTTTGTAATTCTTCATCGTCACATCGTCGAGCGTCAAATGCATGTCGATAGGATTTGCAGAAACAATCGCTCCTTCTTTTTTTATTTCGGTGTAACTTGCACTAAGATGCTCTTCGAGAAAATGCACGCTTTCGTGACTCACAGAAAATCCTCCGGCAAGTTCATGCCCGCCGAATTCGAGAAGTGAATCTTTTGGAATGTGCGCCATAAGCGACACCAAGTTCACACTGCCGTCGCTTCGACACGAACCTTTGATCACGCTCGCACCTTCAAGCCCCCACACAAATGTCGGCTTTTTATATTCTTCCATAATCTTCGAAGCGACAAGCCCAAGCACACCAACGCGCCATTTTGGGTTGCCAATGACGATCACATGCTTCTCTTCTCTCTCGCGCAAAGTGTGATGCGCTTCTTTCATGATCGTTGCAACCAGTGTTTTTCGTTCGTCATTTATGTTTGTCAAATGGTCAGCAAGTGCACCCGCTTTCACACTATCGCGAGTAGAAAGAAGTTCGAAAGCGCGAAGCGGATTGTCCATGCGCGAAGCAGCATTGATGCGCGGAGTGAGCATAAAGGCAATATCGTCTTCGGTCATTGTACGCGGATCGACTTTCATTTTATAAAGCAAGCGAAGCAAACCAGGTCGTGGACTTTTTTTCAACACCATCATGCCGTAGTATGCGAGCACGCGGTTTTCTTTGACCAGCGGCACCATGTCTGAAAGCGTTGCGAGGCCGGCCATGTCGAGCAACCATTTTTCCCATCCGTCTTGGACTTTGTAGTATTCACGATACTTTGTAAGGAATGCTTGCACAAGACGAAATACAACTCCGGAACCGCAGAGCATGATATCGTTATAATCAGGACTTAGTTTTGGATTCACAATTGCGTACGCATGCGGCACATCTGTTTTCGGTAAATGGTGATCAGTGACTATAACATCAATTCCAAACGCTTCCGCTTGCGCGATTTCTTCGACGTTTGAAGTTCCAAGATCGATGGTAATAATTAATTTTACTTCGTTGTCACGAAACTTTTCTATCGCGGGAATACTCAAGCCATATCCTTCGTGATGTCTGTCGGGAATGTATATTTCAAAGTTCTCATAACCAAGCTTTGTAAAAAAGTCATGCATAATCACCGCACCTGGAATGCCGTCGCAATCATAATCCGCAAAAACCACAATTTTTTCTTTCGCTTCCATTGCTTCGTAAATCCGCACCGTCGCCTTTTCCATATCGTGAATACCGAACGGGTCTGCCAAGTCGCGCGTAAAAGAAGGATTCAAAAAATGTTCTGCGTCTTTGAAAGTGACAATGTCGCGGTTTGTAAGCAGTCGGCCGAGTAGCGGCGTATATGTAGATAGTTCGTCTGGGATAGGTTTCATATAAGAAAAAGTGGAAAATATGATTTGAAATGCACGACATAAAATTCTGCTGAATTTTTGCTCTGCTCGGCCCGACGGGTCTGTCGGGTAAGACAGACATCTGTAGACGACCTTGCGCAAGGCATTTCAAATCATATTTTCCACTTTTTCTATTTTACCATATAATGAACCCATATGGAGAAAACAATATTTCAAAAGATTATAGACAGAGAAATTCCAGCAGACATCGTATTTGAAAACGACGAAATGATCGCATTTTTAGATATTCATCCCGCCGCACCAGGCCACACACTGCTTATTTCAAAACATCCTTACGTGTGGATGCAAGATGCTCCGGATGAAATCATTGCAAAAATATTTGTGCAAGCAAAACACATGATGCTCGAAATGAAATCACGCCTTGGTTGCGAATACGTTGAACTCAAAGTAATAGGCAAAGATGTCCCACACTTTCATATTCATTTGATCCCGCGAACACTTATTTAGTTTTGAGGGCTTGAAGCGCAGGAAGTTTTTCGTCTATCAAGAAATCTATCGCTGCTCCGCCGCCGGTTGAAACAAATCCAACTTTGTCTTTGAGTTTCAGTTCATCAATAATCTCTGCCGTATCTCCCCCACCAATAATTCTCGTTGCTTTATTTTGTGCAAGTAAATGTAAAATTGCGGAAGTTGCTTTTGTGTTTGAGCCTTTGCCAAGCGGGCCGTTCCAGACAATCATTTTTGCTTTTTTGATATATGTTTCCAAAAGCGCAACGCTTGCTTTGCCCATATCGACTATCATGTCGCCATGTTTTACTTCATCAAGACCGATTTCTTTTTTCGTCTTTCCATTTTCAACTATCAAATCTACCGGAAGCAGAAGCTTTTTGTTCTTGGCAATTTTTTCTAAGCCTTTCACGTCTTCATCGATCAAACTTTTACCGACATTGTAGCCTTCGAGTTTCAAAAAGTTGTTTGCAAGCGCACCGCCCACGAACACCGTGTCGGCAGTTTTCAAAAACGTTTTGATAAGCGGCATTTTCGTTTCAAACTTTGCACCACCCAAGATAAAAAGAAAAGGGTGTTTTACATTGTCGTGCACTTTAGAAAGTTCTTTGACTTCTTTTTCACACTGCAAACCAATATATGAGGGCACAAGTTTTGGCACAAGCACCAAGCTCGCATGTGCACGATGAGAAACAGAAAAAGCTTCGTTCACGTATGCTTCGCCAAGCTTTGCAAGTTCAAGCGCAAAGATTTTTGAATTTCCCATTTCTCCAACTTCTTTACGAACATTTTCAAGCAAAATCGCATCGCCAGCTTTCATTGCGTAGACTTGCTTTTCTACTTCAGAGCCAACCACATCTTTTGAGAATGCGAGCGGGAATTTCTTATTCAAATATGCGTGCACAACTTTCAAACTGGTCGCGCCATCTTTGCCGATATGTGAAACAAGAATAATCCGCGCGCCTTTATTTCGCAAGTATTCCAAAGTCGGAAGCGCAGAATCGATCCGAAACGTGTCTTCGATTTTTCCTTTTGCATCAAGCGGAACATTGAAATCTACTCGGACAATGACGCGTGTACCTTTCAAGTTTTTGAGTTCTTTGAGAGTTGGGTAGTTCATACTATTTTGTGTTCGCTATAGTAAGTATGCGTGCAAATTCTTTTGCATTCAAACTTGCTTTGCCAGGAAGAAGACCTGTCACATTTCCGTTTTTTAAAATGTCTTCTGCGTTTTTACTATTCACTGATCCACCGTAAATGATTCTCACACTCATGCTTTCTTTTTGTCCGAACATGTCTGCCAATACTTTGCGGATAAAAATAGTGGCTTCGTGAACTTCCGCACTTGTAACATCGTGGCGATTTGCAGTTGTCGAAAGCGCCCACACGGGCTCGTACGCAACAATGATATCTTTCAACCAAGACTTCTGCGCACCAGCAAATGTGCTCTCGATCTGTTCTCGCAAAGCGTTCCAAAACTTTCCAAACGCATCGCGTTCCATTTCTCCGACACATACCACAGGAGTAAGGTGCGCTTTCCAAGCATTTTTTATTTTTATTGAAACGATTTCGTTTGTTTCGCCTGCCGCGCGTCTCTCTGAATGTCCAACGATGACGTATTGTACTCCGATATCTCGAAGCATTGCGCTGGTAACTTCACCGGTGTGCGGGCCTTCTCCAACTGTCGAAACATCTTGTGCAGCGAGCATAGCTTTGTACGATTTCAATCCGGAAAGAAATACTGCCGGCGCTGCAAGCGCGACTTCGACGTTGCGAAGTTTGCTTCCAACTTTTTTTGCATTCTTGAAAAGTTCTTCTGCTTGTTTGAAATGCGCAGGGTTCGCCTTCCAGTTACCAATGATGAGTGTTTTCATACGAGCATTGTAGCACGGCAGAAAGACCAAGCACAAAAAATCAGCCCGAAGGCTGATTTTTTGTGCTGTATATTTTTTAGTATTAGTAAGAAATCGTTGCGTAACCAGCACCACCAGGATAACCATCATCTTGGCTTCCAAAAACATCTCCACCAAGACCAGCACCACCAATAACAAGAGTATAAGCTCCACCAGGAACTACAGTAAATGTTCCTTGAGAATAACCGCCACCTCCACCCGCACCAGGTCCTTTGTTGTTTCCAGCTCCACCTGAACCACAATTACCACCTCCACCTACACCCTTACCAGCAACCGGCGCAGAAGGACTTGGAACACCCCCCGTAGTTTGAGACGGCACAAAAGAACAAGTCTCGCCACCATCACTTCCCGTATTATTTATTGTACCTCCCCAAGCGGTTCCTCCATCACCCCCACGTGAATTTCCATTACCAGGGTAAGTTGACATAGATATACCTTTTTCACCTCCACCGGCAAACAATACTGTAGTGCCGCCATTTTTGAATTCAGAATTACCGCCATCTGTACCATCAACTCCTGGACCAAAAAAAGAACCTGAAGCTCCGCCTCCGCCAGCGCCCCAAATCTTAACTGTGATAGAAGTTACGCCGGCTGGTACTGTCCAGTTTGAAGTTCCAGGAGTAGAGAATGTCGCGGTACCCGTTGCAGGTGGTGGAGCGGTGATACATGGAGTATCTGAACGAAATAGATTTCCGCTGGCATCAAAACATGCGTATGCATTGCCTGAACCTCCCTTGCTTGATACACGGATATCAACATCAACAGTAAGTTCATTTCCAACATCAAGGTTTCCGACAACATATCCGGAGTCAATTCTCGCACCTCCGGTAACTTGCAAACGTTCAACTTGTCCTCCGTTGTTACCTATAGCAAGTTTGCCGTTTTGTATGTAAGCATTTTCAGAAATAGTTGCATCACCAGAAACAGTAAGGTTACTGTTTCCACCAGGCCCACCACCGATGCCAACATTGCCACCAGAATAATAATTGAGAAGAAGTCCACGGTCGCCCGAATTTGAATGCTTGCCATCGATAGTCGAATGCGCTCCGTCGTAACCAAGTTCGAGATATTTGCCATTGTTTACATCACCGAATTTTGCATAGGCTCCATCAAAGATGCCGTATTTATTTGCACCACCATACACCTTAAGTGTTCCCGGCGCAGCAAAACCTGCAGCGCTGATAATACTTCCATCATGACCTACCCACGTTTCGCCCATCAAGTATGACTTGAAGAACGAAACAAAGAAACTGCTCGATGCACCACCGACTCCGAAACTGCCATTTTTGATCTGGCCAGTCGTGCCAATATTTACCGGAGCTGCAACGTTACAAGCGCTCGGGCTTGAACATGGCGGAGGAGTTTGCGCAGAGATGTAACCCACGCCAGAAAAAATGGCGACTGCGACTATGAACATCTTTGCATATGTGACGAATTGTTTTTTCATACTACTTACAAAAATAAAATTGATAATTGCTAATGGATTTCAATACTATAAGTATACGACACTTTGTATAAACCGCGAGTGCACAACTTATATTTCAATAAACTTTGGCTTCTTCGGACCGGCAGGATCAGCTGGGTCTAACGTACCTGGCACGCGAACTTTTGCCAAGTCAGAAACACTTCGAGAAACTCCAGTTGGATCCGGACAGTCGATACGGAATGTTGTTGTTGAAGAAATGCTTACACTTTCGGTCGAGAATGATGCTGAGGAAACATTGTGAAGCGGCCATGCGCCTTGTACATTAGTTTGTGTTCCTGTAACCGGATCTTCGTATACTTGCGTTGAAGTCACTTGGCAGTAAGGGCTGGTGATGTCTTGTGTTTCCCACATGAGGTCAACACTTCCACCAGAAGTTGTAGAGAAGATGAGTGGTCCGTCAGAGAAGCTTGGAATAGAGTCGCCAGCGATATCTACTTTGAGATCGACTTGTGGATCAAGAACGTCTGGCACACGGAACGCAGTTGCTGTGTTTGAGACAACAGGCAAACCAGTGTCTGCGTCAGTACATTTGAGTTGGTACACAGTTGTTGCTTGAGTTGGATGCATGAGTCGAGATCTGACAGGAGAATAGCTTGTGCCCGGCACCGGAGTTTGGTTAACACGATCCCAGTCGGAAGCCATTCCGCCGACACCGGCACAACTTGTGTAAGTCACACCCGGCGTTACAGATTTCCAAATAAGCTGCGCGATAGTTGCAGTTGAAGCGTAGTTCTGAGTAACGTTTACAGTACCAGCGCCACAACCAGAAGCATTCAAGCCAGTAGTTGGATCTACTAAACACAAATCGATTTTTGGAGTAAGAGCAAGTGGAAGTTTTTCTACTAAAATAGTTGTTGTAACTGTAGTAGTTGTCGCTGCATGGTAACACGAAACGGCAAAGACTGTTTCGTCATATGGCACGTTTACGTTTAACACCGTGCGAGTGATGGTCGATCCGCCAAGCGTCAGAAGTGGGCCTGTCCAACCAGCAACACTTTGTGAAGTACCCGTAATATTGTCTACCGCCAAACCGCCCGCGCAAGTTTGGAAGCTTGAACCAGGGTCTGTGTAGTATGTGAGGTTCGTATCTCCGCTTGAAGTTGGGTTTGGTGAAGCAGAAATATAAAGTTTTGGAGTGAGCTCTTCTTCTACTACAACATCGTCAACAAGCGCAACACCAGACATATCTACCCAGCCCACACCGGGACGCATATTATATATAGTAGGAGGCGTGCCAGAAACAGTCTGCGGTTCAGGAAGGCCATTGATACTTACCATATCTGCACCCCAGCCATAGCCAGAAAGTGGATATTTGTCAGAGCCGGCAGGAGTTTCTGTGTTTGAAATAGAAATAGTGCGGTTTGATCCATCAAAAGACACCCAGCCAGTCCATCCACCATTCATAGAATAGTTTTCTCCCGGAATACAGCTTGGCAATCCGGCAACTGGCGAGCAAAATCGCGCCCAGCCTTTCAAGTATCTTACTCCGCCGCTCGTAACGATCTTTGCGTTGGCGCTTGTTACCGTCGGGTCTGTCGTAGGGAAACCGGAAAGTCCGCCAAATTTGAGCCAACCAACGTTTTCACTCCAAGCGTATCCTGTAAGATTGCCCAATGCGTCGACAAAAACACCGTGCGAAGGCCCACTAAAACTGATGAGTCCATACGTATTTGTAAGTGCGTAGCCGACAAGAGACTGCTGAGCAGTCGGAGGAACCGGCGCGCCTTTTGCCATCATGGGAAAAACGACGGATGAGATGCCGACAATGAGGAAGAGCG
This sequence comes from uncultured Candidatus Saccharibacteria bacterium, assembly GCA_964591445.1. GTDB lineage: Bacteria > Patescibacteriota > Minisyncoccia > Phycocordibacterales > UBA9973 > JBDHUR01. The sequence continues at coordinate 97,204 of CAZQAW010000002.1, read as the reverse complement.
CGAGCGGAGCGAGCGCTCTTTTGAGATTCATATTGAAGTGAAAGAAGTGGCGGAACATATTATTTGAAAATACTTTGCTGCTCTTCGAGGGAGATGCCTTGTTTTCCAGAAGATTTCTGTGTTGAAGTAATAGCTTTCTGCTGAGCAGAAAGTTGCGCTTCACTTGCTTGACCCGATGCGTTCATATTTACAATTCCCTTTTGTTCTTCTTCAGAAAGAGTAGTGTCGCGATCAAGAAACGACGGAACATCTACGACATGTTCGCGATGAAGGTACAGCCCAATCAAAACCACAACAATAAGCGCGATAAGCGAAATAAAAAGACGTCGCGATGCGTGAGGTTGGGAAGGAATCGGTTCCATATACTATATATAGTATCACCTTTGTTGTTGACGTTAAGAAAATTCTTGTGGATAAATATACTTTTTGACAAAGAGAACCATTTTTGGTATACATAAAGTACAAGTCCGGTCACGAAACCCGGACGTTTTTATTAAAAGCTTGCCCCGCGAAACGTAAGTGAAGTGGGGTTAAAAAAATTAAATATATGTTAGACCTCAAAACAATGAATTCCGCACTTCAACAACTCGAAGAAGAGCGACGGATTCCAAAAGAAAAAATTATTGAAGCGATCGAACAAGCGCTTGCTGCCGCGTACAAGAAAGATTATGGAAAGAAAGGCCAGATCATCCGCGCGAAGTTCGACGTTGAAACAGGCAAGACAGATTTCTACCAAGTGAAAATCGTAGTAGACGAAACGACAACTCGCATACCAGTTGAAGGCGAAGACGAAAATGACATGCCAGAAGAAATTGAGGGCGACGAACGAGTTCGCTTCAACCCGGAACATCACATCTTGCTCGAAGACGCGAAGAAAATGAAAAAGGATGCCGAGATCGAAGACGAAATGGTCTTCCCTCTTGAAGGCAAAGACGACTACGGACGCATTGCAGCGCAAACTGCAAAGCAAGTGATCATCCAGCGCATCCGAGAAGCAGAACGCGGAAGCATTATCGATGAATACGGAAACAAAGAAGGCGAAATCATCAACGGTATGGTTTCTAAAATCGAACGCGGTATGGTGTACGTCGACTTCAACCGAGCGACAGGCGTGATTCCATTTGAAGAACAGATCCCGGGCGAACACTATCGCCGAGGCGACCGCATCAAGGCGTATCTCTACGCTGTCGAAGAATCTCCTCGCGGAGTAAACTTGCGACTTTCTCGCAGCCATCCAAAGCTTATTGAAAAACTCTTTGCAATGGAAGCCCCGGAAATTGCCAACGGAGTTGTCGAAATCAAATCCATCGCTCGCGAAGCAGGAAGCCGAAGCAAGATCGCGGTGATGAGCAACGATGAACACATCGACCCTGTCGGTGCATGCGTCGGACAAAAAGGCGTTCGCGTAACAACAGTCATGAGCGAACTTGGCGGAGAAAAGATCGACATCATTCCTTGGTCTGAAAACGTGCTTACATTCGTAGCGAATTCTCTTTCTCCAGCGAAAGTGTTGGACATTGAAATCAATGAAGACGAACGCAAAGCTTCTATCGATGTTGCAGACGACCAACTATCTCTTGCAATCGGCAAAGGCGGACAGAACGTTCGACTTGCTGCAAAGCTTACAGGTTGGAGAATCGATATCAAAGGCGTGAAAGGTGAAGAAGTTGTTGGAGACGGCGACGGTGTCGACAGTGACGAAGGATTTATGAAACTTTCAGATTTGAAAGATGAAGACGAGAATATTGAAACAGAAGAAATCGTGGATGAAATGATCGACACAGTGCCCGAAGCGGAAGCAACTGAAGAAAAAGATGCTGATCCAAATGTGCTTGATAGTGAGGAAGCACAGTAAGAAATCACATTACGAAAAAGAAGAAGCGCGACACTAACGTGTCGCGCTTCTTTGTGAAACATAGGCAAAGATGCAATTTTGCACCATTTCTGCTACTATAAAAGCACTATGGCAAACATCAATCACAAACCTTCAAAATACATGCTCAACCTTTTGCATGTTTTACCGGCAGTTGTCGACGAGGCGGGAAAAATCGCTAACACTATTGTCGAAGTTTCTGCAGGCTCGATCAATAAATACGAACTTATTACCGAAAGCGGACAGCTCAAGCTCGACCGTGTTGGATACTCTTCTCTTGCGTATCCATTTACATACGGAGCAATTCCACAGACTTGGGATTTGGATGGCGACCCGCTTGATGTTGAAATTGTAAACATTACCGAGCCCTTGGTGCCAGGATGTGTTGCAGAAATCCGCATCATTGGCGCGATGAAGTTCGTTGACGGCGGCGAAGTTGACGACAAAATAATTGCGGTCCTCGCAAGCGACAAACGCTCTGACCATATTAAAAGCTACACAGACCTTGGCGAATACTTTGTAAAAGAAACAAAATACTATTGGGAAAATTACAAAGCACTCAAAAAACCAGGTACTGGCGCAGTTGGAGAATTCCTTGATCCAGAAGAAGCGATGCACATAGTCAAAGAATGCATGGAGCGATATCAGAAAGACTATGCTCCAAAAGTAGCTGAATAAACTCAACCTCACCCTAACCCTCTCCTAGCCAGGAGAGGGTTTTTGGCAAGTCACAGGCAAAAGAGCGAAAACGTTATATACTAGTGTAAGAGTTCTTGTTAGCAATTAGCAAATTAATTTAGATATAGTTATGAAAAAATACATTATTGTTGCAATATGTGCGATGCTTATGTCTCCGTTTGCAAGCATAAACGCTCATGCTGAAAGCGGACGCGGCAGCGAAGGCGAAGTTCGTGGTGGGGTAAAAATAAACCTTTTTGGAAATAAAGATCGCGGAATGGATTCCGAACATGACCGCGCAGAAGCCGAAGCAAAAATGCGTTTTGGTACAGACGACGTACTTCGCGGAGACAAAGACAATCGCGGTTTGCACCTTGGCGAATATATGCGCATAAAGATGATGGCTCACAAAAAGTTCGACGTTGCCGTTGAACGCCTTGAGAAAATTATTGTTCGAGTCGAGTCTCGCATCGCGAAGATGAAGACTGAAGGCAAATCTGTCGGCGCTTCAGAAACATTTATCGCAAACGCAAAAGTAGACATTGCTGACGCAAAAACAATTCACGCACAAGTAAAAGCATTTATGGATACTCGCGCAAATAGCACAGTAGAACTTACTGACGCAGAAAAAACTCAACTTAAAGACTGGATGAAAAAAGAAAAAGAAGAACTTAAAAGCGCTTTTGACAACATTGTGAAAGCAGTGAAAGAGCTTCGAAATGCAGGTGCAACAACTTCAACAAACGCAAACTCAACAACAACGGTTCAATAATTATTATTTATATATAAAGCCACATGGAAAACAACAATATGAGTTCTGTGAATACTGGAAACAAAAAGGGTTCGGGTGCACTTGTGGGTTCTATTATTGTAGTCATTTTGCTTATCATCGGTGGCATCTATATGTACAACCGACCGCATGAAACACAAATGATGAACGAAGAAATGAACGTAAGCGAAATGCCAAACGAAAGTGGTTCACAGCTCAACATCAACTCGACAACGACAATCGACCAAAGTTCGCAATCAAATTCCGACGATTTGGACTCGATCGACAAAGACTTGAATGAAACAGATTTGAATTCTTTGGAGGAATAGGAACCTCAAAAAAGCCGCGCTACCGCGCGGCTTTTTTGGTACCCCTTCTCCTGAGGTAGGAGAAGGTGGCCTTTAGGCCGGATGAGGTATGTGTATAATCCAATACCTCACCCCGAACCTTCGGTCGACCCTCTCCTACTTTAGGAGAGGGAGATTCGCCAAAACACGAACTTTCTGCTAAAGTATGGCTACTATGAATATCGACATAAAGAAATTAGCCAAAAGCCAAATAGAAATTTCCGGAGAAATTGCCGCTGAGCAATTCTCTTCTTACCGTGCAAAAGCGCTTGAAATTATCGGCAAAGACGTAGAGCTCGACGGCTTCCGCAAAGGCAAAGTACCAACAAGCGTGCTTGAAAGCAAAGTCCAGCCTTCTGCAATTCTTGAAGAAATGGCCGAACTTGCAATGAGCGAAGCGTACCCAAAAATTCTTGAAGAAAATAAAATTGACGCGATTGGCCGACCGGAAATCATGATCACCAAACTTGCGCAAGACAACCCACTTGGTTTCAAAATCACCACAGCGGTGATGCCGGAAGTGAAACTTGGCGATTATAAAAAAGCTGCGAAAGAAAATAAAAAAGAAATCGCAAGCGAAGTGACAGATAAAGAAGTTGAAGACGCAATACTCGAAGTTCGCCGCATGCGACAGCACAACGAATTTCATAAGAATGATAAACCAGGCGAACACGCTCCGCATGACGCACTCAAAGACGAAGACTTGCCAGAACTCAATGATGAATACGTGCAAGGTTTTGGACCGTTCAAAACTGTCGAGGAATTCAAAGCAAAAATGAAAGAAAACATCGCGCTTGAAAAAGCTCAGCAAGCGCAAAGCAAATCTCGAGCGCAGCTTGTCGAAGAACTCGTGAAAACTTCTGAAATAGACGTTCCGCAAGTCATCATCAATTCTGAAATCGACAAGACGATCTATAAAGTGAAAACTGACATCGAGCAAGCGGGCATGAAATACGAAGATTATTTGAAACACTTGAACAAAACCGAAGACGATATCAAAAAAGAAATCGCTCCGGATGCAGAAAAGCGCGCAAAGCTCGAGCTCATTCTTCATGCAATAAGCGTCAAAGAAAACTTGAAGCCGGACGAAAAAGAAGTTGAGACGCAAGTCGGCCACCTCGTAGAACATTACAAAGGCGCAGACCCGATCCGCGCAAGAGTCTACATCGAAAGCATCATGACCAACGAGCTCGTCTTCAAATTCTTGGAAGATCAGAAATAAAAAAAATACCCTGCTTCAGTGCGGGGCATTTTTGTTGTAACATGTTTACTTTTTTATCTATTGGAACCAGACGGGCGTCTTGGTCCAAAATCGGAACCGTTAGGATTTATACAACCTCCACTACTGTTGTTAGGATTTGTATATCCTCCATTGTTGTATTGCGCTCCCTGAGGAACCAGAAGCACGGGCGTGTCAACAACATAACTGGTAGTTGTCAAACTGGCTGAATGGTAAACATCGCAGCTATTAAGTGATAAACACAATGCTGCCATTCCTAATACAATAACTATTTTTCTGCGCATATTTTTTGAGTTTTTCTTACCTATATTGTATCACAAATAAGCTAGTATGTCAATAACCACAGACATTAGGTTAAATCTGTGCTATACTGTAGCTCTAAACCACTTATAAACCTTAATTTTAAAGCTTTTTATGTTAATCCCAACAGTTATAGAAAAATCTCAGTTTGGCGAGCGAGCGTACGACATCTACTCTCGCCTTTTGAACGAACGCATCATATTCTTGGGCGGCCCAATCGATGACAACATTGCAAATATCGTCATCGCGCAGCTTCTTCACCTTGAACATGAAGACCCAAAGAAAGACATTATGCTTTACATCAACTCTCCGGGCGGATCTGTCACCGCAGCAATGGCAATCTTTGACACGATGAACCACGTCAAGCCAGACGTGCAGACTATCTGCGTCGGACTTGCAGCTTCAGCCGGAGCAGTACTTCTTTCTTCTGGCACAAAAGGCAAGCGTTTCGCTCTCCCAAACGCCGAAGTTATGATCCACCAAGTGATGGGCGGCGCAGAAGGGCAAGCGTCTGATATCGAGATCGTTGCAAAACATATCTTGAAGACAAAAGAGAAATTAAATAAGCTACTCGCAAAAAACACCGGCAAGACATTTGAACAAGTAGAAAAAGACTCCGACCGCGACTACTACATGAGCGCCGAAGAAGCAAAGAAATACGGATTGATAGACGAAATCATCGGAAATAAGAAGAAATAGCACAAAAATCTCGCCCTTAGGCGAGATTTTTATTTAACACGGAAACCAATTTGACCTTTTGGTTTTTTGGTCTCTTGCATAAGCAGCTGCTTTAAAATATCAAATACTTGTTTGAGTTTCGTATCATATTTCTTTTCCATATTTTCAAGCTTAGCGCGAAGCTTGGTATGACTCGCCAAGAGTTCGCGCAACTTTGTAAACGTACGAATAATTTGAATATTAACTTCTATCGCACGTTTGCTTTTGAGAACACTTGAAAGCATCGCAACACCTTGTTCGGTAAAAACCATAGATGGTTTTCTTGTGCCACCCCAACTTGATATCACAATTTGTGACTTCAAGTTTTTTATTTCAGTACTCGTAAGTTGAAACATAAAATCGTTCGGAAAACGCTCATAGTTTCTTTTTACTGCCTGATTGAGAACTCGAGTTTCCACTCCGTAAAGCTCTGCTAAATCACGATCCAACATTACTTTCTTGCCACGAAGTAAAAATATTTTATTTATTACTCTTTCATTTGGAACATACGTCAAACTTTTTGCGACATTTTTCATATGTCTATTTTACAAAAATCCATATAAATAAGAAATAACGTGCAATAAAAAAAATCCCACAGAGTAATCTGTGGGATTTCACATATGTACAACTTTGTTTTTTAAACTCTCTTTTCTTCCAGTTTTTTCTGGAAATACTTTTTCCCAAAATAGAGCCAGAAACCTACCAGAGAACCGGTAACAAGGAAATATGCCACTATTTGGAGATCCTGCGAATAAGAGACATAAGGGAAATTTTTAGCACCGATAGGTGCCATAATTGCAGAACATATAGTCGCAATAACTATGATACCAAAGGCTAAAATAGCTTTGTACTTTTCTTCTTTTTTCATTATGTATGATTTTTCAAATTTAATTATATTATATAATATTAATATAAAAAAGTCAATATAGACCATTCGACAAGATAAGTTCAGTTTGGTACTATACAAGTATCGAATTTTATTATTTTAGTTTGGTTTGACCGAAAGAATTTCCTTCCCGCAAACGCCTATTTTCTCGATATGACTTCCCGCATGACAACTCTCGCTTTATTTCCTTTCTCCTTCAGTGCTTTTTAGACGTCTCACGAGGCGGATTTTTCTTTTGGCAGACAATAGCATATGAGCTTTATTACCATAGTACTTTTGTTCGCGGGCATCGCTCTCGGGCTTGGACTTGGCTACTACCTCCGCATCATCATTTCTCAGGGAAAGCGCGGAAGCATGGAGCTTGAGATCAAGCAGATGATGGTGGGCGCACGCGAAGAAGCAGAACGCATCCGCGACGAAGCCAAGAAAAAGGCCGACGAGCGTGCAGAAGAATTGAAAGAAGAAGAAAAGCAGAAAGAGCATGAGTTCAAGAAAACAGAAGAACGATTGATCAAAAAAGAAGAACTCTTGGACGCTCGCCAAGTTGAAATCGACAAAGAAGTTGAGAACATCAAACTCAAAGTAGAAGAAGTGAAAAAAGCTCGCGAGAAAGTGGGCGTGATGGAAGAAGAAAAAATGAAAGAGCTCGAGAAAGTTGCACGACTTTCTGAAAATGACGCACGCGAACTTTTGAACGTAAGTATCGAGAAAAAATACGAAGAAGATTTCTTGGTGCGCATGCAAAAGCTTGAAAATACCAACGAAGAGAAGTTGGAAAATCGCGCAAAAGAAATCCTTGCGACATCGATCCAGCGACTTGCATCAAGCACTGCCAGCGAAATGATGACGACCAACGTTGCAATTCCTTCAGACGATATCAAAGGAAAAATCATCGGAAAAGAAGGCCGAAATATTCGCGCATTTGAAAAAGCAGCCGGAGTTGAACTTATTGTTGACGACACACCAGGAGTGATCATCATTTCATCGTTTGACCCAGTACGAAGACAGATCGCCCGCGTTGCGCTCGAAAATTTGATTTTGGACGGACGCATCCAGCCAGCAAAGATTGAAGAAATCGTTGAAAAAGCAAAAGAAGAAATTAATAAGATTATCAAAACAAAAGGCGAACAAGCGGTATACGAATGTGGCATCTTCAACTTCGATCCGCGTTTGATCGCAATTCTCGGACGACTCTACTTCCGCACAAGTTATGGACAAAATGTGCTTCAACACTCTATTGAAATGACGCACATTGCCGGCATGATTGCCGAAGAATTGGGAGCAGATGTCTACGTTGCAAAAGCTGGCGCGCTTGTACACGACATCGGAAAAGCGCTTGACCATGAAGTGCAAGGAACACACATCGACATCGGTATCCGCATCCTTCAGAAATTTGGCGCAGATGAACGCATAATCGTTGCGATGAAATCTCACCACGACGACTGCCCGCATGAAACTATCGAAGCAGTGATCGTCCAAACAGCCGACTACATTTCTGGTGGACGCCCAGGCGCACGCCGAGACTCTGTCGAAAACTATTTGAAACGCTTGGCAGATTTGGAAGCGCTCGTAAATGGTTTCGAAGGTGTCGAGAAATCATATGCACTTTCTGCCGGCCGCGAAATCCGCATCTTCGTTACTCCAGACAAAGTGTCTGACGTTGAAGCAAAAAATATGGCACGAGAAATAGCGCTCAAGATCGAGCAAGAACTCAAGTATCCGGGAGAAATCAAAGTAACCATGATACGAGAAACACGAGTCATCGAATACGCAAGATAAAAAAAATGAAGGCCAATCTCAATTGAGATCGGCCTTTTGGTTTTTAATTGATAGCTCCTACTTAAATAAAGTCTTAAAATATACATCAAAAGAAGAAAAATGTTCCGGCTTTGGAAAACTAATGCCTGCGTATGTTTTTGATTCATATTTAACACAAGGCTCGGCAGTAGGTTTAAGTAGCTTTGAAAGTGCATGAGCATAGAAAGTCCTACAATCACTTACGTTATCTAACTTTGAATTTTCTACTTCAAAAAAGAGAACGATGATTTTATCTTCAGTTGCTAGGACAGTTCTTGGCCGTCCTGGGTGAATAAATTCTATATCTCTTATATAATTAGAAAATACAATTTCTTCGCTTTTAATCAAAATAGTGGTTGTATTCATAAGATTATTTATTTGTGATTTGTATACAAAATACACTATTAATAAGAAGAAGTCAACCAAAATGCCGCGCAGGCGTAGCCTGCGCGGCTGTTTCAGTTCTTTTAGTCTATTTCCCCTTCTATCTCAACCGAAACTGAGCCTTCACCGTCACCATCACATCTTTGGAAACTGTAGATGTATCATACGAACCATAGTCTTCGACATTCACAGAGTCAGGAGAAAGAAGCTGTACAACTCCAGATGACGCGCCAACAAGCTTCGTAACACTCGTTCCAGAACCTTTAGCTATCACATCTGCTCGAGCTTTTGCGTCTTCAATAGCCTTGCCAAGAAGTGAAACACGGAGTCCTGCCAACTTTTCCTGAGAATAAAGAAATTGCGGAGATTGCATCTGGACGAAAATTCCTTTATCAGCAAACAAGTTCGCTTTCTCGGAAATCGTTTTTACTTTTGCAATATCGCTCGATGAAACAGAGAACGACTGGTTAAGCACCATCATGCCTGAACCTTGAACACGGTTACCATTTTGGTCGTAATCAAAAGTTTCATACGAAGAAACTGGGTTTACTGTCAATTCTTCATCTTTCACCCCTAAATCTTTTAATATTTTTACTGAAGTGTCTTTGTCAGCGTTGATCTGTTTGTAACCAGTTGCCAAAGCTTCTCGAGCAACTTTGCGCTCAAAAGATCCACCGATTTTTGCAACGTCAGATTCCACTCGTTCTTTTGCAGAGCCAGTCACATTAATAGACTGCTCCCCTGCTCGAAGCGACTTCACCGCAGAGCCACCGATAATAAAAGCCACAACGAAAGCGAGGCCGAGCACAAAAGCCGCGGCAACATAAGGCTTATTGAAAAATGAATTGTTGTTGTTCATATATGAAGTATAACATGTCGAATGAAAACTTTGTGACTAAAACCATCTTTTCTAGCTAATAATAGAAAATAATTACTTTATTTTGTCAAAATCTGATCAATTTTGACGGCTATTGCGCTCAATTTGCTTGGGGGTATAATAGATATATGGGTTTTTTAAGGCTTTTGGAAAGGCCGGAAGCCTTGGGTCGAATGTGTTTTTTATTGGAAATTGATAAAAAAAATTACATTATGAACAAACAAGACTTAATCGAATGGGTTCACGGTAAACTTGGCGGTACAAAAGTACAAGCCGAAGAAATCGTAAGCGGAATGATCGACGCTATCGTCGGCACTCTCAAGAAAGGAGGAGAAGTTTCTATCGCAGGACTTGGAATCTTTTCTGTGAAGGCTCGTGCTGCGCGCATGGCCCGCAACCCAAAAACTGGCGAGCAAGTAAAAGTTGCCGCTACAACAGTTCCAAAATTCCGAGCCGCAAAGGCTTTGAAAGATGCAGTCAAATAGCATCACCACTTACAAAAATCCCTCAGCCTAGGCTGAGGGATTTTTGTTTGTCTGTGCGGGATAAGAGAATCGAACTCTTGCCAACAGTTTGGAAAACTGTAGTTCTACCACTAAACTAATCCCGCATTTTCAATCATTCTACCAGAAACCGTGTCGGGGTGCAGGGAATCGAACCCTGCCCTCATGTTCCCAAAACATGTATACTACCGATATACTACACCCCGAAAGCCCATATAACTCCCCTATCTTAGCATATTTTTCGTTTTTTACAATAAAAAAGAACCCCTGATTTGGGGTTCTTTGCAAAATGATGGAGCTAAAGTGCTAATTATGCATATATATAATGTTCTTTGCAGTCAAAAAAGTAGTTAGTTGCTCCCACTCAGTAATACGATGGGCATGATCAAAAGCTTGACTGATTGTTTTAGGACTCAAATCTCCTTCACGGAGACGTTTCATATAGTCTCCAAAAGTGAGCTTTTTCTCAGCAAAACCATAATGAATACCAATAAGCGAAACCCGTAGGCCTGTAGAAATATCCGGATCTTCGCATATTATTTTTACAATCGCATTACGAACAAACAGATCTTTGTGGTGTTCGTGGTAATAGTCAAAAAAAGTATTGAAGCGTTCCTCCGGAGTCATTTCCGGAATTTTTACTGTGGGCAATGCACGAAGTATACTCTCATGATGCTTGCCACAAGCAAAATGTATCATCTTTGCTTTGAGAAAAAATAAATCGAGCCATTTTTTCTTGTCTGTTTGCATAAACAGAGTATAGAGTTTTGCAAACTCTTTTCTGTCACGAAAAAAGTTTTGGTTCACTTGAGCAGCCAAATTAACATTTTGCTCAGTTCTTGGGTCTTTGTTAATTACTAATAATGATGGTTTCATTGTGTCAAAGTTTAAATAGTTTAATTGTTTTGTTTGTTACTTGTTGGATTATTTAAGAAAATTATATACAAAAATATATTTTTGTCAACCAATAATGTTTTCTATTTTCGTCACCCTTGCCTTGCGGCTTTCAAGCTGGATATACACGCAATACAGATCTGCTTGCCACTCCCCTTCTATTTTCCTTTGGATCAAGTACGTTTGAATTGTCCTTAAGAACTTGCGGACTTTCATTGGATGCATGTTTTCTTCTGGACGGAAAAGGCTTCTTCCCTCTCCTAAGGTAGGAGAGTGTCGGCCAGAGGCCCGGGGTGAGGTATTGTCTGACTGAGAAACCTCCGGCAATGTTACACATGAAACCGCTTTTACCTCTATAAAGTAGATTTTCCTATCACGTTCTGCAATTATGTCTATTTCTCCCCACTTCTTTGTATAATTGCGTTCCAAAACTCTAAATCCTTTAGAAATAAGATATTTACAGGCAATTTCTTCACCCAACTCCCCTATTTTTTGGCTTTTTGAAGTAAAAACCTTTGGCATAAGGCTATTGTTTCATATGAAACATGAATTTTTTCTAAAGATGCCAAAAATCGAGATTTTATGTGGTGTTTCATATGAAACTGTTTCACGTGAAACATATAAGTATGTTAAAAGCCAAAAAAGACAAGATTTATAGGATAAGCAGCAAAAAATCCTTATAAAATAAGGATTTTTTGCTGCGACTGATATATCTTAATTTCAGACTTATTGACTATAAAAGACTAAAAATGTGTCTTTTATCACCAATGTACACATAGTTATCCACAGTTTGTTGAAAAATATGGGTAAAAATGGGGAATAAAGGTCAGACATCCATCAAGGACTTTTTTAATATAGATTGAGTAAAACTAATGTGCGGCGTAGGAGAATCGAACTCCTGTCTCATCCTTGGCAAGGACGTGTTCTACCACTAAACCAACACCGCAAATTTATGTAGGTGAATTGTACTATGTTTGAAATAAAAGTGCAATAAAATAAACACATATTTTACATATTTCGATAAATAACATATAATGAAGTGCATTAAAAATAAACGCACTCGTGGTGAAATGGATATCATACCGGTCTTCGGAACCGTTGTTGGGGGTTCGAATCCCTCCGAGTGCACAATAACAGGCTCATGAGCCATATTTTAGAAAACACAATAGACGCTTCACGCATTCCGCAAGAAGTTTTGCATGTAACACAAACTTTAGAAAAAGCTGGGTTTGAGGCTTTTCTCGTGGGCGGGTGCGTGCGCGATCTCATTTTAGGCAAAGAGCCAAAGGATTGGGATGTGACAACCAACGCTGTCCCTGAAGAGATCATTTCGCTTTTCTCAAAGACAGTATACGAAAACGATTTTGGTACTGTGGCTGTTATAAATGAAGAATTGGACGTGAGCCCACAACTAAAGGTCATAGAAGTAACTCCTTACCGAAGCGAAGGGGATTATAGCGATTTTCGTCATCCAGACAAAGTAACTTTTAGTAAAGATATAAAGGACGACCTTATGCGACGCGACTTTACCATCAACGCACTAGCTTATAGTCCATCTAACGGACGTTTAATCGACTTATACGACGGTTTAAGAGACATAAAGGACAAAGTGGTGCGAACGGTGGGGGAAGGGGACGTGCGCTTCGCTGAAGACGCATTACGCATGCTGCGAGCCATTCGTTTCTCATGTCAGCTCACCGCGCCAAAAGGCGGGCAAGGCTTTGCGTTATCCACAGAAGTAATTGCGAGCATTGCAAAAAATGCAGACTTACTGAAACACATTTCGATGGAGCGCATTCGCGATGAATTTACAAAAACGATTGAATCACAAAACCCGATGGCCGGAGTAGGGATGTTTGCGAAACTTGGATTGCTCAAACACTTTATTCCAGAACTCGAAGAGGGAATTGGCTGCGACCAAAAAGGGGAGCACATCTACGATGTGTTTGAACACATGCTTCACGCGCTTGGCCACGCAGAAGAAAAAGGCTGGGGGCTCGATATTCGGCTCGCGGCGCTCTTTCACGATATTGGCAAACCGCGAACTCGCCGCTGGGACGGCACAAAAGCTGGCGGAAAAGGGAAGTACACATTCTATGGGCACGAAGTTGTCGGCGCACGCATGGTTGCAAAGATCATGGATCGGCTTCGCTTTTCAAAAGACTTGAGTGAAAGAGTGGTAAAGCTCGTGCGCTACCATATGTTTTTCTCTGATACCGAAACGATTACGCTTTCGGCTGTTCGTCGCACCATCGTAAACGTCGGCCGCGAACATATTTGGGATTTGATGCAAGTCCGCGAATGCGACCGTGTTGGGATGAAAAAGAAAGAAGCACCATATCGCTTGCGAAAATATCATGCGATGATCGAAGAAGCGCTTCGCGCGCCGACTTCTGTTGGCATGCTGAAAATAAACGGGGAAGTGCTGATCAAAGAATTGAATATCAAACCGGGCCCACGTATGGGTTGGATTCTTCACGCACTGCTTGAAGAATGTTTGGAAGCGCCAGCCCCGCAAAGCCTTGGCGACGTGGGGATAAACAACATTGACTATTTGAAATCTCGAGCACTAGAACTCGACAAACTTGAAGACAAAAAGTTGCGAGAGCTGGGAGAAAAAGGAAAAGAAAAGAAAGAAGAGACAGAAGAAGAAGAAATAAAAAAACTCCGCGGGAAGCACGGGGTGAAGTAGTCAAATAAAAAACCCCGGGAACTTCGCAGTTGCCGGGGTAACTAACCTAAACTAACCTATGAAAACTTATCTTATTTTTATGAACTTTTTTCTCACTTCACCTATTCGGATTATATACTTTCCTACAGGCAAAGCTCTTACATCCAGTGTAGCACTTGTACTAGAAAGTACAACTTTGCCCAACAGATCATAGAGAATAACTTCTTTCACAGATGCGGGCATATTGCCTATGTTCACAAAATCCGTAGCTGGATTAGGATAAATCTTGATTTCGGAAGTTGCTTGAACTTCCTGATTTTCCGCTGAAGTAAAATTTCCCCAGCCAGAATTCATAAAGATTATTCCCTTAATACCAGACATGGGGTCACATAAAGTGAAGCCGTAATCAAGATCACCATCGCCTGTAACATCACCGACTGCAATTGCTTGCATGTGTTGGCTAAAGCCATACATGCCGAACGTATCAACAACGCCATTTACCGAAAGCATATTTTGCTTGAGCGCAAGAATATCTGTACCTTTCACTTCAATCGCTTCCGGAACAAAACCAAACGGAAAAGAGAAGAGTGAGTCAGGCACAGCATCTCCATCATTGAGATATACAACCCCACCGTTAGTGTTTGTAGAGGTGATCATGTCTCCTTGGGTGTTGAAACAAAAGTTTTTTACACCGGAAAACAACTGAACGCTATCAATAGTTTTCTGCGAAGTATTTATGAAATATTTCGCAGCCCCACTTACTCCTGTTGCCACAAACACATCGTCTGATATGAATGTTGCATTCTCGTAAGCAGAAAAGCTCACGGGGATAAATGTAACGGGCAGACCGTCTTCAAGTAAGCCAATAACGTTTGGGTTAAGAGTGCTCATTACTATGAGACCTGTCGAACTAATGGAAAATTTTTCCACCACTTCCCCAACATAAGTAGTTGTAAGGGTGAACCCGCCCAGTGAATCTTGAAAAAAGATGCCGAGGGAATCATAACAATTTACTACGATATCGGGCCAGGTATTCTGGTCGACATCATACACTTCAATATAATGCTTCATGCTATTTGCTAATGCATGTCTTTTATACGACAGGACGGTTTTTTGAAAACTGTTTCCTGTGTTTGTAAAAAGTTGTACAGTGGCGTCATTTAATGAATCCATAAAGATGCCAACATTGACGATTATGTCTGATTTGCCGTCTTTGTTTATGTCAGCAAACTTTACACTTTCCGGCTTTGAGCCGGTAATGAGCGAGTCGATAGTCTGGCTATAGGCAGGAGAAAGTAGTAGGTAGATCGCAACAAGCGCGGTGATTACCAATTTGAAGAAATTTTTCATAGTATTTATTTTTAAAGGTGAGACGAAACGTTATTTAAATGCATTATATCAGAAAAAATACAAAAGTCAAGCTTTCTGGGGATAACTTTGGGGTCATTTTAGAGCTTTATATCGAGCAAAACAGGGCAATGGTCTGACCCATAATAGTCCGCCAAAGTTTGAAGCTTTGCAGCTTTTTTTGCAAAGGCTGTGTTCATGAAGAAATAGTCGATGCGCCATCCGACATTGCGTTCTCGCGCGCGAGTTTTTTGATCCCAATATGTGTAGACGTCTTTTTTGGAAGGGTAGAACATGCGGAAAATATCGATGTAGCCATGCGCAACAACTTCGTCCACCCACGCGCGCTCTTCCGGCAAGAAACCGGTGTTCTCTTCATTTTCTTTTGGACGAGCCAAATCTATGGGTGTGTGAGCAGTATTCACGTCTCCGCAGAAAATAATATTTTTCCCTTCTTTTTTTAATTTATCGACAAACAAAAGAAACGCATCGTAAAATCGCAGTTTGTAGTCAAGCCGGTGCGGACCTCCGCCACCGTTGGGGAAGTAACAGTTGATGAGCACGAAGTCTTTGTAGTAGCCGATGATCGTGCGGCCTTCGTCGTCGAATTCTGAAATGCCGATACCGAATTCAACTTTCTCTGGCATCGTGCGAGAAAAAATCGCAACGCCGCTGTAACCCTTTTTTACTTTTGATGAAGAGAAGAACGAAAAATATTTTTTATGGTTTTGGATTTCTACCGCGATCTGATCTTTCTCGGCTTTTGTTTCTTGCAAACACAAAATGTCAGGATCGTATTTGTCGAAAATTGGTTCAAAATGTCCTTGCTTGATGGTTGCCCGCAAGCCGTTGGTGTTCCATGAAATGATTCGCATATTTCCATAATAACATACCCCAAAGTTATGCACTTTTTTGTTTGACACGAAAAATCGATAGGAGTATAGTTGTAATCAAACAAAGTACATTACCCGGAATCGACAGCAGGGGACTCTGTAGTCGAAAACAAATACCAAAATACGATGAAAAAGTTTATTTCTCCGCACACCACAGGTGTGAATGCCGAATCATTGAATGGTTCATTTGTAAAAAGCGAAGATGCTCCTAAAGGAAAACAGACTGAAGAATTTTGTGCCCGGGAGGTGCCATACCTCGAATAAATTGAAGCTGCTTAATGATTAAAAAGCAAACTCTGTAGGTTTGCTTTTTATTTTTACCCAAAAACAAAATTGACAAAACTATTGTTTTGGGTACAATGGAATTTCGCACATTTTAAAACAAAATAATTCAAACAACAAAACAAAATCACACACAAAACAAAACGAAGTTAATTATGGAAAAAATCACAAGCACTTACATACTAGCGGAAACTATTTCGCTCGTAGCCCTCGGAATCACTGTTTACCTGTACTTTACGCACAGTGAGTACAACACAAAAAGAATTTTCTTGTACCTTATCTCTATTATCATTGGAGCGATTGTTGTTCCTTTTGCAGTACTTTACCCGGAATGGGTACCGTTTAGATCGCTTAAACCACATCCTGTTTTTATTCTGGGAGTAGGCGTTAAACTACTATTAGGACTAGCTCTGTGGGTAGCAGGTGAGAGAACAGGTAAGAGTAAACAACCTTATCTTTTTGAAAAACAAATGCGACCCCTTCTTATCATTGTTCTTAGTCTATGGTTGGTCTGCATATGCTTTTCACATTCAATTATAGATGTACACGAACATTTGACTGCTACAATAGTGTTTTTTGCGCTTAATTGTATAATAGCGCTTCTGTTTGGCATACAACTGCAAGGGTCCATAAAAAAATGTAACGCATTTCTTGAAAAAGCTAGCACAACCACAGACGAAGAAGAAAAAGCTCTGGCTGTTGCACAAGAAACTGAATTAAGAAGTAGTGTTTACAAAGGACTGGGTGTAGTTGTGACAGCATACTTCTTATTGATTGGCGGTGGGTGGTTTTATGTTAAAGAATTCCCGTTTACCATACAAATAATGACTTTTGTATTTATTACTGGGATTCTAATTCTCAATTTTTTTGAAGGACTTCCTTACTTCAAAACCGAAGAGAAACCTGCGGATGATTTGCAAGGAGCAGGTGCTTAATCCAAAATTTCATAACTGCATAAAAAGCAGAACGTATAGTTCTGCTTTTTATTTTTTCCCATGAAACTTTTTGTGGATCTCTCGGAGCTGGCTGTCTGTGACATGCGTATATATTTGTGTGGTTGCAATGTTCGCGTGGCCGAGCATGACTTGCACACTGCGGATATCTGCGCCGTTGCCCAGCAAATCTGTCGCGAAGCTGTGACGGATGACGTGCGGAGTTACTTTTTTGGAAATGCCTGCAACGACTGCATAATGCTTCACAATACGTTCGACCGAACGGCGAGTGAGAGCAACGGCCTCAAGAGTAGTTTTATTTTTTTTCTTCTTTAAGTTTTCCTCCCCTTTTGAAGGAGAGGTGTCGGCTTTGCTGACGGAGAGGTGTGTCTCTTTTTCTTTTTTCTTTTTTCCGCCTTCCATATCAGAAACTTGCACGAACAACGCTTCAGACATATCTTTGCGGGCTTTCATATACGCACGCACCGCATTTTTTGCATCGTCGGAAAGAAACACTACGCGCACTTTGCCACCTTTTCCGCGGATAGAGAATTCGTCGCGGTTCACATCCAAATCACTTCCGAGCGAACAAAGTTCCGACACGCGAAGCCCGGTAGAAAAAAGTAATTCCAAAATCGCTTTGTCGCGTAGCGATTTCAAGTCGGTGCCTTTGGGCGCTGCAAGCAAACGGTTGAGCTCGTCTTTGGAAATGAGATCAAGGTGCCGCTCGGTCGTTTTTGCAAGTTCGATGCGGTCTGCTGGCAAAGATTTGATTTCGCGTTTCATCAAAAATTTGAGGAACATGCGGAGCGCGATCATATAGTAGTTTTGCGTGCGCTTGGAAATAGTGTTCCCCGGCAAGCGATTGCTTTTCTGATGTTTTGCGTATTGGCGGTTGAGCCACAAACGAAAATCTCGCACCGCGTCGTCGGTAATGTCAGAAGCATTCGCGATTTTCGCTTGTTCAAAAAAACGCTCGAGATAGCGCTGGTAATTTTCTACCGTGCGGATGCTTGAACCTTTTTCGATTTCCAAATATTCGAGAAATTGGCGCTTGAGCGTGTCGATTTGTGACATGTAGAGAGTATAGCATTTTTGAATTCCTCCCTCTCCTAAAGTAGGAGAGGGTCGACCGAAGGTTCGGGGTGAGGTATTGGATTATACACATACCTCATCCGGCCTAAAGGCCACCTTCTCCTACCTCAGGAGAAGGGGCTTGCAATGTACAAATAAGTATGCTATTATATGCCCATGCTTACGACAAAGAAAAAACAAGCAGTTATCAAAAAGTCTCAGATTCACGACAAAGACACCGGCTCTTCTCAAGCGCAGATCGGTATCCTAAGCGCTCGGATCGACGAACTTGCAAGCCATTTGAAGACGCACAAGAAGGACAACCACTCTCGCCGCGGACTCATCAAGATGGTGGCAGACCGACGAAAGCATTTGAAATATCTTGAACGAAAGAACAAGGAAGCTCATGCCGAGATCGTAAAGAAGATAAAAGCTTAAAGTATTTTCAAAATCCGCCGCTCGGCGGATTTTGTGTTAGACTTAGTCTGTTAAGTATTTTTTAATAAATAGTTAGTCATTTTTTATATGAGTATCATTAAACATAAAGAGCAGCGTGTCGCTATTTTCATCGACGCGCAAAATCTCTATCACAGTGCAAAGAATTTGTACAAGAGAAAAGTAAATTTCGGCCAGATCGTCAAAGACGCACTTGCCGGACGCAAGCTCGTGCGCGCGATAGCGTACGTGATAACCAGCGAAGCGGGGGACGAGAAAAGCTTTTTCGAAGCACTTACAAAAATAGGCATCGAAACTCGCACCAAAGATTTGCAAGTCTTTTCCGGCGGCGCAAAGAAAGCCGACTGGGACGTAGGTCTTGCAGTCGACGCCATTACCATGGCACCCAAGCTTGACGCTGTCGTCTTGGTAACAGGCGACGGAGACTTCATTCCGCTTGTCGAATATTTGCAGATCAACGCCGGCATCCAAGTCGAAGTTGCGTCATTCGGCAAATCTTCTTCAATGAAATTGAAAGAAGCCGCAGACGACTTCATGGACCTCTCAGAAAACGCCCGAAAATATTTGATCGGGATGAGATAAATTCTTAACTAAAAAACACCTCCTTGTGGGGTGTTTTTTGTTTGACAAGTATACATAAATATGCTATCATATAATTAAACATTCAAACTTAAGAAAATGAAAGAACTTACTGCTTTGGCAGCACTCTGCCTTACTCTTGCAATCCATGTAAACGCTCAGGAACAAGATACGACATCAAAATTTGACGGGTTGAAAGATACTTCAGCTTTAATGGAAATCACTCCATACGCAGGAGTGCTTACTGCCGCAAAATTCAACGCAGATTCTGGCTCGCTCTACAAATGGGCAAGTGTGCGCGCAGGTGGAATTTTGAAAATCACCAACAAAAAACGTACGCTTGCGATTAATGCGTGGGGAATTTTCCACAATGAAAACGTGGGAAATCCTTACACGCTTTCTGCAACGTACCTTACGTGGAATATTTCCAAAAAATGGAAACTTTCTGGTGGACATCTGCCAAGCGCTACTGCAGAATTTCGTCCCAATCCGGCAACCGGAGACGGGCAGTTCGAAACTTTTACCGAAGCACTTCTTCCCGGAGTTCGTACAGGTGGGAAGATCAACTACGTGTCAGGCCTTACTGAAATATCGGTTTCCGGAACAGTAAACAGCGCGAATAATAACAATCCGATGCTTGCCGGAAAAATAAAATTTGGAGACGTAAGTGTGGGCGGTTCGGTTGAAGAAAATAACTGGAGCGCTACTGCGAAATTCGACACCAAGCATTTCACAACAATTGCGGTCGGCACAAAAGTTCCGAAAGCAGGCGAGGCTCTTCCGAAAGACTATATCTTTTCAAATTTCTTTGTGATTAAAACAAATCGCTTTGATATTTATTCTGATATGGGCTTCAACTTAAATAGCGGAGACAGGCCGCGCGGAGAGTGGGGGATTATCAAAAATTTCAAATCGAAAGATTTTGGAAAGACACCGTTTGCCTTTTCCGGCCTTGTAGCTATCGGTTGGCAGAACGAAGTAGTAATGGAGGAGAAAATAAATACGATCAACTTGTATTTGTTTATGCACCTTTAATCAAGTGAAAAAACTCTCTGAATGAAGGTTCATCATTAGGGTACAGGCTTTGCAATTGCAAAGCCTGTTTTTTTATTGATACACCTAGGATGTGGTAAGTCAATAGACTCATGTGATATAATAAAGAAGCTTTACAATTCGGTGAGATTGCATAAGTTTTAGGTTCAAACCCCTCCGCAGTGATTGCCGAGGGGTTTATTTTTTTGTTTCACATAGAAAGTATTTCGTGTTAGAGTACAGACATTACAACTAACCACGAGTCTGTGAGCATGTAGTATTGAAGCCAGCTGGTTTCAGTTCTAAAGCTTGTAGATTCGTACAACCCGCCACAGGCGGACAAGTATCTATGAAACAAAAAGAGTATTCTTTAGAGGTAGGCGGCAAGACTATGACCGCTATTTTTTCAGATTTGGCAGACCAAGCAAACGGCTCGGTGATGCTCAAATGTGAAGACACTATAGTTATGGCAACTGCAGTGATTTCAAAATCTGCAGAAAAAAGTTTGGGATTTTTTAATCTTACAGTCGAGTATTTGGAAAAGCATTATGCAGCAGGGCTCATCTTGGGCGGACAATACAACAAGCGCGAAGGCCGGCCGAGCGACGAAGCAGTGCTTTCTTCTCGCATCATCGACCGCACGATCCGTCCTTTGTTTGAAAAGCATATCAAGAACGCAGTGCAAGTCATCATCACCGTACTTTCTGTAGGGCAAGCAGACCCGGGAGTGCTTGGTATCAACGCAGCATCGCTTGCGCTTGCGGTGTCAGACATTCCTTGGGACGGGCCAGTGGGCGCGGTGCACATTGGCAAAGTAAAAGGTGAAAGCGAAATCAAATACGACGAATACGTACCGCACCAAGGCGAAGCGGTGTATGACATGGATCTTACCGTGTGCGGAAAAGAAGGCAAGATCATGATGATCGAAGCGATGACATTTGAAATGGACGAAGCGAACGTGGGCATTGCTTTTGACAAAGCGGTAACGCACATTACAGAAATTGAAAACTGGCAGAAGAAAATCGTTTCTGAAATCGGCAAAGCAAAACTTTCATTTCCAAAGCCTGCAACTCCAGAAGAAGTGAAGCAGAAATTTGCAGAAACTATCGGCACAGAACTCATGGACGGACTTTTCATGAAAGGGAAGTTCGAAGGCACACTTTCAAAAGACAACATTACCGATTTTGAAATCAAATGGAAAGAAATTGCTGAAGAAATGTATCCGCCGTCCGCAGATTATAAAACAAACAAAGCAAACGACGAACTGCGAAACATTGCGGTCGACTATTTCCATCACGAAGTTGACCGAGTGCTTCACGTTGGTGCGCTCAAAGAAAATCGCCGTGCAGACGGACGAAGAATGGATGAAGTTCGAAACCTTTTTGCGCAAGCAGGCGGCGTGTCTCCAATGCTTCATGGCACAGGCATTTTTTATCGCGGAGAAACACACGTCTTTTCTGCGCTTACGCTTGGCGGCCCGGCCGACATGTACATTTTGGACGGCATGGAAGTGCGCGGAGAAAAAAGATTTATGCATCACTACAACTTTCCGCCGTATTCTGCCGGAGAAACTGGACGCGTGGGTGGCATGAACCGCCGCGAAATGGGACACGGCATGCTCGCCGAAAAAGCGCTTGTACCGGTGCTTCCATCTAAAATGGATTTTCCTTACACGATCCGCGTCGTATCTGAATCTATGGCATCGAACGGCTCGACTTCTCAAGCTTCTATTTGTGCATCATCTCTTGCGCTCATGGACGGAGGCGTACCGATCAAAGCCGCGGTTGCCGGGATTGCAATGGGCGCAATGATCGATGAAGAAAATCACACCGACTATAAAATCTTGACCGACATCCAAGGCCCGGAAGACCATCACGGCGACATGGATTTTAAAATTGCCGGAACACGAAAGGGAATCACTGCGCTTCAGCTCGACATCAAAGTTGGCGGCATCGCACCAGAGATTTTGAAAGCTGCACTCGAGCAAGCAAAAACTGCGCGCTACACTATCCTCGACACGATTGAAAAAGAAATCGCGAAACCTCGCGCTGACATATCTGCAAAAGCTCCGAAGATTTTTGTGATCAAAATCAAGACAGAACAGATCGGTCTTGTGATCGGAGGCGGAGGCAAAACAGTGAACGGCATCAAAGATAAAACAGGCGCGGAAATCAATATCGAAGATGACGGAACAGTATTCATTACCGGCAAAGACGGAAGTGCCGAAGCTGCAAAGAAAATTATCGAAGCACTGACCAAAGAATGGCGCGTGGGTGACAGTGCCGAAGGACTTGTAATAAAAATTCTTGAAATCGGCGCAGTGGTCGCACTTTCTGAATACACCGACGGACTTGTGCACATTTCTGAAATCGCACCGTTTCGAGTTCAAAAAGTTACAGATGTATTAAAAGAAGGGCAAAGAGTGCCAGTAAAAGTCGTAGCGGTAGACCCAGAGCGCGGCCGCATCAGCCTTTCAATCAAAGAAGCAAACAAAGACTTCATCAAGAATCCGTACACTCAAGCTCCTATGACACAATAGTAAAATTCTTCTTACGATGTATATAAGGTGTTATGTACAAAAAATACTTATACATAAGAAACTTGACATTCTTATGTACACATAATACACTGTAATTGTATGAAAAAACCAGCAATCGTAAAAAACTTGGACCCTAAAGGGCTGAAGTTAGACTATAACAAATTTGCAGAAGAACTATCAACCGCCGAGTACGCCCTTGGCTTACTTGAAGGTTCTCAAAAAAAATTACAAAACTCTTCACTTCTTATTTCACCTCTTACAGCGAAAGAAGCCGTTATGAGTTCTAAGATCGAAGGAACACAAAGCGATGTCGCGGATGTTTTCCTATTTGATGCTGGTGAAAAAACTAAACACGCAGACATTCAGGAAGTCATAAACTACCGAACAGCAATGGGGCTTGCAGTAAAAGAAATTCAGAAAGGCAGAGGTGTAAGTAGTCATCTCATTGAGAGCTTACACGGGATACTATTGAAAGATGTTCGCCATAAAGGTTTACTAGGGAAATTTCGTGAAGGCCAAGTATGGATTGCAGAACGTGCAGGAGATCCAATCGAGAAAGCAATTTATGTTCCACCAGAACCAATACACGTAAGAAGCGGTGTCGATAATCTGTTTGACTATATAAATAATGGCAAAGAAAATGCACTTATAAAAGCTGGCGTGATGCATTATCAATTTGAAGCAATCCACCCTTTTGATGACGGAAACGGGCGTATTGGTAGACTACTTATTCCATTAGTCTTACATAAACACCAACGACTTTCTGCCCCGATTCTCTATTTGAGTGGTTATTTTGAAGACCACAAAGATGAATACATCGATAAATTGCATGCAGTGGATGAGGGTAATGATATCGAGGAGTGGTTAAAATTTTTCCTTCGTTCTGTTTCTGAACAACTCAACGAAACACAAAAAATCATAGAAGAAATATATTCCTTATATGACAAGGTGAGAAAAGAATACAGTACTAATAAATCTCCATATATAATTCCATTTATTGATATGCTCTTCGAATCTCCGATTTTCACTATTAAAATGGTTCAGGATTCAACAAAATGTTCAAGCTACCTTACCGCAACAAGTCTCATAAAGAATTTACAGGAAAAAAACTACATTTCTGAAGTTGGACAGCGAAGTCGAAATAAACTTTTCCGGTTTGATCCTTTGCTAAAAATTCTTAAGTAATTTTAAAAAAAATCCCATCACAACTCGTGATGGGATTTTTGATTAAAACTGACAATAAATGAATAATACTACACTGCCGAAAAGAATAACCGGTCTTGCGCAAAATAAACCATATATAAATGTAGCAAACCAACCCATTGCATATACAACAAAAATAATACAGGAAATTACGATATGTTCATTTACAAAATGATTTCCGAAATGCCAACCAACATTCGTATCTGCAAAAACACTCACGGCAGCTAGAATAAAGAAAACAATGTGAAATTTTATATCAATGATAAAGGATTCTTCATCATGAGTTCTATCTTTTTTCATTTTATTTAGTTTTTTTATTGTTTAAGTAATTATCAATTTCTTTTATTGACTCATTGAATTGATCAATTTTCTTTTTATCTTCTTCCGCTTTTATCTTCCTGGCATTATCAAGTGCCAAGATGCATCTTTCAAGCTCATTTTTCTTTTCAAATAGAAATGCCTTCTGCCATTTTTCAGGATTCTTTTTATAGCCCGAGTTGAGAATTTTATTAAAGATAAAAATTGAAAGAAAGTAAGAAGCACATAAGATAAGAATTGCATATCCAATATTCGTACCCGCAGATGATACTTTGAGATAGCAGTAACTCAGAGTCAGAATGAATGGTATAAACAAGCTAAGAAAACTAGCTAGTGGTAGAAGAATTGTTCTGCTTTTTCTATATGATTCAAGTCCTCCGTTTGAAATCATTTGGTTGAATAGTTGAGTATCCATAGTTTTATTTTTTAAATTGTGAATGTGTTTATTTAAAGGAAGTATAACTGTTATTTGACAAAGTTTCCATTTTATTACTTATTATTAATATAAATTAAACTATTAGTTTAAAAGTGATATAGTCTCTATATGCTACTTGGGACAAGAAAAACCCTTTATGACCATATAATAGAGCTTCTTTTGGCAAAAGAGGCAGATGTTGCCGGTATTTCAGCTTATTTGGGAAGCTTACAAGTAAAAGCCACTATTCAGGGTGTCTACAAAGCGCTTCGGGAATTAATTACCGAGGATATCGTGGTGAAACAGAAGAAAATGTACTCAGTCAGCAGTGTCTGGAGAGAAAAGACTTCGGCGCTATTCCAAGAAAAATATCGCTTCAGCCTTTCGCCCGGCGAAGATGTTGTTTTTAGCTTCAACAAGATCGCGCACTTGGATGCGTTTTGGAAACATACTTTAAACGACATTCAAAAAGAAATTGGGCAGTATCCGACATTTGCATTCCTTCCGCATCACTTTTGGTACTATGCCGACGGACGAACAGAAAGTGAAATCGAGTACGAAGAAAACTTTACTAAAAATAAAATTCATTATTTCTCGATTCTTGGCGGAGAAACAGAACTCGACAAGAAAATGAAACTGCGTTTGCAAAATGAATTCCACCAAGTCGATCTCAACCACAAAGCGAACTTTAGCAGGCGAGACCACATAAGCCTGATGAAAGACTACATCATCACAACCAAGATTTCAAAAAGACTTGCGGAAGAAATAGACAAACTATACGAAACAGAAAAAGAAGAAGCAGTTCTCATAACAAAACTCAACCACCTTTTCAAAAGACCAGGCACGATCAAAATTATAGTAGAGAACAACAGCAAAAAAGCATTAGCTCTAAGAAAAAGAATGTCAGCAAGATTCTACATACCGAAAGATCTGCAAGAACAGTTTGAACTTTTGGGGAAATAAAAATCCTGAAACTCACTTGAGTTTCAGGATTTTTTGATACCGCATTTATTATTTATGCAGCTTTTTTCTGTCTAGGCCTAGGCGCTTTACTTACAAATGTGTTTGAAGGTGGATACACATTTACCTGACTATCTCCTTTACCATTTGCAAAATCATTAACAAATAGTTGCTTAGAAGTACCACCCCAATTTTCACGACACATGATTCGCCAGGAATTCAGAATTTGAGTAGAGGGGGCTACATCAGAAAATACTTTTTTGATATCCAGCAAATTTTTTTGTAAATATTCTGCATCACGGAAAGAGGCCACAATAATCATCGCTTCATCATTATTAATTCTCTTAATGATCTTATCAAGCTCAGCATTTATTTTCTCTCTTTTTCGATACATCCACTTTAACCCGTCTTTTCTTCGCTGACCTGTTATAAAAGAATAGAGCGTTTCACCCTTAGTCCTATGTTTTTTACAAAGGTTAGTCAGTATATCTGTGTTTGTATAAGTAATAGGGAATTTATCCTTTCCCCAAATTGAATAGCTTGAGCTTGCCATATTTATAAACAATACCGGCAGCTTTGTTGTTTCAAGCAACTGAGTAAACGTTTCAATGCATTCCTTACTTAATTTTGTGTTGTAGAGAAAATGCTCATTTGATGCATCAGAACCAAGATACGAATAGTAGTCTATTCGAAATAATATGTGCTTTTTCATTTCTTTTTTGTTTTATATTTTTCTTTATATTACATTTAAAAATATATTTTGTCAAATGATAATTTCTTTCGCTATCAGACCTGCTATACTACAGACATGTTTAACGAATCAAACTTGATGGAAGCGCCGCGTCGTACAAACGAAACACCGGAAACAGAACCTCACTTTCTAGGTGATATGGAGCGGGCGCTGGTGGGAACTGATGCAATTTTACAAGCAACAGAAGAAAAGCATCGTGCAGAGCAACTTGCTGATGCCCAACTTTTGGAGGGTGAAGATAATGTAATTTCTTATAACAAATACAAGAAATCTTTTTATATTGGGAACGAACAAGTAACTCTCGGGGAAATAATCGCCAGCCGGCATTTTGGCGCGAAGGTTGCGATAGAAAAGGGGACAGTAGGAACTTTTGAAGGGAAACGATTGCGTAAAATGTACACAGAAAAAATAGGAGAAGACGATTACCAAAACCACACAAATAAAATACTGGCAGAAAAATTGACCGAAGAAACTCGCAAGAAAGACATGCTCATGTCGATGGCTTACCAGAAAATTGCCGAGCGAACAGGGAAGAATAACGAACAAATGGGAGTCTTGGCAGAAACAATGATGCAGGGTGTTATGGAAATGATAGCCGTCGACAGACCAGATTTGCACCTAGTAGCACACGGGGCAAATGCTTACCAAGATGTTGCAGAGAAAATAGATTTCATTATCGCGGCAAAAGCCAAGAAAAGAGGGGTGGGTGTAGGGAGTAACTTGCCGAAAGAAACAAAGGCAAAAGTCTTGCAAGCGCTCCTCCACACCGTCATCTCAGAAGAAGAATGCGCAAGCGTGGTAAAAAATGTGAAATAACGCATTTCTAAAAGATGCTATACTACAAAGCATATGCCACCGGGAAATAATGGAAATAACAATACGGGTCGCGAGAATTTTGTCGACAAAAGTACAGAGAAAATAAATTCGCAGCCGACTGTGCTTCGCACTTTTTCTTCTGACATGGCCGAGGCCATCAAAAGCGGGGAAGCGAGCGTGGTGAAGATTGCGATGGCTGAGCAAAAAAAGAAAACCGCTGAGTACGAAAACTTTTCTCCGGCTTCGCGAAAAAATAAAGCTTTCATTGCAGGAAGTTCGGTGCTTGTCGCACTTGGAATCATTGCAGTCGGGTATTACTTTTTATACATGAGAAAAGATGCGACTCCGAAAGTCACCGACAGCACTCCGCAGATCCAGTCGCTCGTCTATGCAGATGAAAACAAAGGCTACGACGTAACCGGACTTTTGAAAAACCAAGTGCAGACGATGATAAAAAACGACGTCGAAAAAGTTACTCTCAAAGACGGCGGTGTGCTGTATATGTATTTCATCACCAAGAGTGGCGACGTCGCGACAAAACTTGGCGCGCAAGCATTTTTTACAACCGTAGCTTCCAGCATTCCGGGCCGGGCATCTCGAAGTTTGCAAAATGAATTTATGGTCGGCGTGCACAAAGGAGTAAGCTCGGGCGCCAATACGCCGTTCATGCTTCTTAACACAAGCGACTACGACAACATGTACGCGGGCTTGCTCGAATGGGAGAAAAAAATGGTGGATGATTTTTTCACAATGTTTGACATATCGGTTTCCGGTGAACGCGCTTATCTCTTGGCAAAACCCTTCCAAGATACGACGATCAGAAATATCGACGTGCGCACACTCCTCGACAAAGACGGCAAGACAATACTTCTCTATGGATTCGTCAACCAAAACACCGTCATCATCACCACAACCCAAGAAACGTTTGCCGAAATTATGACTCGATACAATGCGAGCCGGATTCGCCGGTAACATCTCGCGGAAGTTGATATTTCCTTTATCAGTGTTATGATACAACTATGAATACATCAGTATATAAAGAAAAATTGTTGGAAGAAAAAGGTGTTTTGCTCGAAGAATTGAAGGCCCTTGGCCGCGTAGTAAACACTGAAACCGGCGATTGGGAAGCAATTCCCGAAGCAGGTTTGCCGGAAGCAGACGAGAATGACTTGGCAGACCGAGCAGAAGACTTCCAAGAACGAACTTCTATTTTGCAAACACTTGAAGCACGCTATGCTGATGTGAACGTCGCACTCGACAAAATCGAAGGCGGCAACTATGGTAAGTGCGAAATCTCTGGCGAGCCAATCGAAGAAGATCGCTTGATGGCAAACCCAGCAGCACGCACTTGCAAAGCTCATATGAATAACTAGCTCTTCTTTTTGGAGAAGGGCATACTATGTCCTTCTCAAGAGTCTACAGCGCACAAACTCATGCACTGAAAGGTGCAATCGTCACTATCGAAGCGGATATCACCAAGAATTCGCTTCATGCTTTTACCGTGGTTGGGCTTCCAGACAAAGCAGTCGATGAATCGAAAGACCGCGTTTCCGGCGCGCTTAAAAATTCTGGTTACACTTCGCCTAAAAGTCAGAATCAGAAAATAGTTGTTTCGCTTTCGCCGGCGGATTTGAAAAAAGAAGGTCCATATTTTGACTTGGCGATTGCGCTCGGATATCTGCTTTCGCTTGGCGATATACATTTTGAACCGGAGAAAAAACTTTTCTTGGGCGAGCTTGCATTGAACGGAGAAATAAAACCGATCAAAGGAACATTGCCACTTGTGCGCGAAGCGAAAGCAAAAGGATTTCAAGAAGTCTACGTGCCGATGGAAAATGCAGCTGAAGCAGCACTGATTGATGGCATTACGATTTTCGGAGTGAACTATTTGAAGGAAGTCATAGAACATTTGGACGAAAAACCACACACCCCTCCGTCAGCCAAAGGGCTGACACCTCCCCTTGGCACGGGAGGAAAAATACAAAAGCAACCGCAAACAGAAATAACGTATGCCGAAGAAGACCACACGACAGACTTTTCTGATATTCGTGGACAAGAAGCCGCAAAACGCGGACTCGAAATTGCCGCAGCCGGCGGGCACAATGTCGTCATGTCGGGCCCGCCGGGAACCGGAAAGACGATGCTCGCAAAAGCATTTGCCGGCATACTTCCGCGGTTGACACTTCCAGAAATTTTGGAAGCAACGGGAATTTATTCTATTGCAGGAAACCTCGCCAGGGAGCTTGTCACGGCTCCGCCGTTCCGCTCGCCGCATCACACCGCATCGTACGTTTCGATGATTGGCGGTGGCACCTTTCCAAAACCTGGCGAAGTCACGCTCGCACATCATGGAGTTTTGTTTCTCGATGAATTTCCAGAATTTGAAAAACGTGTGATTGAAAGTTTGCGACAACCTTTGGAAGACAAAGTGGTCACTGTTTCTCGCGCCAAAGGTTCGGTCGTTTTTCCATCAAGATTTATTTTGGTCGCAGCGATGAACCCGTGTCCATGCGGCAACCGCGGCGCGCTTCACAAAGAATGCGTCTGTCGACAAAATGATATTGCGCGATACCAAAGAAAAATTTCCGGGCCGATCATGGACCGCGTCGATATTTGGACGCACGTCGGCGAAGTGGATTATGAAAAGTTGAGCACTACGACACGAGAAGGCGAAGGAAGTGCTGAAATAAAAAAACGCGTCGAACGCGCAAGAGCAATACAGAGAAAAAGATTTAAAAATCATCCGCGTAGCATCACCACAAATACAGAGATGAATACACGAGACCTCGCAAGTTATGTTCCGCTCTCCGAAGAAACGAAAAAACTTTTAAATACGACAGCCGAAAAACTCGGGCTGTCTGCGCGAGCATACCACCGAGTCATCAAACTCGCGCGCACCATTGCAGACTTGGCAGAAAGCGAAAATGTAACCACACAGCATGTTTTGGAAGCGTTGCAATATCGACCAAAACAATAAAACAAATATTATGAAAGCCTTGCGGAGGCTGTCGAGCCGAGCAGGCTAAATTTTCAGCAGAAAATTATAGCTTGCTTTCAGAATGTTTGTTTTATTGTTTTGGTATTAAAAAAGCGCATCACTGCGCTTTTTTATCTTTCCCAAACTCCAGGAGTAACTCCAGGATTTTTAGCACCTCGAACTTCGAAATGGACGTGCGGACCAGTTGAACGTCCTGTTGAACCTACGTAGCCGATCACTTCGCCTTGTTGTACAGTCGCGCCGGCAGTTGTGCCGATCTTGCTCATGTGCGCGTACAAAGTTTGTGTTCCATTGTCGTGTTTAACAACAACATAGTTTCCATAGCCGCCGTTGTAACCCATTTTTGCAAGAAGCACAGTTCCTCCAGCTGAAGCCATGATCGGAGTTCCGATCGGCGCAGCCAAGTCGATGGCGTATCTGTCGTGCAAACCTTGAGACTTGCGTCCACCGATGATCGGCCGGATGAAGCCTTCAACTGTAGGCAAATTCGCTTGCAACACTTTTGCAGTCGCAAGTTTCTTGGCCTTTGTGTCGGCAGTTTTAGTCGGTTTCACTGTCTTGGTTTCTACCGGAGCAACTTCGCCGTCTGGCACAATAATAGTCGAACCGATTTCAAGCACGGTGTCTTCGGTAATACCATTGAAAGACGCAACGTCATCCATATCTGCGCCATATCGTGCGGCGATTTTCTTCAAAGTGTCGTTTTTGGTAATGGTATGTTCAACGCCGGAAATAGGGAGGATAGTGAGAACAGCGCCTTCAGCAACACTTTGTCCGGAAGCAAGGTCGTTCGCCCAGCGGATCGTACTTGTACTCACGCCGAACATTTTGGCAATAGAAGAAATAGTGTCGCCAGATTTTACGACGTAAAGGCTGATCTGATCTGTCTCGGGAGCGAGCGCCACATCGGCAACCGTACCAAGCGGGCCAGTTTCCGGAGCAAGGGCCGAGCTGTTATATATAGTAGTGTCATTTGACTCTGTCGAAAGAGGGTCAATGCGAGGGCTTGCTTCCAAAAGAGCGATAGTTTGGGAGTTAGGAGCATTTTTTACTATAGCTTGGTCAGCCGCATCTGCTTTTTCTCCCACAATATATGAGAAAAGACTAGCCTGAGAGACCATCGGAGGGAAAACGAGGGCAAAAGTCGCAAGCAACAAAAAAGAAGCTTGGGCATATGTACCCTTGTAAAATAAGGCTTTTTTCGTCTTTGGACCAACCGATGCTAATCGTTCGGGACCAGGAGAGTCTTGTGAGGGTTGTAAATTCACGATTTTATAAGGCTTTTCTGCTGTTTCCCCGTAAAAACCCTTATATTATAAGGACTTTGGGAAAAGTCTGCCATTCAGAGGTACTTTAAATGGTAGCCGACCCGCCGACCAAAGTCAATGGCCATGTGGAAAAAGTGTGGATTAAGATTTCCCCATAAAAATATGGTGTCAAGGGGGTATACTACTAGTATGTCTATTGAGAATGCGGACCATTTAAAGCAACAAGAGGTACGGCTTACTCAAAAAATAAAAGAACTTGCTGAGTTTATAAACTCAGACGACGCAATCATAGAGGCGAGGAAAGAAAAACATGCATCACGAGTTGACGGGGTAGTAAAAATGTTCATTGAAAGAGTTCTGGCTGGGGAAGAAGAAGCGGCTCACAACCTTATAAGCACCTTCTCAAGAACATTAAGGCCAGAAACTCAGATATCTGAGAAAACCGAACAGTTCTGGATAGATACAATAGTACAGAGCCGGAAAGAACTAGAAGATATTTTTAAGCCCGAAGAAGAAAAGGTGGCTGCTGTCGAAGAAACACCGGAAGTACCAGCACCAGCCGAGCCCGCAATCGAAAACAAAGAACCCCCAGAGGAAATACCGGGACCTCCCGCTATCCCCGAACCGCCAACAGCTACCTATGAATTTACAGACGATACGAAAGACGAAGAACCTGATGCCAAAATAGCGGCAGAAACCAAACCAAAAGTAGCCAGATCTAAAAGCACTAAAAAATCCATGACTACCCCAAAAGCACCCACACCAAAAATAAATAGACCAGCAGGTTTGAGCGACGAAGAGCTTGCAAAAGAGCTTCGCGGCCGCCAAGCAGACGAAACAATCAAGACTATGAAAAAAGGTGACGTGTTTAGCTTCATGGGCGCAGAAGCAAAAGTGATCGGGTTTGATAAAAAAACTAAGCAAGTAAAGCTCGAAACACGTCTTGGTGAAAAGATATATACAAAAGAAGAATTCAAAGAAGCCTTAAAGGAAGGCGAGTACGAAACAAAAAATAGCAAAGAAGTTGCACAGCAGGCAACTATACAAGAGATAGCGAAATATATGCAGGAACACGGCATCGACCGCGTGGTAGTACACGGTGAACCGCGCTACGAAGAAAACCCAGATACTGGCGAGCAAGAACCAGTAAAAACCGCAATGCTCGACTTTGACACACAGATCGCTTTGTACTTCCTCAACTACGGACAAGAATTCAAGCAACGCAGAAAAGGAGAACGCGGAGCTTCCACTATTTATAACTCCGGAGCGGACACAGAGTTCGTAATGAAAGGTGAGAAATCAAAACTTACACGTCCAGCAACGAAAAACGGAGTCGAAATAGAAGAACCTCTTAAAAAAGGAAGTTTCGTGTTACACATCGACACTGGACGGCGTACTCTTTCTATCGAAAAAGATGGCGAATTGGTCATGGCTTTTGCTGATCATCACAAGGAAACTGATGATACGCGAACTTCGGCTGGAGACATAGTTCTTAGAATTATGAACGAAGCTAAAGCTTACGAAGTTGAGCCGTGGATGGAAAAACTCGGGAAATTCACAAATGAAGTGGATAATTTATCTTATGCGGATAGTAAAAATTTCAAACCACCGTTCTTCCAAGCCGAGTGGCCAAAAAGTCTTGAAGCACTTTATTCTTATTTGCCGTACCAAAAAGTAATAGAACTTATCAAAGAAGGGCGCGATCCGAAACAACCGTTCAAAGACGAGGAGTTCGATACTGTGTTTACAGAAATCCGAGTCAAAGACAAGAAAAGCGGCAAGTATGTTGAGAAGAAAGTTTCAATCAGAGAACTCATTACCTTACGTGGAAACCATGCGGCAGATTCAATGAAATATCTTGATGTTGCAGCCGAGGAAATGAAGAAGCAAGGCATCCTAACAGAAAGTGCAGTACTCGGTAAAACTGTTTTTGCAACAATGGACGACGAAACAAATGCAAAGGGTGAAAAAATTCCCGGCAATTATCTTAAAGAAGGGTACTTGGCCGCAAAAGCAAAAGGCTATGATACTTTTGCAACCTACAGCAAAGGAAATAATTCTTTCTTCATCAACTCCACAACAAAAGATCTGCGCCCGATTATTAAAGAAATCCGCAAAATAGTCCCTGGCGCAAAACTAGTTCGTGGAGTAATGGTACTTCCTGGCAAAGATGCAAAGGGCAGAGACAAACTGACAAAAGAAAAGTTTCTCGAGATCTGCGGACTTCTCAACAAAGATACTAAGCTCAATACATACGCTCCAAAAATAAAAGTCCTGAGCGAAAAGGCTCAGGCGTATCAGAAAGAAAAAGCGCGTGTGCAGCTTGAAGAGAAGATCGAAGATCTGGAAAAGAAAGTGAAAGAGAAGATGCGTGAAGCGGAAATCCTCGACCAAGACGCAAAAATAAATGAAATACATTTAAAGGCGATCCGAGACGAGATTGAAGCAATAGAGAAAATGGAGCGTGAAATTGCTCAAGAAGAAGAGAATGCCGAACTTGCAACAACCATGGCAAAGGCGCGAGAGATTCGCTCAACCGTACCTCTTTCAACAGCACCAGTCAAAGCAACCGAGTCGCTTGTAAAATACGAAGCTCCTAACAAAACACAGCTTAAATGGCTCAATGATGAAGAACTAATTCAGAACAAAAAACTCGTAGAAGAACGCATTGAAGAAATAAACAAGAAGACCTATACTGTTCAGGACCTGCGTGATGTCGGAAAAGAACGAGATGCAATAGAATACGCACGACGCATGCATAAATTGCAAAAAGGTGAGAATAACAAAGAATATACAATCCTGACTGACAAGCTTGAAGTTGCTCAAAAAATATATTCGACAATAGAAAAGAAGTTGTGAAGTACCGCATAACTTTATACAATTTAAGGTATACTACATATATGTCAAATGAACTTGAAGGAGCAATAAGCCTCCCGTCAAAAGAGGAACTGCGCAAGAAGAAAGCACGCCTTATGAATGAGGAAAATATTGTAATGCACGCAGAAAAAAAGAGAAATGAAGCTCATAAAAAAGTCAATAAAGAAGCAACAGAACTTGCCGAAACATTGGCTAAGGCAAAAGCTGAACACAACGCTTCTAATATTGTCATTTCCAAAGCAGAATATCAGAAATTCCTCAATACTGGAGAAGTATCGGCATACCGCCTCGAACTCATCGCGCAAAAAGTGAAAGACCACACAGATCTTGATCCTGCAGAAAAAGATATCTTTGCAAACAAGACCGCCGAGATAAACGATATCATCCGGGAAAAATGGCCAGCAGAAACTGTCGAGATAAGAGAGTTAAGAGAAAAAGGATCCAAAAATTTTATCGGCCCAGTGGTACCTGAATGGGAAACAAAACGCCGAGCGGATCAAGAAATAGCAAATAAGAAAAAAGAAAAAGAGAGCCGTAAAATGGGAGACACATTCCGTATCGAATTCGGCTTTGATCCAATGAAGGAGCTGCCGGGTTTTTCTGAAATGAACGAAAGTTTGCAGAACATGGTGCTTCACAACTTGCGGCAAGTACGGGTAGATTTGGTAGAAGAAGCGGCAAAAGAAATCTATGAAAAAGAAGGGAAAGGATTTCTTGGCTGGAAAAAGCTTTTCAAAGCTGGTTTCACAGAAGCAAACAAAGAAAAAGCAAAAACGCTTGTTTATAAGGAAGGCTTCAAACGCTACGGCAAATACGCAAAAGCTATTTTTGAAAGCGTCAAAAATACCGGACTCGGCGCAGTTAAAGACTCTGAAACAGGGCAGCTTAACATCGAATACGCGCACGGACTTGAGAACTTGACGCCTGAAGAGAAAAAAATAGTTGAAGCCTTCAACCGGCAAGCAACAAACTTTGGCGACATGCCGAGCGAATGGGGACTCGACGAGAGCAGCAAGCTAGACAAATTCATGTCCGGAAGATTTGCCGACTTCCACAAAAAATCAGACTTCGACGCAGCGGAAGAAAAATACAACAAGCAACGAGAAAAAATAAGTTCGCTCCTTCTTGCAAAATTTGGGAACGATCAACAAAAAGCGACTGACTACTTGCGCATGATCGATGCCAACATCGACTTTAACCAGCGTATCGCCAAAGATCCGGATGCGATGCAGGCTGCAGCGGCCGGCGCACAACTTGGAGTTGTAACAAAGAAAGGAATGTTGCCAAGCTTGTCGTTTGTGACAGGCTACACTGTTCGTGGTGGAGCTGAGACAATTGGGGTACTCAACTGGGCCGGACTTGTAATTGCCCCAGCACTTGGCGCACTTCGCGGATATTTTAAAGGCAAAGAAAATGTGCGCGAAACATTGGTAAAAGCTCGAGCGGGTATTCGAGACGAAAAAGTAAAAGACACAGCATGGAATAAATACACCGGCAAACTGAAAGAAGAAGAACTCAAAGAAAAACTGCTTTCAAAATTTAAAGCTTTCGATGAAAAGAAGATTATTACAAATACAAGCACAGGGGTAAAAAGAGAGATGAGCGGCGGTCTTACTGGAAAGGTAAGTATTGCATGGAAAAGTTTTGAATCTGCACAAAACCGCATGCTTGGACTCGAACAAGCTCTTGCAACTGCAAGCGAAGAAGATAAAAAAGAACTTACAGAAGAATATGCATCAGCCAAAGAAGTATTCGCTCTTCGACAAGGTTTTCTCGCAAACCGTCTCGCTATTGCTCAAAAAGAGCTCGACGAAAATGTCATTGACTTTGGACAGCCACACCAGCAATTTACAAACAAATACGCAATGCAAACTGCGATGAACAAAGGATATGCACTTCTTATGGCATCTCCACTTGCACAATATGGAGATTTGAAAGGCAAGGATGCCGCAGCTCTCAAAGCATTAACAGAAAAATTTGAAACAAAGTTTGCAGGTGTTATTGCGGAAAGAATGAAACAAGAAAATCTTACTAAAGAGCAAAGCGAACAAGCAGCGAAGTCTTTAGTGAAATTGTCTATGTTGAAAGGTGCAACGACAGGTCTCATCTTCGGAGGACTCGGTTTCGGCGCACGTCATTTGTGGAACGAATACGGAGACAGCATTAAAGACATGTTCAGTTCTGCTGAAAAAATCGACATGCCGGGAACTCCGACCGCGCCAGACTTTCACCAATACTCCGAAGCCGGCGTAGACAAGGGTGCGGCGGAATATCTACGAACAAAAGACGGGGTGCACAATCCGGACGGCACAATAACTCAAAAAACAGGAGAAGCTTTGGTTGAACGCGGCATTACCCAAGACTTTTCTGTCATACTTGGTAAAAACGGAGTACCTGTGCAACTTGAACGAGTATTTCACGAGATCGCCATGGACCATATGCAAGTACCGAACGACTTGTTGAACGAAGAAATTGGCGCAAAGAGCTTGAACGTTGCGGCAAATTTGGTCAAACTTTCAGAAGGCAGGAACGTTCTCGGCGCAAGCACGAGCGCATTCAAAGATTCATTCTCATTTGATAAGTCAACAGGAATTCTCAAAATTGTAGACCACACAAAGTTCAACAACTTGATGAACGTTCTTGAAAAACATTCTGAAGAACTTTGGAAGGGAAATAAGCTCGGCGGCGCAACGGGAGAGCTCAGCAATATCAAAACAGATACATGGCTCAAGATCGCTCACGCAGACGATATAGAAAAAGCAATCGGAGCAGACGGCAAAGAATTTGCAACAGGTATTCACGGACATGACGATATTACAAAAGAGAAAATTACTGATTTCCACAGAAGCGATATTGTCGAAGGCGCGCGCAAACTTCGAGGGGTAACAGATGGAACAAGTACTCCGGCAAGCTCTATCCAAGAAGAAGCGTGGAATCAAGGCAATAGAGGAGGAGCTGATAGACAAACCATACAAGAAGAAGCTTGGGACAAGGGCAATAACGGAGGTAATAATACTTCTCAAATAAAAGAAGAAGCATGGAATCAGAACAATAAAAGCCGGGGAAACTTCCAGGGCTCTCAGAAACAAGACTTCTTCCAAAGTGGCGCTGACGATCTTGATACAGGCACCCCTCCTCCACAAAACAGTGCTCCGGCGCCAGAAGACACTCCGCCAGTACAAGGAAATACTCCAGCGGAAAACATACCACAACCAGCAGCTGCTTCTCCGGAAGTTCAAACAGCAGATATCTATGAAAAGATATTTAAAGTTGATGATCTCAGCAAGAGTACAATGTGGAAAGAGGTAAAGGGTGAATCTGCGGCAAACCTATTTAAAATGACTGAAAAAACTATTCACGATTCTCCAAACGGAGAACTCAATCGCTTGTGGGCATATATGAAAAAGCTTACTGAAACGACACAACTTTCTATTGACGTAGAAAACAAAGAAACTATTGAACATTATATAGAACGGGCGAACCGCGTCTGGCTCAATAAAAATCCAAACAAAAGCTTGGAAGATCTATACCTCATTTCAACAAAGTATCTTGAAAACGTGAAGAAATAAAAAAAGCCGATGCATACTGTATGCATCGGCTTTTGGTTTAATAAACAACGATTTATTTTGTTGTTTGTTGAAACAAAGAATCAAGCTTATTCATTACTAAAATTTTTACATGATCGCCAGACTTTATTTCGGGATTCACTGCCACAATATCAGCAGTGTTTTCCCAAAGCAAGTTGTTGGTTCCATCTTCAAGGGTAAGTGTCCTTTTCTTTACCGAACCATCACGCATTTTTATAAATGCTTGAGTGCTGCCTGTGATAGACCTGTCATACTCAACAACACCTGAACCTGAAGCATTAGATTGCTTCTGTTCTGATGGAGCCGGATCAGATCCTTCCTGCATTTTGGCTTTGGATTTCGGAACAGATTGCACGCTTGGCAAAGATATTGTTTTCACAGTATCTTGAACCAGCACTTTATCAGTAATCCGGAAATCCTGTACCAGGAATGTGCAGAAGTTTTGTACGCTATCAATCTTTTGGAAATCGATAAGGTATTCGATCTTTCTGCCAGCCTGTTGGGCGGTGTTCAAAGTAAGCACTTTTTTGAAACGCTCTCCGTCAGCTTTTTGAAAACTGAGGTAGATCGTGTCTGTGCCTTTGAGCGCGGCAAGTGCTTCGGGATCGCTGATGGCTCCTACGCCAGTCACCCACATTTCTGTGTTCAACTTGCAAGGAACAGCTTTTTCTTCTGCGACTTTATTGCAGCCACTATTGAAAAAACAGCAATAAATAACAAGCCCCAGAGTGAGTAGAGTAAAGAATAAATTCCAACCTACCAATCCTCTTGTTTTACGACCTTCATCTTTTACCGTACCATTCAATTTGTCCAGGTTTTCATTGGTTTGTCTAAAACCATTGTTTACAGCAGTTGTAAGATCCGCTAACTTTTTTACAATTTCTTCCATTTTGTATAGGGTTTTTGAGTGTTTATATTTATTTAGTTTCTTTCTATATTTGCTTATATTATAGCACAATAGATAGCTATTTGTCAAGCGAAATTACTCTTATTTTGTAAGGCTTTTTCTGGGGAAAAGGGGAGATTTGCGGTGTGCTATAGTAGAAAGACTTATGAGTACGGATTATCTTTCGGGGTTAAATGCGGCCCAGCGGGAGGCGGCAATGCACACCAACGGGCCGCTTTTGATCGTGGCTGGGGCCGGGGCTGGTAAAACGAAGACTATTACGCATCGCATCGTGCATTTGCTGCACCAAGGCGTAGCCGGAGAGAACATTTTGGCGATTACTTTTACCAACAAAGCGGCAAAAGAAATGCGCGAACGCGTGCATGCGGCTGTGCGAAAGGAGGGGCTGGGAGAGAGTTTGCCGTTTGTTTCGACGTTCCATTCGCTTGGCGTAAAAATTTTAAAAGAAAACGCTGCACGGATCGGCACGATTAAACACTTTTCCATTTTGGACGACGATGATGCAAAAGCACTCATCAAGGCGGCGGTTGTTGAAATAGGCCTTGATCCGAAACAATTTGAACCGAGAAAATTTAAGAACGTGATTTCAAAAGCGAAGAATGATTTCTTGACTCCAGAACAATACGCAGAACGCGCGACGACGAACGTCGACAAAATGACGTCGCGCGTTTGGTCTATCTACGAAAAACTGAAGCGTAAAGAAAATGCTTTTGACTTTGACGACTTGTTGGTAGAAACAGTGCGGCTTTTTATAAAACATCCAGACATTCTCGACCACTACCAAGAAAAATGGAAGTACATGCATATCGACGAATACCAAGACACGAATGAAGTGCAATTTCGTTTGGCGGAACTTCTTGCACAAAAATATAAAAATATTTGCGTGGTCGGTGATGGCGACCAAAACATTTACGGCTGGCGCGGCGCAAACATCAAGAACATTTTGAACTTCGAAAAAGATTATCCAACGGCAAAAGTCGTGTTGCTTGAAGAAAATTATCGTTCAACACAAGCGATACTTGAGGCAGCAAATGAAGTCATCAAGAAAAATATTCATCGCAAAGAAAAAAACTTGTACACGAAACAAGGAGTTGGCGAGAAGATTACTTTGACTGAAGGCTTTGACGAAAACGAAGAAGCGCGATTCATTGCCGACACAGTCGACGGATTGCTCAAAGAGGGAACTGACCCAAACGACATTGCGATACTCTACCGCGCAAACTTCCAATCCCGCGTACTCGAAGAAGCGATGCTTATGCACAACATTCCTTATCAAGTGCTTGGCGTCAAATTCTTTGAACGAAAAGAAATTCGCGACGTGCTGGCGTACATTCGCACCGCACTCAACCGCGAAAGTTTGAGCGATATGAAACGCATCATCAACTTTCCAACACGAGGCATTGGCAAGACTTCTATTGCCAAGCTTTTTGCCGGCGGCATACATGACTTGCCGGCGGCAATGCAGAAAAAAGTCCTTTCTTTTTACGCTATTTTGGACTTGATCAAAGAATACGCGCTTGTGCATTCGCCTTCTGAAACGATCATTTACCTTATCAAAACAACAGGCATCGAAACAGAACTTTCGTCTGGAAACGACGAAGACAAAGAGCGTTTGGAAAACATCAAAGAACTCGCCTCGCTTGCGCTGAAATATGACGTAATGCCGGACGGCGAAGGTTTGGAAAAACTTTTGGAAGACGCAGCGCTTGCTTCAGACCAAGATTCGCTCGACCACAAAGACACAAAAGAAGGCGTGCGCATGATGACAGTTCACGCTTCAAAAGGTTTGGAATTTAAATACGTGTTTGTCAGCGGACTTGAACAAGATCTGTTTCCGCATCATAAAGACGGGAATGCGACTGAAGAAGAAAAAGAAGAAGAGCGCCGACTTTTCTACGTTGCGATCACTCGTGCAAAAGAAAAATTGTTTTTGACGTATGCTTCGATCCGCACAATTTTCGGTTCACGACAAATCAACGCACCATCCGAATTCCTTTACGACATACCCGAACATTTGGTAGAAAGAGAGTATGCACGAAATGTCAAAACGATTTACCTCGACTAACATGCACCATCGCGCAAAAAAATCTTTAGGGCAACATTTCTTGAAATCAAAGAAGGCTCTTTCTGATATGATTGCGGGTGGTAACGTGACAAGCAAAGAT
The DNA here is from genome assembly GCA_964591445.1 of uncultured Candidatus Saccharibacteria bacterium. GTDB lineage: Bacteria > Patescibacteriota > Minisyncoccia > Phycocordibacterales > UBA9973 > JBDHUR01. The sequence goes on along the minus strand of CAZQAW010000002.1, from coordinate 55,869 downwards.
ACAGTTTTAGAAATCGGCCCCGGGAAAGGTGCGCTGACCAAAGAATTGCTCGCGCATGCAGGCAAAGTTATTGCGATCGAAAAAGATAAAAGTTTGATTCCGGTTTTAGAAGAAACATTTGCAACAGAGATCAGAAATAAAAAACTTGTTTTGATAGAAGGGGACATTATGGAAGACAATATAGAACTTCCGCATGACTACAAAGTTATCGCCAATATTCCGTACTATATTACGGGCGCGTTGTTTCAGATGTTTCTGGAGCGCGAGGCGCAGCCGAGCGCGATTGTGTTTCTTGTTCAGAAAGAAGTCGCTGAACGCATTGTTGGAAGACACCCCACTTCGTCTAGAAGACTACGCGGGGCACAGGAAAGCATTCTCTCACTTTCCGTCAAAGCATACGGCGAACCAAAATATGTTTCAAAAGTTCCAAAACATTATTTTTCTCCCGAGCCCAAAGTAGATTCAGCTATCATCGCGATCACGAATATTTCCAAACAAAAGTTCGAGACGGCACACATTACCGAAAAAGCTTTCTTTAACGTAGTCAAAACCGGTTTTGCCCATAAACGTAAAGTGCTTATCCAAAATCTAACCGAGCTTGGTATTACAAAAGAAATCATCCAAAAAGCCTTTGAAAACCTTTCTCTTTCGCTTAAAATTCGTGCCGAAAACGTAGAGCTTCCGCTTTGGATCGCTCTCACGCAAGCACTTGCGCCACATATCCACACGAAATAAACCTCACATGTAAGATATACTATATATATATGAGAAGGCTTACATTTGTCATATTGTTCTTCGCACTTATATCTTTTGCGCTTTTTGATTATGCGGATGCATTTGTGACTCGCAACTTTGGTAGTACAAAAATCGTATCTTCAAGCATTCCCGGCATAACTTGTGCAGGATATGGACCGGTAACCATAGTTCCCAACGGTGCTTGGCCAGCGACAAACTACTTTTTCCCAATAGGAATTCCGGGAAGCGTAAACTCTCCAACTGCCGGTAAACAAATACTTGGCAAATACGCAGCCGCTCCATCACCAGGATGTTTTACTGATGTGGGCACACCTTACCCAGTGATTCCAGTACTTTTCTACGGTGCGTCTAAAACTCCGAAATTCAAGTAATATGAAGCGTTATTTACCGAGCAAAAAATTTACAACGATCATCGTCATACTGCTTATTGTAGGCATAGCGGTGTGGCTGTATGTACGCTACCAGAAAAAAGTGATCGTAAAAAATGAAGAAGTCATCCACACGACGGTCCAAGAACTTGTCACGCAAGATTCCGATAAAGATGGCATTCCGGATTGGGAAGAAGCTCTATGGGGAACGGATGCAACAAGTGCGGACACCGACAAAGACGGCACAAGCGACAAAGCAGAGATCGACGAACGCAAACGCCAAGTCGCCATCAAAACCGGCGCAAGCCTTGATGAGCAGATAGAAATGAACGACAACGAAACGGAAGCTTTTGCAAAAGAAATTTTCGCAACAGTCATTTCTCTTAAAGAAGCCGGGGCGTTGACAGAACAATCCATCAACGACTTGGCAGAGAAGATCGGCCAGAACGCGGCTTTGCAAAAAGATATCGAGGACAAATACACACTTGCCGACATGAAAACCGGCGGCACGAATACAAGCTTTGCAAAAAACTTCGACAAAACTCTTGAAACATATCTGAAAAAAGGCATCGGTACCGAACTTGTCGTACTCGAAACATCGATCGACCAAGCGAACGAAGGCAAAGCAAAAGAGCTTGAGACGATAGGCAAGGCATATCTTGACCTAGCTGAGGCAGTCAAAAAAATAGAAGTACCCCAAGCAACCGCGAAGCTCGCACTTGACTTTGCAAATGCGTCATACAAAACCGGCGTAGCAGTATCGAACATGACGTATTTCTACGACAACCCACTTGTTGGGCTTGTGGGGCTTGCGCAATATGAGAAATATGGAGAAGAACCTGGCAATGCACTTGAAATTCTACAGCAATATTTCGCAAGAGAGTGATATACTACAAACGTATGAAGTCCTGGCTACAAAAAATACTTTCAGTCATCGTTTTTGTCGGAGTACTTGGACAAGGCTTGTTCATCATTGAAGTAAGCAAGGTTGAAGCGCAGTTCTCCGGCGGAGCAAGCATCTTCCAAGGTGCAGGCCCAATACTTGGCGCTGGTATCGGATGCGGATTGAACAAACTTCTTAACTTGGGGTCAAGCAAGCTTGAAGGTTTGACAAGTGGGGCAGTAGACACCAACGACCCAGCGACCAAAGCACTTGAAAACAAAGAAACTTGTTTGAAAAAAATTGCTCGTGCTGCCGCACAAACATTGCTCCGAAAGATCACTCAAGCGACAGTGAACTGGATTAACACTGGATTCAAAGGTTCCCCAGCATTCGTACAGAACCCCGGTAGATTTTTCAAAAGTATCGCTGACGAAGAACTCATGAGTTTGACGGCGCAAATACAGATCGTTTCTCCTTTCGGTAAAGATATTGCACGCAACTTGATTGCCTCACTTCAAGCAAATTTTTCCATGTACGCGCAATATAGTTTAGACAAAGTTATTGGTTCGGCGCAAGCACAACAATTCCAAGCCGACTTTGCCGTCGGGGGTTGGGACGGATGGCTTGCAATGACCCAACTTCCGCAGAACAACCAGATCGGCGCAACTATCATTACCGGCGACGAATTTTCTCGTCGAATTGCCGGTTATGGACAAAACAGGATACAGGAAATAAAAACAGATCTTCAAAACAACTTTGGATTTCTTTCTTTGAAAGTATGTGTAGAGCCAAGCGACTACGAAGAACCACCGGCAGACTGGGACAAGAGCGAGGACATGATTATTGCAGGCCTCCCCACACCCGAGGCTTCTAACAATACCGGAAGTTATGAACCATTTGATGGAGCATCTTATAATCAAGCAGACATTAATGCGGCAAAAGAACGTTTGCGTAAATATACTTGTACTTATGAAGAAACTCGCACACCGGGTGGAGTGCTTTCACATCAGCTCAACACCGCGCTCGATATTCCTACAGACTCTTTGATCAACAGTGAAGATTTGGATGCATCGCTTACGGCAATATTTGACGCGCTTTTGAACCAGATGATGCAAAAAGGTTTGAGCTCGCTTGCAGATACTTCAAGCTCTGGCACAAATCCTTATCAATACAACGGAGGTTCAGGCAGCAACACAGGATCATCTTCAAACGGAGGGTCTGGTGTATCACAAACACATTGGAACCATCCAGCAAATGAGTTTGATATCAACACTGGACTTCCGGGAATTATACAAGACCAGCAAGATTACTTGGATCGTCTTGGACCGGGGAATACGTATGGGGCAAACAAGCTTACAAAAACTGGCGCGATCAACCAGATGCTTCCGGCAATTTACAAAGCAGACTTCTGCTTGCCCGGCCCAGCCGCAAACTGGCAAGATACGGTATACCAAAACGAAGCAACGGCTTTGACAGAAATACAAAAAGCAAGTGGTATCGCTTCATTCTTTACTGTTTTGTTCCGAGCATACACCGGTGTTGATACAAACAGCGCAATGTCAAAAGAACGAACCATATCTCTCGTCCAACGTATCATCGAAGGCGGCATGAGCGAGAATGATCCGCCGGTCAAACTCAAAGGCTTTATCGATATCATGAAGGATAAGTTCAATGTATTCAACATGCCGACAGTAACAGCAGAGATCAACCAGTTATACAATTCACTTCCGACTTATCAGAACGAATACACCGAAATCGAAGCGCAGATCGGGCAGATGAAATCAAATATCAGCAAGCTTACCTACATCAACAGCCAACTTCCACAGGCCCTTGCCGCGTACCAAACTGACCCTAACAATACCGAATACGAAAAACTGGTGCGCACATTCCAAGCCATGACCTCAAATTTGGTAACAGGAGACGATGTAAAGAACTTGGAAGCTGAGATATACCAGATAGAGTTTGACACACGAGACGCAGTAGACCTCTTTTACCGCTGCCGCAAAGAAGTGGACGGTATCGACAAGACTGGCTCAAACGTCGGCACCACATACACCGGACCAACACAACGCAAATCGTATCCAAAAGACTTGCTTTCTGTCCAAGAACAGGCAGCGTCACTTATACCAACAACCAGTGTATTCTTGGATGACGTGTTCTACGGAGGGGGATTGCCAAACGGAGCCTACGCCGAAATTCACGTTACCGATGTCATCAACATCAACAGCGCATTTGGTGTACCAATACTTGAAAGCAACTTGGGTGTCTACTAAATAAAACAAAGAAAAACAGTGCAAAACAAAAGTTTTGCACTGTTTTTTCGTATTTTCTTAAGGAGTAAATGATATACTAAAGTTGTATTCTGTCCACGTTGGGCCAGGTTATTTCTGTATACACCATACACATGTTCAAAAAAATCGTAGTTATCATAGCGATGATAGGAATAGTAGGGGGAAGCATGCTTGCTCCCGTCTTTTCTGCGCGAGCGCAAACATATGCAAAACTCAACCTTGCAAACGGAGGCACAACACTGTCTGGAACAACGTCAACATGGAAAATACTTGTAACCAGCTCTGGCGTAGACCCAAATGACGATGAGGTAACTATTTCAATATGGGAAAAAGATACGTCGGGAGCTAATGCGGTAAAAACCAAGATCGTCACTGATGCCCCCGTCACTTTAAACCCAGACGGCACCGGTGTGTATGAAACTGCAGCAGTTTTAAAGAACACTTTTACTTATTCCGCAGTTGCTTCCTCGGATACGGGAATTTCGTTGGGAACAGGCACAGTATCACAGAATGGTGTAGTTTCCAATGCAATCGAAATCTCTATCGACAACCAAGGCATCCCTACTGAAGTACAGAACAATACCTCAAGTGTGACATCCTCTGTTAGCAACGGACTTGGCGGACCCACCACCTCAGTAGGCAATAACAGTCTTCCTACATGTGACATTTTAGAATCAGATACTTGGGCTGGGTGCTTTGCTCGAGCATTTTATTACATTTTTTTCGTTCCAACATCATTCCTGTTCAGCTTGTCCGGACAACTTCTCGACTGGGCAATGGGGTTCACGCTCGACAGCAATTCATATAAAGGTTCCGGAGCAACATTCGTCGAGCAAGGTTGGAAGATCGCTCGTGACATTGCCAACATCATGTTCATCTTTATTTTGCTGTGGGTGGGCATCGGCACTATACTTGGCAATCACAACGTCAACGCAAAAAATACCATAAAAAATGTCATTCTTGTTGCGCTGCTCCTCAACTTCAGCTTGTTTTTTGCACGAGTAGTCATAGACGCTTCGAATATTTTAGGAGGAGTGTTTTATAACAATATTTGCGGTGGTATGTATGTAGACGGCAAATGTGTAAGTAATGACAAAGTAGAGAATGTATGGATAAATGAAAATACGAGAAATGTTTCAACGGCTATCGTAAGTAAATTTAATCCACAAACTATATTCCAGCAAGCAACCACACTCAAACTCACAAGCCAAAGCGGTGTACCAGAAGCTGTTGGGGTAAACGGGGCACCACCACCAGGACAGTTCATTATCATATCTCTTATAATGACGGTCATTAACTGTATCGGCATATGGGTGTTCGCGAGCGTAGCATTTCTATTCATGGCGCGCGTTGCGGGACTTTGGATACTGATGATATTCGCGCCGATTGCATTCATCTCGCTCATCATGCCTTCATCTGGTGGTAAAATATTAGGGGAAATGAGTTTTTCAAGCTGGTGGAGTAAACTTATTAGCCAAGCATTCGTTGTGCCTGTATTCATGTTCTTCATGTATCTCATCATCATGTTCATGAATACGAACTTTTTCCGAGATCTTGGCAGCGACAAAACAACGACACAGATCATCCTCGGCGTGCTTATCCCACTCCTTATCATCGTCACGCTCCTCATGCGCGCGCGCAAAATTGCTCTTGATATGTCAGGAGAAATCGGCGGTGCAGTGGTCAAAGCGGGAACTGCGCTTGCAGGCGGAGCAATAGGTTTGGCTGCTGGAGGCTACGCGCTCGCCGGACGGGCGACACTTGGCAGATTGGGATATAACGCCACACAAAACCAAGGTCTTAAAGACGCAGCGGCGAAAAAAGGCTTAAGCGGAATGATGGCGAGAGCAACACTTGCAGCTTCAAACAAGCTTGCAACATCAACATTTGATGCACGCAATACCGCAGTTGGTAACAAACTTTCTGAAAAGACAGGGATGAACTTAAATAAGGGTCTTTCGTTTGCGGGGCTTGATACTAAATCAACAGATGGTGGATGGCTTGGACTCCAAGCTCGCAAGGCAGAGAAGGACGACAAATACGGCAAGAGCCTTGGCTATGATGAACACAAATACAAAGATGAAGAGAAGAAAATCGAGAAAGAAAAGGACAAACAAACAAACTATAAAGATATCAAGGAAGACTTGCAAAACCAGATTCGTATTGAAAATGCACGCATAAAAACACTTCCTGATAAGAGCGATGAAAAAAATGCAGCCCAGAAAAAAGTTGCCGATCTTACCCAGAAAGCTGCACTTGTGGATCAGAATATTCGAGCTTACGAAAAGGGAGGCAAGGTATTCGCTATGAATGCGCAAGGGGAATATGTAGACAAAAATGGAAAAGTTGTGGCAACAAAAGCACAATCTTCCATGGAAGAATCATTGGGCATACAGAAAATGGAGAAGAACAAAGAACGCATCAAGACAGCTCGCGAAAAACAGTGGCAGTCTACACTTATGCGACGTTCCGGTAAACGCTATTTGGATGATGAGCGAGACGAACTAGATAACATTAAAGAGTTCGGCAAGGAAATTACCTCATCACACATAAGCGAACTCAGAACTGAGCTCGGTGATAAAAGAGGCAAAGCTCTTGCCGCTCAAGACACAGCAAGAGAAGTAGGAAAAGAAGTACTTGAGCTCGATAAAAAAATCGCGGAAGCGAAGAAAAAAGGCACAACAATAACCGAAGCAGAAACTCGACAAAGAGAGCAACTCAAAGAACGATACGCACAACTTCTTGAGAAATCTAAGAAGGCGTCAAAAGAAATGAGAAGCACCCAAAACAAGCTTAGCCAGGCTCAGTCAACTATTCTTAAAACCAATTGGGAAGGAACAAAACAGATTATGGAAGAGCTTGGTAAAGGATTCGCTCAAGGTTCAGGCTTAGTGCTAGCAGGCGCTACAGGGGCAGGAATGATAAATGAAGGTTTTGCACCAGGTTCAACTGTTGTAGCAGCTTCGATAGTTGGAGGCGTGCAAGCAATTAGAAGAGCAATTGAATGGAGTGGGAAAACAAATGAAAGTCATTCGCAGGGACACCTACCACATGCTCCACACACGCACGCAACGTACCACGAACCAAGTGGGGGTCAAGATACACCATCAAAATCAAGTGGACATAGTGAAGCAAAAGCAGATAGTCATGGCCACTAAACACTACTAGAAAACAAAAAGTGCGCTATACTAAAAATATATGCAACCAACGCAAGATGAAATCATACAGACACTTAAAGACTTGTACGCAAATGTGCCGGAGTCTTTACAGAAGGCTATCATGTCTTCTGACTACCAACGCAAGCTAGTAGAAATTGGTAAAAAAAATAACCTTACGATTTCTCAACTCGGAGACCTTGAGCTCATAACTACATTTGTGATGCTCGGCGCAACATCTCCAAACAACTACCAACATGAGCTTGAAGAAAAGCTTGGTATTACAGATACTGTAGTGGTAGGTAAAATCGTAGATGAAGTAAACACAGATATCTTTGCGGTGATAAGAGAAGAATTGAAAGAGATTAACGATGTGGGGGAAGAGGACGATCAAACAGAAAATAACGAGGTAAGCAGTATCGAATCAGACACGCTTAAAAAGTCAGGCATTGAAATTGAGGCACCAAAAGTTACACCCGTGTCAGCGCCTGTAACAATTTCTTCAAAAAGTTCTCCTCTCCAATCCCGCGCTAATATTTTAAATGGCATCGAGAATCCGACTTCAGGCAAGCCTTCTTTTGTCAAAGAGCAACTTTCTGGAACATTTTCTTTGCCGAAAAAGGAAACAACTTATACGCCGGTTGCGCCTTCAGCAATTCCAAATCCTCCCACACCAAAACCCGCTTCAAATGAAGCACCAGTGAAAGATCCTTATCGCGAAGCGGTCTAATATATGCAATTCAAAGTTCCACAATTCATCGACGTTGAAGACAAGATCTTTGGGCCGTTCTCGTTCCGACAATTCTTGTATTTGGCCGGCGGTGCGGGAATATGTTTCGTCATCTACAAAATCTTGCCGTTCTTTTTTGCTGTGCTTATCATGCTTCCTATTGCCGCACTTTCACTTGCGCTCACATTTTACAAAGTCAACGACAAGCCTTTTATTGACATCTTGCAGTCATACATCGCATACATCGGCAAGAGCAAACTCTACGTCTGGAAGAAAATACCGAGAGATCAGTCTGAGATAAACAAAGAAGCTGCATCTTCGATTCCAACATCTTCATACGTACCAAAACTCTCCGAAAGCAAGCTCAAAGACATGGCATGGTCGCTCGACGTGTTGGACGTGAAAAAGAAATAAACCCTCTCCTGGCTAGGAGAGGGTCGACCGAAGGTTCGGGGTGAGGTTGAGTTCAGGAACAAACAACCTCACCACTCGGCAAGCCGTAGTCCTCTCCTGGCTAGGAGAGGAGGAATACACACCATAAAATAAAAGAGTAAGTGCTATACTAAACCTAATGGCAGTCAGAGCTCAAGCAACGCAAGATTTTGTCCCGATCAAAGAAGTCAGGGACGGTATCATTATTTTAAAAGACGGCGGCATTCGCGCTGTACTTTTGGCGTCGTCCATCAACCTTTCGCTCAAATCTGTCGACGAACAGCAAGCAGTGCTTTTGCAATTCCAGAACTTTTTAAATTCGCTTGATTTTTCTACACAAATCTCTGTGCAATCCCGCCGGCTCGACATCCGCCCATATCTTGGCTTGCTCGAGAACCGCATGAAAGAACAGCTCGAACCACTCCTTAAAATCCAAACTCGAGAATATATTGAATTCATCCGCTCTTTTACCGAAAGCGTCAACATCATGACGAAAAGCTTTTTCATCACCGTGCCATACACGCAGCCGGCTTTGGGAAGTGAAGGGACGATTGCCGGTTTGAAAAATTTGCTTCCGGGCCAACAAAAAGATCCGACGGATAAACGCACCGCAGACCAAATCAACTTTGAAGAAAAACGCAGCCAGCTCGACCAGCGCATCGGCGTCATCCAACAAGGACTTTCTCGCATCGGCATCCGCACTGTCGCGCTTGGCACCGAAGAAATCGTGGAACTCTTTTATAAAATTTTTAACCCTGGCGAAGTAACACAGTCTATCAAACTCGAAAAATAATATGGCACTTTTTGATTTTCTAAAAAAGAAAGATGACGGAGCGGGGAAGAAGCAGGTGCTTCCGGTTTTGCCGACGGAAATTTATGAAGCGGCAACGCTTGAATTCCGCGATATCATTGCGCCGTCTGCGCTCAAAATAGAACCAAAGGCACTTAACTTGGGAGACAAAATGGCTCGCACATTCTTCGTCATTTCGTATCCACGCTATCTTTCCGACAACTGGTTCTCTCCGATCATCAACCTCGACAAGATCTTTGACGTTTCCATTTTCATCCATCCGATCGAAACTGCAAAAATCCTCCGCGAGTTCCAAAAGAAAGTTGCCGAAGTACAAAGCCAGATCAACATCCGCGAAAGCAAAGGCCTTGTTCGCGACCCGATGCTCGACACCGCGTATCAAGACTTGGAAGGATTGCGAGACAATTTGCAACAAGCGCAAGAAAAGATTTTTGACGTCGGGCTTTATATAACAGTATACGGCAACAACGAAAATGAGCTTTTTAAAATTGAGAACGAAATCAAGTCTATCCTCGAATCAAAGCTTGTCTATTTGAAACCGGCACTTTTCCAGCAAGAAGAAGGGTTTGATTCAGTCATTCCTCTCGGAAGTGACCTCTTGAACGTCCACCAAAAGCTCAATTCTGAGCCGCTTTCTTCGCTTTTTCCATTCGTTTCGTTTGACCTTACGTCTGACAAGGGAATACTCTATGGCGTAAATCGCCACAACTCTTCGCTCGTCATTTTCGATCGATTTTCTTTGGAAAACTACAACTCGATCATCTTTGCCAAATCTGGTTCCGGTAAATCATACGCGACAAAACTCGAAATCCTTCGTACGCTCATGTTCGATACAGAAGTTATCGTGATCGACCCGGAAAAAGAATACGAATATTTGGCCGAAGCCGTCGGCGGGCGATACTTCAACATTGCACTTTCTTCAGAACACCACATCAACCCGTTTGATCTTCCAATTCCTCGCGAAGATGAAACTCCGGCGGACGTGCTTCGTTCAAACGTGATCAACTTGGTCGGGCTTTTCCGTATCATGCTTGGCGGCCTTACTCCGGAAGAAGATTCCATCGTCGACCGCGCGATTACCGAAACATACGCGATCAAAGACATCACCGCTGATTCAGATTTCTCAAATATCGAGCCGCCGCTTTTGACTGACTTTGAAATGGTCTTAGCTGGCATGGAGGGAAGTGAGTCTCTCATTCAGCGCTTGGCAAAGTTCACTCGCGGTTCATGGTCTACATTTTTAAACCAGCCTTCAAACGTCGACATCAACAAAAAGTTCGTCGTTTTTTCCGTGCGCGACATGGAAGACGAATTGAAACCGGTTGCCATGTACATCGTCACGCACTATATTTGGAACGCAGTGCGCAAGAATTTGAAAAAGCGCTTGCTCGTTGTCGACGAAGCGTGGTGGATGATGAAATCCGACGATACAGCGTCGTTCTTGTACTCGATCGCAAAGCGTGGCCGAAAATACTACCTTGGACTTTGTACGATCACTCAAGACGTAGGGGACTTTATGAAAAGCCCGTACGGCGTGCCGATTGTTACTAACTCTTCGCTCCAACTTCTACTTAAACAGTCTCCGTCATCGATCGACTTACTCCAAAAAACCTTTAACCTCACAGACGAAGAGAAATATTTGCTTCTTGAATCAAACGTCGGAGAAGGTATTTTCTTTGCCGGACTCAAACACGTCGCTATCAAAATCATCTCGTCTTATACCGAAGACCAGATCATCACGTCTGACCCGTCGCAAGTGCTTGCAATCAAGAAATCTAAAGACGAACTCGAAATGGCAGAGAAGGGTGTAAAGTAAGACTTTTCCCTCGTATTTTCATACAAAGTATTTTATACTTAAGCTAATGAACTCTCGTTTTCATTACAAAGTTTTCCTCGTGCACACACTCGCACTTGTCTTTTTGGCTTCGGTTTTTGGAGCTGGAAATGTTTATGCTCAAAGTGCCTTAACCGCAAGCGATATCAGCATGACTGTGGCGCCGGAAAATCCACAGCCGAACCAAGACGTAACCATTACTTTGACGAGCTACAGTGTTGACCTCAATCTTTCTCAAATCACTTGGTACCAAGATGGAAAACTCAAAAGTAATGCAAATGGCATTAAAACATTTTCAGTACGTGCGCCAGACGTTGGCGTATCTACAACCATCCGCGCCGTCATCAAGTCAAACAGCGCTACTTTTGAAAAACAGGTCGTTATCACTCCTTCGGAATTCGACATGCTGTGGGAAGCGCTTGATTCATACGTGCCGCCGTTTTATGAAGGAAAAGCATTGCCAAGCTCAGAAGCGACCATCAAAGTGGTGGCGCTTCCAAATGCAAAATCTACAAACGGCGGAGCAGGTGCGTATTCTTACAACTGGAAAAAGAATTATACTATCGACCAACGTGCATCTGGCTACGGCAAGAATACTTTTACTTTCAAAGCAAGCTATCTGAACAAGGAAGAGACTATTTCAGTAAACGCAACAAGTCAGACGACTGGAGGCGAGGCAAGCATAACTATCGTTCCAGGTAAACCGAAAGTTGTGTTTTACGAAGAATCGCCGCTTCAGGGAACACTCTTTGCTCAAGCGCTCAACAACGGATACCGGCTGACTTCTAAAGAAGCAAGCATCGTGGCAGAACCATACTTCTTCTCGGTGAAAGATCCGAACACAAACGAAATCGCTTACAAATGGAGTATCAATAACAATAAAATAGAAACTCCGCTTCCAAGAAACTTGCTCGTAGTTCGCGGAGGGGAGAATGGGCGAGCAAAAGTAGGGCTTGAACTTGAAAGCGTAACGAAACTTTTCCAGCTTACGACACAATCGTTTTATATAGATATCATCAAATAACATGCAAAAGCTTTTGGGCTATATAAAAGAATATGCAGTCATCGCACTACTTGCAGTAGTGTTCATTGTGCCTTTTACAGCAGATGCTGTGCAGGCAATTAACATGAAAGTTGAAGAGAAGACAATAAACTCTGCCCTTATTACAGGAAAGATTCTCGAACCAACTGGATCAAGCATAAAAATTGGGTATAGAGAAAACGGAGTCGATGGAACTCAATTTGTTTTCACGCCCCCATTTGCACTTGGCCCAAACAATATGCTCTCAAAACGCCTTACGGGCCTAAAAATAGATACAGACTATTGCATCTTTGTAACTGATGCAAGCAGTAGTACTCAGACGCCGATATATGGATCAGATATTTGTTTCAAAACAGAAAAAGAAAAAGACGTAACAGACAAAGAAGTATCAGTATTGCTCGATACCCAGAATGCTGGATTTCAAGAAGCAACTATCAATTTAAAGATAATAATTGCAGGCACAGGATCGTTTACTCTTGGAGCACGGTATAGTTCGGCTGGACCGGGGACATACGATCAAAAACTTGGTGAGTTCTTCAAAAGTACACAGCCAGGGACATTTAACGCAAAAATAGAACTCAAAAATTTGAATGGCAACACAGACTATTATTATCAGGTCTACAATACCGCAACCAATACAAATTATTTCGACGGATTCTTCCGCACATCTGCAAAACCCGGACAAGTTTTGAACTCTGGCAATGGCGTAAGTGCCGCAACAGAACCTGGTTGTATTCCAAACCAATACTGCTTGCTTGCGCCACTTCCCGGACTTTCAACAATCGACACCACTGATACAAAAGTAGCAGATTATTTGAAAATCATATTCCGTATCGGTATTGCGCTTGCCGGAGTGCTCGCTGTGCTTATGCTTGTCATTGGGGGTATTGAATACATGTCAAGCGATGTCATCACAAGCAAAGAAAGCGCGAAGGGGAGAATGACAAACGCGATCTTGGGTCTTATCTTGGTACTTGGCGCGTACGCGATATTAAATACGCTCAATCCAAAACTGCTTGAGATCAATTTGGATCTAAACAAGCAAACTATCACAGTAGAAGAAGTAGCAGAAGACGGCACTGTCTTGAACATCGAATACCCACAAGGCACAGGAAGATGTCCGACAGATTGCATAGAACTGCGTGGAGCTGGTGGTGTAGATGTTCCTATCAAAAACAGCAGGGGAACAAAAGTAGAAAAAATACTGAAGCAGCATTTGCAAACGATGACGACCGCACTTGCAAGCAGCGCCATTGGTGAAAAATGGGGAGTGACCGAAGCATGGCAGCCGTCACGTACACATAAAGCTGCTTGTCACCCAGCTGGCACATGTATTGACGCGAACTTTGACGGAGCTTCACCAACAGCAGAAAATGTTAAACTATTTATAACGAGTGCGCAAAATGCCGGCTTGTGTGCAATATATGAAGTAAAAACGGCGGCAGAAAAAACCACTTTAGTAAACGGAGGAGTCAACCCATCTAAGATATTAGTTTGGAGAGATATATCGGCCGCACACTTTTCGGTCTACGGAGGTAATTGTAAATAATATGAAAAAAGCACTTATTATCATTGTCATACTCATTGTTGTCGGGGCTGCGGTCTTTGGCGGTTTGCTTTATTTAAAAGGCAGATCTGCGACGACCGCCACAGGCGAGCCTTTACAAGACGGAAGCGGGATCACGCTTCGCGACTTCTTTCCTTTTGGATCAAATACAAAAGTAGACGAAAATGAAACTCCGCTTACTCCGGACACAACACCAGCAGAAACTGATACAAATACAACTCCAAGCAAAGAACAGAAGCTCATTCAGATTTCTGGAAATCCAGTTGCAGGTTTTGGCTTTGCGCAAGTCGACGTCATGCCAGGCCAAGTACAAGAAGACAAAGAGGTTGTTACAGCCCAAACAACTTTTGTATTTAAAAAAGATCTGGGAATTAAAACCAAGAACACTGACGTCAAAGAACTGCAAAAACTTTTCAACCAGTGCGGTGAACTACAGATCGCGCCAAGTGGCGTCGGTTCTCCGGGGAAGGAAAGCACAACTTTTGATCTGGCAACAGAAAACGCGGTGAAAATTTTCCAACGAATCTTCTTTATTTTTGACGAAGCAACACAAGAACCAACAGGCAAAGTTGATGCAGCAACACGAGAAAAATTAAATACTCCATTCCAGTGCACCAAGCCTGTGCCTCCACCTCAGATCACTAAAAAAGAAGTGGTGCGTTACGCCGAAAAAGCGACCGGGCGTATATATGAGACATTGCTCGATAGTCCGAGCGTAGAGAAAGTTACAACGACAACCATTCCACGCGTACACGAAGCGATATTTATACCAGGAAGCGAAACTGTGGTCATGAGATATCTCAACCAAGACACAAAAGCAATTCAAACTTTTGCCGGCACAGTACCAACACATACGATCGGCGTAGAGAATACAAACACAGAACTCAAGGGGGTGTTTTTGCCGGAAAATATTTTGTCTTTCGTGAAAGGAGATGTGGGACGAACATTTTATCTTACACGTTTTGACGGGGGAGTAAACGGCGATGTGTTCATGCCAACGCAAAACAAGACAACTTCTGTATTCAAATCACCTTTTAGTGAATGGAAACCGCAGTTTGTAAATACAAACACAGTCTTGCTTACAACAAAAGCTTCGAGCGCCGTGCCCGGATATGCGTATATGCTCGATACAGACAAAAAAACAACTTCAAAAATCCTTGGCCCGATCAACGGCCTTACTACGCTTATGAGCCCAGACAAAAACCATGTATTGTATAGCGCAACTGTCGGAGGAATAGTGACGTTCAACGACTACAACCGAGCAAAACAGACACGAACGACATTTCCATTTACAACCTTGCCGGCAAAGTGCGTCTTTGCAACAAACACCATTGCCTATTGCGGCGTACCAACAGCAATGGCAAATGGGGAATATCCGGACGTGTGGTACCAAGGTCTTGTGAGTTTTTCTGACGTGATCTGGAAAATAGATTTTGAAACTGGAACAAATACGCTCATCGAAACTCCGACTGAAAGCGTCGGGCAAGATATCGATGCAGTATCACTCGCCATCGACTCTACCGGCACCAAACTTTTCTTCATCAATAAAAAAGATTCGAGCTTGTGGAGTTTGAAGTTAAATTAACAAGCCGCACAAAAGAAAAAGCATTCCGGAGACACGACATAATTTTCTGCTGAAAATTTGCTCTGCTCGGCTCGACAGCCTGCGCAAGGTCTCCGGAATGCTTTTTCTTTTGTGCGGCTAACCAACGTATTTGATCACCACATGCCTGTCTCGTCCTTCGCCCGCAGACTCTGTTGTCACATCGTTTTTATTTGCAAGATATGAGTGAATAATCTTTCTTTCATAAGGGGACATCGGCTCGACATCGACGCTTGATTTGAAGAATCGTGCGCGTTCAGCCATCATATGAGCTATTGTTTTCAAACTGTCTACTTTTTTCTTTTGATAGTCGTTTACATCGATCAAGATTTCAGTAAAGGTTTCCGCTCTGGTAAGTTGTTTCTCGATCATTTTGCGAACGATATGGTTCCAAGCTTGAAGTGTTTCACCATTTCGGCCGATAAAAAGTTCCGGCTCGCTCGTACGAATAGAAAACCATACCATGCCTGTGTCTTCATCATCTTTCACCACCACTTCGTCGATAGTGAGATTCGTTGCCCGGAAAAGGTCGTGTATGCTTTTTTCTATATCGCTTCTGTTCATGTTAGTTGAGAGTTACAGCAGATACTTTCTTGGACCCTAGTTTGCGGCGGATGAGGAATTCTTGCCCAATAGTAAAGAGGTTGCTTGTGACCCAGTAAAGTGCAACTGCAGCAGAAATCTGATAAGCGATGATTGCCACGATCACTGGGAGTACGTAACGAACTTGGATATTCATGCTTTGTGCAAATGAAGCGGCAAAGCCAGTCTGATTCGGATTCTTTGTCGGCATTGTAGTAGAAAGATATGCTTGGACAAATTGTGTAACACCAGCGAGCACGGCGAGCACAATACTTTTGCCCTGCATCATAATTCCCAAAAATTCCATACTCATGATTTTTGGAAATTCAACGAACGAGTAGAGCATGTCGGGATTAAAATTGAGTCCTTTGTAAAACACGTAGTAGAGCGCAAAGATAATCGGGATTTGGATCAAGATGAGTAAACAACCAGAGAATGGATTGACGTTGTATTGCTTGTACAATTCCATCGTCTTTTTTGCTTGTTCTTGTTTGTCAGGGAATTGTTCTTTCAATCGCGCGATTTCCGGTTCAAGTTCTTTCAATTTTGCCTGGCTGATGATTGATTTGCGAGTGAGAGGGAAGAGGATGAGTTTGACGATAATAGTAAGTAAAATCACCGCGACCGCAACATTGTGGCCCGGGATAAACTCGATAATGGCAATGAGAGCGTTATAAAGTGGCTTATAGAGCACAGCTGTCCAAAGTGAGGTTAACATTTCCCTATTGTACTCTAAAAAGAGAACTATTCAAAATATTTATGGCAGTGGATCAAAATGATTTTTCTGCCAAGGATGGCAACGAAGGATTCTTCGGATAGTGAGATAGCTTGCTTTGAAAAAGTTGTATTTTTGAAAGGCTTGGAGACCGTATTCGGAACAAGTAGGGTAGAATCCACAGATTTTTTGATTACCTAAGAATGGCCGAAGGATTATTTTATAGAATTTGATAAAAAATATAGCTATTTTGTTCATATTTTTGATATAAGTTCTGAAATATCCCTTGATAAATCAGCGTATTGTGCTTTTTCAGCCTCTTTTTTAGCATAGAAAGCGCAGATCATCCCAGCGGGAAGAAAAATATCCTTATTTTCCAAGGCGGAATAGGCTTGTCGGCGGAGCTTATTGCGAGAAACAGCTGTTTTAGCCACTTTTTTAGAGACAATAACCGCAAATCGGCTTATTTCTAAAGGGTTTTTTACAAATCTCACCGACATAGTAAAAAAAGCCCCCGAAAGGGTCTTTTTACCTTTTGCGAGTTCATCTATATGAGAAGATGTGGCGCGCTTGGACTTTGGGAGCATAGTTTAGAGAGCTATTCGCTTTCGGCCCTGAGCTCGGCGGCGCTTCAAGACGTTCTTGCCGTTCTTGGTTTTGCTTCGAACAAGAAAGCCGTGAGTTGTGGCTCGTTTTCGCTTTTTCGGGTTATATGTGAATGACATGAGGGGAGTATACAATAAAATATTTTATTTTACAAGCTCAATTTTCCTCCCTTGCGAAGCGAGGGGTGAGAAAAGTTATTCATATCTTTCCACACCTTATCCACATGTTAATTAAGCTGTGGATAATTTTGCAAATATACTTTTAAAGTCTATAATAGGTGTACTTCATATGGATACCAAAGAACTGTGGGACAATTGTTTACTTGAACTTGAAAAAGACATGTCTAAAGCCAACTTTAGTACATGGTTCAAGAACACCTCTATTGCAAAACAGGAAGCTGGTACCATCTACATCGGCGTTCCGAATGAATTCGTTAAAGACTGGCTCTATAAAAAATTTCACAAGTCTATTTTAAAAACACTCATGACATTTGCGGAGGATACTCGCGGGGTAGAGTACATCATTAGCAAACACGATGCTCGCCAAAAAGCGCAAGAACACTTTGAAGATAAAAGTGTTTTTAGTCACAGAGAACTTCCACTTCAAGATTTATATATCAACAAAGAAGACAACTTAAACCCACGCTATGATTTAAATTCATTTGTCGTCGGACCATTCAATGAACTCGCTCATGCTGCTTCACAAGCCATCATAAACCGCCCTGGAACCTCGTATAACCCGTTTTTTATCTATGGAGATACAGGACTCGGAAAAACACACCTTATTCAAGGAATAGGAAATGCTATTAAAGCTCGCTATCCAGAGAAAAAAGTGCATTATATTACTCTTGAAAAGTTCGCTATCGATTACATCAACTCCGTCCAAAACAACAAACCAAATAGTTTTAAAGAAAAGTACCGTAAATACGATGTGCTTATTATGGACGATATCCAATTCATCTCCACAAAAGAGAAAACACAAGAAGAATTATTCCATTTATTCAATACTTTATACGAAAACAACAAGCAAATTATCTTTTCTTCAGATAAACACCCAAACTACATTCCAGGCCTTGAAGACCGTCTCAAGTCTCGCTTCTCTGCGGGTATGATCGTTGATATCAACCAGCCGGAATACGAATCTCGTTTGGCAATTCTCAAAGAGAAACTCAAGGAATCAGCTGTTTCAATAACAGACGAAGTACTTGAACACCTGGCGGCATCGATCCAAGGCAGTATTCGCGAGCTTGAAGGGAGCTTAAATTCTATTTTAGTACAATCTCAACTCAAAAATCGCGAAATTACATTGGCTGAAGTTAAAAATCTTATCAAAAATAACATTCGCCCAAAGAAAAATGTCGCAATTAAAGATGTGGTGAAGTCTATTGCTGAATTCTTTAACCTTGAAGAAGAAGCTATTTATGACAAGACACGCCGAAAGGAGATAGTAAAGGCACGCCAGCTTGTTATGTATATCCTTCGAGAGGATTTCAATGTCTCATACCCTCTTATTGGGCAAAAATTGGGTGGTAAAGACCATACGACCGTCATTCACTCGTGTTTAAAGATCAAGAAAGATTTAAAAACCGACCCGGGACTTATCCAAGAGCTTGAACAGTTGAGAACTCTGTTTAAATAATGTGGAAAAGAGTGTGAAGTGTGTATACAACCGATACCTCATCTGTGGAAAGAATATATCCTTTAATGAAAAATGTGTATTTATAAACATACAGTCAACATTATCAACAAGAAATAAACAGTATGAAATTATCAATTAAGCTATACAAAATAAGGGTTTTATACCACTAATCCACATATCCACCATGCTAGTATTAGTAATAGTATTTAATAAAGAATAAAATACACATATATGAAATTCGAGTGTTCAATTGAAAAACTAAAGAAGGCTATAAGTAATGCTGAACGCGTAACGGGTAAAAATCTAACCCTCCCTGTGCTTTCATCTATTCTTTTTGTGGTCGCTGGTAAAAGTGTGAAGCTTCGCGCAACAAATCTTTCTTTAGGTATCGAACTTGAAGTTCCGGCAAAAGTCGAGCAAGAGGGTGTTTGTGCTGTTTCTGGAACACTTCTTTCAAGTCTTTTTTCTACTATGTATGACGAAGGTGTTGTAAATATTGAGCTCAAGAATGGAAACCTGGAAATGATAACAAAAAAGAATTCTTTTATCCTTAAAGGCCAGCCAGCCGAAGATTTTCCAACGCTTCCGACTGTAGAAGGTGAATCCATCACAATCCCTCTTAAAAAGCTTATAGAAGGCTTTAAAGCGGTATACTACAGCGCATCACTCTCTGAAATAAAGCCAGAAATTTCAAGTGTGTATATGTATCCGGATCAAGGTTCTCTTGTATTTGTCTCGACTGACTCATTCCGCTTAGCGGAAAAGAAAATAAAAACTAAAGAAACGTATGAATTTTCTCCGATCATTATTCCGTATAAGAACATTTTAGAAATAGTGCGTGTGTGTCAGGATATAGATACCGATGCGAATATGGTTATTGGTAAAAATCAGATCGTTTTTGAAACACAAGGGCTTTATCTCACTTCTCGAGTTATCGACGGCGTATTCCCTGACTACAAACAGATCATTCCAAAAACTCATACGACCGAAGCAATTATTTTAAAACAAGACGCAATGAACGCGCTTAAAATTTCAAATATTTTTTCAGATAAATTTAACCAAATTACTCTTTCCATTAACCCGAAAGAGAAAAAAATAAAACTCTATGCAAAGAATAATGATGTCGGGGAAAATACTACTTCGGTAGACGGCGCACTTTCTGGGGAACAGGTGGATTTGAATGTAAATTATAAATACGTGTTTGACTGTTTCCAATCCATTCACCAAGACAGCGTGGTGTTCCGTTCAAATGGCAGCAATAAACCGCTCGTTATTCAAGGTTCCGGCGACACTTCATTTACTTATTTGGTAATGCCAATGAACCGCTAGTATGGACGGCCGACTGAACGATTTTTTAGGCCAATTCAAAAAAATACTTTTTTCGGCCGACGACCAAAAAGAATCTATTCTTCGCGTGCTCAAAAAAGTAACAAACATTGAGCTCTCAAAAGAACAAGTTGAAATTAAAAAAAATACTATTCATTTTAAAATATCTCAAACATTAAAATCGCATCTCTTTATAAAAAAGGATGAGATTTTAACTGAACTCAAAAAGGAGAATATTCCTGTTAGCACTATCTTATGGTAACTAAAGTGTGACAGTGAATGTGTTTTTTGCTTCACCCGCATTATAAATACTGTCTTTAACGAGCACGCGGAGCTCGTTTGTTTCGCTTATTCCTTCAATATCGTTTGGTGTAAATGTAAAAGTATTTGTTTGAGTAGAGCCAAGAAATACGTTGTTTACAAACACATCCATTTTTTTGAAAGGATACATGCCTGTCATGGAAATGTTTACTGTCACTTGGCTTTCACCACTAACTGTTTGGTTTGTTATTGGAGAAATAAATGTAACCGTTGGCTTGCTTGCAAGTGTGTGAACGTCATCATACTCGGTTGGAGCGCTGCCTGTGCTTACAACAGGGTAGCTTCCTTGATTTTTATTCCACCAGTTTTGCGCAGCTGTTTCCCAATTTTTAAACTGAGAATCCTTTTCTGGGTTTGTTGGTGCCGGACCCATCGGGTCGCTCTTGTCTACCCAGTAAAGTATATCGTGCACATTGGTAATCACTTTTTCAACCCGAGTTTCTGTCGGAGTAAATTCTGTTGCAAGTTTTCCGGAAATCGAGTCTATCGTAAAGCTTTCACCTCCTAACCATTTACCTCGAATGACTGGTTTCAAAAAATCATAATTAGGATTTGGAAGTGGGTCTTCAAAAGACGTTTCCGGATATTTCTTCAGCGCTTCGCGCATGAGCGCGCTAAACGTCGGACCAGAAACAGTCGAACCTTTTTTCATCGAAGTGTTGTCGTTGTTTCCACTCCAGACTCCCACTACAACCGAAGTTGAATATCCCATCATCCAGGCGTCTTTGTTTGCATTTGTGGTACCGGTTTTGACGGCAACGTTTGGAGAAACGTTCAAGGTTGAATTAGTACCGAAAGTTGGAGTTCGAAGTTCGTTATCTGAAAGTATTTGCGAGATAGTAAGCGCGACATTTTTGTCGAGTACTTGGGCTTTTTCTTCCTGGTATTCTTCAAGCATTGTTCCATTGGAATCTTGAATAGAAAGTATTGATTGTGTTTTTTGTTTAACGCCGCCGTTTGCAAATGTTCCATACGCGCCGGCCATATCAAGAAGTGAAACCTCGCCGCCTCCGAGCACGAGAGTAAGTCCGTATCGGTCCGGGTCGGTAAGCGTTTTGATACCCATATCTTTTGCAGTTTTGATCGCGTCTTTGATACCAACCAAATACAAAAGTTTAACTGCCGGAACGTTGATGGATTCAGCCAAAGCATTTTTGAGCATCATCGGGCCGTGGAATTCGCCGTTGTAGTTGTCTGGCATATAGCAATTCTTTCCGCCGCCATATGGAGAACAACTTGCATTAAATTCCGTCGGTACATCAAACAATGTCGTTTCTGGAGTATAGCCTTTGCCAAATGCGGCTGCATAAACGAATGGTTTAAATGATGAACCCGGCTGTCGGAAGCCAGTTGCGGCGTTGAATTGCCCGTCGATTTCTTTGTCGAAATAGTTTCGTGAACCAACCATCGAAAGCACTTGACCGGTTTTTGGATCAAGGATAACAACTGCTGTATTTGAAGCGTTAAAGTCTTTTTGATTTTTAAGCGCATTTGTAAGCGCAACTTCTTCCGCTTTTGCTTGGAGTTCTGCGTCGAGTGTTGTGATGACTTTCAATCCGCCATATTCCACCATGTCTGGGCCGTATGTTGTCTCCAAATATTCTTTTATGTAAAACACAAAGTGTGGCGCTTTGATGCCGACAAGTTCTTGCGGTTTGAACTCTACCACTTCTGCTTTCGCTGTGTCATATTCTTCTTGAGTTATAAAACCAAGTTCTTTTTCTCGCCCCAAAATAAAGTTTTTGCGTTCATCAAGTTTTGTTTTGTTTTTTCCATAAGGCGAATAGTATGTCGGCGCATTTGGTATCGCTGCTAAATAGGCCGATTCGGCTATTGTTAAATCTTTCGGTTCTTTACCAAAGAATGTTCTTGAAGCTTCTTGTATACCATACATGCTTCCGCCGTAAGGATTTTCGTTCAAATAGATTGCCAAAATATCTTCTTTAGACATCACTTGTTCAAGCTTTACTGCAAGAAACCACTCTTTGAGTTTACGGGTAATTTTTTTGTCTTGAGTAAGGAGGCTATTTTTAATAACTTGTTGTGTGATGGTTGATCCACCTTGAGTATTTCCGTTTTTAATAATGTTCAAATTTGAAAGCACCGCGCGAATGATGGATTTTATGCGAATACCTTTATGGTTGTAAAATTCCGCGTCTTCAACAGCGACAGTTGCGTTTTTGATATTTGTGCCCATTTCAGAAAAGGGAATAACTGTTCGTTTGTAGTTGTTGTGAATGTCGTAGAGTAAGACTTCGCCGGTGCGGTCGTAGATCTGTGTCGACTTTTCAACTCGTCGTTCGTCAAAGGATTTGAAGTCGGGAATATCGAGTGACCCGATCCAAATAAAAAGAAAACTCGCCAAGATAATACCAACACCCAAAACAGAAAAGATGATATTTCGGACGCGATGTTTCGAGCTACCAAACAAAGATACAATTTTTTTCATATGTATAAATAGTAACATAGAAAATAATGTTTTTGTGACATAAAAATAAATTATTTGACTTAATAAAATTAGTATGATATAATTTAAATGAAAAAATTAAAAACCAATACGTATGAACACAATAGTAGAAATTATGTACACAACCCTTCTTGGGTTTCTTGTATGCAGTCCAATGATATTACTTGGCGTAGAATCACAGTACTTTTTTCTTTGTCGTATACCTAAGCTAATTCCATTATTGAGAATTATTTTTTTGAATTCTCATAAAGAATTTCAAAAAATTGCTCAAAAATCATACTATTCAAGGTATTATGAAATCCCTTATAACTCATCTGAGTGGTATGAAAAACAAACCAATCTTGGTTTAAGCCGAAGGATTAGTTGGCGGATAACTCTTTATTTGGCTAACTGGATTATGGAATATAAAGTATCAAGAACTTTACGTTCTTGTGAAAATTATACCCAGCTACGCTATAAAGCAATTTTGTGGATGATGGATATGAGTGACTCAGGTCTGGCTTTTATAAGTAGTCCACTATATTCTCATCCTAAAGGTATTAGGAAAGGTATTAAAGATTTAAGAAAGAAAATACTTGATATTGCAGAAGAAAATAACGGACTCGTTTTTAATCAAATCCCGTTTTTAAATTGTCACCTTCCTTTTATAAAAGAAGGTGAAACTCATAGTAAGTTTGAGCTTTTCTATCAACCGGTTATAACTTCTTTGCCAATTGGAAAGATAGTCATGAATGAAGGTTGGGAAAAAGCAGGTGGTTGTGTAAAAGAATATGAGATAGCACAAACTGCGCGAAAACTTATTGAACTATAAGAAGGTTAAAATTTTAAAAGACCTCTCCGTATTAAGGAGGGGTTTTTATTTTATCTAAAAGACAAAAAGCGTCATTTATGCTAAAGTGTGCCTATGAAAGAAAGAGTTCAAATTATAGACGAATTGCTGGCGCGTGGGGTAGGAGAGTTTATCGACCCGGACGGCGCTTTTCGTAAGAAGCTTATTGAACAGCCAGAAAAAGTGGTGATTAAATTTGGCGTGGATGTGACTCGGCCGGATATTCATATCGGGCACGCGGTCGTCTTCCGCAAGCTTCGCCGGTTCCAGGATCTGGGCTGTAAGGTTATTTTCTTGATCGGAGACTACACGACCATGATCGGCGACCCGACAGGCAAAAGCAAAGTTCGCCCAGAAATCGACCAAAAGCAAATTGAAGAAAATATGAAAACGTACCTCGACCAAGTAGGGAAGATCCTTTTGCTCGATGAAAAAGTATTTTCTTGGATCCGCAATTCAGACTGGTTTGCTGGGGTGACAGACATCTCTGTCCAAGAAGGGTTGAAAGTAAATATCAACGTCCCAGAAACTGAAAGCAAACTTTCTGTCGATGGAAATTCATTTTTAGGCAAAGCTGTTATTTATGACGAAACTCGAATGCAGAAAACACATTTGAAGAACAATATTGTGCATGGAGTTTCTCTCTCTCGATTTCTTGCAACACTTCGACATATTACCCACTCTCGCTTGATCGAACGTGACATGTTTCAACTTCGACTCAAAAACAACCAAGAGCTCTATATGCACGAAATGATGTACCCTGTGCTTCAAGGTATCGACTCGACGGTTCTCGCGTCTATCTATGGCTCGTGTGACCTCGAAGTTGGCGGTACAGACCAAATGTTCAACATGCTTGTCGGCCGCGATGTGATGAAGATGAACAATCAGCCGCCACAAGCAGTGCTTGGTTTTGAACTCCTTGTTGGACTCGATGGAAAAGAAAAGATGAGTAAGAGTTTGGATAACTACATTGCTATCACTGACACACCGGCCAACATGTACGGCAAAGTGCTTTCGATTCCAGACTCTGTCATTGCAAACTACTTTGAACTTTGCACATACACAACGCTCGACAGAATCGAAGAAATCAAAAAAGAAATTGCCGGCGGCAAAGTGAATCCAAAAGATATCAAAATGGAACTTGCACGGCAGATTGTTGCTGAATATCACGGTGAGAAAAATGTCAAAGAAGCCGAAGAAGACTTTATTACCAAGTTCCAGAAAAAAGAAATTCCGGATGAGATCGATGAATTCAAAGTTGAAAAAGAAACACTTTTGATCGATGCCGTACTTGCAAATGGGCTTGTAGAATCAAAAGGGGAATTCCGTCGCTTGCTCGACGAAGGCGCGGTCACAGACCTGGAAACAAAAGAAAAGATTTCCGACCCGCAAATAAAAATAGAACAAGAGCTTACGCTCAAGATCGGCAAAAAGCGGTTTGTTAAATTCACAATATAATTAATATAAAAAGCGCAGCGAGAGCTGCGCTTTTTATATTTCCTTTTAATTATTTTCTTCTTCGCCGCCAAACATGTCGTCGTCTCCGTCTTCATCCATGTCGAGCGCGTCGTCGTCCATATCCATGTCGTCATCACTCATATCCATTTCATCTTCCTCTGCTATATCTGCATTGTTCATGAATATGTCTGTTTCTTCCATGGTCATTTCGTCGTCTTTATAACTCATACGATATAAAAATAAATAATAATAGCGACCGTTATTTACTTAGTGCATTATTTGTAACAAAAAGTTTTACGCTTTGCAAGAGGTAAAGGCAAAGTGTGTGGAAAACGAGGAAATTCCTTAAAAACCCTTATGTGCCAAGGCGGTGAGGCCGAGCGCGATAGCGTCTACTTCGTCATCCAAACGCTTCTTTGTAGGAAGTGTTATGAGTTTTGCAACCATATTGTGTACGTCTTCCTTTGTTGCTTTACCGTAGCTTGCCACCGCAACTTTGATTTCCACCGGCGTATATTCAACGATTTTCAAATTATATTGTGACGCAATATAAAGCAACGCTCCGCGCGCTTCCGAAACTCCCATAGCTGTTGTTTTATTGTTTGCAAAAAAAAGCTTTTCCAAAGCCATCATCTCTGGCGCGAATTGTTTGATCAGCCATTCAACTTCTTGTCCGGCAGAAAAAATCCGCTCGGTAATAGTCTGTGTTTTGTCAGTACAAAAGCAGTCGGAATAGAGAAGTGTCTCGCGGTTTTTTCCGTCTTTTTCTATAATCGCAATCCCCACGCGGTCGTATCCAGGATCAATGGCAATGAGTTTCATATGCTCTATTTATACGCTTTCCGCCCCCAAACTTCAAATGTTGACAAGCTGTATAGACAGGCGTACTATCTAAATAAATATCCTAATTCACAAAATTTTAATAATATTAAAAACACAAGCACATATGTCAGCAAAGCACATTTCACGAGAGGGCGCTCACTTCTATAATGAACACCCTACAGCAGCAAAAGCTAAAAAAATTGCTCTTCTTGTTATCTTAACAATTGTTGGACTACTTTCTTCTTACATTATTTTTAGTCTCCATTAAAAATACGGTTTTGATTTCATGTTTTGTCCTCGTATGTCTGAAAAGATGTACGGGGGCTTTTTTTATTCCTTTTCTATAAAATCAAAACCCAGGTGTTCGTAAGCTTTTTTGGTTGCGATGCGTCCACGGGGAGTGCGTTCGAGCAAGCCTCTTTGGATTAAATACGGTTCTACTACTTCTTCAATAGTCGCTTCTTCTTCGCTCGTCGCTGCGGCGATAGTGTTCAAGCCGACAGGCCCGCCATTAAATTTTTCAATGATAACTTCGAGTACATGACGATCACTTTGCGAAAGTCCGAGCTCGTCGATACCTAAAAGCGAAAGCGCGAGAAAGACTGTTTTTTTGTCTAAATCTTTTTTGTGAACTTGTGCGTAGTCGCGGCAGCGTTTCAAAAAGTAGTTTGCAGTTCGCGGAGTAAAGCGTGAACGTTTTGCGATTTCTGAAAGTGCTTCATCTTCAAGTGTAATACCGAGAATTTTGCCAGAACGTGCGATGATGGATTCGATTTGTTTTTCGGTATAAAACTCAAGTCGAAACACTCCACCAGAAAAACGTGATCGGAGCGGGGAAGAGAGGAGAGCGATTCGAGTTGTCGCAGCAATGAGCGTAAACGGCGGCAAGTCGAGCTGGATGGTGCGAGCGCTCGGTCCTTTGCCGATGATGATATCAAGCACGCCGGACTCCATTGCCGGGTAGAGCACTTCTTCCACCATTTTGTTCAAGCGATGGATTTCGTCTATGAAAATAATATCGCCCGGAGAAAGGTTGGTAAGAATGGACGCCAAGTCTCCGACTTTTTCAATAGCCGGGCCGGAAGTTATCTTCATTTGTCGGCCGGTTTCTTTGGCAATAAGGTGCGCAAGTGTTGTCTTGCCCAAACCTGGCGGCCCGTAGAAAAGGATGTGTTCCGCTGGGTGGTTGCGTTCTTTTGCAGCTTGAAGAAGTATGCGCAAGTTCTCTTTTATAGTCTCTTGGCCGATATATTCATCCCAAGCGTTTGGCCGCAAAGTGTGGTCGAGGTAGCGGTCTTCGTTTTTGTTCAATTGTGCTTCGTCTTTGTCCATAAGAGGGTGCTTGACAATACAATATTTTTATGCTAAACTTTGTTCTGTTAATAACTTATAGAGGTAGTATACCATTTTCCACACGTAATCCACAGAGATATTAACAACACAGACTTTGCACTTTGTATAGAGTAGGTATAATAAAGTCTCCAGTCATTTACAACAAAAGAAGGCATCAATCTTTAAGCAATCAGGCTCCGGTCTCTAGAGATTTGCAAAGGACGTTTTGGTACTATTTATAGTTTCTGGTTCTATCCTTTAAAAATCTATTACTTCCAGTGCATAGCATTGTAAGGATTGTTTAAAGATTAATGCTTTTTTCTCACAAACAAAAAAACCACCTCACGGTGGCTTTTTTGTTTTACTTATCTGTGTTTTTCTTTGCAGCGATAATTAAAAGAATTATTGCTATGGCAAGTAATGCGCCCAATATGTACATGTTTGTCATAAAATGTATATTCATAAATTATAATTTTCTAGTAATTATATAGGCTGACCAAAATACAATTGATAAAATGAGGCCAGTGACAATACTAAAGTAATTTCCTGCAGTGCCTAACAAGCCACTGAGAAAAACAGATGCAAAAAATATTTGACCCAAATCTTTACTGATATCTCCCAAAGCTTTTGGATTTCGAAGACTCTTAAACATACAAAAATTGTAACATACGTTCATACTCACCAATACATTGACAAAAGTAAAAAATATGCTAGAATAGAGAAAACTAAAAAACTCCTTACAAATGAATAAAATAAAAATTACACCCGAAGTAAAAGTATTTATCCGCACCTGTCTTTTCTTAAGACTGCCAATGAGAGTAATCTCTCAAATACTAAAAATAAACGAATCTGCAATTAGGAAACATTCAACTGCCACAAAAAAAGAAGTTGAAGAATCTGGCCCAAAGCCAACCGGGCGCCAGCTTAAGCTCGAACTTTTCAAGCTCTACGCCTGGTGTCTGACGGATGAAAAAGATATTGCAGTCGCTTTTCAGATAAGCGGTGAAGAAATCAAAAATATGCAAAAGGCAATTTTTGATTATTTAAAACTAGATGAAGCCATTGCCTATCTTGAAGGAGTATTGCAGGTCATAGATTCGTACCAAACTATTACTTTTGAGGAAAAAATTACCGAGGAAGAAAAAAAGTTAGTACGTTCTGTTTTGGGCGAAGCACCGCAATTATTTTACAAACAACCGTACAGACATATTCGTTTTTTTGAAGAGTGTATAAGAAAAATACACAATGATAAAAATGGAATATACTTCCCATTTTCTGACGAAGTTGCCAACTCAAAAGAAATTGTAAAGAAAATCGCTCAAGAATATATAGAGAAGGCAAAACTTAAAACCGCTCCTTATATTTCAAGTGAATTTGTGGCGTTGCTTAAGAATAAAATAAGCACTTTACCTCGACATATAAAGTTTGTAATAGAAGAAAAGTTTGAACTCCCGACTTTGACGCAAGCTGACAGAGAATATTTTGTAGATATGTCTGATTATTCAAGAGTACGGTTCTATAGAAAAGGGATGAATGCATTAAAAAGCGCTATGTTCATAAGGAAGAAAGATCTTATTGTTTCTTCACTTATTCCCGAATGGAATGAAGTTTCGAGTACAGTGTATTTATTACTGAAACAATTACACCTACGAAACAGGATGCAGAATCAGATTTTTTCTGAAAAACAGAGAATCCAAGCTTCTGCGTTAGTAATTGCAAAGCATCTTTACCAAGCAAATCTTGTAAACAGTAATTTACCGATTGAAGTAACTTCAGCATTACTCGCCATTTACCCTGATCTTAAGGAAAAATTGGACAATAAAGACAGTCAGATACCGGACATTTTGGAAATATATAATGAGAAACGCATTGAGTTGTTGTGCAAATCGATAGATGATTTTGACCTTAGTGTGCGTTTGTATAACTGCTTAAGAGGAAACGGCATTACTTATCTTTGGCATGCTACTTTGTTTGAACGAAGCGATTTTAAAAAGTTTCGCAATTTTGGGGATAAATCTCTTGCTGAATTTGATGAGTTCATGCGTAAAAAAGACTTAGCATATAACACTAAGTATTCTCCTGAACTTGAAAAGTTTTTAGAAGAAAAAACAAAGCCATATGGTTCTTAGGGGATAATTAAAGACTCGCACAATGTTGTGCGAGTCTTTTTTAGTTCTCATCCAGATCCACAACGCTTTTTACTTCTTCAAGTGAAGTGACGCCTTTGATCACTTTTATCACTCCGTCTTCGCGCATGTCGAGGATGCCTTGGCTTCGCGCGATTTTTCTTATATCTCTTTCGCTCGGGCTTTGAACAATCAGTTTTTCAATTGCTTCGTCTGTGCGGATTGCTTCGTAAATACCGCAGCGGCCTTTGTAGCCAGTGTTGTTACATTTCTCGCAACCGACTGCGTCATAGATTTTGTACGGAGCGTTGAGTGTAATTCCGTATTCAGCAACATGCTTTCCATCTTGCTCGGCTTTGGCAAGTATCGAATCCATTTTATTTTTTTCTTCTGCATTCGGGTCGCGTTCTTTTCTGCAGTTCGTGCAAAGCTTTCGCACCAAGCGCTGCGCCATCGAAAGAGAAAGGGCAGAGACAAGCGTTTTCGGATTGACCGACAAATCGATAAGTCGAGGAATCACACCAGCCGCATTGTTGGTGTGAAGTGTAGAAAACACCAAGTGTCCAGTAAGCGCAGATTCAACAGCAATTTTCCCGGTTTCGTCGTCGCGGATTTCTCCAACCATTATCACGTCCGGGTCTTGGCGGAGCGCAGAGCGAAGTCCTTCGAGGAAGGTGTAGCCTTTTTCATTTTCAGTTTGTGTCTGAGTAATGCC
Source organism: uncultured Candidatus Saccharibacteria bacterium (assembly GCA_964591445.1). Taxonomy (GTDB): domain Bacteria; phylum Patescibacteriota; class Minisyncoccia; order Phycocordibacterales; family UBA9973; genus JBDHUR01. Next base: position 25,460 of record CAZQAW010000002.1, on the reverse strand, counting down.
TGGTAAATGATATTCCACCGGGTCTTCGATCGTAATGATTTTTATTTGTGTGCTGTAAATTTTGCGCAAGAACGCATAGAGCGTTGTGGTTTTTCCGGAACCTGTTGGGCCGGTTAGAAGTATGAGCCCGTTTGGTTTTTTAATTTCTTGGTCGATGATTGCAAGCAATTTCTCCGGAATGCCAAGGTCTTCAAGATTTACTTGGATAGATTTTGGGTTAAGAATACGCATCACGATACTTTCTCCATACGCGCCAGGAATCATCGACGTACGAATGCTGATTTCATCCGTGCCGAGGAAAATACTGAAGCGCCCGTCTTGCGCGTTCAAAGATGTTGTCAGTTTCAAGCCCGAGAGAAGCTTGATGCGCGAATTCAAAAGTTTGTACGTCTGCATGTCGAACTTCATTACGTCTTGAAGTACGCCGTCTAGACGGAAACGCACGTGCACGTCTGCTTCTTCGGGTTCGATATGTATGTCAGAAGCGTTGATTGCAATTCCTCCACCCAAAAGTATTTCAAGAATATGCGAAATGCGATGTGTTTTGTTTTCTTTTGTCGAGTCGTCGATAGCTTGTTGTACATCCGAAATAGTGCGCACTTTTTCTCCAATACCTGCGACAACTTCACCAGAAATATCGATACCGCCCACTTTTGAGCTTGATGCATACGAAAGTTCTTTGTAGCGCGCCCAGACTTTTTCCAAACTTGCGCGAGACGCCATGTAGTAGGCGACACCATAGCCCTTTTTCTCAATTTCTTGTCGAAGATCTTCTAACCCATCTTTTTCTGGTGTGCGAATTGCCAAATATAAGTTCTTGCCCAAGAGTTTAAATGGTGCAACTTCGAGTGCTCGTGCAACCGGCTCGTCGACTAGGCGAAGTGCTTCATTTTCAACGGTTTGCCCAGACAAATCGATGGACGGAATGCCGTATTTTGCCTCGGCCAAGATGCGGACCAGGTCTTCTTCCTCGACTTTGCGGAGTTCTTCGAGCTTTCGAGCCTCTTTTTCGTCGTCAAATTGGATGGTCATTATACATAAAGTATACCCGAAAGGCCGATTTTAGCCTATAGAAATAAGGGGAAAATGGGGTAGAGGGGGTATTGACATTTAGCTTTGGATATGCTATCATATAACCAGACGTAAGAAGTGTATTTATTTTTCCCGACACCCCGCCCTACGCCAGAAAATCTTGTAAACAAACAAAATAAAACATATTCACATGAAAAATCAGTTCTTTTACACTCAAATCAAAGCAATTTTATTGCTTACCGCATTTAACTTAGCTTCACAGAAGCAGTTGTGCGCACAAAATCCTTATGTAGATTATGGTATCGTTAATGCCGATACTCAAGTAAAAGCTTACGGCTTTGTTGCGAAACAAAGCCGTACAGAAATTTCTCAATTGGAAGCTGCCTTAGATGATCCCACTCTTAAATTTCGTGCACAGCATGAACAAACAGGGAGTGTCACATTACGCTATTACAGTGATCTTTATGGTTGGACAAACGACAAAGGTGAAAGACTAGACATTCGTCCGGATAACATGAGGTGGTTCATGCAAAACAGCCATGTTCAATCTAAGCCCATTTCTCAGATTTGGACGACACGCGTAGAGCTTGATCAGGTAACTGTCGGTAGTTATTCACGTGCAACACGTAAGAATGAACACTACACAGAACACTATCTTGTGTTTGACCCCAATGTAGTTCCTGGAATAAGTCATTCAAAAACTTATCCAAAAGTTGCCTGGATGTCACTTGAATGTGGTAATCCGTTTATCGTAGTAACTACAGGTGCAACCGTACAAACGCCTTTGGCCGATGACGGACCGGAACAAACACCGGCTCCTGAAACTCATGCTGAAACCAAAACAGTTGTGGAATACAGAGACCGTGAGGTTCCTGTATATGTTCACACAGGCGGGCAATCGTATGCTTCCGCTTCGGTTGGTGTAAGTATGGGTATGAGCTTAGGATATACACCAATGTATATCCCTCAACAGCAATGTTGTGGAGGAGCTCCTACTTTCATCGACAATTCGTACACTGATAATAGTTATTACAACAATCAGGTTACGAATATTCACAACCCTCCACCACCTCCTGTTACCAACCCTTCAACCGGTTGGCCACAAGAAGGAAATGGTGGTGAGTCTGTTGATGGCAGTGGTGGTAATCCAACTGAAGGTGGCGGTGGTCCACGAGGTTATAATGGAACCACGAATACTGGCTATACTAATCCTGATCCGAGGCCAAGAGGTTCTGGTTATCAAAATTCTGCTTCTTCTTACACTAAACCTAGAAGAGATGTAAGAAATGATAATCAAGTCCTTACCGCAAACACCTTGAAAGGCAATGAGCCCAGTGCTTACAACGGTCCATCAAGGTCACGCGAAAGAACCAGTGATGTAACTCCAAAAGGGCATAAGCAGAATTACAATTCTGCGCCACGCCCACGAAGTAACACCAACGCTGGTCCAAGTCGCCAAGATGTTGAAACATCTCCCGATGTAAGGCTGAGTAAACCTTCTCAAAATGTTGAAGCTCCTAAAAATAATAACAGGAACAATAATGTTAGACAGAAAGACCCAGCCCCAAGACAAGCTACGGCTCGTCAAGGTGGAAATGGTGGTGGTAGTCGCAACAGTAATAATGGAAGCAGAAAGTAAAAAGATTGCTTTAAGAGTAAACTACAGGGTAGCAACACATTCGCTACCCTGTACATTTTCAAGTTTTTGATGCACTTGTATCGAAGATTTAAAAATGTACAGTCGTGTACAGAATTATAAACAGTAAGAAAAAGTATATGAATTATTTCAATAATATAAAGAAATACGTATTCTTGGGAACGCTTGCCGTCGGCTTTGCTTTTTTTGGCATGGCTCAAGCACAGAGTACTACGTATTTCAACACAAACCCTGGCGACCTCGCTACGGTCAAGGTGATGAACGTCACCAACAATCCGAATTCAACTTCGGCTTGGTATGGTTCTGTGTCTGCTGATCCAGGAGATACCATTGCCGTTCGTGTCTACTATCACAACACTGGTCCTGTAGCTGCACAAAATACAACTGTGCGAATGAGTCCTCAGTCGACAGGCGCAGTTCATAGTCAGACATTCTTTGGTTCAGTAACAGCTTCAAACTGTACAAACTGTCCTCAGTCAGGTTCTGCATCAGTAAGTATCAATGGTTCTCAGGCTCAGACGCTTACGTATGTTCCTGGTTCTGCGGTATGGTACGCTGAACATTCTACGTACGGAACTCCGCTTTCTGCCAATGACGCAGCAGCTATTTTTGGCGGAGGATTCAATATGGGCTCAGTCGGTCCGGATTCTACTTGCCCGACAAGCCAGACTTTCTGTCACCAAGGTACGGTTCGCGCGCAGTTTCTAGTAGGTAACACACCTCCTCCAGCTGCATGTAACATCAACTACTTCAATGCAAGTCCGACAAACGTTTCTTACAACGGTTCGTCTACACTTTCATGGTCAGTAACTGGTGCTACAAGCGCTAGCATTTCAGGCCTTGGTAATGCAACTGTTCCATCTGGAACAAAGCCGACTGGCGCTCTTCAACACGACCAAACATATACTCTTACTGTACACTGTCAAAACGGCAACACACTTTATGACACTGTAAGTATCAATGTAGGAAATCCTCCAGCATGTACTGCGACATTTTCTGCATCATCTACAAACATCAACAAAGGTGACACGACTACACTCTCTTGGAATACAACAAACGCTTCAAGCGTAAGTATTTCTCCAACTTCAGGCAACAGCCATCCCGGACTTTCTGGATCTGTCACAGTTGCTCCGACAAATACAACAACGTATACACTTACAGTAAACTGTAACAACGGTACAACTATCACTCGTACTGTTACGGTGACAGTGAAGCAGCCACAAGTTCAGAACTGTGTTATCAATAGTTTTTCTGCGGCACCTTCAACTACGGCATATGGTAGCCCTGCAAACTTGTACTGGACAACAACAAACTGTGATCAAGTTTCTATTACAAATCTTGGTTCACAAATGCTTTCTGGTTCAACTTCAACAGGAAATTTGATCGCGACAACACCATTTACTTTGACTGCAGACGGACCTGGTCCAACTCAGACAAAAACAGTCACAGTGTATGTTACACAACAGCCTTCACAAGGATACTGTGCGATTACAAGCTTCAACGCTTCACCTTCAACAGTAAACAGCGGCGGTATTTCGACTCTTACATGGGCGACAACAAATGATTGTACAAATGTTTCGATCTCATCTCTTGGACCAGTTGGAACAAGCGGATCTATCGACACACATCCGATTTACGGAACAACAACATTTACACTTTCTGCATCTATCTTGGGCGGAGCGATCCAAACTCGAACACTTGTTGTAAATATGCGAACTGTGTATCAACAGACATACGCATGTAGCGACAACCTTGATAACGATGGCGATGGGTATGTCGACATGAATGACCCTGGTTGTTCATCTCCGAAAGACAATGATGAATACAACCAGATCATCAATCCTCCACAAACTTACGCATGTAATGACGGACGCGACAACGACTACGATGGTTATGTAGACATGAACGATCCAGGTTGTGCGTACCCAACAGACAACGACGAATACAACTACGTTCAGCAAACTCAACTTTCAGTTTCAACTCTTGTTGCTTCTGGTGTTGGCCAGACAAGTGCAAACTTGAATGGATATGTTTCTGGAATGAATTACGTATGTCCTCTTGGTGGTAATTGCAGTGGTTCTACCACAGCATCTGTATGGTTCCAGTGGGGAAGCACATACTCTCTTGGTGCAACAACTACAGCTCAGACTGTATATGGTAATACGTCTTTTTCTGCTCCGATCTATAACCTTGCTCCAAATACGACGTACTACTTCCGGGCAGTTGCTTCAAATGGCACAAGCGGAACAGTCTATGGAAACATCTTGTCATTCCGAACTCAGGCTCAGACAAATACTGATCCGATCATCATCTACACAGGTGGCGGTGGTTCAGGTAATGTTCCTCTCATGACGCTTACTATTGAAAGTCGTTATGAAACATACCGACCAGGCGATGCGATCGACTACGTTGTTACTTACAAAAATATTGCAAAGCGAACAACGCTTCGTGATGTAGTCGTGCACATCCAACTTCCAGAAAATGTTACAGACGTTCGAAACACTCGCGGTGAATATTCTTTGAAAGACAATACTGTTACGGTAGAAGTGGGAACACTCAACCCTCAGGAAGAAGAATCTTTCTTCGTCGATGGTATCGTTCGCACAACTGCAAAGAATGGTGACCCCCTTGTTGCTTCAGGAACAGCAGCTTACGTCTATGGAAGCAATATCCAAGATGACGTTGTTGCATACTCTATCGACACGATCGCCGGATCAGCTGTAGGATTCTTGGGAGCACTTGCACTCTTTGGTGCAGATGGCCTCTTCCCGAATACTTTGATCGGCTGGCTCGCATTCATTCTCATTGTCCTTCTTCTTATTATGCTTGGACGAAAAGTATTCGCTCCGACACGATTTGTGAAGCAGGTAGCTCCAACACATTTGCCTCACTAAAAGTGAAAGAAGCGCAGTCGCATGTACAAAAGCCCCCTACCGGGGGCTTTTGTTTTGTGTCGGAAAAGAAAGAAACTAGCTGGAAAAGCAAGCTATCATTTTCTGCTGAAAATGTAGCCTGCTCGGCTCGACAGCCTCCGCAAGGCTTTTCCAACTAGTTTCTTTCTTTTCTTTATGCTAAAGTCTCCGCATGAAACGAAGTTTTGAGCTACCTGAAATACAATCTGTTGCGGAAGAAGTGCTGGAAGCAGTGAAGCCGCGCCGGTTTACCGGCGCGGCTGTTGTTGCACTTTCCGGAGACCTTGGCGCAGGGAAGACAACGTTCACGCAAGCAATCGCGCGAGAGCTTGGCGTAAAAGAACATCTCGTCTCACCAACGTTTGTAATTATGAAGTTCTATAATCTTCCACCAACCTCACCCCAACCCTCTCCTAGCCAGGAGAGGGGGCAATTCACAAAACTCATCCATATAGATGCATACCGCTTAAGCTCCAAAACAGAATTAGAAAAACTCGGCTGGCAAGAAATCATGTCTGATCCAAAAAATCTTATTCTGATCGAATGGCCAGAACAGGTTCCAGGACTCATTCCGTCTGATGCAATCAAGGTAAACTTGTCTCACAAAGAAGAATCTATTCGCGAGATTGAGATCTCTTAAAATGCTATACTAAGCCTATATGGCAACCGTAAAGACTTCTAAAAACCCTTCTTCGCTCAGGGTAAAACGCCTGGTTTTGCTTGATTCGCATGCCATTATTCATCGGGCTTATCATGCCTTGCCGGACTTCATGTCTTCAAAAGGTGAGCCGACAGGCGCGCTCTACGGACTCTCTACAATGCTCATTCGTATCATTACCGACCTCAAGCCCGACTACATTGTCGCGGCTTTTGACTTGCCGAAAAAGACTTTCCGTCACGAAGCGTACGATGGCTACAAAGGAACTCGGGTAAAAATAGACGACGCTCTGATTTCGCAAATTAAAGGTTCTCGAAAAGTGTTTGAAGCATTTGGAATTCCAGTTTATGCAAAAGAAGGTTTTGAAGCCGACGATGTGCTAGGAACTGTTGTCGAAGAAATGAAGGGTGATAAAGAATTGGAAATCATCATTGCGTCGGGAGACATGGATACGCTTCAACTTGTCGACAAGAAAAAAGTGCAGGTGTTTACTTTGAAGAAGGGAATTACGGACACAATAGTATATGACGAAGCCGCCGTGCTTGCGCGATTTGGTTTCAAGCCGGAACTACTGCCCGACTACAAAGGTCTTCGCGGTGATCCATCTGATAACATCATCGGCATCAAAGGCATTGGCGAAAAAACTGCGACAACGCTCATCACAACTTTCGGTACTATCGAACAAATGTACAAAGCTTTAAAAAAAGACAAAGACGCTTTCAAAAAAGCCGGCATGACGGACCGCATTATCAAGCTTCTCGAAGACGGAGAAGAAGAAGCTTTGTTTTCTAAAACACTTGCGACCATTCGCCGAGACGCGCCGATTGATTTCAAACTTCCGGAACAAAGTTTTCGTGATGCATTTGATATGAAAAAAATCGAAACACTTTTCACTGAACTTGAATTTCGAAGTTTGTACGCGCGAGTAAAATCTATCTTTGGCGGTGGAGAGGCAGTGGCAGACCAAGCCGAAGACGCGGCGTTGAAGGGCATTTCTGTCGATGAAGAAGTCGGCAAAGAAGCGTTGATTGAGACAGGTATTGCGCTTTCGCTTTTAAATTCTGACATGACGAACCCGACGCTTGAAGACATTGTGCATTTTGCGCGGACGGATTCTTTTGCTAAAGCGCGGGAAGTGATTTTTGAAAAGCTCAAAAAAGATGCGGGGTTGCAAACAGTGTTTGATGAAATTGAAAAGCCGATCATGCCGATTGTTCGTCGCATGGAAGAGAAGGGGTTGCTCGTCGATCAGGACTTTTTCAAGAAACTTTCAAAAGATTATCATGCAAAGCTGGATGCAATTACAAAAACTATTTACAAACTTGCCGGCACGGAATTTAATTTGAATTCACCAAAACAACTTTCAGAAATTCTTTTTGACAAAATGGGTTTGAAAACAAAAGGGAAGCGCGGTGCGAGCGGAACATTTTCAACGAAGATCGAAGTGCTTGAAGAACTCGAAGAAGGAAATCCGATCATTTCTGAAATCATCAAATATCGCGAACTGCAGAAATTACTCTCGACGTATATAGATGTGATCCCAGATTTAGTGGGCGTTGATGGAAGACTACATTCCACCTTTTCTCAAAATGGTGCAGCGACGGGACGATTTTCTTCGAACAATCCGAACTTGCAAAATATCCCCATCAAAAGCGAACTCGGCAAGGCAATACGAAGCGGTTTTAAAGCAGGTGCTGGAGCAAAGCTTGTCGCGTTTGATTATTCGCAGATAGAGCTTCGTGTTGTGGCAATGCTCTCCGGCGATCCATTTTTGATCAACGTTTTCAAAGAAGGCAAAGACGTTCACGCGTCTGTTGCGTCGAAAGTCTTCGGTGTTCCGGAAAATAAAGTCGATTCTGAAATGCGACGACGGGCAAAAGTGATCAATTTCGGCATCATTTATGGTATGGGAGTTTCGGCGCTCAAGAAGAATTTGAATTCATCTCGCGAAGAAGCGCAGATTTTCTATACGAATTATTTCAAAGAATTTGCCCGTGTGCGCGAATATTTGGATGAAGTAAAAGCGTTTGCGCTACAGCACGGCTATACGGAAACATTGTTCGGCCGTAAAAGACATTTCCCAAATATCAATTCAAAAATCCCATTTATTCGAGCAATGGCTGAGCGAACTGCGACCAATGCGCCGCTTCAAGGAACAGCTGCCGATATCATTAAACTTGCAATTTTGCACGCCGACCAAGCGCTTTCAAAAGCTGGCCTCGGAGAAAGTGCGCGGCTCATCCTTCAGATTCACGACGAACTTATTTATGAAATTGAAGAAAAAGACGTGAAAAAAGCGAGCGAGCTTATCCAAACTGCGATGGAGCAAGTGCTTTCTGAATCCTATCTTCATTACAAAACCGACGTGCCGCTTGAGGTGCACTATGGCGCAGGGGAGAATTGGGGGGAGGTGAAATAATATGATACGATTGTAGTATGAACGAAACACCACAGAAAAAACTTACTTCAAATGTGCATGGCGTATTAGCAACTTCTTATACGGTCTATTTGGCTGGTTTTGTCGTCGGTGTTTTAGTAGATCAGCTTTTTCCGGCAAGTCTGTTGATGAAAGGCGCACATATGTGGGGCGCATTCATTCTTTTTTTAGGAACGGCGATTATCGTTTGGGCGCAAATGACTTCAAAGCGCACAGCTCACGCCCGCAACCATCCAGATACCAAACACGATGTCGCGCACTTTCACCAAGGTCCGTACAAAATTTTTCGCAGCCCGACGCATGTTGGTCTCGCACTCCTTCTTATTTCATACGGATTTCTTTCAGACTCTTTGCCGATCACGCTTATTGCGATTGCGGTATTCATTATCACGCGCATCACGTTTGTCATGAAGCAAGAAAAAATGCTCGAAGAAAAATATGGCGACACCTACAAAGCATATAAGAAAAAAGTCCGCATATGATCTACGTGTATTTTGGCGACAACAATGTAAAGCGCCACAGTGCGTGCGACAAAGTTGTTGAAGCGTATCTTAAAAAAGAATACACAGTTGTTTCTATGAACGACGTCGACGTCGACGTCGACGTTTCTGTTTTGAATGACTACATGACTACATCATCTTTGTTCGGTGCAAAGCATGTCATTGTGCTCGAACGCGGACTTGAAAATGCGGAAGTGAGTGAATATATTTTTTCTCACCTGAAAGAACTCAAAGAAAGCGAAAACGTGCTCGTCATTTCTGAAAGATCACTTTTGAAAGATCCATTAATGAAGTTGAAAAAAGTGGCAGAAGATGTCGAGCAGTTTGAAACGCCAGTTTCAAAATACGGCAAAAAAGAATTCAACGTCTTTGGGCTTACCGATGCGTTTGGCATGCGCGACAAAAAAGAATCGTGGGTGCACATTGCAAAAGCGTGGCGCAATGGAAAATCTGCAGAAGAACTTCATGGCATACTTTTCTGGCAAATGAAGAATATGTTGCTCGTAAAAAAAAGCGAGGGCATAAGCGCGACAACGCTCGGACTCAATCCATTCGTTCACAAAAAAGCTGAAGCTGCTGCAAAAAAATTTAGCGAAGAAGAACTTGAAAATATGTCTTCCAAACTCGCAAGCGTGTTGTATGAAAGCCGAAGGCAGGGAAGCGACTCGCAGATAGCGCTTGAACAATTCGTGCTTTCTGTTTTGTAACAACCAGAATTTTTGCATAAAGAAAAAAGGCCATCGGTATAGAGCTTAATTTTCATTACGCTTCATGCCGATGGCCTTTCACTTTGTATACCCCTACCATATTTATTTTTTAAACGAACAGTCTCGTGTAAAGAACTAATATAATAAATCTTTGAGGCCCGTTACTCAATTACGAATATAATTCCTCAAGAGGATCACTTTTAATTTGTAACAAACCTGATTTAGATTTATTGTACTACGTCTATGCAAAGTGTAAAGTCTCGCCATGTGGATAAACCAGAAAAGTCTCGTTTCCTATAGGAAAAAGTTGATTTTTAAGGGTTGTTATGGTATTTTGAAGTGTACCTAAATTATAGTTATTTCCGCTCGTAGCTCAGTTGGTAGAGCAGCTCCCTTTTAAGGAGATGGTCGTAGGTTCGATTCCTACCGAGCGGACAAATGAAATCTCAAGAGTCGTGTGCGATTCTCTTCAATATTAGGAGCGCCGAAAATGTTGGTGCGATGTTTCGAACTGCTGACGCGGCGGGAATTTCGCATATACATTTAGTCGGTTATACTCCGGACCCTCTGGATCGATTTCTTCGTCCACGAAAAGATATTGCAAAAACTGCTCTTGGCGCAGAAAAAGAAATTCCTTGGACGCACAGCGCAACACTTCCACCACTTCTTCAAAAATTAAAGCAAGAAGATTTTACAATCATTGCAATCGAACAGTCAGAAAATTCCATTGATTACAAAAAAATATCCGCCCAAGGCGGACCAGCCTCTTACTGGAATAAAATCGCATTTCTTGTCGGCAACGAAGTTGAAGGTTTGCCGCAGAATATTTTGGAACTTGTCGACGTTGTTGCCGAGATCCCAATGAAAGGGAAGAAAGAATCGTTGAATGTCGCAACAGCTTTTGGAATTGCTGTGTTTCGAATTTTGAATATTTAGCGTACGATTTTAAATCGCACAGATCGGAAAATAGTGAGCGCAGTTGTCTGTTCTTTTTTAGTCAGATTTTCTCCGGTCATCGTGAGTGTGTATTTTTTGAAAAGTTTTTTGTAGTAAGCTCCGGTTGTGCCACTTGTTCCGCCGGCAGGCACGACGATCTTTGCATCATATGTGCCAATATCTTCGTGGTTGATTGTGTAGCGCGGATTGCCTTCAAAGCTGAGCGGGTTTGTGTCTTTTCCAAAATCAAAAGTGATGACAGTGTTTCCGTTTGTTATTTCCCCGCGATACGTGTCGTCCGAATTGATTTCTCGCACGCGCCAACCGTCTGGTGTGTAGAACGTAAAATATTGCGTGTTCACTTGCTGCCAACCATCTGGGTATGTCGGCTGGATAACTGGTGCAGGTTGGAAGAAAGAGAACGGATTACTTGGCCCGTACACTTCGCCAGTGTCCAAAGGTTGCGGTGGCCGGATAAAAGGCTTTGTCGAGCTGTAACGTGTTGGCCCGCCAGAAACAAGCCACCCGACAAAGAGTAGCCCCATCACTGCGATAAACCATTTGAGATCATCCATGTCTTTATTATATAAAAGATACGAAAAAAGTCTTGTGAACTACTTTTGCTTTATAAGTTTTTGGTGCATGTCGCAAAAGTGCGCACTTCGTCCGCCGACAACTTTGCGAACAATAGTGCCGCCATCTTTTTTCTTGCAAGGCTTTCCCGTGCGGCGATATACATTGTGTTCGTTTTGAAATTTCCCCGGTTCGCCATAAATATTTCTGTAGTCGCTCATCGAGTCTCCACCGAAATCAATTCCTCGTGAAAGCGTTGCTTTCATTGCTTTGAACATAAGAGAGAAAAGGGGAAGTGGAATATCTTTTACGCATTCCTCGGGGTGAATGCCGGCTTCCCAAAGTATTTCGTCCGAATAAATATTGCCGATGCCGGCGATGACCGTTTGATCCATAAGTACGCTTTTGATTTTGCCGTTTGGTTTTGTCGCGAGTCGCTCTATCATTTTTGCCACTGTAAAACTTTCTTCAAGCGGCTCTGGCCCAATATGAGACAAGTGTAATGTTGATTCTAGTTCACTGGTTTCAAGCAAAGTCATTTTCCCGAACTTGCGCGAGTCAGAAAACGCCAAATGCACTTCGCTTTTGGCGCCAGACTTTTTCGGGTCTTTTAAAGTAAACACCACGTGTACATATTTATTAAATGGGTCGCGAAGCGCTTGGTTTGGTTCTTCGTCATGCGGGAACCATGTATTTTCTTTTGCATTATAGTCGTAACGTCCAAAAAGCAAATGACCTGTCATTTTCATGTGAATGAGAATGGTCTTACCGCCTTCAATTTTGATCAAAATATTTTTCCCACGGCGAGACACATTCTCAATTCTTTTTCCAGTAACTTCTTTTTTAAAGTATTCAAAATAAGCCGGATGCTTTACTGAGTCGGTATTTCGCTTGTCTGTTGTGGTCAAATCCGTCCATACGTCTTTGATAAAAAGATAGGGAAGCACGTCTTGGAGTCCGGACACGGTTGTGTGCACTTCTGGGAGTTCTGGCATATTGACAGCTTATATGTTTTATCGAGGAAGAGCAAATAACTTGCACTTTGTATGCCTGGCATATTATTATTGAGCTATATGGAACAAATGCCAACGAATGAATCTTTCGGAAAAGCTCCTGTGAGCGCACATTACTCAAGTATTGAGTTAAAAGACTTGAATGCAAAGCAGCAAAAGCTTTTTGGTATTCTGAAAAATTTTTCTGAAACAATCGGATTCTAATTTTATGTCTCCACTTGAACTACTAAAACAAGAACTCGCGCTTTCTGCGCTCTCGCCTGAAAACCAAGAAGAATTTATTGGTTTCTTAGGGCGTATGCCTGGACGATATCTGATCGATATTTTGGAAATGGCAAAAGAAGACCCAAACTTTTTAAATTTCCTTTGGTCAAACTACGACAAGAAAAACAAAGCGTTCAAAATGCATGACGAAACACTACTCAACGATGTATTGAAAGAAGAAAAATCAATGATTGATCAACTACAGAATGAATAAATAAAAAAATCCCCGTTCGGGGATTTTTTTATTTCCCTCCCAAAATTTTGAGTGCTTCTTTGATTCTGGCATTCGTTGTTGTGACTGACGGATCCAAATCTTTGAGTGCGTCTCGAGCTTCGTTTTGAGAATAGCCAAGAGACTTGAGTGCTTCGAGTGCGTCGAGCTCAGCTTTGTGTTCGCCAACTTCGCTCTTGTGGCCGAGCGCGGAAAGCTTATCTCGAAGTTCGATGACGATTTTCTCTGCAGTTTTTCTGCCGATGCCGGAAATTTTGGTAAGGTAAGATGTGTCGCCAGAACCAATCGCGCGTTTCAAAGTATCGATCGGCGCGATAGAGATGATGGAAAGGGCAGAGCGCGGGCCGATGCCCGAAATGTCGATCAGCATTTCAAAAAATCGAAGTTCAGATATGTCTTCGAATCCAAAAAGATCAAGAGCGTTTTCTCGCACGGCTAAGTGTGTCCAGACTTCGGCTTGGCGTACATCGTTGCCGATAATCTTGCCCATCAAGTCTGTTGTGATGAAAACTTTGTAGCCGACGCCGCCGACATTTACAACGATGAACTTCTCATCTACGTGGGCGATAGGGCCGGTAAGTTTGGATATCATAGGAGAATTATAGCATAATTGCGACCTCACCCCAGCCCCTCTCCAGTTTAATGGAGAGGGGCCGAGACGAAGTCCGGGGGTGAGGTGCTTCTTGCTTCCCCTCCTATAATCTGGTATAGTACCCGCATGCCAATTACACGTTCAGCAAAAAAGGCCCTTCGAAGCTCTCTTCGCAAAAAGTCAGTCAACGACCGCCGCAAGAAGAACTACAAGGAAGCCGTCAAGAAAGTTACGAAGCTTGTCAAAGGCAAGAACAAAGACGAAGGCAAGAAATCTCTCGCTCTCGCTTACAAAGCTATCGACAAGGCTGCAAAGCAAGGCGTTATCTCAAAGAACACTGCTGCTCGCCGAAAGTCTCTCGTTTCTCGAATGACAAAATAACAATCCCGCTTCGGCGGGTTTTTGTTTATCTGCTATACTACTTATATGAACAGAACATCAAAAGGCTATACTATTGGGCTCGTGATCGCGCTTCTTTTTATTGCATTTCTTATATATCTTTTCCGCGAAAGCAAGTACAAGGTAGACGGTATTGGAGACAAATTTTCTTCTCAAAAAGAAGCTGAAGCTATTGCCACAGACAACGGTGCGTGTGGGCTTATCGTCAGCACCCCACTTTCGAAAACGACGGTCGCATTTCCGCTTACTGTAAAAACAGTTGTCGACAACACACAGATGGATATTCTCGGCTGCGCATGGAGCGTGTTTGAAGCGCAAGCAGGGTTTGTCGAAGTGATCGATGGTGATGGCAACGTAGTCGGTGGCGGTACGCTTACAACAGACGAAGATTGGATGACGACCGGCCCGGTGCGTTATGATGCGGAATTGAAGCTTACTAAAACACCTTCGACTAAAACACTTGATCTTGTCTTTACCGAAGAAAATCCGAGCGGCGAAGGAACTCCGGACACTTTTGTTCTTCCGGTCAAAACTATCTAACATGAAAGCACCGCACTTACTTGAATTTTACGGCAAAGAATGTCCGCACTGCGAGCGCATCCGAACACTTTTAGACGAAGTTGAAAAGGAAGTTGGGTTTGAAGTTACTCGTGTTGAAATCTGGCACAACAGCGAAAACGAAAAACTGATGGAAAAATACGACAAAGACATGTGCGGCGGCGTGCCATTTTTATACAACACAGAAAGTAAGGGTTGGATCTGCGGAGAAGCAACAAAAGAGCAAATCATCAAATGGGCGAAGGGGGAGTTGAAAAATAATAAAGAAGAGTAGCTTTTTAGTTAAAAAACTGGTAGTGTAGCGATACAGACTACTGGTCCCGTCGTTCAATGGATAGGACGTAACTTTGCGGAAGTTATGATGCAGGTTCGATTCCTGCCGGGACCACATTAAAAAACTGCCCTCCGGCAGTTTTTATTTTTTTAGAACCCAATCTTGTCGACGATGGTTGAGAGGGAATTTTCGGAGACTTCCTCTTCTTTCAAGTGTTCCGCGAGGTAGCTTCGCACGGTTTCGGGGTTCGTTTCGCCAAGGGGGATCGCCATCATTGGGAGCACAATGCGGTCGGAGTGGAGGTAGAGCCTGTGGCCGCGGTTGTCCACCCAGAACGATTTGATCGAATCAAAACTATACAAATAGTTGTCTATCATGATGCCGCGCTTCAAGATCTTCATGTCCACTTGTTTCGGCTTTTTTATTTGGAACATAATGAGAAACCCCGCGCCCAAGATGACGAAAATTGCAAAAAGGAAATTGCGATAGATGATGGAGGCAACAGTGGCACAAGTGGCAATGATGCCGACAGCCCAATACCAGTCCACGGTTTTTTTCGTAGATACGTATTCGCTCGTTGTCCATTCATACAGTACGTCCTTTGGGTTCATACTTTCATGGTAGCAAATAAAAAATGGAATGCCTAGAATTTATTGCTTCAATACTTTGCGGAGCGCTGTTTCTGCAGACTTCATTTCTTTTGTATACGTTGCTTCGGCTTTTGCATTTGAGTCTGCTCGCACTTCGGCGATAGCGTCGATGCCGTCGATCTTGCTGTCAAAAAGTTCTTGGTTTTTTCTCAAGCCCTCGCGGATCATTTCGATTTCTGCACGGATAGTTTTTTCTGTTGGCTTTGTGTTTACGCAGGATTCTTTCATCACTGCAAAAGAAGTTTGGATGTGCACTTTGTAAGCCGCGATGCTTTCATCGAGCCCAGCCAAGCGTTCATCACGAAGGGCTTTCACCGCAGTTTGGTAGGAGAGAGTTGCTTTGTCTATAGCTGCGCGCAAATCTTTGACTGCTTTGTCTACTTTTATTTTGAAAGTTGTCACCGCTTTTTTCTCGGCATCTGTTGTTGCTTTTGCCAAGAGAGCTTCCATCTGCGCTTCTCGGCGTTCGTCTGCAGCAAGTCGCTCTGCCGCAAGCTCTTCTTTGTCTGCAGTCCATGCTTCTTCAAGTTTGATAGAAAGCGCCGGCTTGTTTGCTTCACGTTTTGTCTGGAAGTCTTCTACTTGCACTAGGATTTTCTGTTCGATGCCAGGAAGTCGGTCGCAGAAATTTGCGCCCAAGCCAAGTACGGCAGCTTCGCTTTTATGTGGTGCGAAGGCGAAGATCGCAAAGAGAAGTATGAAAGTTGTTTTAGTAAAGTTCTTCATAAGATGTATTTGCAAAAGTGTTAACGTCGTTTTTATCATACGCAGCAAGTTCTTTGTCGCGGGCGACCTTTCCGTACGAAGTTTCTTGTGAAGATGAAGAGTTGATTTCAGAAATTGCATCATCGACAGAGCCGCTTGGTGCGGGTGCCATTTTTGCCACCATGATCGAAGGAGTTTCAGTTCCAGCAAGTGCTCCTGTGTCTGCAACTTCTGTCATCGCCATCGGTGCAGGTGCATTTTCAATTGCGACTTGGGTATTTGGAGTTTTGCTTTGAAGCACGAAGACAAGCGCAAGCGTTGCGCCTAGAGACAGCATGCCGCCGTAGTTCTTCCACCACGACTTGGTAAAAGGCGAGCGCACCGCAAACGGTTGTTTGTCGAGTGTTGCGAGCATCGTTTGGAAAGCGTCTTCGCTTGGTGTGATGTGTGTTGTCTGCTTTTTCAAAATTTCGATCGTGTCGAAAAAGCTGCGCAAGTCTTTTGCTTCTTCGGGGAAAGCTTTGTAGATCTCGGCAGTCGAAATACCAGACTCATGCATCTGTAGAGCGTGTGCGAGAACTTCTTCGATTGTTCGTGTTTCTTTTTTCATATTAGCTTTCTCTTTTAAAATAGGCCCGAAGTAATTTGAGTGCGCGCGATTGCAGTTGTCGTACGGCTTCTTCGCTTTTCTCGAGCATCGTGGCAATGTCTTTGGTCGACAGGTCGCTGATGAACTTGAGCCGCATGACTTCTTGTTGTTCTTCGGTCAGAATTCCGAGCGCTTGGTGGACGAGCTCTTTTGATTCTTTCGTCTCAAAGCTTTCCATCGTGTCTTGCTCTTTGTCCGACTGGCTGGCGACAACTTCGTCGTCGTACACTGTGCCGTGACCTTCTTTTCTCCAGTGGTCGATGATGGTGTTTCTTGCAACCGTAAAGAAGTAAGCGAGCGGGGACGTGGACGTGGTTTCGAGGTTTGAAAGTGATTTGTATACCTTCATAAACACCGTCTGCGCCAAGTCTTCTGCCTGGTCCCGGCTTTTGGTCCGGAGGTAGATGTACCTGTAGACCGGCGTGTAGTAAGCCCGATAGACTTCGCCATAAGCCTCGGAATCGCCATTTTTGGCCTTATGTATCAAGGCTTTTACTTCTTCGTGGTTGTAAGTCTCATCTGCCATATATAACGCTCATTATAGCGGTTTTGTGATGGATGGGGAAGTATAAAGCCATATTGTGATAAACTATCTTTATGAAAAGTTTTACCACTGTAGACGCATATATAAATTCTTATCCGAAAGACGTACAAGTATTTTTGAAACAAATGCGTGCGACGATCAAGAAAGCTGCGCCGAAGGCGACCGAGGCGATGAAGTACGGCATGCCAGCGTTTATCTTTCATGAGAACTTGGTGTTCTTTGGTGGATTCAAAAATCATATTGGATTTTTCCCGACACCGTCTGGCGTAAGCAATTTTGCGAAAGAACTTTCAAAATACGAAACATCAAAAGGCACGATTCAATTTCCGCTGACCGAAAAACTTCCACTCGCGCTTGTAACAAAAATTACAAAGTTTCGAGTGAAAGAAGTTTTGGAAAAACAGAAAGGGAAGACAGCTTCAAAACAAAAACAAACTTCGACAAATAAACCACACATCGTTTACCACAAAGACGGCAGTGTCTGGGCAAAAGGCAAAACCGTCGCCGGCAAAATGGAAGGCTACTGGCAATGGTTCCGCAAGCCAGCCAAAGGCAAAAAAGTTGGCACCATCATGCGCTCGGGATATTTCAAAAAAGGAAAACAAACAGGAGAGTGGACTACTTATGATTCTACTGGTCGGGTGGTGAGGGTGACTAAGATAAAATAATTTTATGAAAATACTTATAACTGATTCATTGTTTATACAAAAAGAACACGAAGAAAAACTTCGTAATGCTGGGTTTGAAATTGAAAGACTTGATAAGCCCGAAGCAACAGAAGAAGAACTTGTTGCGGCTGTGAAAGGGAAAGATGGGTATATTCTTGGCGGAATAGAAAAACTCAGTAACAAGATTATTGATGCCGGGGACGCTTTGAAAGCCATTGTTTTTACTGGAATTGGATATAAAGATTTTATACCAAATCACGAATATGTAACAAGCAAAGGAATTGCAATTGCAAATACTCCGGACGCGCCCACACATGCTGTTGCAGAATGGGCTATAACTATGGCACTTGCAATGAATCGAAATATTTTTGATTTGGGGCGAGCAGGAGAGAAGAAATTCATGACAAGCAAAGGTATTGAAGGTCAGCACGTTGGGATCGTTGGGTTCGGAAGAATTGGAAAAGAAATTGCAAAAATGATCGAGCCGTTCCGCCCAGCTTCTATTTCTTACTTTAGTAGGACAAGACATGAAGAATCAAATTTGGAATATAAAGAACTCAACAGACTGCTTTCTGAAAGCGATATCGTATTCCTTTGTGTTTCAAAAGATGCGGGAGAACATTTTATTAGTGAACAAGAATTAAAACTTATCAAAGGTGGCTCACTCATTGTAAGCTTCATGCATCGTGGTCCGCTTGATGAAACTGCACTTTATAATGAACTTAAATCGGGAAGACTAAGAGCTGCTTCAGATTACAAATTGGGGAGTGGAGAATTTGATTCACTGCCGATGAGTAACTGGTATTGTTTCAATGGCTCAAATGCATTTAATACTGAAACTGAAATTAAATTGTGTAGTGATATGGCTGTAGATTCAATGATTAATTTGTTAAAAACAGGACAAGATAAAAATAGGGTAAACTAAAAAAGTGGCTGAATGCCACTTTTTTAGTTTTGTTTCTGCGGAAGCGGTGAGATTCGAACTCACGGTCCCTATTCAGGACTCTTGTTTTCAAGACAAGCGCATTAGACCTCTCTGCCACGCTTCCGAGTAGAACATTACCTTATTTTGTATATTTTTTCAACCAGCTGTTATTGAAATAGTGCTCTTTGCAATGGCAGTTGGGACAAATGAGTTCAAGGTTTGTAACTCTGTTGTCTGAGTGGTTTCTATTTTTATGATGAACTTGGAGAATTTCGCGGGTACTATATCCACATCTTTCGCACTGCCCGCTTCGTAGTTTAAGTAACTTTATTTTGAGAGCCCGGTCTTTGACTGCTTTGTCATTTGGTCTACCAACTCTGTATTGAGTTCCGGACCTGTTGGTATTTGCACATGCCCGACTGCACGTTTTTTTATTAAACTGTGCGAGGATAGGTTTTCCACACACAATGCAAGGATGCTCTTTTCTTGTTGAAAGACCATAACATGTCAGACTGCAAAATGCTTTATTTCCGTTCTTTTGTAAAACTAAAGGACGACGATACAGAGGTTTCTTGCAGACGGTACAGCTGGTATTTGGTTTTCGTTTATACTGCTCAGGCACTCTTCCAGTATACCACAACTTAGTTTATCTGCTTACATCGTTACTTCGCTTCCGTCTTTGTCTTTTTTAGATTTCCATTCACCGAGAGAAAAAATGCTTTTATTGAAGACATTCCACACGTCTTTGCGGCTTTTCTTGGCGATCTGGAAGATATAGAAAATATCGAGGATCGAAATCGTGTTCACAATGAGCAGAACGATGAACCAAGTCCGCTCGCGACGTTGTGCCGCAGTCCAAAGGGCATAGCCTTTCCATACCAAAACCCACAAAGTGAGCACTAGCACAGAAATATGTACCCAAAGATCGTTCATGCAGGCATCATACCATATTCTCGTTTAAATTCAATGCAGAGCGGGCAGAAAATATGCTACTCTCATATATATGAAGCTGATGGGGGTAGATTATGGGGTGCGGCGGACTGGGGTGGCGCTTTCTGACGATGGCGGCGTCATTGCTTTTCCGCATGATACTTTGGATACGACGCCACATTTGGTTGCCGAACTTTCCGAGATCGTAAAAGAAAAAGGTGTAGGAATGATTGCGCTCGGTGATGGAAAAGGGAATATTGGACAAGTGAATGCAGTTGAAGCTTTGATCGTAAACTTCAAAGAAGAGCTTGAACAGGCAACTGGTGTTCCGGTTGAGCTTGTCGGAGAAATGTTTTCTTCGTTTGAAGCGCATGGGCGCCAAGGCAAAGAATCTCGCGATGCTCGCAAAACGAAAATTGAGAAAGGGAATAACATTGATGCAAAAGCTGCGGCGGTGATATTACAAAGATTTATTGATATTCGGCCCAAGGCCGACCAGTCTAGGGCTGGGAATTAAATTATGGAAAACGAAAATAAAAAAACAGAATACGTAACGTATGATGAATTTAAAAAAATGGATATTCGCATCGGTACGATCCGCGAAGTGGAAGCAGTTGAAGGCGCGGACAAGCTTTTGCGATGCATGGTGGATTTTGGTATGAAAGTTCCGACTGATGGAACTATAGAACCAGAACAAGATGTGCGGCAGATTGTTTCCGGTATTCGAGAATACTACCCAGAATTCAAAGAGCTTGTTGGTAAGCAAGTGCTATACATCGTAAACTTGGAACCGCGAACAATTCGCGGAGTGGAGTCGCACGGTATGCTTATGGCGGTAGACAGCGTGCCAGATGCAGAAGGTAAGACACGGCCGATCTTCCTTACACCAGAAAGCGACGTGCCGCCTGGTTCCAAAGTCCGCTAATATGTCTTTTCTTGATCCGGAATTTTTGATACATTCGCTCGGACTGCTTGGTATCTTTGCAATCATTTTTGCGGAAACTGGATTTCCGGTTGCGTTCTTTTTGCCGGGAGATACTTTGCTTTTTGCTGCGGGGATTTTTGCGGCGCAAGGAGTATTTCCGCTCACTTCGGTGTTTGTTGTGGTGTTCGTTGCCGGCGCGCTTGGCTATATCGTCGGCTACGCCATCGGCAAGCGCGCCGGCATATCTCTCTTCGTCCGCGACGATTCGCTTTTCTTCAAAAGACAGTACGTTGCTCACGCGCAAAGCTTTTACGAAAAACACGGAGCCAAAACTATTTTTGTCGCGCGCTTTATTCCGATCATTCGTACATTTGCTCCAGTGGTTGCCGGTATCGGGCAAATGAAGTACTCGCGTTTTTCACTTTTCAATATTGTTGGAGTAGCGTTCTGGGCGCTCATCATACCGTCTTTCGGATATTTTTTTGGTTCAAGAATTCCAAACATCGACGCATATATTGCACCGGTTATCGGAGGTATAGTTGTTCTTTCATTTGTACCTGTACTGTGGCCAGTTATTCGCGCAAAACTTAGCGCTTCCTCTTCACCGAAAGAATAATGTAACGTATACTGTAGAAGATGAAAGTACAACCGTACAGATTTTCTCGCATGCAACAATGGTTTGGGCCATCTTCTTTTGCTGCGCTCCACATCGGCCACGAAGAAGCTTTTTATATTTCACTCGTTCGCAAAGACGATGAACTTGCTCTTAAACAGCATGCGTCTATTCGTTTGCACAAACACACTATCGGCCACGACGGCATTACAAACGAAGCAGCTTTACTTGTTGCGCTTCGTGAAATGAAAAAAGTTGTTGAACTTCGTGAAGTTGCACTTGTTATTCCTTCGCACAAGGGGACAGAGCTTACACTTCGTGAAATACGCCGTGAACAAGAAACATACAAACGCATTGCTCGCGCGGCAGGCTTTCGTACAAGGAGTGTGGTATATGAAGAAGAAGCTTTAGCAAAACATCTTGCGCCGTTACGCATGCAAGCCCCAGAACTTTTTGTTCATGTTGGAAAAACAGAAAGCGAGATTTCCATCGTTTCGCATGGAGTAAGTGTGGGTGCAAAGTTCTCGCTCTTTGGCGGAGAAAATCTCACGCACCTGCTTGCGCAAACTTATGGACTTACGATGCACGATGCAGAAACGATCAAACAAAACAAAGGCTTGAAAACCGACAAAGAAGGCAAAATACTTTCTATTCTCACCAACGCCGCGCATGTACTCAAAGAAGATATCGACCGCACGCACATGTATTGGTCTCGCCAGATGAAAAATGTCGACGTCTCGCACGAAGCGATATCGCATATCAAACTTCTCGGTAGCGAGTCTGTCATGCCCGGCCTGCCGGAATATCTGTCACACAGTTTGCGAATGAAAGTAGACTATATAGACGCCTGGCAAGGTATACTTGATATACAGAAAAATCTTCCGCACCTTTCGAAAAAAGATTCACTAGACTATATATATGCTTTGGGTGGGGTGATGAGTGTACTTTAATTATTAATAGATTTTATAAACCCAAAGAAATTCAATCGCTTTACTTCTCAAGCGTCGTTTGTTAAAGTTTCAGTATACATGTTCGTTTAGCTGAATATGCGGGGATACATAAGTGGAGGAAGAAGGTCATACACTTTAGCTAGGAAATACAGCTAGCTCCAACAGTACTCAAGAACCTCCGTCAAAAGATGTTATTTTTGACGAAAAAACAAGAAAAGTTCATACCCGGCTTTTTGCTGTATTAACCATTCCGTTTATCGGAATGGTTTTTTAATGTGTCCCCGGTAGGAATCGAACCTACAATAGCGGCTTAGAAGTCCGCAGTTATATCCATTTAACTACAGGGACATGGGGAATGCAGTGCGCGGTGAGGGACTTGAACCCCCGACCTTTCCGGTGTAAACGGATTGCTCTACCAACTGAGCTAACCGCGCATATGGAACTAGAGTACCTTATTTTTGATAAATTATCAATAGAAATAAAAAAGCGGGTATCAAATGATACCCGCTTTAAATCCAACTTGTTACTTTTTAGGCAAGTGATTCTTCGTAAGCTCTGTATGCTTCATTATTAAAAGCGACAAAGATTATTTCATCCAATGCGTTAGGGAATTGTTCTGTAAACTTTTTTACTGAGTCTACTGCAATTTTTGCAGCGATAGCATGCGCATAGCCTTGGATTCCGGTAGAAATACCTGGAAAGGCTATCGTCTTGATTTCATGTTTCTTTGCGAGAAAGAGTGACTTCATGTAGCATGATTTCAATAGTGATGCTGCTTCTTGTTCTTCATAACAAGGCCCTACTGTATGGATAACATACTTTGATTTTAATTGAAATCCTCGGGTTATTTTTGCATCCCCGGTTTCACATTTTCCAATACCATTGCATGCAATTTGGAGGTAGCGACCAGCAGCTTTATGGATTGCTCCGTCCACCCCTGTACCTGCTCTTAGCTCGTTGTTCGTGGCATTTACTATAGCCCCGACTTCAAGCTCTGTAATGGAGCCTTTGTAAAGCCTTATTTTTGTCATGTGTTTTTCTTTTTATTAAAGCATTTTTAATGGAAAAAGTCAATAGCAGTGGATATTATGCCTCAAATTGAGTATGATACTGATATGTTTAACAACAATCTTGATTTTCCTCCTCAAAACACATTATCAGACGAAAATAACGAGTTGGCTTTTGAACAAGCTGCCGAAAAGCTGCTTTCTATAGCTCAACGGATTGAGCAGACGAAAGATGTCAATGAATGTAAAGAACTCATGCCGGGCTTTTTGGAAGCACTTGAAACTCTAGCCCATGACCCTTTGAATCCGGAGATTGAAAGGATATATCGTGAAATGCAGGCACAAGATTTATTATTGAGAGTTGAAAATATTTCCCGCGTCGCCGAAAGTATTAAGACACATACTCCTTATCATGTCGGGGACGCCGAAGACCACTATGCCAATTCTGTTATTCCGGAGAATGACGGTATTAAAATTGCTTTTGCGGAAGCAACGGCTCCAGGACCGGTCCGCTTGCTTATCGGGTTTGATGTCCGTACAGCAATTTCGTATAGCCCCGAAAGTATACATGTCTATAATATCGACGAAACCGAAAACGATTTGCGCGATATTTCATTACGCAAAAAAGTGTGCAAACATGTTGAAGGTGTTATTACCCCGGAACTTATTAAGCATATCGTCATACGATGTCCTCGAACTATTTTTCCCGAAGACCGAATGACTAATGAGGAAAAAAATACCCAGCATATGTATATATTTAGAGCAGTGACATTGAAGCATGAATAACCTCCCACCGATCCTCTACGAAGACAAAGACATCCTTGCGCTCGACAAACCTTGCGGGCTTTTGGTGCATGATGATGGACGCAATGCCATCCACAATGCTGGTGAGCCGACGCTTGCCGACATACTTTTGGCTGCGTACCCGAAAATGAAAAACGTCGGCGAGCCGCTCGAAGTGCTTGACCCGAAAACAAAAAAGAAAATCAAAATCTATCGCCCGGGCATCGTGCATCGTTTGGACAAAGAAACGTCGGGCGTTATCATCGTTGCAAAAACGAAAAAATCTTTTGAATATTTTAAAAATGCTTTTAAAGAAAGGGAAGTAAAGAAACTTTACCATGCGCTTGTGTGGGGAACGATCAAAGACGATGACGGCTCGGTAAATGTGCCTATTGGCCGAAGCAAAAGAGACTTTCGCAAATGGCTTGCTGGCCGCGGAACTCGCGGTGAACTTCGTGAGGCGATGACGTACTATCGTGTTCACAAAAGGTTTGAACTTGGTGGAGAAAAATGTACGTATTTGCACATCTTCCCGAAAACCGGCCGCACTCATCAGATCCGCGTGCATATGAAATACTTGAATCACCCCGTTATTTGTGATGCCTTGTATGGCACGAAAGATACGTGCCCAAAACAAGTCGGCCGTTTAGCCCTCCATGCATTTTCGCTCGATTTCAAGCTGCCATCCGGCAAGGAAAAGCATATCGAATCGCCTTTGCCGGAGCTCTTTGGTAAGGCACTTGCAGATGCTTAAAATCTATGCTAAAGTAGCCCTACACGTTATGCAAAACATCGCTATACAATTTACACCCGTGGACGTAGAAAGCCGCAAGAAAATCGACGTTAAGTCGGGCGACACTATCCGCGTCTGGTCAAAAATCATCGAAAAAGGCAAGACTCGCCTCCAGGCTTTTGAAGGTCTTGTACTTGCTCGCAAGCACGGCGCAGAAGCTGGCGCGACTATCACTGTCCGAAAGGTTTCAAACGGTGTTGGTGTTGAGCGTATTTTTCCACTTTACTCTCCAAACGTAGACAAGATCGAGATCGTCAAGAAATCTCGCGCTCGCCGAAGCAAGCTGTACTATATCCGAGACAAAGCTGCTCGCGATGTACGCCGCAAGATGAAAGCTTCTGTTGTAAGCCAGAATGCTGAGACTGAAGAAGAAACAGTAGAGACTGCAGCTGAATAAAATGGAAATCAATGCCCCGCGGCCTCCGGCCGCGGGGCATTCTCTTTTTCTTTTCAATCTGCTATAGTAGCAATGTTCACAAAAAATAATCATAAGCCCGGGTGTTGAAACTGGTAGACAAGCTACCTTGAGGTGGTAGTACTCGCAAGGGTGTGGAGGTTCGAGTCCTCTCCCGGG
>CAZQAW010000001.1:0-158324 GCA_964591445.1 uncultured Candidatus Saccharibacteria bacterium | reverse complement strand
GAAGATAGAGGTGTAACAGCCTTTATAATATGCCGATTCCGCACCCTTTCAAAAAAGGACGGAAAAGATATAGTCTGCACACATAGTGATATGTGAATATGTGACGAGAGGACCGAAGCGAACTGACCTCTGGTGTACCTGCTGTCGTGCCAACGGCACCGCAGGGTAGCTATGTCGGGAATGGATAACTTCTGAAAGCATCTAAGAAGGAAGCCAGCTTCAAGATAAGGAATCGTTATGAGAAGCCTAAGAGATGATTAGGTTGATAGGCTCTAGGTGTACGGACAGCAATGTCTTGAGCCGAGGAGTACTAATGTTTCGATTCCTATTAGGAAATTTGAAAATCACACACAGTTAGTTTTTTTACTGAAGATTGCGCAAAAATTTTGAAGATCAAGATGTGGAAACACAAAAGTTCTTTTACTAAAACCAAATCAGGGTGGATAGTCTCATGATAGTTTAATGTCAGAACGTCTTTGTAATCGCTTTACAAAGAAAGTAGGGTTGGAATCCCCATTGAGATGAGTCCACCACTTAGGTTCGTTAGTTTAGCTCGGTTGAACGTATGCTTTCGTGCATAAGGTCATGGGTTCGAATCCCATACGGACCGCGCAGAGGAAACAAAGTTTCGTTTCCTCTTCACATCTTGGTCTTCAGATAAAAATAGTTTGAAAGTTTTGTTCTGGTGATTCGTCGGAGAGGTCACACCTGTTCTCATTCCGAACACAGAAGTTAAGCTCTCTTGAGGCGATGATACTCGAAATGGGGAAAGTAGCTAGTCGCCAGAACAAATTTTTTAAACTATTCTCAAATAAAAATAAAACTGTATTCCACAGTTTTTTCTCGTTGCATCTCCAAAGTATGTTACACTTATAGTTGATTATCAACTAGCCATTTATTTTTATGCTTAACAAATTTCTCATCACTGCAGTAGTCGGATGCGCGATCGTCGTCGTCGCACTTGATGCAAGCAATGACAAACTTGCAAATGAATACCAAGCAGCAGCACTTCGTTCTCAAAGTCAGAACACTGCGCAAGCCACTCCTCGCCCTGTCTCGACTCAAGATACAGCAAATCCTTCTATTACTCCACCAACGTCAAACCCTAGCCAGCTTAGTACTCCGAGTGTAGGTACTATCACCACTGGTGGCAAAGCAGCGGTCAATCGAACAATGTCTCCACAGCTTACACATACTCTTAGCATATACACTGGCTATCTGTACAAGAGCGACGTTATCACTCTTCAGAAATTCTTGATCGCGCAAGGTTACCTTGCGGGTACAGCAGATGGCCGGTTTGGTTCACGAACACGCAAGGCGGTGATGGAATTCCAGAAAGACTATGGCATTTCACAGACTGGTAATGTTGGGCCACTTACGCTCAAGAAAATAAATTCAATACTCACTATCGATCTTGGACAGAAAGGTTTGGTGAATTAATGAGACAATACACAAAAGCCCGCGGGGAACCTCGCGGGCTTTTGTTTTCTCTCTTTTTCGACTACAATACAAAGATGAATTGGGCACTGCGCAGACGTCTCATATATCTTTCGTTTATTTTTGTATTACTCCTTGGTGGAGCTGTCTACTTTGCATACCCTTATTTCACCAAGCCAGCAACCTGTACCGACAACAAAATGAATGGCACCGAAACAGGTGTCGACTGCGGCGGCCAATGTCGTGCGTTTTGTACAGACGAAGTCAATCCGCTTGTTGTTGTGTGGGCGCGTACGTTCCCAGTTTCAGGCTCGCTTTATAGTGCAGTTGCGTATATTGAAAATCAAAACATCAATGCCGGCATTAGTCAGATCTCATACCAGTTCAAAGTGTATGACGGTAACAACGTGCTCATCACTACTCGCGAAGGAAAAACATTTGTTGCGCCAAACGGTCGCACAGCAATTTTTGAACCAGGTCTCAATATGGGCAACCGCGTTCCACGCCGCACAGCATTTTCTTTTACCACTCCCGAATATTTTTATAAGATGGACGCGCGTTACCAAAACGTCCGTGTCTTTGCCAAAGATCCTGTCGTTGGAGACGAAGAAGCAATGCCCAAAGTTGAAGGCGTTATTGAAAACAATTCTATTTATACAATTCCAGAAATGAGCGTCATCGCCATTGTGTACGACGAGTTCGGCAATGCGCTTGGTGCAAGCAAGACCATTACCGAAGCGCTTCCACCAGAATCGCGAACCTCGGTATTTTTCTCTTGGCTTGCTCCGTTTGGCGCACCCGTTCGCAAAGTCGAATTGCTCCCGCTTGTAAATCCGTTTACGCTCCGCTACGAATAATATGACACTTTCCGAATTACAACCTCGTTCGTGGTGGGGTCGGCTCTTTTCCGGTGTCGATTGGATGCTTGTTGGTTCGGTTATTCCCATAGTTGCTGCGGGTTTAGTGACTATGACTTCTTTTGCCGGCGACGGGAATTATTTTGAGAAACAGCTCATCTACGCAAGCATTTCGCTTGTCGTATTTTTTGTATTTTCAAATATCGACTGGCGTTTTCTTCGACGAACCGATATTTTGGTCGGGCTTTTCCTTTTCTTTTCTGTCATACTTGCAGTGCTTTTCGTACTTGGTCATGTTTCAAACGGAGCGCAAAGCTGGTTTAACTTCGGCGGATTTTCATTCCAGCCTTCAGATATGATGAAACTCGTCGTCATCCTTATCCTTTCAAAATATTTTTCTCGCCGGCATGTCGAGATCGCTCACGTAAAACATTTGGCAATTTCTGGGCTCTACGCGCTTATCCCATTTCTTCTTGTGTTTTTGCAGCCTGACTTCGGATCGGCGATTATTATTTTTTTGATCTGGTTCGGTATGACTTTGGTTTCTGGAATTTCTCGCAAGCATTTGCTTGTTGTGTTTGGCGTCGGCCTACTCGCATTTCTTACATTGTGGATTTTTGTGTTCAAGCCGTATCAGAAAGATCGCATTATGACATTCCTCAATCCCTACACGAACATCCAAGGCTCCGGTTACAATGCATACCAGTCGACTATTGCTGTTGGCTCTGGCATGTGGTTCGGCAAAGGTGTTGGCTATGGCACGCAATCACGTTTGCAATTTTTGCCGGAATATCAGACAGACTTTATCTTTGCGGCGTTTGCCGAAGAGTGGGGTTACGTGGGCGGATTTCTCTTGCTTCTTCTCTATGGTATTGTAGTGTGGCGAGTGCTTCGCACGGCAATGTTGGGTGCGACGAATTTCGAAATGCTTTTCGGCGTTGGCGTGGCGATACTTTTCATGACGCACATCACTATCAACGTCGGTATGAACATCGGGCTTTTGCCGGTGACGGGAATTACGCTTCCATTCATGAGTTACGGCGGCTCGCATTTGTTGACGGAGTTCATGGCGCTTGGCATACTTTGCGGCATGCAAAAATACGCGCGTGCAACACATCGCGACAACACAAAGAACGAATTTCTGGGCCTTGCAAGCTAATATGATCATCGACGGAAAGAAAATTGCACAAGAACTTTGCGACAAACTTGCGAAAGAAGTGAAAGCTCTTTCGGTGCAGCCGCTTTTGTGCGACGTAGTTGTTGGTAACGACCCTGTCTCGCTTCAATACGTGAATGTGAAAAAAAAGAAAGCTGAAGAAAACGGGTTTGCATTTAAAGCGATCGTTCTTCCAGAAGAAAGCACGACCGAGGAAGTCGTGCGCGCGGCCAAAGAGGCGAATATGTTGCCCAACATGTCCGGGCTTATCGTACAGCTTCCGCTGCCGGCGCACATTGACCGCGCGCAAGTGACCGAAGCTATCGACCCAAAATTCGACGTCGACTGTCTTACAGAAAAAAATTCTAAAGCATTTTACAATAACGAAGATTCGTTTGCA
Organism: uncultured Candidatus Saccharibacteria bacterium; assembly: GCA_964591445.1. Taxonomy (GTDB): domain Bacteria; phylum Patescibacteriota; class Minisyncoccia; order Phycocordibacterales; family UBA9973; genus JBDHUR01. Next base: position 154,474 of record CAZQAW010000001.1, on the reverse strand, counting down.
TTTCCAACTGCGCTTGCGTGCATGAAGTTGCTTGAATCTACTGGTGTAGCATTGGCGGGGAAGCATGTTGTCATCGTTGGCGAAGGCGAACTTGTCGGCTTGCCGGTGAAAGCTTTGCTTGCGCGAAGAACTATTTCTGCAACTTCTATAAACAGTAGTACCGAAAACAAAGCAGAACTTATAAAAAATGCCGATGTACTTATTTCTGCAACCGGTGCACCAAAATCTATTACGGGTGATATGATTCAAGAAGGTGTGTTAATCATTGACGCGGGAACCGCAGAATCAAACAGCGGCCCGACAAATGGACGGGCAAGCATTGTCGGCGATGTCGATTTTGAATCCGTCAAAGACAAAGTGTCTTTCATTGCCAAGGTTCCGGGCGGTGTTGGGCCAGTAACCGTTTCTATGCTTTTATCAAACGTGCTCGATTCGTATAAAAAGAATCATGTATAATATCGAACTTTTTCATTTTTTCAATAACTTGGGTTACGCTCACGCTTGGGTGGGGAAGACTGCACTTTTTGTTGCGACTACTTTTTCGATTCTTTTTTTTATCGGTACTATTATTTACCTCATCATGCGTCCGTATCCAGGTTACGAGAACAAGCCGCTCGGGCGTTTTGGTGTTCGCTTTAGAGAATTGTTTTTTGTACTTTTTACTTCAGGTATTGCGTGGCTTATCTGTTCTATGCTTAAAGAACTTTTCCATTATCCGCGGCCGTTTATTTCTGTGCCTGATCTTCATTTGCTTCTCGTACATGGCGGGTACGATTCGTTTCCGTCAAACCACGCAACGTTTTTTGCGGCACTTGCAACATCAATGTTTTTTGTCGACAAAAAGCTCGGCGCCATCTATGCCATTCTCGCAATCATCATTGGCATTTCGCGTATAATCATTGGCGTCCACTTCCCGATAGACATTGTCGTCGGCTGGCTGCTTGGAGTCGTCATTGCATTCCTTATTTCTCGCGTTAAAAACAAAGTCCGCTCGCTTGCCTAAGTATTGCAATTTCTCTCAAAAAGCTATAAAATAAAAGGGTTATTTTCTTATTAGTAAACGAAAAAACCCTTATTCTGTATGTGGAAAACTAGATTGTCAGCTCTTATTATTCTCATCCTTGGCGCAGGAATTGCTTTCTTTGTATATGCATCTGAGCCTCGTTTGAACACGACTCTGGCCCATGTCAATGCGCCGAAGTCTTTCGAAAAATATCCGTTCAAACTCGGACTTGATTTGTCTGGCGGAACGCACTTGGTCTACAAAGCCGATGTGTCGCAAGTTGCATCGAGCGAAGTTGGCGCATCAATGGATTCTCTTCGCGATGTTATCGAACGCCGTGTGAACCTCTTCGGCGTATCCGAACCTGTCGTACAAATCCAAGAAGGTGGTATTGGCTCTACAGATGCACACCGTTTGACGGTTGACTTGCCTGGCGTGACAGACGTACAAAAAGCAATCGAGCTCATTGGTCAAACTCCAGTTCTTGAATTCAAAACAGAAAATCCAAAGTTTGATCCACAAGCTCCGCAAGAAGTGACTGTCGACAAAGACGGCAACGCAGTGCTTGCTGTTGATCCGTACAAAAACATGTACGTCGATACTGAACTCACCGGCCGCTATCTCGACAAAGCAAAAGTTGAATTCAACCCGAACACTGGCGAGCCGACAGTTTCTCTTATCTTCGACAAAACTGGTTCAGATCTTTTTGCAAAAATCACCAAAGAAAATATCGGCAAGACTGTTGCGATCTTCCTTGATGGTCAGCCGATCTCTGCACCTGTCGTTCAACAAGAAATCACCGGTGGTCAAGCCGTCATCTCTGGGAACTTTACTCCGCAAGAAGCAAAACTTCTCGTTGGCCGTTTGAACTCTGGCGCACTTCCAGTTCCTATTTCGCTCGTGTCTACACAATCTATCGGTCCAACTTTGGGTGAAGAGGCAACACATGCTGGTGGAAAAGCCGCACTCATCGGCTTCCTTGCAATTGCCGCATTTCTTATTATCTGGTACCGACTTCCGGGTATTCTTGCAGTTATCGGTCTTTCTCTTTATATCGTTATCACGCTTGCGCTTTACAAACTTATCCCAGTTACGTTGACTGCGGCTGGTATTGCAGGGTTCATCATCTCGATCGGTCTTGCGGTGGACGCCAATGTCCTTATCTTTGAACGCATCAAAGAAGAAATGAAAAATGGCCGCACGATACGCGACGCAGTTCACGCCGGTTTCGACCGCGCTTGGACTTCTATCCGAGACTCAAACACTTCTTCTATCATTACCGCAATCATCTTGTATTGGTTTGGAACTTCACTCATCAAAGGCTTTGCGCTGACGTTCGGACTTGGTGTGTTGGTGGCGCTCCTTTCTGCAATCACATTCTCTCGAACATTCCTCTACGCAGTAAACGCAAAGAAAGACAGTCGATTCATGCGCTTCCTTTTCAGCTCAGGTATTAGCAAATAAGAATTACTACAATGTTTATCATCAAACACAAAAAAGTTTTCCTTACGATTTCATCGCTCCTTGTACTCGGCTCAATCGTTCTTCTTTCTGTTTTTGGATTGAAGTTCGGCATCGACTTCAAGGGCGGCGCGCAACTCGAAGCTGGTTATGAAACTCGCCCAAGTGCCGAAGTCATAAGAGCATCCATTGAAAAGCTCGACATTGGCGAAGCGCTTATCCAGCCAGCAGGCGAGAAAGACTTCAGTATCAAAACTCGTGATCTTACCGAAGCTGAACACCAGGCGCTTTTGAAAGCGCTCACAGTTGACGGCAAGTACAAAGTCGAAGAAAAGAGCTTTAGCTCTATCGGCCCATCTGTCGGCAAAGAGCTTGCTCGCAAGGCAATCATTGCACTCATCCTTGTTTCCCTCGGAATTGTATTCTTTATCGCGTATGCATTTCGAAAAGCTTCCTACCCAGTTTCATCTTGGAAGTATGGTTTCATTGCCATCATCACACTTCTTCACGACGTTGCAATTCCAGTTGGACTTTTCACTTTGCTTTCGCATTATGCCGGAGCGGAAGTGGATACGCTGTTTGTTGTTGCGGTTTTGACAGTGCTCGGTCTTTCAGTCTCAGACACTATCGTGGTGTTTGACCGAATCCGAGAAAATTTGCGAACACATGCTGGCGAACAGTTTGACGCTATTGTCGGACGAAGTATCAAGCAGACATATACGCGTTCTATTAACACTTCGCTTACTGTTATCCTTGCGCTTCTCGCACTTCTTTTCTTTGGACCAGAGTCTACTCGTTACTTCTCGCTTATCCTCGTAGTTGGTATGTTCTTTGGAACGTATTCATCTATCTTCCTCGCATCTCCGATGCTCGTCATTGCCGAGAAAATGCAGGCTACAAAGCAGGCGCATCACAAGAAGAAATAGTTTTTGCATCTCCCTCTCCTAAAGTAGGAGAGGGTCGACCGAAGGTTCGGGGTGAGGTATTGGATTATACACATACCTCATCCGGCCTAAAGGCCACCTTCTCCTACCTCAGGAGAAGGGGCTTTGTGGTATAATATACTCGTTACCAATTAACCCTTATTTTATGACAATTATACTTATCATACTTGCAGTTATTGTTCTCTGGTTCATCGTGGCTTACAACGGCTTTGTCCGCTTGGTGAACCGCACAAAGGAAGCTTGGGCAGATATCGAAGTCCAGCTCAAACGCCGTTACGATCTTATCCCAAACCTCGTTAATACGGTGAAGGGCTATGCAACACACGAGTCGACCGCGTTCGAAAAAGTTACTCAGGCTCGCGCACAAGCAATGAGCGCTCACACTCCAGCCGAACATTCAAAAGGTGAAGCTGTGCTTGGCCAAGCCATCACCGGACTTTTTGGTATCGCCGAAGCGTATCCGGATTTGAAAGCAAACACGAACTTTCTCGAGCTTCAGCGCGAACTTTCTGACACCGAAAACAAAATCCAAGCCGCGCGCAGATTTTACAATACCAACGTGCGCGACTTGAATACAAAAATCGAAATGTTCCCAGGCAACATCATTGCCGGTATCTTCAAGTTTGGCAAAATGGAATTCTTTGATATTCCAGACGACGGGGTAGAGCAAAAGCCCGTAGAAGTGAAGTTTTAATTATTATTTAGCACACAAAATCATGAAAAAAATCATCATTCTCATTGTTCTTCTTATCGCAGCGTATTTTGTATTTTTCAATCACAAAGCATCTGCGCCGGTGGAAGACACGACTTCTAAAATGCCGCCGATTAGCAACGCGGACCAAATCCAAGTTACTGGCAAGGCAAGTATCAACGACCTTATCGGTTTTTCTATTATGCCGAATACAAAAGTTCACGGAATTTTGTCTTACCGCGGTACGATCCAAGGCGGATATTTCTTTGAAGCAAATATTCTTATCAACATTCTCGACAACAATAAGGCTGTCTTGAAAGCAAGCAATGGCGTTGCAAAAAGCGACTGGATGACGAGCGGCCCCGTAGACTTTGAAGGCAATATCGACTTTACGGGTTTACCAGCAGGCCCAGCGTATTTTGAAATCCACAACGACAACGCCTCCGGCGAACCGGAAAACGACAAAAGTATTTTGATTCCGATTGTTATTGAGTAAAGTTTTAATTATTATTTAACTTCCACAATTTTTATGGAAAAACATCAAGATTCTCACGACCGTTTAGTAATAGCGCTCCTCGCGCTCATTGTTCTTGCGCTTATTTATATCGGAATTCGTTTGACACCGATGCATCATATGCGCGGTGACATGTATCGGCATGAAGTTATAAAAAGTGAATGGGAAAAACCAACCCCAGACTCTGAGTACGTTAAAGAAGAAGATAATGTTATACCAGCAGTACCATCTTATACCGTCTCACAGCTTATAAATAAAGAACAACTGTCAAATGTGTCTTGTGATACCAACTTTACGGCGCAGGTAAGAGATTTTACGATAGTTGGATACGTGTATGCTTCTGATGTTACAAATATTAATACTACACGTCAGGTCAATATAAGAGACAGCGCCAATATGAATAGTCAGTCTCTATTCCTCAAAATCAATAAAGCTACTGATATTGAAAAACTTAGTAAAGAGACTTCTTCTTGGATAAAAGTGAGAGCTCATGGCAATTTGCAACATGTGCCACTTGCTATGCAAAATAACTGTATACTAGGATTTGGTTTAGGGGTGGATATGCTAACAATTCTTAAATAATTTTTTATGCAATCAAACAATTCAAAACTCAATACGTTCTTACTTATCATTCTAGTAATCCTAGCGGGTATTCTCGTTTTTCGTCCATATTTCCAGACTGAAAAAGTGGCTTATACTCCGACACCGATGCCTGAAGTTGTGAGTCATAACACTACTTCATCTCAAAACAATTCAAACACACCACCAGCTCCCACATCAAATCCGACACAATTTAACTGGAATGCTTCTCTTGCAGAAATTACTGCTATGATAAAAAAAGATTTTTCTGGTGGCGCAAATCCTAACCCACCAATCTCAATTTTACGAAGTGATTTTGATATCACAGGTGATGGAGTAAACGAAGCTCTTGTTTTTAATGGCAACAGTGGTGCGTATGTTACAGAGGTTGCAATAATGAGAATTGAAAATGGAAAAATTGTTTCAGCGAAATGGAAAACGAAAAATGGGCAAGTGGGTTTGGTATCTCTTGCAGGGGGTGCGTCAGTTATGAACCAACTTGAATACGGAGTTATCCCTGGCAAAGGTTTTTATCAAGCAAGAGTTGAGAGAGATGGAAATACTGGTGGTGTCGCAACATGTGAAGTAGAAGCATATCAGTGGAATAGTACTACAAAGATTTTTGATTACTCTTCTTCATTAAGCACGCAGTATAAGCAAAGTTATTGTGCCCAAATAGGTAATTAAGGAAAATATTCATGGCCACACTGTACACTCACCAATCTCAAAACGTGCGTAAGACTTGGCTTTTGATGGCTTTCTTTTTTGGGATTGTAATTGCTATTGGTTTTGTCTTTTCGCAAATCTACGGCAACCCGAATATTTTATACGGGTTCTTTGTGTTCTCCATTTTGATGAACATCTTTGCGTATTGGCAGAGCGACAAAATCGCCATCAAGATGGCGGGTGCGGTGCCGGCGGACCCAAACCAATATCGCGACTTGCACAACATTGTCGAGAACCTTTCCATCACTGCTGGGCTTCCAAAGCCGAGAGTATTCATCATCAACGACGCGGCGCCGAATGCATTTGCAACCGGAAGAAATAAAGAGCATGCGGCGATTGCGGTGACGACCGGCATCATGCAGATTTTGGACCGAAGCGAACTTGAAGGCGTGATAGCGCACGAGCTTTCGCACATTGGCAATCGAGATATTTTGGTGGCGACGGTGGCGGTTGTTCTTGCGGGTTTTGTGTCTATTATTTCCGACATGTTTCTGCGTTCACAAATGTTTGGCGGAGGCCGAGACAATGATTCCAAGGGTGGTGGGGTGCTGATGATCATCGGCATTGTGCTTGCCATCTTGGCGCCAATATTTGCAATGCTTATCCAGCTTGCGATTTCTCGTAAAAGAGAATATTTGGCCGATGCGTCCGGTGCGCTTCTGACTCGCTACCCGGAAGGCTTAGCAAGCGCGCTTCAAAAAATAAGCGGCCACAGCCAGCCGATGCAAAAGCAATCTAACGCGATAGCGCATTTGTTTCTAGCGGACCCGAAAGGTAAAAAAGCATCGTCTTTCGCAAAACTCTGGATGACCCACCCACCAATGGAAGACCGAGTGAAAGCTTTGCTTCAGAAATAACCTTTAAAAACTGACGCAGAAAACTCCCCAAAAAGGGAGTTTTCTGCTATAGTATCGAAGCATTGGAGACGTCGCATAGCGGTCTAGTGCACAGTCCTGGAAAGACTGAGTCTGGGAAACCGGACCGAGAGTTCGAATCTCTCCGTCTCCGCATTGACAACTTGTTAGTTTTGATGACCCATTTAGTTATGTACTAAGTGTGACCCACAAAGCTACAAGTTATATAAAAAAGAGTAACTTTCGTTACTCTTTTTTATATATCCCAACCAAACTCACAATAATTGATTCCTTTTTTGTAACAGTCAATAACTGTTTGGATATACGGTAAAGTATTTTCTGGTAATTGATCAAGTGAAAACCAAGACAAATCATCACACTTATGAGGTTCAGTATTTTTAATTTCTCCATCCCATTTATCGGTTGTAAAATAAAACCCAATTCGTTCATGGTCTCCACACCATCTGTGCATTGTCAGAATGTGTTTGAGTTTCAGTGGATCAATTGTAATATTAGCTTCTTCTTTTGCCTCTCGGATAGTAGCTTCTCTCATTGTTTCGTTACCGTCAGCATGTCCAGCCACCATACTATAATTTCCATCTTCGTATCCAGTTTGAAATCTTCTAGATAACAAAATCTTTCTATCTTTTACTAGGATTAAATATACTTCTGGTATTAATTTAAATCGTTCTTTGGTTTGCATATTTTTTATATTTTCTTTGCAATAAAATTTAAGTAATTTTTACTCCCTGGTTTAAAAGTTTCAAAGTATATAACTTTAAAGCCATGTTTGTTTAATAATGTTTCTAATTCTTCTTTTGTGTAAAAACTAAAGAGACGAGGCATATTTACTCCAGAACTTTCTCTATATTCTTCAGTTTCTCCTTCTATCATTCCTAGACCCAGAATACCATCTTTATTTAAAATTCTATTTATTTCAGAAAAAGCTTTATCTACATCTTTCTTTGAAACATGCAGTAAGGATGTATATGCCCAAGCTCCACTAAAGGTCTCATTAGGGAAAGGAAGATTTAATAGATCCCCAACAATAGATTCCAATCCTTTTTGTTTAGAAAGTTGTACCATCGCTTCTGAAGCATCTAAACAAACAACTTCCAATCCTTTTTCTTTAAGTACCATTCCATCACGACCAGGTCCGCTTCCTATGTCTATTACTTTTCCATTAACAGAATTAATAAATTCATCAAAAAATGTTCGTGGAAATCTATCCCAAAAATCAATGGTTTCATCATCATATTCTTTTGCCATTTGGTTATACGTATCTATAGTTTTTTTATCCATTTTTTTCTTTTCTTTGATCAACTAAGCCACCGACATATCTGGCTTCGTAAATTTTCTTTTTTCCGAAATATATTTTCTCTATACCAGAAAAATTATCTATTTTTCCATTAAACCAATTTCTATACGCATAGTTTCCATTCTTATAAAATTTAGGGCCACGAAAAGGTTTATCTTTAAGTATGAGAGTAAGAGCTTCTTGTAAGCATTTATATACTTCCTTAAAATCCTTAACTGATTTATCGACAGAACCATAGTAAACCATCATATAAACTGGTTGATTTTTAAAGAAAACTATTTCTTCTCCACCATACGGTTCACCGCCAAAGTAGTTGTCGTAATACAACCAATTACCACTTTTAAAAGTTATCGTTTTGGATCTATTCTTTTCTTTGAGTTTGTTAGCATTATTTCCACTGGCGTATCCTGCCTTTTTGGCTTTTACTAAAAATTCACAAAGTTGTTTTTGATTAATCATATTATTTATTTTTCCCAATCCTTAATATCTGGATGAAAATCTACTTGATATGACGGAATACCCAAAGAAAGACCGTATTCTTTTGCTTTATTATATTCTTCTATACTCTTTCTGTTTATATAAAAAACTTTATCCCTAAAAATAATATAATGATGAGTTTTACTTCTATAATCAGCATACCAATTATGCTCTGTATCCAAAGAAACGCTCAGCTCCTTAGCTATGCTCTCAGCTTCGTTTTCTGGAATTAAAACAGTATGCAATGTCCATTGTTTGATCCAAGGAGTCTTATGTTTTTCTGTAACAACACTTATCTCGGTTTCCAAAATCTGCACCTTTTTAAGCACTTCTTTATTTTCTAGGCTTTCTTCAATTATTACACCTCTATAATTTTCCATAAATTTAATCTATAAGTTTTTTAAAATCTTCCCAATTCATAGTTTTACCCCACCAACGAAGTGCCGTTTTTTCTAATATAATATCTCTATCTTCTATTATTCCATTTGATGTATCAACTGCTTCTCTAATAACAATGGGATTAAAACCTCTCCATCTAAATTCTTGAACAGTAGACAATACACAACAATCAATAGTTAGACCAAAAATAACTGGTGTTTTATCTTCTCGATTACCTATATTCTTCTTTATCCATTTACCAAACTTTTTAGAGTCTGCATAAGGTAAACCAGCTTTCTTTTTAGGATTTCCTCCGTTTTTTCTTATCCATATTGGAGAATTCATGCATTTTACCCATAATGATTTCTGTAAATCTTTAGGCATTACTGATTCATAGCTCCACTCTCCAGGGATACACCCCTCACCGTAATCACCAGGTCTAGGTTGTCTATAATCAGAAACAATTTCATTTACTTTTATATTCTTTTCTTTTAGATAAGGAAAAATATTTTCTTTAAGAAAAGTAATTGAGGGTTTATAAGTATAAAATTTACCACCCTCTGTCGCAAAATCATTTTGTATATCAACTGCTATAAATTCGTATTTCATAATATTATTTTTTGATAATTGCAGTCACTTCAATTTCAATCTTTGCACCTTTGCGAGTCATTGCATTAACTTCAAGTAAAGTGCTAACTGGCTTACTCTCCGCAAACCATTTATCTCTAATAGCAGAAACTTTTGGAAAGTCATTTATATCAGTCAAAAATATTTGAGCTTTAACAACATCTTTCATTGAGGCACCAGCAGGTTTTAATATACTTTCAATTGACTGAAAAACAAGCTCTGTTTGTTCTTCTATATCATCTGTTATAGCTTCGTTGTTTTCATTCTTACCAACCTGTTGACCAGATACATAGATCATATAAAAACTCCCCATATCAATCTTTTTTGCTGGTGAATAGAAACCTCTTGTTTGTTGCCAATCTTCTGGATAAATATTTTCTATCATAAAATTTTATATTTTTTACATTAATCTTCTTTTCTTGCGACTGATAGTAATTTCTGTTATTTCTACTTGTTTTGGTAGCTTTAATAAATACAAAACTATACCAGCTACATCACTAGGGTTCATCCATTCTTCTGGGTCTTCTATTTTCTTTCCGTAATCTTTTTCATGCATTTGTGTATTCATCCCACCACAGTGGACATATATCATTCTGCTTTTTGTTTTTGCTAATTCTAACCCAAGGTTATATGAACCACCCCTTAATCCGTATTTAGTTGAGGTATATGCTAGTTGATCAACAAATCCAGCTTTTAAATCTGCTGTTGTGCCAATATTCAATATATCAGCTTCATTTTTTACAATGTTATCAAATAAGGAGGATAAAAAGTATAAAGGTGCGATCGTGTTTATTTTAAATGCTTTTTCAAATTTAGGATATGTAATTTCATTTATCTTTTCCATTGCCACAATGGCGACACAATTTATAATTGCATCAAAATCACGATGTTTCTCTTTTATAGTATTAACAGCGTTATCGATGTCTTTTTCTATTGATAAGTCACAAGCAAAATTAGTAACACCTGATATGTCACAAGGTGTTCTACTTATATTAATTACTTCTATCTTTTCATTAATACACAAGCTGGCAATTGCCTTACCAAGTCCATCGCTAGCCCCTAAGATAATTACTTTTTTCATATATTAAATATTACCATTTTCAATGATTTTTTGAAATATTATAGTATTAAGTTACTAATGTGATTTTTTTATCATTCAGTATCAACCTACTCCTTAAATGTCCAAGCAATTCTCTTTTTTCGAGCGGTGTGCCTTCTCTAAGTACATACTTGGCATATTCTCTAGTGTTTACATCGTCCTCATTTATTGAGTATTTTGGTGTGCCTTTTGTTGCTAATCTTTGAAGTCGATTGAATCGTTTGATTTCTTCTTCAAGTTTTATTCTCATCCCTAGCTCGTTAATACTTACCTTATCAATTACTTTAAATAATTCATCTATCAATTCTTCTTCTCGTATGTATTTATTTTTACAATTCCTATCTCTAGATTTTGAACAAGAGTAGTAGACATATTTAGCAGTTGTTCCATCTTTAAGTTCTTTATATTTTTCTTGAGCGGATATCCCTGAACTACACATTCCACATGTAAATAATTTAGTGAAGGTAAACTCTCTATTTTCTCTTACAATTCTATCTCTCTTTAATTGTGCCTGAGCTTTTTCAAATAACTCTTGAGTAATTATTGGTGTATGACTTCCTTGATACCAGTTATCAGAATTTCTAGGATATTCAAATGGTCCATAATAGATTGGCATATTAAAGATACGATAAACCCCTGAGAGTGTCAGGGGTTTGTTTCCTCGAGTATAGAAGTTTAAATCAAATCTTAACCAGTTGTATACCTTTCTTCCACTCCAGTGTTCATATACCACTTTCTCAAACATTTTCTTTATAATAGGTGCTCTATCTGGATCAATTACTATCTGACACTTCCTATCCATTAACTTTTGATTTAAGTAGCCAAGTGGTGCCATCCCAGGCCATAATCCCATCTCTACTCTCGTTCGTAACCCTCTCTTCACATTTATTCCTCTGTTATCATTTTCTAGTTTTGCTTGTGAACCAAGAATCATAAGAAGAAATTTCTCATTAGGATTATTCCCAAATGTTTGTCCGAAGGTTCTTATCATGTGTAGTTTACCTGAATCCATTAAGTCTACTATTTTTCCAAGATCACCCGCATTTCTTGAAATACGATCGGGTGCCCAAGTGAGGATTGCATTAAATTTGTCTTGTTTGATTTCTTCAATAATTTCGTTAAATACAGGTCTTTGTCCAGTCTCTTTAGCACTATGGCTTTCACGCTTCATGGTGACCACCTCAAGCCCCTCACGATCGGCTAATTGGAGCATCTCGCTGATTTGGCTGTCTATGGAAAGGACTTGTCTTTCCTCTGATTCTGTTGATTTTCTTGCATAAAGGCAGTACCTGATCTTCTTTGGTTCGACCTTAATTTTCTCGACACCTTTATCTTGATTTGGGTTATCTATTTTCATATACCTACATTAATGACGCAACCGTCCCTAGGAGTCCAGAGCGTCCCGAGTTCTAGATGTTGGTAACTTTTTGCTATAATTGGATTGTGGAAACTACCGATAATGAAAAAGATGCAAAGAAATTTCTTGATTATATAAGTAAAAGAATTTCTCTTGTGTCATCAAAAAACTACACCCAACTTTTGAGATATTTTACAAAATTACTTAAAAGAACTCGTATACCTTTTTTAAAAAGGAACGGTTTTTGGATAGGCGTAATACAAATGGGAGCATTAAGGAATTTACCAAAATTTCAAGAAGATTTACAGAAATTTAAAATTGAATATAAAAAATTAGATTTAGATGAAAAAACAAAAAAAGATCTTGAAGATAAAATAATTATTTATCAAGAGTGGATTAGAATTTTTCACACAATAATGGATGGTATAGCTTGGCGTGTTTTAAATTTCAACCGCCCAGTCATTAGATTACTTTCAGAAAATCAAGGTTCTGGCTTTATCTCTAATTCTTACGCAAAAATTCTTACTAAATTTACAAGTACCAGACACGGTATAAATATTATAAACGATCTAACTCATTGTTTGCGTATAGGCGATATAACTCATATTACTAAGGATGAAAAAATTTTACTTTATGAACTAAAAAAGGATGGCAAGAAAATAATTGAAACATCAGATATTTTTGAAAAAATAAAAAACCATGGACCTAGTGGTGTTAGCCGTCAAGATCAAAGACATTTAATTGCTCAAATGGGAATAATAAACAATTCCATTGAGATTCCAATATTTAAAGAAGATGGAACCCCTGATTTTATTAAAAGAGCTGATATTGTTAACTCTGATATCAAAATACAAGCTCATGTTCGTGAAATTAAAAAGATTATTAAAAAAGCCAATAAAAGTGGTTTTGAACAAAAAGAATTAGAAGATGGATATTTTATAGAAATAACTGCTTGGGATAAAATTAGTGATAGTCTTTCTATTTCTAACAAAAATGCTGATAGTATTATGCAGAAGAAGAAAAATGCAAGAAATAATAGACCAGAATGGTTAAAAAATAAAACTAGTAAAGTCATAGATTTATCTAGCACTGAATCATTTTATATGGAAGATAACCAGTATCCTAGAAATTTAACCCCTCAGTCTGTTTTGCCTTTCTCTCCAAGGGATTGCATTCGTATGATGATGGGATGCCTTGAAATTAAGGTTTTCCTTAGTGTTGATGCTCTTAAAAATAAATTTGAAAATGATGGATGGAAAGTCGAATATTTAGACCGTGAAAGCAACAAAAAAATAGAGAGACCAGGAGTTGGGTTGATTAAGGATTTTATGTGTGAAATTCCATGTGAAGATTTTTTAAAAATATCAAAATCAAACGATCATGGAACCTATCATTCTGTCATACCAATAACTTTGATATTCTTTGCAATAACATCTTACTATAAAATGAGTTTTATAATAAATGCTGTAAAAGACGGATTTAATAGAGGAGAAAAAGAAAAGGTTAAAAATAGACAAGTTGCTATAAATTTTACAAAAGAAAAAGAAATGCTCGTATAGCATGCTACTAACCTGTTGATAACTAGACTACACAAATATTTAAATGTGAGCTAATATGGTGCAACCTTAAAAAATAAGGTATAATTTCTTTACAAGTTAATAGTTTAAGTAGCCTAAACCTTTAGAAATAAAGGCATGGTGAAAGTTAGTCATATCACGCATAAAGAACCCATCATATGGGGTCGCGTGATATGCCGTATCGGGAAACTGATATGAGAGACTTCGGTCTCTACCTATGTGGTGGGCTTTTTGCGTCTTATCACTAGGTTTTATCACTAAAAACGCAAAAGTAAATCTAATATGAAAGATGTAAAACAATTTATGGAAACTATAACAGGTAAGATTGTTGTTATAGTTGCAATACTTGTTATTGGTCTATTTGTTGGTTCTAAATTCTCAAACAAAAAAGAACCTATTGCTCAAATTCCAATACAAGATGAGATTCCAATTGTCGAATCAACAGTAAGTAGTCCTGTTGCGGTAGCAGAAACTAACGTAATACAAAAAGATACAGTGGTTCAAAATAAAATAGTTACCACTCCAAAAACTGTACCAGTGGTCGCAAATACTCAAGTTGTCCCAACAACACCAATATCATCTAATAAAACTTTACAGATAGACGGACTATCTGCTATACGAGTTAGTGGAGGACTACAGGATAATTGGGATGCTGATGTTGAAAATGATGGACCTGTTCTTGAAGTAGTATATTTAGATAAAAATGGAGATATTATAACTAGTGACGCAACAGAAAAAATGTTAATTACCGCCGATGTAAAGTTATATGCTGGCAGTAATTCAATGTCAAAGAACGATAAACTTGTTTACACTCAGCATTTCAACTCAGACCAAATTATTTTTGGCGGTATTTATCCAAAGATACGAATTCCAGAGGAAAAAATAAATGTTAATCCTAACATAGATTACAAATATGGAAAATCTGTAATAACAATCCATACCCCAAACCAAGGTGATTTCTCTGGTACTGGCATTTTAACTGTTTTATATGAATAAATATTATTAATTAATTTTTTAAATATGTCATCAAAAATATTAGTTTGTACTCAATGTAATTATGTCGGTGAACCAAAGGGTGCGATTGGAGGGAATGGTTGTATAGAAGTAATCCTTTGGCTTTGTTTTATTATCCCAGGGCTAATCTACTCAATCTGGAGGTCTTCATCAAGACATAAAATATGTCCTAAATGTAAAAGTCCAAGTCTAATACCTATGGACTCCCCAAGAGCACAAAAGATAATAAGCGAGGTTATGTCTAAAGAAGAAATAGAAAAAGCTGTTTCAGAGGACAAAAAGGCAGAAGTAAAAAATATCAAACAGAGAAAAATGATTCTTATTGCTATAGCCATTTTTATAGGACTAATTATTTTAATCAATATTATTTCTTAAGTAATTTAATAAATTATGAATAAAAATATTAAATTAAATCTAATCAACTTTCTATCTTGGACTATAGGTATATTGTTGTTAATAGCTGGTCTTAGTACTTTAGAAAAAAGTATTCTGGGTGGAATATTTATGATTCTTGCTTCACTAATTACAATTCCTGCCATTTCTAAATTTATTCAAAGGAAATTTAATTTTTCCCTTTCAAGAACAATAAAAATTGTTGCTGTAATTGTCTTATTAGTTGTTTCTTCTATTTTTCTTCCAAAGAAAACAGAAATAATACCTGCTCCACAAAATAATAATGTTTTAGAAAATATAAATACTCAAGTAAAAACAGAAAATTCAGCTCAACAGATAAATAATGAAATAATACCCGTTAAACAAGAAGTAAAAAATGTACAAGAAGTTAAATCGGTGACTTCTGCACAAACACCTACAACTTCACCTAATTCTCAATATAAATATTATGCAGTTTCAAGCGTTGTTGATGGGGATACTATTAAAATAAATAAAGACGGAGCAATCATAACACTTCGTCTTATTGGATTAGACACCCCAGAAACACTTGATCCAAGGAAGCCAGTTCAATGCTTTGGTAAAGAGGCATCCAATAAAGCAAAAGAATTATTATCAGGGAAAAAAGTTAGAATTGAGACTGATTCAACTCAAGACACTCTCGATAAATACGGACGTACTTTAGCATATGTATATAGAGAAGATGGTCTATTTTATAATAAATACATGATTGAACAGGGATATGCACATGAGTATACTTATAACTCGCCATATAAATATCAATCTGAATTTAAAACAGCACAAAAATATGCTCAAGCAAATCTTTTAGGATTATGGTCTATTAATACATGTAATGGTAATACTACAACTTCTGCTGTTACTGCGACTCCAACATCCTCTTCTACTTCTACAAGTACCACCAATTCAACTGGAAAGTATTACACATCGTCATATTCAACTTCTAAATATTATTATCCAGAAACATGTGATGGCTGGAAGTCATTAAATGAAAAATATATAAAATCCTTTACTTCTTTAGAGTCGTTACTTTCTTCATTTCCTAGTCGTACATTAAGCCCTCAATGCCAGTAATTCAGTAAAGTCTTAATCAAATTAGCTGATTATAAAACCTAGTCGAATTTTTTTAATCAGGATTATTAACCGAAAGAAAATAGTCATTCTTCAGTTTCTCAGAAAATCTATAAGCATTGGCGTGAGAAAGAACTCCAAGATATGAATATAAAGTGGCTTCAAGTTTCTCTTTCTCAAGAGATCCTGCTTTATACAAAACAATCTTCTCATTAATTCTTCTCGTAGCTCTTTCTAAGGTTCTTTTTCTTATCAATACATGATGTGGAAAAGAAACATGTCCTAGAAAATCAATACCATGAGTATACTTACGAATGGTAATTTTCTTTGGGTGAATAGTAAGTCTTAGTGACTCACTAAGGAATTTAGAAATATCTAATTTAAGGTTAGACAAGTATTCTTTATTTTCACTCACAATAACAAAGTCATCTGTGTAACGAGCATAGTATTTTACTTTCAATTCATGCTTCATATATTGGTCAAATTTATCCATGTATATGTTTGCAAAAAGTTGAGATGTAAGATTTCCAATTGGTAAACCTACATGATCAAATAAAGTAGAACGATCACTTATAAAACTCTCAATTACTTCTATCAGTAAATCCATGAGTTTTTTGTCCCTAATTCTTTTTCTAAGTATATCAATTAAAATAATATGATGAACTGAATCAAAAAATTTCTCAACATCACACTTGAGAATGTAAACAGTTTGAGTATTATTTTTACTCGCCTTGGCAATCATAGATCTAAGGGCAAGAACACCTTTATGAGTTCCTTTACCAACACGACAAGAAAATGAATTATTAATAAATGTTTTGTCGTAGAGAGGATACAACGTATGCATAATTGCATGATGTACTACACGGTCTCTTACTGTTGCTTTATGGATATGTCTTCGTTTTGGATCTGAAATAAAGAAACTTTCATATCCACTATGTTTATACACTCCTCCTTTTAGTTCTCGGTGAAGTTTAAATATCTCACTTTCAAGATTTTTCTCAAATAAGAGGATATCTTCCTTTAAACCTTTGTCACGTTTAAATTCCTCCCATGAATAAAATAGGTGTTCTGGCTGAATTAATGAATTAAATAAATTGATAAATACACGCATATGAATGAAAATGATGTGCCAATTCTAAGAAAAATTCACGAGTTATATAAAACATTTCATGAATACAGAACATTAGTCCCAAAACATGAAAGATTTTTAATCTATGAACGATCTGAAAATGTAATGATTGATATTCTCGAATATGTCCTAGAAGCTAGTTATTCTTCAAAAGAACGCAAATTACTTTTACTTGAAAAAGCTAGTGTAAAATTAAACATTTTTCGTTTCTTTGTTCGATTAATGAAAGAAAGTAAAACGCTTGATGTAAAGAAGTACACTCTGCTTCAAAATATTACCGACGAGATCGGTAGAATGCTTGGTGGATGGATTCGTTCAGTTGAACGATAAAAGCAAAAGGTATCCCTAACAGGATACCTTTTGTGTATATTGGATACTTCGGAACGAACGCCGAGGCAGAACCATAGTTATCGTTGGCATTGGACACATCGTTCGTGTCGAACTTAAGCTTGTCATCGTTGAAGTTGAAGATCGGAGCCTTCGAGAACACGCCATCAGCATCAGGAGTTTTACTACTTTCTATCCAAGTCACAAATCACGAAACATGATATTGCACATGAATCACAATTCTGTATTTTATCTGGCAACACATTTACATGCTTGCCTTAAAAAGTAGTAAGCAGTATCCCTTATCACAACAACACTCTCATGAAAACCTTGATCTTCATGATTCTGGTTGGAGATTTCTCATAAGAGAAAGAGTTCGGTGATAGTCATCCGTAAACGACTATACACTAACCTAGACTCATAGTTACTATATCAGTTTTTGAATTAAACGCAAAAATAGGGTCATCCATGTGGATAACCCTATTCAAAAAAATTTTTGAGATCAAGAATCAAGGAAACAAAAGATTCAAGAATTCAAAGTACAAGGATCAATTCTGCGGAACGAACGCCGAGGCAGAACCATAGTAAACGTAGGCAAAGGACACAACGTTCGCGACGAACTCAAGCCCGTCATCGCTGAAGTAGAAGATCGGAGCCTTCGAGAACACGCCAGCAGCATCAGGAGCAAATTCGTCACCTGCACAATCGGTATCAAGTTCTTCCCAACGAACATAACGATCGGGGTGAACCAATGCCATACAGCCAAGAGCGAATGCTCCAAGTCCGAATTCATTACCTGAGAACGTTTCTCTTGCACGACGAACTGATTTGCCACGATGTCTCATTCCGTATTGAACGGCGAGAATCAGAATGTCACCCTGTTGTTCAGATTCCAATTGTTCGAGGAAACTGATGGTACGGGGATGTTGGCGAATCTGTGCGGTGGTAATCTGACCTTCACGGTAATTGTAGAAGCTACGGCTTTCAGCAAGTTTGCTGTGAACCAACTTTGTAGCTTCGCAATACTGTTCGGCAGAATCGGTAATCGCAGAAAAATGTTTTTTTGCAACTGATGATACTTTTGGAATGGCGAACCATCCTTCGGCACCGTCAGGTAATGCAGGCAATGTTTTGATAAACTCCAATGCCGATGTTGGATCAAGTCCAAACTTTTCAGCAATGGATTGTACCTGTTCTGAAATCGGCTTCATCTTATACTCACTGGGGTAGGTGTAGTTTGAGCTAACCACCTCGTTAGCATACTGGTTGGGAGTTGTCATTTCCAGAATGATTGCTTTTACAGCTTCTTCCACTCTGTTTTTAAACTCACGCCCGTTGCTGATGATGCCAGTTTGAACGTTTACTCTTGTTGGATTTACTTTACCAACTGCAGTCTTTACAGCTTCTCTGCCAAGATCTGCGACTTTGTCTGTTTGTTCAGACGTGATCAACTTTTCTGTTGTCATTGTCTTATCCTTTTAAATTTAAAGAACTGGGTCCCGACACCCAAGTCCTCGATTGTTTGATAGAGGTCGGGTATCGTTTACTAAGTCTAATTATATCATATTCAACCTTTTTGTCAACTGCTACCCTGTATTATATATCAACTATAAAACCCATCTTTTTAAGCTCACCCTTGTAATCAGCGATCATTTCATCTGTTGGTTCAAGAGATTCTTTATTTAAATCAAAAGACAAATTATCTTCTTCTATTTCTAAGACATATTTAATGTTGTCATTTGTATACAAAAGTCCACTTACTTTATCAAGTAACTTACTAAAAGTTTGATTGACCATAGATAATTCTTGTTCAAAAGAATGCAAAGATTCTGTGTATTTATCTGTCATATCAACATCAAATATATCAGAAAAAAATTGTGCCATTTCACAAAAAGATTTAAGTGTTTTGTAACTACTCAATGGATTATTATTCTTTTTAATAAACAAAAATAATCCTACTACAGGTGATAGCACTGTTATCTGATTTCTATATTCTTTCACAAAATCAATATCTATTTTAGATTTATACAAACTTTCTCCTGTTACTATTTTAATCTTTTTTGTGTCACTAAAAATTTCTCTATCTATAAATTTAACCTCTATATCATTTTTTGAAACAAGTTTATCAATAAATATTTTTGTCTTTTGTAACTCTGTATACCATTTTATAAAAATTTCTTTGTGTGTAAGTCTTGTATCTCCATTCCATGTATCTTTTTTGTTACTAAAAAATATTGGCATATATTCAGACACAAACAACCCATCATCTATCCATTTAGATAAGGTTTCTTTTATAACCATCTCCATTGTTTGATTTTTATTTTTTGCATATTCTTCAAACTTATTAAGTAAATAATTTTCAGTACTGATATTTTGTTCATCAAGATTAATATGAGCATATTCTGTCCATTTTTCAAAAACATTCCGCATTGGAAGTTCAGCAAAAGATTGTAGCATCATAAAGCCATCTTTTTCAGAGCCATTTTTGATTTTTCTAAAACCGTCATTATACATACGAGAAAATATATAATCAATAAGAATATTTTTATCCTGCACGCTTAATTTTTTTGATTTCTTAAATATCTCATAAAGAAAAACCTCATCTTCTAAATACTTTCCATCATAAGATGCATATTCATCTAGAAGAAGTAGGTCATCTTTAATATTTTTGGGAAGATTATTGAAAGTAACTATATGAATTAATTTCTCATATTTGAGATAAGTATTTTCTATAATGAAATTTATTATTTCTTCTTGTGATATGTATTTATTTACAGTGTCATTTTTCTTAAAATCCTCTAAGGTATCATCTAGGTATGCTGTGTAATTAATCAACATATTACTTCGTAATAAGAAATTCTCTGATCGGTACGCAAACATTCGGGCATCTAATCTCATGGATCTTTCTAACTTAGAAGCATCTAAATATCTATTGTATTCTTTAGCCTCATGAGAATCTCTGGGTCTCCATCCTTGTGATAAAGCATAAATTTCTGAATCAGTGAGAGTTCCTTTACCGTTCTTTTCTTTATATACTTCGTTTTGAATGATAGTAATAATTCTTTCTTTGGGAGAAAGGTTAGATTTTCTTAAAATGTTTGCTAGATTTTTCATATATTATCGTCTTACTTTAAGTGCTTGTTCAAGGAATTCGACCCTGTCTTTTAATTCCACATTCACAATATTCTTTGAAAGTGTATAGGCAAGTTTCGCTATCATACTCGCTTGCTTTAGTGATATCTCTTTACCTACTACCTTACGAAGAGTATCAGAGAGAATTGTATTTATTTCAGCTAAATTAATGTTTTCCATATTAATTATTTTCAATTAATTCATACCAAGCTCTTACTTCGTGAGCTCTGCCATGTTTAGTAATATTTTTGTATAGAGCAAAGATAACGTTTGGAGTTAACTTTCTAGCCCAACTATTGATATTTTTGACTAAACCATCCTTTTCTAATCTTTTATTCCAATCAGTGAGTGTTCCAACATCAATATTGTATTCCTTTGAAAATTCAGCTTGAGTCTTGATTGATAGAAGTTCAAATATTACTTCTTCACTGATTCCAAATTTCTCAAGAGCTACTCTCGGTTGACCCTTAAGAAATGAGGGAAGAGACTTCCAAAGAGCATACGTCTCGTATGTTTGTTTTTTGTATGGATCCTTAATAAAGTCTTCTTCGCTCATACATTTATATCTTAACTGGTTTTTCTCCAGTCAATTTTTCTAGCCTTTGAAGTACAATAGACACATACTTCTCATCTATTTCTATACCAATACATTTTCGACCTAAATGTTCAGCACTTATAGCAGTAGAACCACTTCCTAAAAATGGATCATAAATAATATCTCCTATGGATGTATTGTCAGGAATAATTTTACGAAGCAAACCAATTGGTTTTTGAGTTGGGTGAAGTTTAGATTTGTTTGGTCTTGGATAATAGATGACATTTTTAGCTTTAGATCTTTCTGTTTTATGTTTACCAAACCATCCATATGCTATGAGTTCATATTGCGACAGGTAATCTTTCCGACTCATCACAGGTTGGTTCTTAATCCAAATGAGCATCTGACTATAATAAAAACCTGCATTTTTCATGCCAATACGAAGTGATGGAAACATTGGATCAGCATTAAATATGTAGCATGCATTATATTCTTCTAAATATGGAACAACTGCCCCCAGATATTTTCTAGTGAATTCTTCATAGTCATCTTCACTTTGAATATGATCGCCTGCAATTATTTTCTCATCTTTAACTCCAAGCTTTGCAAAACCTTTTTTATTTTCTACATACGCAACGCCGTATGGTGGATCGGCAATGATAGCCCGTATTTTATTTTTTCCAATTACTTTAGACACAAACACTTGATCTGTAGAATCGCCACAACCGATCACATGATTTCCAACCTTATAGATTTCTCCTTTATTTATTTTCATAGATTTTCTTTGCCTTAAGGTTGGTAAATTTTTCCCATCTTTCGATTATGATGGTTGCGAAAATAAGATCTTTTTCAACCCCTCTCCAACATCTACCGAGTTCTTCACAAGCAATTAAATCACTACCACTTCCGCCGAAGCCACTGAATACAATGTGCAATGGGGCACTACAACGTTTAATTGGTTTTTCGTTTAAGGTAACTGGTTTCTGTGTTGGATGTTGATATGATTGAGCACTATCTCTTTTTTCAATCCAAATATCTATCATTTCAAGTATCTCGTCGTGAGCTTGATTGCCAGTTGTTATTTCTTGATTAAGAATTTCGTTGGCATTATTCATATTGGGATTTATGTAAGGCTTACCAATGATTCCATAGACACACGGTTCATAAACTTTATTGAAGGCAATTTTAGGAGTACAATTTTGATTGTTTTTTAACCAGAGGCAAACCCTCTTATTTTGAATGTCGTGTTTTTTGTATAATTCCTGAGTCATCCAGAGATACGAAGAATCAGACCAATAAAAGAAATGAGTATCTTTCTTGGCTATGATTTTAGTTACTTCCATACTCTTATCTAAAAAATCCATGTAGTCAGAATCTTTTTTTGAATCATCTTTAGCAGAATATGAACCTTGATATTTTTCTTTATTACCAACACCCTTTGAATAGTCCAAGCCAATGTTATATGGGGGATCACAGTAGATTATGTCTGCAAGGTCACCATCCATTAACTTTTGTACAGAGGTTATGTCAGTAGAGTCGCCCACAAGTAACCTGTGTTTTCCAAGCTCCCATATCTCGCCAATTTTTACTTTTGGAGTAATGGTTTCTTTAATAGCTTTTTCAATATCAAAATCATCTTCTACAAGATCCACGTCATCAAAAAGATTTTGTAATTCTTCATCTCCAAAACCAACATTAAGAAGCATATCCATTTCGAACTCTTTTAGAAGCTCTTCATCCCATGATCCCGTGTTTTTATTAAGTCTAAGATTGAGTTCTTTTTCTTCTTCAAGTGTTAACTCTCGAGAAGGTATCATACACTCAACATCTTCTATACCGAGATCGGCGTAGACTTTTACACGCTGTTCACCGCCAATAAGTATATTGGCTCTGGAACCAATATTAAGGATAACAGGAACTACTGTTCCAAATTCCTTGATAGACTTTTCTAAATCTCTTTTTTCGCCCTCACCTAGTTTTCTCGGATTGTATCCGTTTTTTGTTAGATCACTTACTTTACGAGAAGTAATTGACCATACTAACTTTTGCTTTTTCATAATATGTTCTTCGGAAGAGGTTCTTAGCTGCTCTTCTAAAACATATTCGTCATTGAATGACAAAATGACAATTTCTTTTTATTTCAATTCAATAGATATTAAAAATAACCCAAATATAAAGGGACTTTTGCTTAAACAAGAAAAAGTCCCTTTATCGTCATTTAATACCCAATGACTATTTAACTTCTGTGAGAGAAAAAGTGGCTCGATATCCTCCTTTTTTAGTGTAGTGAGAAATAGGATTTGAATCCATACCAAAAAATTTCTTTAATCTCTCATTAAGTTCATATTTAACGTTTCGCCCAAATTTTCTGTTCCATTTAGACTTAGTTAATGCTCCACTATTTTCCGCAATTGCTAGGAGTAATTCCCATTTTAAATCTGGCTTGTTCGTCTTCATGTTCATAAAGCCCATATCTTTAAAATCAAACTTTTGTGATTTCATTCCTGAATAAGAGACGTTAACAATGTGTCCATCTAAAAATTGAACACTTAAACTTTCCCAATTAGCATTTTTAGGCAACAGATATGATGCAACAACTACATTATTTTCCTTTCTGTTTGATCTGACTATCATGTCTTCAGAATTAACTATTCTAACATTTTGAATTCTTCTTTCTGGAATGATGTAATTTTCTTCAATTATCTTTTGAGCTTCAGCCATTCGTTGTAATTGTGGTCCATATATATCAGTTATAGATCTTATCGCACCAAGTTGTTTTTTAAGTGGTTCTTCTATGTTTTTCTTCATATTAGCAAGCGATTCAAATGCTTCTTTAGCCCCAGGCGGAAGAACCCCATTTGGAAGGGTCACAGAGCTTTTTCCTTCTTTCATTTCTTTTGCTATTAATTCGCCGACTGTCATCTTCATATTTGCATTATATCAAAAAATTGGCATTTGTTGGCATTTGCAGATAGCGACCCACAAACCTTAGTCTTACTCTTAAAAAGATGCTAAAATGTCCTTACAAGGGTTGCACCCACGGGTACCATACCCGAGTACACCGCAGAAAACCTAAATCATTATCTATTAAAATGCTACACTATAACTCATGAAAGAAACTCTTGCTATCATTGCCGCGGTGCTGGCTTTTGTTGGAAACATTTCTTATCTCAAAGATGTGGTGCGTAATAAAGTACACCCGCATCCTTATACATGGTTTATTTGGTCTATCGTTTCCATGACAACTTTTTTTGGTGGGCTTGCCAAAGGCGCCGGTATCGGAGCTTTGCCGACGGGGGTTGCAGAAGGTTTTACGATCATTATTTTTCTTTTCTCGCTCAAATATCTTTTCAAAAAAAGGGTAGGACATATCCGCACTATCGACCACTACTTTCTTGCTTTTGCGCTTCTCGGGCTTATACCATGGGCTCTTACGAAAGACCCCACTATTTCTGTTGTGATCGTGGTGATTATCGACATCATCGCTTTTATTCCTACTTTGCGAAAAACATGGCAGCATCCGGAGACCGAGCAGCCTTTGCTGTACGAAATGAACGTTGCGCGTCACGTACTTACATTGTTTTCTCTGAATGCGTACAACATCGCGACGACCTTCCACTCGATCGCCATGATATGCACAAATACCTTAATGACGATATTTATCAAGAGGAAGAAGTAGTGGTACAATGTGGGGCTTACAAGCAGTTAATTTAATAAGCGAGGTTAAATAAAAAAAATCGCTGTGTTTTAAAAACACAGCGATTACTGAAGTTCATTAACTAACTCACAGGTTGTATGGTCCCGGAGTATGCATCATAACCTTTGTCGATGGTTAAAATACCACTATTTTGGGTCTTGATTTTAAACTCATTTTTCTCATAAATCAATATTCCGTTGTTATCTCCACCCCAAGAATCCTGGTTTTCAACAAGAAATGATACACGAGTGCCAACTTTTATTATTCCGTACCTGTTTTGAAATGCTGGCGGTGCTAACTTCTTCTCCTTAACCAGCTTCTCTAATTCAGAATTTTTCTTCCATCCAATTTCTGCAAGTTCACGGTATTCCTTGTTATGAGTTGAAAAACTTTTAGAAAATAGAGGAATATAAAATCCTTCTGTTTCTTCGAGTTTCATCTTCACAACCTTCGGAGGTTTAACCTCGATGGTTTCGAGATTGTCTAAACGGTCATACAGTTTTACCAGTAAAGAACGTATGTCTGCTTTTTTAAGATTGTTTTTGTAAAATGCCAAGCACTTGTTCTTTGAGCTAAACCTGCCCAAGTTTTGCAAGTCCTGTTGAACAATAGGCATCGTAAGGTCAATAACTCCCCATGCAATATCTTTGCTAAACATTCTCTCTAAGCGGAAAAATACATCTTCCAGAGCTTCGTCATACCCATCTACTTTCTGGTTTCCAAATATACCACTATCTTCAAATGAGTCATGAAGAAAAGCAATGCAGAGAGTCGCAATATCTCTGACGCCATCCTCAAACATTTGTAAGGCAATACGTTTAGGGTGGTTAAAATACCTTTTTTCTTCCTTTAAAGCATGAGAGGGGACGGACTCTCTTTCTTGTGTTCTGTGTGCAGCCTTTCCAAAATCATAAGCTGCCATAAGTAACATTACGTCTTTTTTAGAGAATGTTTGTAACATTCTTGCTTTGAATTGAGTTCTATTCATTTGTAAATGTATTTAAGTTTGCCTACTCTAGTGAGTTTTCAGCGAGCCTCGGGAATGTATCTTTTGCTCATAATAGGGCAACCATTCTTATACTCATTGTATCACATAATATTTGAGTAGTCAAATAAGTATTTACATTGCAAGGTATGCTAAAATGCACACATGGAATCTCCGGAAAGAAAACCAGTATTCAATGTTCAGCAATCTCTTGAAAATATTGCCACTGTTTCTGATGTTGAAAAAGTAGAGCTCGACGAAGAGTATTTTACATGGGCAAAGGAACATTTTTCTAAAGAAGATTATAAAAGAATTGAAGAAAATTATGCATCAATAGATGCTTATAAATACAAATACTTGTCGGACGATTTGAATATTGCCGGTTATTTGTGGGTGCCAAAAGAAATAAAAGAAAAACTGCCGGTAATAGTTTGGAATAGAGGAGGTAGCTCAGAAATAGGGAGTACGGGGCAAAAAATTGGAAATGCATACATAGATATTCCTTGTGAGTTGGTCAAGAATGGTGCAATTGTTGTGGGGTCAGAATATAGAGGAGCAATTGGTTCCGAAGGAAAAGATGAATGGGGTGGTAACGATTTGAATGATGTTGTGCGTGTAAAAGAAATTGCAGATCAATTGCCAATGTCAAAGCCAGGCAAATCTGTTGTCGTTGGAAGAAGCAGAGGTGGTATGATGAGCTATTTGCTTGCTGCACGCGAGCCTTGGGTAAAAGCCATTGTGTCTTTGGCAGGGACAACAGATATAGCTCAATCTGCAGAAGAAAGGCCAGAAATGCGAGAAATATTTACTAAAGCATTTGGTGGTGGAGAAGAAGAAATGAAAAAAAGGTCTGCGACGGAATTTTATAAAGAAATACCAAAAGATATTCCGCTTCTTATTATGCATACAGAAGATGATACAAGAGTTTCTGTAGATCAGGCAAGAAAGCTTGTCGGATTACTAGAGTCAAACGGAAACCATGTAGAGTATCACGAATTTAAAGAAGGAGGACATAGTTTCAATAATCCTAAAAGTCCTCACGCAAAAGAAATTTCAGAAATCATGAATAGGTTCTTAAAAGAACAATTGAAAGCGTAATTTATCAGTAATTTTTAATTATTTATGGACCCCCAACCAAAAACAATGAAAGGGAATTGCGAAAGTTGTTTGATGCCATTTAGAAAAGACCCTATGGGCGCAAACCGCGAACATGAAAAATACTGCTCGTACTGCTACACGAACGGCGCTTTGTGCTACCAGGGTACTGACGTAAAAGAATTCAAAAAAGCGATGAAAGAAGCGATCATTGCGCGAGGCGAACCAAAATGGAAAGCAAAACTTTTTGCATTCATGGCGGGCTTTGCTCCTCGGTGGAAGAAGAAATAAAAATAACAACATTGTGTCAATGAAATAACTCGGAAAGTCGTGTTACAGTAGAAGCTTATAGCGCAGATATGAAAAGTAATTCTATAAAAAATACAACTAAAAAAAGAGGCGTGCCCGCGCAGACGGGCACGCCATTTCAGCAAAAAGTCTGGGCAGAACTTTGCAACATCCCTTATGGTCAGACTCGGACTTACGAAGACATTGCAAAGAAAATCGGTAAGCCGACGGCAATTCGCGCGGTTGCACATGCAATTGGAAAAAATAGTTTGCCGGTTGTTGTTCCTTGTCACCGCGTCATCCGCAAAGATGGAAGTCTCGGCGGGTATCGATGGGGAATTGCGAAAAAGAAAAAACTACTTGCTCTCGAAGCGAAGCAACGCAAAGTATAGGATCATTATTACTGTAGCTAAAGACAGTATGGTAAAAGTAAGTGATGAACCGACCTGTTTCCACAAGATTCCTGTGAATAAAGACGCTGCAAAAAAAGCGAGCGAAGAAAGCGTCATCTGAAGACCGAGCCCGGTTGCTTTATACTCGGCTGGCACATGGAGCGAAAGCCAAGCATGTGCAGTTCCGTCATTTACAGATGCAAAAATGCCATACAAAGCAAACAGAGCGATGAGCGCCCATGTTGAAGCAAGTCCGAATCCGAACAACCCATACGAAAGCGCAAAGACGAAAAGTCCAAAAACATACATCCATTTGAAGCCATATTTGTCTCCCCATATTCCAAGTGGAAATGCAAACAGCGCCGCAACAATGTTGAACACCACGTATGCGCCAAGCACCCACAAGTCAGAGAGCCCGAGTTCTTTTGCGCGCAGAATCAGAAATACATTTGAGCTGTTGATGAGCGCAAAGAGCGTAAAACCCACCACCATTTGTTTGTAAGTTTTAGAAGATTGTTTCCAAAAAGTTGCAAATGCTTTCAAGCTTGGTCCGCGTTTTTTTATAGCACCGGTCGGCAAGGCTGGTTCTTTTTTGAGAAGAAACGTCAGCGCAACTGCGATAACGCCGGGAATCACAGCGTAGAAAAATACTGCGCGATAGTTACCTGGATGCACTATAAGTATTAGTGCTCCAAGTATCGGGCCAATCACTGCGCCCAATGCATCGAGCGTTCGATGAAAACCAAATGCGCGTCCGCGAGTTTCGGGAGTTGATTCTGAAACAATGATCGCATCACGCGGAGCAGTACGAATTCCTTTCCCAATTCGGTCTGCAAATTTTGCGCCAAAAATTCCCCACGCTGAAGTTGTTGCACCCATGAGCGGGCGAGAAATGGCAGAAAGCGCGTACCCAATTTTCATAAAAATATTCCGCTTGCCTGTCTGGTCGGAAATATGTCCGAAAAAAACTTTATTGAGTCCGGAAAACGCTTCAGAAAATCCTTCGAGCGCACCGATCACCACAACCCCATACCCGACAGATGCAAGATACAGTGGAAGCACCGGATAGAGCATCTCAGTTGCGATGTCGGTACAGAAACTAATAAACGAAACAACAAGTAGAGTTGGCGTAAGGAATGTTTTCATATTATTTCGTGAGGAAAAGCACGGTGTCTATGCCTGGCGCAAGTACCTTTATTTTCTTAGAAAGTTGCATGAGAGTTGGTGCGAGCATTTGGTCTGGTGCATTGTTCACAACATGGTTTGTGTTTGCGCCCCATGCATACACCGCACCATCTTTCATAAGTGCAAACGAAATATCATAGCCGGCGTGGACGCTTGCTAGATTTTTGACATCAAGTGTTTTCATTTCAACAGGCGAAGAGCTGTTCAGCAGCCGTTTTCCGTCTTCCAATTTTGCATTGATGCCCCACATGTACACCTTGCCGTCTTCGGTAACCGCAAGTGAATGTCTGAAGCCTGCTGAAACAGCTTTTACGTTTGCGATATCGAGGATCTTCTGTGGCTTGGCATTTTCAACTTTGTTGTTGTATGTGCGGTTGCCCATTTGTCCGTACAAGTTACAGCCGAAGCTCCAGACTGACCCGTCTTTTTGAAGTATAAGTGCATGTCCGTAGCCGATCGAAATATCTTTTGTCACACCAGAAAGTGACTTCATTTCCACTGGAGATTTACTGTGAATACCAATGACAGCTTCGTTGATGCAATCTTGGTTATGGTCGTAGCCGTTCGGGTTGATGGACGGAACTGGGTCGTAATATCCTCCATCCAGGGTGTTGATACGCGCCGCAATATCTGCTGCAACACGCACAGATGAAGGTGCACATGTTGCGCCCCATGCATAGACCTTGCCATCGTTTGCAATTGCCATCGAGAATTTATATCCAGTAAAAATATGTACAATACCTAACATATCTTTGACTTTGACTGGAGTCGCCTGGTCAGTGTTTGTACCATCTCCAAGCGCTCCCGTGTAGTTTGAGCCAAAGCCCCATACTGTGCCGTCTTTCTTCAATACGAGAGTGTGGTCTTGGCCTACAGCTATGTCGCTTGCGTCTGACATGACAAGATGGGGAATCGGATTGTACTGCGTATCGTCAGTTTTGTAGCCGAGCTGTCCCAAGTTGTTGCGACCCCATGTATACACATCTCCGTCGCTTGTTATGCCTACTCCATGGCTTCTTCCTGCGCCGATCTTTGTAAATGTTTTGTCGATTTCAACCGGCATAAGAAGCGATGTTGTCTCTGTGCTTGTTGTTTCGCCGCGCTGACCGTGTTCGTTTTTGCCGACGCTTGCCAAGTTGTCTGAAAATATCTTCGCTTCTCCTTCGGTGTGCTCGGATGTTTTTTCAGAGGCAATCGTTTCATTTTTTGAATCAAGAGTGTCGCTTGCAGGAAGTTCTGTCGTTGTGGTTGCGACTTCGGTATGCGCATTTTTCTTCACAGACAAAAAGCCGATGCCGCCAATGAGGATGAATGCAATTGCTACTATAATATAGGTCTTTGTTCTGCTCATCATTTGATTTTTCCATTATATATTGTTTATTGTATTTGCCAATATAGGCATGTCATATCTTCGGTGATATAATACAAATACATTTTTGAAGCAGCCGTATGAAGTTCACGAAATACATTACCTATATTCTTTTTGTGTGCATGATACTATGCACATTTTTGTTCGTGCCTGCGTCGACACATGCAGCAACACTTTCATATGGAGCGGTACTCGGCGCACCGACTGACACTTCGATCAAGATCTGGGTGCGTTCTGATTCTGCTTCAACATACAAAGTTGAATACAAGCTCACAGGTGATGCATATCCGGGCACGATCACTTCTGGAGTTGCGCTCAGCTCAGGCACAGATTATACAGGTACTATTTCTATCACTGGTCTTCTTCCGGATACTTCCTATGATTACCGTGTGCTCATTGACGATGTGGTGCAATCAGGCAATGGCTCGTCTGGAACATTTGTGACACTCAAGACTTCTGGTACTGCATGTAGTTATGTGTTCTCGCTTTCTGCCGATATAGACACCGGGGCAGTGAGTGCTGGAAATGAAACTTTAAACTTCGATGAAATTGTAAACACAGCAACACCAAACTTCAATGTGTTTCTTGGAGATCAGATTTATGGTCCAAGTTCTGGAACACAAGCCGATATCGAAACATACTACAAAGCAAACTGGATAGACTCTGCCATGAAGACTTTTACAAAAGCCATCGGCTCAGTTTTTATGTGGGATGATCACGAACTTCTCACTCCAGACGATCACGTAACTCTTTCTCTCAATGACCACGATTGGGATGCTGGAAAGACCAGCGGCTACAGCGTGAGTCGTCTTGCTTTTGACAATTACCAAGGACAAGTCAATCCGTCTGTTCGAGTTCCGAACGAACTCTACTATAGTTTCAATGTATGTGATACATCATTTTTCATGCTTGACACACGTACACATCGTGGTAAAGATCGTGGATATGAAAGTAACTCAAATCGCATGTTGGGTGCAGCACAAATGGCGCATCTAAAAAGCTGGCTCAAGAATAGCACTGCAACTTTTAAGTTTATCCTTTCTCCAACTCCATGGTCTGATGCTGTCGCAAACGCAAATGATAGCTTTTATACTTTCAACACTGAGCGTCAAGAGATATATACTTTTTTAAAACGCAATAACCTTAAGAATGTTTTTGTACTTTCTGCAGATCAACACAATACAGTTTCCTATAAGAACCCTCTTTCAACATCTCATAACTACGCAGAGTTTGGTGCGTCCCCTTTGAATTCAAGTATCAAAGCTACTACGCCGGCCGGTGCAGGTGCTGAACTTGTGTGTAGTAACTCTACTAGCGGTAACCACTACGGTATCATTAGTGTCGATACAACAGGCACTCCACAAGTGAACTTAAAATCATATCGGGCTGCGCCTTATGTCAATGCTGGAAACACTGGTGCTGGAAGTCATACTTTAATATGTGATCAAACATACACAGTAGCTACACTTTCACCGAGCACCGCGACTGTGTCTTCTGCGGCGAGTCAGGTATATACTGTGTCTGGCTCTACAACTGCAATCAGTACTCTTACTATTACCGATGCTTCAACTGCAACCATCACTGCGACAAACGATATCCGCGTTCGCATTCCGACTGAACTCAATATGTTGTGGGATACGACAGACACAACTGTGACGATCGGCGGGGGAGCTGCCGCAAAAGTTTCAACAACCGTGAGCTATGAAGAGTCAGGCAAGGTACTCGTGCTTAACGTAACAAGTAATTTTTCTGCAAATGATGCCATAACAGTTTCAGGACTTTCGCTTACAACGTTCTCTCAAGTTTCTGCGCCGACCAATCTTGGCATTGATACAAGTAACGATGGCGGAAGCGATGCACTCGACAACCGTACAATGACTATTTCGTCTGCCGCCGCTGCTGGTATATATAGTGCGTACAACCAAGTGTTCAGTCAAAGCCAAGCAGCTCAAGCGATCCAGACGATCACTGTTGTGGATGGTCAAACTCCGGTTATTACTTCTACCAACGACATACGCATAAAGATCCCCGCTGGTGCTGCAATGGTGTGGGATACGACAGATACGACCGCGACATTTTCTGGAACAGCGAGTGCTAAAGCAAGTACGACAGTTAGTTACGCTGATTCTGATAAAACATTGGTGATCGATGTCACTTCAAGTTTCTCTGCAAATGATACTTTGGTTATTTCCGGACTTTCATTTACGACATTTTCCGGAACGTTTTCGGCAACGTATCTTGGGCTTGATATAAACAATGATGGCAGTGTCGACGCAAACGATTCAAAAACGATTCGCGGTGTCAGTTCGACAACTCGTGTATGGACAGGTCTTGGACAAAGCGGTTATTGGAGCGATGCATCAAACTGGAGCGGTGTGGTAGTTCCTGATACTGGTCATGCTGTTATTTTTGATTCAACTCGAAGTGAAGATGTCATCGTCGACTACAGCGCAAACAACATTGCTTCGCTCACGCTTGATACTGGATTTACGAATACTGTTACTTATACTCCATATGCTGTCATGGGCGGGCTTGGTTCTTTGACTGTTACTGGCGCAATTACAGTGACGGCAGGTACTCTTCGTTTCCAAAACGACATGCATATCGATGGCGATCTTTCAACTGTTGCAAATGATGGAACTGGATATGTCATCAACGCGGGGAGTATTACGATAGGCGCATCAGGAACTCTTACTACAAATGCTGAAGGTTTTCCGCAAGCTCTCGGCCCTGGTTCATATATTTCAAACGTAGGTTCTCCGGGGTCTATTGGTTCTCCTGGCGGATCATACGGTGGCCGTGGAGGATTTGATTCCAACTTTACATATTCAGCTGGTGCACCATATGGTTCAAGTGCGTCTCCGGTTGCTCTTGGGTCAGGAGGTGCTTTTGGTGCTGGATGTTATCCGGGTGTTACTTGTGCTAGTCAAGCAAATGGACAAGGCGGTGCCGGTGGTGGCGCACTCAAACTCGTTGCTTCAACTGTCACTGTCAACGGTACTCTTTCTGCAAATGGTGAAGACGCTTCTTCTGGTACGGGTGGTACGCGAAACGGCGGTGGTTCGGGAGGAAGTATTTGGTTTTCAAATGGTAGTGTGTCTGGTTCGGGTACTATCTCAGCAAAAGGTGGAAGTATCCCTTCTCATACTGATACCACAACTTCAGGCGCCGGCGGCGGCGGACGCGTCTCTTTTAACGGAGCGACGTATTCATTTACTGGGACAGTTGATGTTTCTGGTGGTACGGTCAATACTGCTGCAACTTCAGTCGGTAGTCGTGGGCAAGCAGGTACGGTGTATTTCCCATCAGCTACGCTTTCCAATTTTACGCTGACAAGCAATCTTACTCTTGGTAATGATTTACAACAGACATTTGGTACACTCACTGTTCCAAATGGCTACACTCTTACGCTTGATGGCGACATTGTTGCTGGTACAGGCTACACTTTGACTGCAACAACACTCAATGTAAATAGCGGTGGAAGTATTGTAGGGGACGGACTTGGCTTTCCGGGAGGGTATACCTCTGCGTCAGGAGTTGGTGCAACAGGTAATAGTTCCAACCGAGCAGCAGGTGGTGGATACGGTGGTCGTGGTGGAAACACTGCGCTTTCGTATGCAGGAACTGGTGGAGCAAAATACGGATCCGCTTCCTCTCCGGTGTCTCTTGGTTCTGGGGCGGGACGTGCAAAAGGCGGTGCCGGTGGTGGCGCACTCAAGTTTGTTGTGTCCGGAACGACAACTGTTGACGGAACTATTTCTTCAAATGGATCAATTGCAACCGGCCTAGCCGAGCGCGGCGGTGGTTCGGGAGGAAGTATTTGGTTTTCTTCTGGCACTGTAGCCGGTGGCGGAACTATTCGTGCAAACGGTGGTGATGGAAATCAAGGCGGCGGCGCCGGCGGCGGCGGACGCGTCTCTTTTAACGGAGCGACGTATTCATTTACTGGGACGCTGCAAGTAAACGGGGGAACTGTCACTTCAACAACGGGTGGACATGCTGGTTACACTGGTACTGTCTATTTCCCAACACAATATCCGTCTTCAACTTTCACACTTTCAAATGCTCTTAAGCTTGGTAATGATATTTCTTATACTTTCGGCACTCTTACGATCGCTTCCGGTGGTACGCTTACACTCGATTCTGATCCAACTGCTTCAAGTAATATGGGAACCGGCGGTACCTTGAATGCAACATACCTTACGATCAATAGTGGTGGAACATTGACGGTAAACGCCATGGGGCATCATGACACAGATACGACGACAACTGGTCGCGGTGCAGCGTGTAGTTCAAACCGATTTAACGGAGCAGGTCATGGTGGTGCCGGCGGACAAGGACAGACAACTTCTACACCTTTGTGTCCTACTATTACTGCAAGTGATAGTCAGTCATACGGATCTTCGACTGCACCGGTTACGCTTGGAGCAGGACACTTGGGTGGTACAACGGCAACAAGTTCTTATACTGCAACCGCACGTGGTGGTGGAGCAATGAAATTAAATGTGACCGACACTCTTACTGTTGACGGTACTTTGTCTGCGAATGGTGATGTGGGTGCTGCCGGTGGAAGTATCTGGGGTGCTGTAAAAAATTATGCCGGTACTACTGGTGTGATTACGGCAAACGGAGGAGCGGGTGGATCGGGCGCAATTGCCGGTGCGGCTTCGGGTGGTGGTGGACGCATCCGTTTTGATTATACGAATAAAACATATTCAGGTACTGCTCCGGTTGCAAATGCGGGTACTGGCACAAGCGGAACCGGGTCTTCAAATGGATCAAATGGTACGTTCAGCGAATCAACAGTTACAGACACAACTGCACCGGCTATTTCAAATATTGTTGTATCAAGTATTACCGCTACGAGCGCAACGATAACATGGGACAGCGATGAACGTGGGTCGTCTTTGGTTGAATACGGTACGACTGTGTCGTATGGCACTTCAACAACAGAAACAGATACTTCAACTCGCGTGATTTCTCACACCGTCAATCTGTCTGGCTTGACTGGTTCTACAACATACCATTTCCGCGTAAAGTCAAAAGATGATGCCGGAACTCCAAACGAAGGAATTTCAAGCGATCAAACCTTTACAACAACTGTTGCGCCAGATGTAACTGCTCCGGTCATTTCAAACATTGTTGCAACTCCGACGCACAATAGCGTGCAGATTACATGGGATACAGATGAGGCAGCATCTTCAATTGTCGACTACGGACCAACAGCAAGCTATGGTACAAGTACATCTGAGGCAGATACTTCGCCGAGAGTTACTTCTCATTCTGTTACGATAAACAGTCTTTCGTCTTCAACAACGTACCACTTCCGCGTGAAATCAAACGACGCGGCAAGTAATTTGGGAACATCAACAGATCAAACCTTTACAACAACTGCTGCGCCAGACGTAACTCCACCAGTTATTTCAAACATTGTTGCAACGCCGACGTATAATAGCGTCACTATCACATGGGATACGGATGAAATTGCCTCATCGGTCGTTGATTATGGCCCGACAATTTCCTATGGAACTTCAACAACAGAAGCCGATACGTCGCCTCGAGTCACAAGTCACTCGGTAACGATCAACAGTCTGACTTCAAGCACCCTTTATCACTTTAGAGTACAATCAAATGATGCTTCAAGTAACTTGGCTACAAGCTCAGATCAGACATTTACAACAAGCTCGGCGCCTGTCTCTGGTGGAGCGCCTGGCGGAGCTGTAATCATTATTCCAACACCACCGACAAATATTCAGACACCACAAAATCCTGGAGCATCGGTTGATACGATTGCCCAAAAAATTCTTGCCGGATATTACAAAGCTGGAATTTCAAAAGATGAGATCAAAGCTTTGCAAACGTATCTGAATACAGAAATCAATGCCGGTCTTGCGGTTGATGGTTTGTTTGGCAAGCTAAGTCAGGCGGCGATAGAAAAATGGAAGAAAACACACACACAATCTGAAACCCCAGCCAACACGGGAACCTATACGTTTAAGGGGTATTTCAAACGTGGTGCAAAAAATGCTGAAATCAAAGAAATTCAAAAGTATTTGAACAAAGCGCTTGACCTCACGCTCGACGTCGATGGCATATTCGGCAAGGGTACCGAAGCTGCACTCATTGAATTCCAAAAAGAACATAAGATAAGCCCGGCGGCTGGCACCTTTGGTGCGATCACTCGTGCATATTTCAATAGCCACCCACTTTAGTGATATACTATCTATATGGCTACACAATCAAAAGGAGCAAAGTTTTTTCTTATAGTGCTTGTACTTGCGCTCATTGCTGGTGCGTATTATTTGGGAACGCACAAGGGAGATGAAAAATCTGAAGATGTAATCGTCAAAGATATAGAAGCAGAAATTCCCGCTCCAAAAGTCGATGTTACAATCAATTCTGAAAAGAAAACTCAAAAGGTAAGCGAAAAAACATATGACATCGATATCGAATACCCAGTGCTTTCATCTCCCAATGCCGGCACGCAAGTCAAAGCAATGAATGCGCGCATCTCTTCATATATCGCACATGCAAAATCTGAATTTATCGAAGGTGCTACAGACAACATGCTTGCCGGCAGTGAAAAAAGCACGCTCACTATTCGATACAAAGTGTACGCACCAGCGCACGGCATAGAGACGGTTGCGTTTGATGTATCCGACTATGCAGCCGGTGCCGCGCATCCGAACAGTTTTGTCGGCACACTCAACTTTTCTGTTGCAACAGGCGCTGAACTTTCGCTCACAGATTTATGCAAAGACAGCTCAACATGTTTGTCGCTTCTCGTGCCGATGTATCGCGAATCTTTGAAAAAAGAATTGGTTAAACGTGGCGCAGATTATGACAGTGTTGCTATCGACGGCTCCGCTCCAACGGCAGACAACTACGGCGTATTTATCGTCACCGAAGAAAGTCTCGATGTCGTGTACAATCCTTACCAAGTTGCGGCGTACGCCTTTGGCCATGTTCGCACCCCAGTCGCTTGGGAAAAAGTTGCACCATTTCTTGCTGAAGCTTACCACTAATGTCCGCTTCGCAGAATAAACCACATATCGTCATTATCGGCGCAGGCTTCGCTGGTATTTATACGTACAAGCATCTACTTGAAGAGTTGGGCGACAAAGCGCGCATCACTATCATCAACAAGACAAACTATTTTCTTTTCACACCGATGCTCCACGAAGTGGCAACCGGCGGCCTCGCTCATCATCAAGTTGTCGAAGCACTTCGCGAAATAGTGAAAGACGATACGACACGTCTTATTGTTGGCGCGGCAGACAAAGTTGATTTAGAAAATAAAAAAGTAATAGTCGGGGATAAAGAAATTGCGTATGATTACTTGGTGATTGCTACAGGCGCAACGACAAATTTTTTCGGCACACCCGGCGCTCAAGAACATACTTTTATACTCAAAGATCTGCGGGATGCGATCAAGCTTCGCAACTATGTGATAGATATTTTTGAAAAAGCTTCGATGATGTCCGACCGCGAAGAACGCAGAAAAATGCTTTCGTTTGTCGTTGTCGGAGGCGGCGCAACTGGAGTAGAAATGGTCACCGAAATGGCTGATTTCTTTTTTATTACATTCAAAAGACTATATAAAGGTGTGATACAAAAAGAAGACATCAGCCTTACGCTTGTGACTCAAGGCGCGGAACTTCTGACTCCGCTTCACGAAAGTTTGCAGAGAAATGCGCTCCGTATTATTCGCGACAAAGGCATCAAAGTGATGCTTAACACAAAAGTAAAAGAAGTAACAAAAGAAGGCGTGCTGACAGAGTCGGGCGACATGCTTACAAGTCCACACGTTGTCTGGACAGCTGGCGTGAAAGCGCAGTATCCGGAACTTGTGGGAAATTTTGCAAAAGACCCAAGCGGGAGAATTCCTGTTACCACATATTTGCAAATGCACAATTATAAAAATGTGTTTGTGCTTGGCGACAGCGCACTGCTTTTACAAGACGGGAAACCGATCCCAATGCTTGCCCAAGTTGCCGTCGAACAAGCGCCGTATGTTGCGCACAATATTGCACAAAGTATTCGCGGTAAAGCACTTGAGACATTTCGATACGAATCAAAAGGGGAGCTGGTGTCGCTTGGCCGCGGCAATGCCGTCGCGCGGATTTTTGGGATCACTTTTTCCGGTGTTGTTGCCTGGTTCATCTGGCGCACCATCTATCTTTTCAAATTCCTTTCTGGTTCAAAGCGCATCAAAATCGCTGTCGACTGGACGGTGGACCTTTTTTATCCACGTGACATTACCAAAGCGTAGTGTGGTATACTGTAAGGACGATTATTAGTTAGTATTTACTTTTTATGAAACACATGTTGTCAAAATGCTGCAATCCTGGGTTTGGGCTTATGCTCGTCCGCATTGCGGCTGGTGCGGTGTTCCTCGCGCACGGTATTGCGAAATTACAAAATATGGAAGGCACGATCGCTTTCTTTGGTATGCTCGGCTTGGCATCTTTCTGGGCATACGTTGTTGCTATCGTTGAAACAGTCGGAGGTGTTGCACTTATCCTCGGATTTTTTACCGGAGTGATGGGTATGCTTCTTGCAGTTACAATGGTGGTTGCAATTTTTATCGTGAAGTTGAAAGTCGGCTTCATTGTTCCTGGCGGATACGAGATCGACCTTATGCTTTTGGCGGCATCGCTTTCAGTTGCGCTTGCTGGTCCAGGCAAATGGGCTCTCGGCCGACGCATGTGCGGATGCGACAATTGCATGGTCTGCGGTCAGTCAAATACGTGCGACAATTGTGATACATGCAAAAGTGGCTGCAATGGCCATGAAATGAAATAATTCCAAAACCCCTTCACGGGGTTTTGTTTTAACAAATAATTTTTTCCGCCCAAGGCGGATCAGCCTCGGGCTGAAAATAATCATATGGAAATCAATATATTGGCAGTTGTAGTGTGTGTGGTAGTGGCTCAGGTGCTCGGCTTTTTGTGGTACGGGCCGATATTTGGCAAGTCGTACATGGCAGTTATCGGTGGCAAGAAACGCGAAGAAATGTCTGACAAGGAATGCAAAGAGATGGACAAACAGATGCGTCCGGTCTACGTCTTGAATATCATCGTAAGTATCGTTACTATTCTCGTTCTTTCATGTGTGCTTCGTCAATACATGGTGATGGACGCAGTCGAAGGTGTGAAGATCGCACTTCTCATGTGGCTCGGATTCATCATGCCGCTTGCTGCGATGAACGCGATGTGGAGTGGTAAACCGAAAAAGTTGGCATGGAATTTGTTCCTCATCACCGCAGGATACCAACTTGTGACTTTCGTCATCTTCGGTATTGTTCTCGGGCTTTGGATGTAAAAAATGAAACGAATCATCGGAATAACCGGGCCTATTGGGTCCGGCAAAGATACTGCGGCCGAGTATATGGCTCACAAGCTTGGTGTCTCTGTATGGCAGATCAGCGCGCCGCTTAAAGACAAAGTCCGCGAAGCCGGGCTTGTGGTGTCGCGCGAGAACGTCATGGATATGGGGTACAAAATCGCGGCCGAGCATGGTGAAGACTATTTGGCAAAACTGTTTCTG
The DNA here is from genome assembly GCA_964591445.1 of uncultured Candidatus Saccharibacteria bacterium. GTDB lineage: Bacteria > Patescibacteriota > Minisyncoccia > Phycocordibacterales > UBA9973 > JBDHUR01. Next base: position 114,693 of record CAZQAW010000001.1, on the reverse strand, counting down.
GAACAAGCAGGCGAGCTCGGTATTGTGTCCGGCATCCGCCAGCTCAAGCAAATAGAATATTTGAAAACGAATTCAGACTTTACGATGATTGCGGTGACGGCAGATGGCGCACTGCGCTTCGCTCGTGTGCAAGCGCGCGGCACAGTTCTCGAACTTCCAACGCTCGTTGCATTTCTTGCGCACGAAGAACACGAGAACACTGACCCTAAAAGCCCGATGCGACTGTTTGAATGCATGAAGCAAGCCGACTATACGATAGAGAACGATGGCGACCTTGAAAGTTTGTATAAAAAGGTCGACGAAGTGCTGGAAAAGCTCGGTTTTTGAGCCCGAAAACGCCTTTTTGTAAAGGGTTGTACGCCTAGGGGCTTAGTGATACACTTTTAGTATATGAACAAGAATAACCGTGGTTTCTATGCAGCAATTGCAATTATAGGCTTATTTATCAGTGGTTTTGGTGCTCAAGTTCTTGCGCAAGGTTTGACAGTACAGGCAGTCGATCCCGTAACTGGTGATGTGATCAAAGACATTACAAGTGAAGTAAACATGCAGTTAGAAACAACTGCTCCATCTTCGACAACGCTTTCCACAGAAGCAAGCGCTGCTCCTGTTGTTCCGCGTTCAGGTGGCGCTTTGAAAGCAGGTGTTGATATTTTGCTTGACGCAACAATCAAAAAAGATATGAAAGAAGGCGATGCGTTTTGTAGCGCACTTCTCACAGCTTTCAATGCTGCTCCAGAAAATATCCGCACAAGCTACGCTTGGAACAAGGGAAGTTATGCAACAAACTTGGATGCAAACACTTCGCTCGAAGGCCATCAGAAAGAACTTTATGGTGATGTCATCAAAGCGTACGCCGATGCAAATACAAGTCTCAATCTTATCTCTCCGCAAGGTGGCGATGCAGAATACGCAAACACTACAAAACTTGCTACGATTGTCCGCTCAAGCATGATAGACGTTGCGATGGAAGCAAAGAAAAATGGTGGCCCTGATGCAACTCGCGTACAAAATCTTCTCGCGCTTTCTTCTGGTGCACTTTCTTGTATGCCAGCAAAAACTGTAGAAGAACCTTCTAACAAAGAGCATTATGAAAATGTAAAAGACGCGCTTGTGTCTCTAAACACTTCTTGGGATGAACACAAAAGCGCGTTTGGCGGCACTACAACTGTCGAAGAAGAAGTGGGTGCAGACATCAACATTGCTTACAAAGAACCTGCAAAATTCCTTGGCATCTTTTCTTCAGCACTTACTTCAAAAGCAGTCGTTCACACAGATGGCTCTGTTTCAGTAAAGCGCCCATGGTACCGGTTTCTCTTCAGTCAGAAATCTCACATGGATGAAGAATCAGTCAACAACGCGATTGCTGAATATAACTTGAACGTCAAAGCAGATACAAATGTCGAAGCTCGCGCACAAGCGCTTGAAAAGCTCACAAATATCTTGAACGGAAATATGGAAGTTGAAACTCAAACTGAAACTTCTGCGGAAGTGGAATAATACGAAATAAAAAAGCCCCGTTTTGTGCGGGGTTTTTTGTTAATAGTTTAATGTTTAAACAGCAATACCTAATTTATTTTTTACAAAAACTACCACATCGGCAGGAAGGTGTTCTCCTAAGTTCTTATGTTCTCTCTTTAAATTAGTGAGCGTTCCTGTGAGTCGTAACTTATTGTCACCAAAGGCCAGGGCTTTAGCTCCCCGTGGTCCTCGCTGGACATAAGAGGTGACAGTGTTAATAAAGTTGGTGATGTTTGTTGGGACGCTTTTTTTGCTGTCGTTCCGGTGGGCATGTTTAGTCTTTTTGTTTCGTTGCATAGCTAAATGGTTTTTTTAGTTAGAAATTATTGAATTAAAAAGAATTAGAATTCAATTATACCTCTGGCAAATCAAAAGTCAAATAGAGTTAGAACTTAGAAAAAGGTATAATGAGCCTATGGATTTTGAAGTTTCGTATAAAAATTTGAATGCTGCACAGAAAGAAGCGGTGGATACTATTGAAGGTCCGGTCATGGTAGTGGCTGGGCCGGGAACTGGCAAGACTCAGGTCATATCTTTACGCATTGGGAATATTTTGAAAAAAACCGATACGACTCCAGACGGTGTGCTTTGCCTTACGTTTACGAACTCGGGTGTGCACGCAATGCGCAAACGTTTGCATTCGTATATCGGTGCCGAAGCCGGGCGAGTTGCCATTACCACATTCCATTCGTTCGGCATACAAGTAATCGAGGAGTTTTATCATGCGCTTGGGTTTGCATCCGCCCCGGAACTTCTTGATGATGCAGGACTTCTTGGTATCGTGGATGATATTTTGCATTCACACGAATGGGCGCATTTGCGGCCGCGAGGAAATGCGGCGATGTATTTTCAAGATTTGAAATCTCTCATCTCACTCTTGAAGCGCGAGAATATGAGCCCGGACGCATTCCTTTCTGAAATAGAAAAAGATATAAAGCGTCTTACAAACGATCCGGAAAGCATTTCAAGCAAGGGTGTGAGCAAAGGCAAACTTAAAAAAGAAATTCTTACAAAAATAGAAAGCTTGGAAAAGACACGCGAAGTGGTCAGGTTCTATGAGCTGTATGAAGAAGTAAAAAAAGAGCGCAATGTCATGGATTATGATGACGTTCTTTCATACTTACTCAAACTCGTTACAGATTCTGAAAATGCGCGTGATACTTTGCGTGAGCGGTATTTGTATGTGCTTGTCGACGAGCATCAAGATTCTTCTGGCGTACAAAATGCCTTTTTGCGTGCGGTGTGGGGTGACGTTGAAAAGCCAAATGTGTTTGTGGTGGGAGACGACCGCCAGCTTATTTATGGCTTCGGTGGTGCGTCGCTCTCGCATTTCGAAGATTTTACACACACGTTTAAAGGCACGAAAGTCATTACACTTTCTGAGAATTATCGTTCAACGCAGATCATTCTTGACGCCGCTGATACACTTTTGAAAAGTGTGTTGACCAAAGAAAGTTTGAAAAGCCAGAGCAGGGAAAGGCACCCGATACAGCTTGTCGAAGCGGATTATCCGCGAGATGAAGTGATGCAAGCCGGACATTTTTTCTTGGAAAAAATGTCCGGCGGCACAGATGCTTCCGATTGCGCGCTTCTTGTTCCAAAAAATGCACACGTGCGAACAGCTATGCATATACTTTCTGGTATGGGCGTGCCGGTTGCGTCGAGTCAGTCACTCCGACTTTTTGAAACGAAAGAATTCGTCTCGCTTTTCAATGTTTTTCAAATCATGAACGATCCATTTTCAAATGTCGCCATTGCGGAAAGTGTGCTTGATGAAATGTCTGGCATTCCACCGCTCGCCGCACATGCATTTTTGCATCGCGTGTATACTCGCGAACTCTCACTTCAGCATTTGCTCGACGAAGGCCACAGCCACGGTTTGCTTGCTGACGCGGACCCGATATATAGTTGGGGCAAGAAAATTGAAACTACAATTGTAGAGTCAAAAGGAAAAAGTTTGTACGATATTGTGCAATATGTCGGCTACACATTTTTGCTCGAAAACGCTACAGAACACGAATCATACATTCGCCGTGTCGAAGTCGTGCGGTCGCTTCTTCACCTTGCGCTCACGCTCGAAGAAAAGCCTGCCCGCTCTACGGGAGCAGGCGGGGATGCACATACAAGTTTGGCGACATTTATTTCATTCATCAAACGCATGCAAGAATACGGCCAAGACGTTCCGCTTGCGCTTTTGGGTACACAACATGGCGTGCGAGTGATGACACTTCATGCTTCAAAAGGGTTGGAATACGACTGCGTGTGGATTGCGCACATGAACGAACGCACTCTCATGTCGAGCAAGTCTATTGGCTTTTCTCTTCCAGAAAAAGTAAAAGAGCATATTGAAGAAAAAAATGAAGCCGTGGCGAGACGAGAGCTTTACGTTGCGCTTACTCGTGCAAAGCGGTTTTGTGTTTTGTCATACGCGCGGATGTCGCACAAAGGCAATGAAGAACGCTTGGCGATGATCATCGATGAATTGCCAAAAGCATTATTCGAATTTTCTGATGGCGCAGATACACAAAACAAAATAGTACAAGCGGGGAAATATATTGAAAAAACACAAAGCGCAACACCGAACGTTTCTCGTGATGAACTTCGAGAACTCGTTGCCGAACAGTATCACAAAACAAAAGTGTCTGTTACACTTCTTAACAATTTCTACGAATGTCCTTGGAAATGGTATTTCCGTTCATTCCTCCAAGTTCCCGAACCGATGGCCGAGAGCTTGGTGTTTGGAAGTATTGTTCATGGAACGATTGAACAACTTGTCAAATATGAAGACGCTCGAAATACAAAGGGGATTGAGCTTGCAATTGCAAATGAAATAAAAAAGAACCATCTTGTCGAAGAAAAAACCATTGCACGTTTTACTCGTGAAGCGACAGCTGTTGCAGAAAGATTTCTTGAAAACTTTATTCCGGATTTGTGGGAAGAATCTCAATCTGAAAAGGCACTTTCGTATAAAGATCCACGAATTCCAAACGTACTTATCACCGGGAAAATCGACCTTGTCGAAAGTAGTGCGGGTGCTGACTTGCGTGTGACGGATTTCAAAACAGGAAAAACTCGAACAAGCAAAGATGTGGAGAAGGAAGATGACGAGGGAAGACTTTCAAGTTACCTTCGCCAGCTCGCAATGTATTCGTACCTCATTTACAATGCGTCAAAAGGCAGTCAAGAAGTTTCAAAATCACGTTTGTACTTTGTGGAAGAAAAAGATGAAAAGAAAGCAGTGTACGAAACGCACGTTTCCGGTGAGCATATTGAACTGTTAGTAAAAGATATACAAGACTACGACCAAGAAATGCAAAATGGAAAATGGACAGAGAGAACATGCAACTTCAAACCGTGGGGAAGTGGAGCGACTGAGTGTCCGTATTGTAAACTCGCTGAAATGTACTCGTCCCGATAGAGGCGGTAGCAACTCGCCTCTTTTTCGGGATAAATAAAAAACTGCTAAACTTTTTGTTGTTTAGCAGCACGAGCACCGTTAGTATTTTAGTATAATAATTATTGAGCCTGTGTACTCCTGATTGAATCCCGATGTTTTAGTAATGGAATAGGAGTGTGACAATATCTTGCCCGGATGTTTTTTAATTTTGCGTTCGAGGTATTCAATAATTTTTTTAAATACATCGTAGTAGTCTTCCCCGTAGGCGAATGTTTCTGAAATTATTTGTTCCTCCATATTTTGGTGTTTTATTAATTTTCCTTATTAAAACATAGATAAAATAAAAAAGCAAGCTTCCGGATTTGTTATACTAAAACCATGAAAACCTTCTCACAAAGAGTGGTAGAAGCAGCGCTTGCTATTCCAAAGGGCCGGGTGACGACTTATGGGCATATCGCTCGCGCTTGCGGGTCGGGAGGTATGGCGAGCCAGAGTATTACTGGTATTTTGGCTAAAGCTTATGACGCCGGAGAAAAGAAAATTCCATTTCATCGCATCGTATATGCCGGCGGAAAAGTGTGGCTTAACAATGAATATCGCACCAAGCGTTTGGCATTGTATAAAAAAGAGGGAATCAGAGTGGACAAGAAAACCGGAAAGATACAAGATTTTGACGAAGTACTTTTTACTTATCGGTAAAAGTAGTTCCCGGTCCATTGTCTGTCCAGCCGATGGTGTAGCCTATGCCGAGGAGGACAAGAATTGCAAGTATAAGGATGAGGTAGATCTTTTTCATATCAGTATTGTAGCATGTTACAAAAAGCAAAACCTCGCCGAAGCGAGGTTTTGTGAACGTTCAACACACGAGTTCAATATTACATCTGTCCACCCATAGCGCCAGAAGATTTTGCTCCAGCAAAGATTTGGTAGATTGCAGATACTCCAACGAGGATGTAAACGATCTTAGAGATCATTGCATCCATGCCGCCGAAGAGCATACCAATTTCCCAACCTGTAAGGGCAAGGAGAAGCCAGTTAAGACCACCCACGATCACGAGGATCCAAGTAAGTTTTCGCATATGCATATACAAAATGAAGCTAATAATATAGACCTGACTTTATTGTAGCACTGAAATACAAGTGTCAATGTGCACAACTTTTGACAAAGAGCCAATCTTGAAAATCTGCGAGAGAAAGGGTAGTATAGCGGTATGAACAACGTGCTTGACCCGAACTACCAAATACTTCTTTTTTACAAATACGTCCACATCGATGACCCGGCGGCTGTTATGGCGTGGCAGCGTGAGCTTTGTGAAAAATACGGTTTCAAAGGCCGGCTTATTGTCGCGCACGAAGGTATTAACTTTACTTTAGAAGGGAAAAAGGAAGACACAGAAAGCTATATCAAAGAACTCGAAACCGACCCGCGATTTTTGAATATTCATTTCAAGCGAAGTATGGGAACCGGAGACGCTTTTCCAAAACTTTCTGTCAAAGTGCGTAAAGAAATTGTCTCGCTCAATCTTGGTGTGTGCGATGTTGACCCAAACCAAGTTACAGGCATTCATCTGAAGCCGGCGGAACTTCATCAGTGGATTGCTGATAAAAAAGAATTTTACATTGTCGATATGCGCAATGCATATGAACACAACGTCGGACATTTTGAAGGTTCTATCTGTCCGCCGATGGACAACTTTCGTGACATGCCGAAATTCCTGGAATCTATCGCGCATTTGAAAAATAAAACGGTGCTTACTGTGTGCACCGGTGGAGTTCGTTGCGAAAAAGCATCGGGCTATTTGTTGACGCAAGATTTTACAGACGTGTACCAACTCGACGGAGGAATTGTGTCATATATGGAACAATATCCGAACGAAGATTTCAAAGGCAAGCTCTACGTGTTTGATAGACGCATCACAATGGGATTTTATACTGATGATCCAAAACATGAAGTCATTGGCCGATGCGAAGGCTGCAAAGACGCATCAGAACATTATGTGAACTGCGACATAAAGGGCTGTCATAGACATTTTATTTTGTGCGAAAGTTGTATTGAGGAAAATGGTGGCGCCCTCAAATGCCCGGGCACGTGCACTATCTCTCGTCATAACAAAGAAGTCGTTAGTGCTTAGTTGATCTTGAAAAATAACTCAAGCTTTATTCACATACACGGAGCGTATCCGTGTATTTTGATGCTATACTATATATACATGACTGCAAGTCCAAAAAAAATCCTGATCGTCGAAGATGAAAAGCCGATGGCGCGCGCGCTTGAACTCAAGCTGACACACGAAGGCTTTGAGGCGCATCAAGCTGGCAATGGAGAAGAAGCGCTCGACATGCTTGGCAAAGAAAAGTACGACCTTGTGCTTTCTGACCTCATTATGCCCAAAATGGACGGCTTTGCTTTTCTTGAAGCAGTGAAGAAAAAAGGAATGAAAGCGCCAGTTATTATTTTGTCCAATTTAAGCCAGGAAGAAGATGAAAAGCGCGCCAAAGAACTTGGTGCAAAAGGTTTTTATATCAAATCAGATACGCCGATCGCAACTATCGTAGAGCACGTCCGCACATTTTTGAAATAAGAATACCAGCTTATTGTGAAGTTTCGCCATTATGATATTTGACGAGCAAACAATACAAAAGATTTTGAAAGACGGTCATTATGTGACCGAGGCTGATTTGGCGAACGCGATCGAATTTGCAAAGTCACACGATGCAACTATCGTCGAATATCTTTTTGGTGAAGGGTTGCTCAATCATGCGCTTCTCGGTCAAGCTGTAGCAGAATTTCTCAAAGTCCGCTACGTTGACCTTGCTTCCAAACCTCCAGCGCAAGCCGATCTTGAAAAAATTCCAAAAGACGTTGCAGAGCGACTTCGTGTCATATACGTAAGCCAAGATAAGAAAAAGGTAACTGTTGCAACAGATGATCCAACTCAAGCAACACTTGCAAAAGAGCTTGCGATATTTTTCCCAAAACTCAAAATCGAAGCCGCATTTGCGTTGCCTGACGATGTGACGAACACGCTTCAGATGTATCACAAGCAGCTCGATACACGTTTTTCAAAAATCATTGAAACAGAAAAGCGTATTGCGCCCGAGCTTATCGAAGAAATCATCGGCGACGCGCTTATGTTCCACGCTTCCGATATTCACCTCGAACCTGAGAAAAATACTGTGCTTGTGCGTTTTCGCGTAGACGGCGTGCTCCAAGATGCTGGAAGAATTCCAAAAGAATATTATGGTACCATCACCAACCGCATCAAAGTTGAAAGCCGGCTTCGCATCGATGAGCACTTTGCAACACAAGACGGCTCGATGCGCTACGAAAAAAATAACATGGTCGTTGACTTGCGAACTTCTATCGTTCCAACAGTGGAAGGGGAAAAGATCGTGCTTCGACTGTTGTCTTCGTATGTCGAAGGCTTGAGTTTGAGCGAGCTTGGACTTTCTGCGGTCAATCAAGCGATGCTTGAAAAAGCTTCGAACAAGCCATTTGGTATGATACTTGTCACCGGTCCGACAGGTTCTGGAAAAACAACGACGCTTTACGCGCTTCTTTCTCGGCTCAATACTCCGGATACAAACATCACTACCATCGAAGACCCAGTAGAATACAAACTTGTCGGCGTGAACCAAATACAAGTAAACCCCGCAACGAACCTGACATTTGCAAAAGGCTTGCGTTCGATTGTCCGCCAAGATCCGGATATTATTTTGGTTGGAGAAATCCGCGATCAAGAAACTGTCGATATTTCCGTGAATGCTGCGTTGACTGGGCACTTACTCTTTTCAACTTTTCACGCAAACGACGCTGCAACTGCGGTACCTCGACTCCTTACGATGGGCGCCGAGCCGTTTCTTCTTGCATCTACGCTTGAACTTGTGATTGCTCAGCGACTTGTGCGCAAAATCTGCAACAACTGCCGCTACAGCATGTCCAAGCTTCCGCCGGGTGCACCGCACGCAGATCTTACAAAGAAATTTTTAGGTACAAAGTTTACATTATACAAAGGTAAAGGCTGTAACGTCTGTGGAGGCACGGGCTATAAAGGCCGCACTGCAATTTTTGAATTCATCCTCATGTCGCCTGACATGAAAGATCTTGTACTGAATTCGCCTTCAACACAGGAAGTATGGAATCTTGCTCGCAAAGAAGGCGCGCGAACGCTGTTTGAAGACGGCATCGATAAAGTAAAAAATGGAGTAACAACGATAGAAGAATTGCTTCGCGTTGCTGAGCCGCCTGTAGATGTTCGAGCAAAAAAGTCTAGAATAAAATGAAATCCGATTTACCACAAGTAAAAAAAAGAGAGCCGCACTTCTCACATTTCGGCATCGGAAGCGACCGGGATTTTTTTATTGAAAATCTCGCAACGCTTGTGCATTCGGGTATGAGCATTCGTGACGCGCTTGCAACTATCGGCGAAGACGTCAAAAGTTCCGCGATGAAAAAAATTCTTGTTTTTGTTGGAGAAGAAGTGGACGCAGGCTCCACGCTTTCCGACGCGCTTGCGAAGACAGGTCTGTTCCAAGACCACGTAATTTCGCTTGTGCGCGTGGGCGAAGAGTCAGGCAAGTTGTCAGAAAACTTGAAAGTGGTCAGCTTGGAAGAATCTAAAAACAGAGCATTTCATTCCAAGATCCGCTCGGCAATGATGTATCCGGCATTCGTGCTTGGTTTGGCTGCGGTGATCGGCGTCGGTATTTCATGGTTCATCTTACCCAAGCTCGCACATATTTTCTCTCAGCTCAATTTGAAACTACCATTCCTTACTCGAGTGCTCATTGGTACAGGAGATTTTCTGGAAGCGCATGGCGCTATCGCCGTTCCGGCCGCTCTCATATTCATCATACTTCTTTTCTATTTTCTTTTTGCATTCAAAAAAACAAAAGTTGCCGGCCAATACATACTTTTTCGCATACCGGCTATCAAGCGCTTGATCCGCGAAATCGAGCTTTCTCGTTTTGGGTATTTGCTCGGTACGCTTTTAGCCGCCGGGCTTCCTGTGACGGAAGCGCTTCGCTGTTTGCGCGACGCAACGACGTTTCCGCATTACAAAAAGTTGTATACGCATGTGATGGAAAGCATCACTGACGGAAATTCATTTCGAGCAAGTTTTGCTTCGTACAAACACTTATCCCGCCTCATGCCTGCGTCCGTTCAGCAGCTGGTTACGACGAGCGAACAGTCAGGAACGCTTTCTCAAACTCTGATTGAAATAGGAAAAACGTATGAAGAAAAAACTGAAACAACTACCAAAGACCTTTCGGTGATTTTGGAGCCAGTGTTGCTGGTCATCGTATGGCTGGGCGTCGTCGGGCTTGCGCTTGCGGTGATACTTCCGATCTACAGCTTGATCGGCGGGCTTTCTCCTTCATAATATGTCTCGCGGATTTACACTTGTCGAGATACTTCTTTCGGTGGCGCTTCTGTCGCTTATTGCCGGTATTTCAATCCCTGTTTACCAGCAGTTTCAGGTGAGAAACAATGTGGACATTGCTGCTTCCAATGTTGTCGAAAGCCTTCGCCGAGCAAGCATACTTGCCCAAGGGGGTTATGAGGATTCAACATGGAGTGTCAACATTTCTACAAGTTCGATTATACTTTATAAAGGTTCGACATTTGCGACGCGCGACACGACGTACGATGAAGTCATTTCCATCACTCCTGACGTTATACCAAGCGGAATGTCTGATGTTACATTTGCCCGATTGACAGGATTTCCTTCCACCGCTCTTACGCCGATCGTTCTTACTTCATCGTCCAATGAAACGCGCACTATTACTCTTAATGCAAAAGGAACTATCACATACTAAAAAAGGATTTTCCGTCGTTGAAGCGCTGCTTGCGTCTTCGATTTTTGCCATGCTTGTGCTTGCCATGGTTGGCGCGTATTTGTACGGAGAAGAATCAACGGCGCTCTCAGGCAATCGTGCCCGAGCTATCTATATTGCCGAAGAAGGTTTGGAAGCCGTGAAAAATATCCGTGACGCTGGTTTTGCAAATCTGACCGACGGCACGTATGGACTTTCAACAACAGGAAATCAGTGGTCTTTGTCCGGCAGCTCTGATACACAAGGCCTGTATACTCGAAGTGTTACTATTGCTAGCGTTGATGCAAAACGCAAACTTGTTACGTCGCATGTTTCTTGGCAGCAAAATGCCCAGCGCACTGGTTCGGTAAGTTTGGTTTCTCGTTTGTCGAACTGGATTGCGTCTGGTCTTGGTACATGGGCGGGAGTGAGCTATTTGTCATCGCTCAACTTGAGCGGTACCGACAATAGTGTCAAAGTTGCGTATCAAGGTGATTATGCGTACGTGCTTCGTGATCCGCCGTCTTCAAATCTGGTCATCATCAATATTTCAGACAGCAGCAACCCAACTGTCGTGAGTTCGCTTACACTTCCTCTTGCGCCGATTGATATTGTTGTTTCTGGTAATTACGCGTATATTTCAAGTTCGGACAATGCTTCGGAGCTTGAAATTGTCAATATTTCCAATCCAGCAAGTCCGCAGTATGTTGCATCTGCTGATGCTGCCGGGAGCGGAAATGCACTCAGTATCAGCAAAGACGGTTCGTATGTTTACATTTCTCGCTCAGCAACAACTTCAAAAGATTTTATTGTGTATGATGTTTCAAATCCACTTCTGCCTATTCAAGTAGGTTCGCTTGATACACCGACGGGCTACGATACTGCTATTTCCGGTAGTTATTTGTATATGACGACCGACAGTGATACCGCTGAGTTGTACCAAATCAATATTTCAAGCGCATCTCTGCCTGTTGTTACAAGCACGCTCAATTTGCCTGGTACAAGCGATGCGATTGCAGTTGGGGTAGCGGGAAGTTATGCATATGTTGGTCAAGACACCTCATTTCATAGTGTGAATATTGCTTCCACTCCGACACTTGGAGGAACTATTACACTTGGAGGAACTGTGGCTGATATTTCAAAACAATTTGGTTTTCTCGACACGGTTGCATTTGTGGGTACAAAAATCACTTCCAAAGAGTTGAGTGTTGTTAATGTTTCCAATCCGCTTTCAATGTCTGTACTTGCGCTTGGTGATGTTCCGAACGGTACGCAGCTTTTAGGTGTGTGTTATGATTCGGCTCACGACAAAGTATATGGTGTTGGTTCTTCAGATACAAACGAATTTAGTATTTTCAACTCGCAATAATATGAATACTTTCACTAGCAACCAAAAAGGATTTACGCTTGTCGAGCTTATTTTGTATCTCGCGCTTTCGGCAATCATCCTTACTGCATCATCGCTCTTCATCCAACTTGTGTTAGAAGCGCGCATCAAGAACCGCGCAATACGCGAAGTCGACCAGCAAGGACAGCTCGCACTTGAAGTCATCTCACGTGCCATTGCAAATGCAGAAACCGTAACAACACCCGCAACTGGTGCAAGCGCTTCTTCGCTTACTCTTACATCGTTGACTCCCTCAATTTCTCCGACAGTCATAAACGATGTTGCTGGTGTACTTCAGATACAAGAAGGCGCAAGCACCGCAGTGCCTCTTACTAATAGTAGAGTAACTGTGAGTGGACTCACTTTTACCAACCTCTCGCGAGCAAGCACGCCAGGCATTGTCCGTGTTACATTTACTATAAGTACTACCAACCCTTCTGGTCGAGGAGAGTCTTCGTTTACAAGGTCCTTCACGACTTCGATATCCTTAAGATGATTGTATCTGTGGTTATGCACAATATAAAGAACCTACAGTTGAATAATCCTTGGTATAATAAAGAGCATGGGTATGTGACGTTACTTTCCGTGCTCATTGTTGGTGCGGTAGGTATTGCCGTAACAGCAACGCTGCTTCTTTCGGGTGTGATTGCCACACAAAACAGTATTGTCTTTACTCAATCAAACCAGGCGCAAGCGCTTTCACACGCATGCACAGAAGAGGCTTTGCAGCAAATACGCGACCTCTCTTCATATACAGGCACTGGGTCGCTCGTCTTTACAAATGGTTCGTGCACATATACTGTTACGAATCTCGGCGGAACGGATAGAAATATTTTATCAACAGGCATCGTTAATACCATCGTCCGAAAGGAACAAGTGCGCATTACCAAGATTAATCCCATGATAGAAGTCGTATCGTGGCAAGAAGTAGAAAGTTAATTTTATATGAATAAAATACATACAAACAAAGGTTTTACGCTTATTGAAATTTTGCTTGTGGTTGCGGCTATCGCTATTTTGGCAGGTATCGTCATCCTTGCTATCAACCCGATCAAGCAATTGGGCGATACTCGCAACGCTCAGCGTCGAGCAGATGTGAACACTATTTTGAATGCAGTGTATCAATACACTATTGATACGAACACTCTTCCAGCAAATATTACTACATCAGTAACAGAAATTTGCGCAACTGGTGGTACATGTACAGGGTTGGTGGATCTGAGTGTCCTAACTGCAAATGAAAAATATCTCGTAGCTTTACCAAGTGATCCTTCAACAGCTACTTCGAATTCCACAAAGTATGCAATATTTAAGAACGCAAATAACCGAGTAACTGTCACTGCTCCAAGTGCAGAAAACAGTGCGACCATTAGCGTTACTCGATAACAGAGCTTTAACATGGACAACGATCACGGCAGGAAAATTGAAGATCTTGCGGGCCGTGTTCATGCCCTTGAAGAGTCGCTTGCTCGCGAACAAAGAAAGACAAATGTCATCTTCTCTTCGATGACGGAAGGCTTAGTTGGTATTGATGCGAACTATCAGATTGTGCTTATGAACCAGGCGGCTTCGATCATGCTGCGCGTCGCCGAAGGCGACGCGTTGGGCAAGCCTATTTTCCAAATCATGCCGCTCTATAAAGACGGCAAAGAACTTCCAAAAGAAGAGTCTCCTGTTTTTCAAGCTCTATCGGAACAAACTATTGTGCGTATGTATCCGTACAACAATATTTCTATCAAAGATACAGGAAAGGAAGAAGCCCCAATCGTTCTTTCGGTTACTTCATTTCTTGGGCGCGACGCGACGCTTGGTATTGCTGGTATTGTTATGTTTCGTAACATTGCCGCCGAAAAAGCCGTCGACAAATCTAAAACGGAATTCGTTTCGCTTGCCGCCCATCAACTTCGCACCCCACTTTCGACCATCAGCTGGTACGCGGAAATGCTTCTTTCTGGAGACGCAGGTGTGCTCAATGAAGACCAGAAAGAATATATTACTCACGTATATGAAAGCAATAAACGCATGGTTGCGCTTGTAAATAATTTGTTGAATGTTTCTCGTGTTGATCTTGGAACTTTCCAAGTAAACCCTGCGCCGACCAGCTTCAAAGAAATGGTCGAGAGTTTGGAAATCGAACTCAAGCAAAGTATCGATGCCAAGAAACAGCATTTTATAAAAACGATTGCTTCCGATCTTCCTATTGTTTCCGCCGACCCAACGCTTTCACGCATGGTGATACAAAACTTGTTAACGAACGCCATTAAATATACTCCCGAGTCAGGGACTATCGAAGTAGTGCTTGAAACAAAATCAAATGACCTTGTTATCAAAGTCAAAGATAATGGTTACGGCATTCCGGAAGCTGACCAAGGCAAAATGTTTACAAAGCTGTATCGTGCAAGTAACGTCACAGACAAAGTAACCGACGGTAATGGCCTCGGCCTCTACGTCATTAAAAATATTGTTGAACAATCTGGTGGCATGATAAGCTTCGAGTCTCGCGAAAACCAAGGCACGACATTTACCGTCACCATCCCGCTTTCGGGTATGAAAGCGAAAACGGGCTCGAAACCGCTGAGTTAACATACCTCATCCGGCCTAAAGGCCACCTTCTCCTACCTCAGGAGAAGGGGATGCTCACTATGTTTTTACGAAATGATAAATCAAATATTATAGCGCGAAAAGAATTGCGAAAGAATCAAACACCGCAAGAGATTATTTTATGGGCAAAAATTCGAGATAATAAGTTAGGGTATAAATTTCGAAGACAGTATTCGGTCGGTGGTTATGTGCTTGATTTCTATTGTCCAAGAAAAATGGTATGTATAGAAATTGATGGATCTCAGCATTTAGAAAATCAGGAGTATGATACATTACGTACTCAATTTCTAAATGAGTTTGGTATAAAAGTTCTGCGGTTTTGGAATAAGGATATAAATAATAATTTAGAAGTAGTAGTTCAGGAAATAATGAGAGAGTTGAATTCCCCCTCTCCTGAGGTAGGAGAGGGTCGGCCGAAGGTCCGGGGTGAGGTATGAAAAACTCACGTTTTACGCTATAATCCCCCTATGGAAATCAAGATATCAAATGAAGAAAAGGAGGCTTTGATGGGTATGCTTTTGGAGCGCTCTGACGCCGAGGCTACTCGCATGAAGCGCTATTTGGCCATGCCAGACCTTGCTCGAACTCCCGGCAGCCCGATCCACGAAATGGTAAAGCGAGTAACTTCTCGAGCAGAATTTGCAAACTTTGACATGATCGAAGTTCCGGAAATTGTTTCAACTGAAATCGGTTTCGATCTTTTCGACTTTCCGCTCGACCATCCTTCTCGCTCAAAATCTGACACGTACTATGTAGACGAACAACACATTCTCCGCACTCAGATGACGGTGATGTGGTACTACTATTTGCATAACGAAGAAATTAAAAAACGCATGGCGTCGGGCGAAAGCGTTGGCGCATTTGCAACCGGAAAAGTATATAGAAAAGACGAAATTGATCGCCGTCATATGAACGTCTTTCATCAGCTCGACGGCTGGTATTTGGCGCGCAAAGACAAAGAAAACATTACTCGCGACACACTCGAACGTGTGCTTGCGGATACAGCAAAAGCAATTTTTGGAGAAGATGTAAAATACCGATTCAACCCAGACACATTCCCGTACACCGATCCATCTTTGGAAATGGAAGTTGAAGTTGACGGAAAGTGGATTGAAGTAAATGGCGCCGGAGTTGTGAAGGGAAGTGTGCTTAAAAAACTTGGCGTAAACCCAGACGAATGGACTGGTTGGGCTTTCGGGCTCGGCTTGGAACGCCTCGCAATCATCTCTATGGAACTTCCAGACATTCGCTTGCTCTGGTCTAACGACGAGCGCGTTACAAAGCAACTTGTACTCGGACAGAAATTTAAAGAAGTCAGCAAATATCCAGCCGTTACTCGCGACATTTCATTTGTTGTAGATACGGCAAACTTCATGCCGAACAATTATTTCGATTTGGTTCGAGACGTGATAGGCGACATGGCCGAAGAAATGGCGCTTGTAGACGAATATGAAAATGCCGCCAAATTTGGAGAAGGGAAGAAAAGCTACGCGTACCGCATTACCTACCGATCTCTCGACCGCACACTCACAGACGAAGAAGTAAACAACCTGCACAAAAAACTTGAAGAGGAAACAGTAAAAGTTTTTAATGCGACTATTCGATAAATAAAAAACAGCAAGAAATTTCCTGCTGTTTTTAGTGTTGAACTTAATAATTAAAATCGTATGTAACCCTCAATGTTTCCTGCTATTGGTATGCGATTATCGTTCTTAACTGCATAACCCGTTGCTTTGAACATAAAAGATTTACCGGAACCATCTTCTTTCTTAATTTCTTGAATACTTAATAAGTACTCATCAACATTTGCCTTATTGCTGCCATCTGTTGTAACTTTAAAAAAGTCCGGACTTGTTGAGTTTGAGGAAATAGAATTAAGGAAACTCAAATAGCTCCCTGTTGTTCTAATTGACTCCTGTTGGTTGTTAACTTTCAAATAGCTCATATGTATATTTTTAAATTGTTAGAATTAACTTATTTCCTATACATAATAGCATATATATAGTTAAAAGTCAATAGCAAGAAAACCTTACAAAATAAGGCTAAATACAAGGAAATCTGTTAATAAATCACTCGCTTTAAGGGCTTCAAATATGCTATAATAAGGCTATAAAAAATAACCACAAAACACCGGATGTCACTCGAAGATAAAAAGAAACAAAGCAAATACGGGGCCGAATCGATCTCCGTATTGGAAGGGCTTGAGCCTGTACGCCGACGCCCGGGAATGTACATTGGTACCACTGGTATCGATGGTTTGCACCACTTGGTGTGGGAAATTTTCGACAACTCTCGCGACGAAGCGATGGGAGGTTTTGCAGATCATATCGAAGTCGTACTTCTGCCTGGCAATCGTGTTCGTGTTACCGACAACGGCCGAGGTATTCCGGTAGACATTCACCCAAAAACAAAAGTATCTGCGCTTGAAACGATAATGACGACGCTTCACGCCGGAGGAAAGTTTGGCGGCGAAGGATACAAAGTGTCAGGAGGTCTTCACGGTGTGGGAGCGTCTGTGGTAAACGCGCTTTCGACGTACACTCGAGCAGAAGTACACAAAGACGGTGGTATTTTCATGCAAGAATACGCGCAAGGCAAAACAAAAGCGAAGGTAAAAAATATCGGCAAAACAAAGATGAATGGAACGATCATTACCTTTGAACCAGATCCAGAAATTTTCAAAGAAGGCATTGATTTTGATTGGAATACTATCGTGAACCGTTTGCGACAGCAGGCGTATTTGGTAAAAGGGTTGCGCATTCACATCATCGACGCGCGTACTTTGGATACTGACATGCTTTTCACTGGCAAGCTTCCGCAAGACGGGTTTTTCTATTTTAGTGAACTCGGCATCGAAGCGCCTTCAACAACGTTTTATTTCGAAGGAGGACTTATGTCTCTTGTTAAGTTTTACAATCGCGTGCAAAAGCCGCTTCACGACAACATTTTCTACGTTGAAAAAGAAGTAGACGGAGTTGGGGTTGAAATCGCTTTGCAATATGTAGACGACATTGCAGACCGCATCACTCCTTTTGCAAACAACATTTATACTCCCGAAGGCGGTACGCATGTGACAGGTTTCAAAACTGCGCTTACGCGTCTCATCAACACATACAGCAAGAAGAACAACATGGTTAAAGAGTCTGACGGCGCTTTTACCGGCGAAGATGTGCTCGAAGGTTTGACTGCGGTCATCTCTGTAAAGCTTCGCGAAATCCAGTTTGAAGGACAGACAAAAGCAAAACTTGGTTCGACAGAAGCGCAAGGTGCAACTGCAACAGCATTCGGAGAAGCATTCAATAATTTCTTGGAAGAAAATCCGGATACTGCAAAAGTCATCATCAACAAGTCCGTGCTCGCGCTCCGCGCTCGCAAAGCCGCAAAAGCTGCGAAGGATTCTATCTTGCGAAAAGGCGCGCTCGAAGGCATGACACTTCCTGGAAAGCTTGCCGATTGTCAAACAAAAGACGCTTCAGAATCAGAACTCTTCATTGTGGAGGGAGATTCTGCGGGTGGTTCTGCAAAGCAAGGTCGCGACCGCCGAACTCAAGCCGTGCTTCCGCTTAAGGGAAAAATCTTGAACGTTGAACGTGCACGTCTCGACAAAATGCTCGCTTCCAAAGAAGTAAAGTCTTTGGTTATTGCGCTTGGGACTTCGATCGGAGATACGTTTGATATCGAAAAAATGCGCTACCATAAGATCATCATTGCGACCGATGCCGATGTTGACGGAGCGCACATTCGCACACTTTTGCTTACGTTGTTTTATAGATACTTCAAGCAAGTTATCGAAGCTGGCTATCTCTATATCGCGCAGCCACCACTTTACAAGATTAAAAAAGGAAAAGAAATTACGTACGCTTTTACTGACGAAGAAAAGATAAAAATCGTTGGCAAAGATATGGACGATATCGAAGAAATAGAATCTGCTGAAGAAGCGGGAGCCGAAGAAAACGCTGACGAAGAAGAAACAAAGAAGAAAACTCCAAAAGTTTCTATCCAGCGATACAAAGGTTTGGGAGAAATGAACCCAGAAGAATTGTGGGAAACAACGATGAAGCACGAAACTCGTACACTCAAACAAGTGTCTATCGATGATGCTGTATCTGCAGACCAAGTCTTCGACACGCTCATGGGTAGTGAAGTTGCTCCGCGCAAATCTTTCATTCAATCAAACGCAAAAATGGCAGAGCTTGATATCTAGGCTTAAAAAATAAAGGATTATTGCAAAAAGTCAGTACTTGAGAAAGTATTGACTTTTTCTTTATCGGGGAGCATACTTTATGAAATTTTTCTAAAAAGTCGAACAATTAAATCCCCTAGTTATGAAGCAGCTCCCCACCTCACTCCCTACTACCGGTTCGCTTCTATTAGCAGAACCATTCCTTGTAGATACATGTTTTAAGCGTTCCGTGGTCTTGTTAACCGAACATGACAAAAATGGCACAATTGGTTTTATATTAAATAAGCCAACAGATCTAAAAATCAATAATGCAGTCGAAGATTTCCCTGAATTTGATGCACTACTTTATTTTGGCGGCCCTGTTGATACCGAAACATTATTTTATGTGCATACTTTAGGCAATAAGCTTACAGGCGCAAGAAAAATTTGTGAAGGTGTATATTGGGGTGGAGACTACGATCAACTTAAATTGATGGTGGATACCAAGCAGGTTAAACCTGCTCAAATAAGATTTTATGCAGGATATAGTGGCTGGGATCCAATGCAAATAAATGATGAATTAGAAGACCAGGCATGGATTGTTACAAAATCCACACCAGGCTTCACTTTCTATGAAACACCAAGGCGTTTATGGAGTGCTGTGCTTAAAAGCATGGGTGACGAATACGCCATGATGGCAAATTTCCCGGAAGATCCGCAGTTGAATTAATTTTATTTTTTTCATTAAAAAATCCCTGAATAGTATTCAGGGATTTTTATTTAGGTTCGTCTCTTTATTTCTTCCACAATCATTTTCTGGAATTCATCTCCAGTCATCTCCATTTTCGTTCCATCGCGTTTTTCGATTGTAAGATTCCCTGATGCGATTTCTTTGTCTCCAAGTACGATGACGTATGGAGTATGTAATTTCTTCGCAGCGTGGATGCGCTTGCCGAGGCTGTCTCCGTTTGTAATCACATCTGTGCGGATAAAAAACTCTTTCATTTTATTTGCAATATCTTGCGCGCCAACTTCATGAGTTTCCTTTACTGGCACGATTGCAACTTGAAGAGGCGAGAGCCATGTTGGGAATTTGCCTGCAAAGTGTTCGATCAAGAATCCAATAAATCTTTCATGTGTTCCAAGCGGCGCGCGATGGATACAAAGCGGAGTTTCTGCTTTCCCATCTTTCCCTGTGTAAGTAAGATCAAATCGTGCTGGGACTGCAAAGTCGACTTGGTTTGTGGCAAGAGTAAATTCTCGGCCGATCGCGCTCCATACTTGTACGTCGATCTTTGGTCCATAGAACGCAGCTTCGTCTGGGATCTCTACGTAAGGGATTTTTGAATCAATCAAAACATTTCGCACCATGTCTTCTGTCTTTTTCCAAAGCTCTGCTTGATCAACATATTTTTTGCCAAGCTTGTCTGGTGCGTGGGTTGAAAAACGCATGACGTATTTTTCTATGCCGAAAATTTTGAAATACTTCAAATACATTTCGTTCACGCGCTTGAACTCACTGGCGAATTGTTCTTCTGTGCAATAAATGTGCGCATCGTTCATTTCCAAGCTTCGCACGCGCATCAAGCCGAACAATTCTCCAGACTTTTCATGTCGATACACTGTGCCGTATTCTGCAAGACGAAGCGGCAGGTCGCGGTAGCTATGCGGCCGTGCTGCAAACACTTTGTGATGATGCGGGCAGTTCATCGCTTTCAAATAATATTTACCGCCCTCGTATTCCATCGGAGGGTACATGGATTCTTCGTAGTATGGCAAGTGGCCAGACTTCAAATACATACTTTCTTTTGCAATATGCGGAGAGCGCACGCGCACGTATCCGTCCAAGAATTCTGTTTCTTTTGCAAGACGTTCCAATTCTTCTGCAATCACTGCGCCATTTGGCAACCAAAGCGGAAGTCCTGGGCCGACGTCATCATCAAAAGCGAAAATATCCATTTCTGCCCCAAGTTTTCGGTGGTCGCGTTTTTTTGCTTCTTCTTGTTGTGCAATATATTCTTCAAGCTTCTCTTTTGATTCAAATGCAAGTCCGTAAATGCGCGTAAGCATTTTATTTTTTTCATCGCCTCGCCAGTACGCTCCGGCGATTCTGTCGAGTTTGAAAGAGTCGGGTTTTATTTCTTGCGCAGGATGTTCGCTGTGTCCGCCGCGACAAAGATCTGTAAAGTTTCCAGAAGTGTATAAAGTAATTTCTTCGCCTTTTTCAGAAATGCCGTCAATCAGTTCTTTTTTGAATTCATTGCCAGTAAAAAGTTTTTCGGCTTCATCTTTTGAAACAGATTGCTTGTCGAACTTGATCCAAGTCGGCAAAAGTTCGCGCATCTTCGCTTCGATCTTTGGCAAATCTTCTTCGGTAATTTTTCCGTTTAAATCTACATCGTAGTAAAAACCGTCGTCCACCGCCGGGCCGAGAGTGAGCTTACTTCCAGGGAAAAGCTCCATGACCGAAGCCCCCAAAAGGTGCGCCAAAGTGTGGCGATAATGCGCGAGTTGTTCTTTATCCATATGGGGAAATAGTACCATAGAGAGGAGGTTTTTTAAAGGTGGAAAAGGTTGTGTTTTTACTATTTTGTGGTATAGTATTGGAAAGAACAAAAAACAACAGAACAATGAATAAATACTACCATTATGTATTGCCCTGGGAAATAAGATTTTCACAAATCTATCACCATTCAATTCGATTGATTAAAAAGTGTTACTATCGTATGCTTGAAAGTCAGGCTGATAAAGCCAATCGTTTGCTTAAGTTGCTTGATGAAATTCCCAATAACCATCCTGATTATCTCAAGATTATAAAAGACTTGCGAAGAATTAGCTCTGATTGTCCTTATTATTTAAAAAACAAAATTGAAACCACGTTAGTTAATCCAAACCTTATTCCCGATGAACAGAAAAATCTTTTACAGAAAAACTCGTCTTCAGCTGCCTACAATTTTTTCAAGGAACAAACGAATGTTCGAAGGGGCGTTGGAAGTGTTGATGTCAGACGAAGATAATTTTGATTTACGTAAAGATGCATTTATGACTTTACAAGAAATCTATCGAAGTGGTGACAAGTATGTTATAGAGATGATTAAAAAACATTGTGAAGAAGCCTGCGTAGATACTACGTAGGCTTTTTTCTTGCTTTTTTCAGATTTTCTAGTACAATGTGAGGGTTCATAGAAAGATCGCGGGGTGGAGAAGTGGCATCTCATAAGGCTCATAACCTTAGGACTCCGGTTCGATTCCGGACCCCGCAACATTCCGGCACGTGACAGGCCTTGTACCCGTCGCCTATGTCGGGAAAAGAAGTAGATAAGTAAATAAAAGCGACGGTTCGGCCTTTGGCCTCACAGCGTCGCATTGCTTGCGTTCGTGGTGCATCCATCGACGTAAAGCAAAACTATTTGCTTTACGTCGGCGTAGCTCAGTCGGTTAGAGCGTGGGACTCATAAGCCCAAGGTCGGAGGTTCGATTCCTCCCGCCGACACCATATTTGGGAATAACTTCCTGATATGATAGTTTGAAATAGTGACACAGTTTTTGTTTTAAAAATTATGCGGTCGTAGCTCAGCTGGTTAGAGCGCCCGCCTGTCACGCGGGAGGTCGGCGGTTCAAATCCGCTCGATCGCGCAGAAAAAAAGTCCTTCATTCGTGAAGGACTTTTTTGTGAATGTTTTTAACTCAGGCTGTCTTTTTTAACGGAAACCATTTAATTAAATATTGCGTATCAAAATGAGTATAATTAAACCCAAGAATTTTCATTTGAGCGTTTGGTAATGAAACATTGGTTAGTGTGAATACCGCGGGTTCATGCTTCTCAGCATAGTGCGATTTTCTGACGTATTCCAAATAAGATTCAAGTGTAAAGACATGTTCTTTATTGCAGTAAATATGCTCAAGTATGTAATCGCCACCCTTTCCTCCAATGAAAGCAGTTAGTATATCAGGGTACTTAAAATCCTTATTGAGAAAATTCGTGCTAAAGTCATTTTCATTTAGATTAATAAGTGTTTCTTTTCCTGATTTGCGTATAGTTCCATTTTTATTGTATTCAATCACCTGAAGAAGAAATTCGTCAGTCTCGTTTTTGATGTTCTTAAGAGTTACACAAAAATTATCTTTAGACAATTTTTTAGTTTTTCCTATTGTTTTTATAACTCGTGAGCTAATTCTTGTAATAAGCCAGAGGTATAATGCCCCCAGTGTCTTTTTGAGTAGTTTTTTCATTTTTGTTTTTTTTCTTAACTATACTTATTTTGTATAAAAAGTCAATAATAAAAGTATAATAGAATATTGTGGTTTCTTGACAAAAAAGTAAGAATATATTACAATAGGAACATTAATAAAATACTATGTATGTCATTGTGTATGGGCTCAATTCTACTCTGATGATTTGCATATAACAGAGACGAATTACACATGAATATACGAAATCGCTTCTCGCCGAAACCGGCTGGAGGCTCACGTTCTTCGCGATTTGGTCGTGGAGGAAGCATTGGGGGGAATAGAGGAAATGTCGGGGCACGACCTCGTTTTAAAAGTGCGCCCAAAAAGCGCGGACGCGGAGAATATATCGACGCGAACCTCTTTATCAACAAAGCAAAAAAAGTAGAAAAAGAAATCTACAATGCGAAACATACATTCAACGATTTCAATTTGGATGCGCGTTTGGTGAAAAATATTGAAGTAAAAGGATATAAAACTCCTTCGCCGATTCAAGATCAAACTATCCCGCTTGTGATGACTGGCGTAGATGTGATCGGAATTGCAAACACGGGAACTGGAAAAACAGCGGCGTTTTTGCTTCCGCTTATCAACAAACTTTTGACTGACAAAAAGCATTCTGTGATGGTGCTTGCACCAACTCGTGAACTTGCGCAACAGATCGAAGAAGAATTCCGTGCTTTTACTATTGGAATGAAACTTTTTAGTGTGTCGTGTGTTGGAGGCGCGCCGATTGGCAAACAAATGCGCGAGCTTGAACTCGGTGTGCATATCGTCATCGGCACTCCTGGCCGCGTGAAAGACTTGATCAAGCGCGGGAAGATTAAACTTTCTATGTATGGTTCAATCGTGCTTGACGAAGCAGATCGAATGCTTGATATGGGGTTCGTGGATGACATGCGAACTATTTTGGGCGGAATGCCAGCGGACAAGCAAGGTTTGTTTTTCTCTGCGACATTTTCTCCAGACATTAAAAAATTGTGTTCAGACTTTTTGAAAAATCCAACAACCGTTTCTGTCAAAACTCGCGACACTTCAAGCTCTATCGACCAAGACGTGGTGCGGGTTAAAAACAAATCTGAAAAACTCGACATGCTTCACGATATTTTGGTTCGACCAGAATCTAAAAAAGTGCTGATCTTTCGAGAAATGAAACGAAGCGTGGACGAACTTGAAAAAGAATTGACTGGACGCGGGTTCAAAGCTCTCGGGCTTCATGGAGATATGCGGAATCGCGAACGTGAGCGAGCGGTCAAAGCTCTTGCAACAGGAAACGTGCAAGTAGTCATTGCGACTGACGTCGCTGCGCGAGGAATCGACATTCCAGATATTTCGCACGTCATCAACTACGACATTCCACAAACATACGATACATATATTCACCGCATTGGCCGAACTGGTAGAGGAGACAGAACGGGAACTGCGCTTACATTTATCTAAAAGTTTTCCGTTTCAAATTGTGTAGTGATAGGTTACACTACTTAATATGGACGAAATGAAAAAGCGCGTGAAGCGATACTGGCATACACTTGGGCCTGGCTTGGTGGTTGGTGCTTCCGACGATGATCCTTCAGGCATCGCAACATATTCTCAAACGGGTGCCCAGTACGGTACTCGCTTTTTGTGGCTTGCGCTTTTTACATTTCCGCTTACTGGCGTGGTACAAGAAATGTGTGCACGCATTGGTATCGTTACAAAAAAAGGGTTGGCAGCGAACATGCGTGAACATTTTCCAAAACCTGTGCTCATGACAGTGACAGTGCTTTTGCTTGCGACAAATATTTTTAACATTGGTGCAGACTTGGGTGCGATAGGAGAAGCCGCGAAGCTTGTATTTCCATCTGTGCATCCGGATGTATTTATTATCCTTGCTGGAGTTCTCAGTATTATGCTTCAAGTGTTTATCCCATACGCAAATTACGCGAAATATTTGAAGTACCTTGCGCTTGTTCTTGTGTCATATATCGCAACGGCGTTTTTCATAAAGTTTGACTGGTCGGAAATTTTTCGCCACACGCTGATTCCGCATATTACTTTTGCAAAAGACCAACTGCTGCTTATCTGCGCTGTGCTTGGAACGACCATTTCTCCGTATCTTTTCTTTTGGCAGACGTCGCAAGAAGTTGAAGAAGAAGAGTTGCACGAGCGCGAAGGAACTCAAAACATGATTGATCAAAATCTCAAAAATATGAATGCCGACGTGTGGATCGGAATGTTCGTTTCAAACGTTGTAATGTTTTTCATCATCGCTGTTTCGGGCGCAGTGCTACATATGCAGGGTATCCATACAATCGCGTCTGCGGCTGATGCTGCAAGCGCACTTCGACCTTTTGCGGGAGATTTTGCGTATCTGCTCTTTGCGGTTGGCATCATTGGTACGGGCATGCTTGCAATACCAGTGCTTGCCGGATCGAGTGCGTATGCGCTTTCAGAAATGATGCACTGGAATTTCGGTTTGAATAAAAAACTTGGTGAAGCATATGCGTTTTATGGAGTGATTGCGCTTTCGATCGTTGTTGGAATTATTTTAAACTTCGTTGGCATTGATCCGATCGACGCGCTTATTTATTCTGCTGTTGGAAATGGCATTGTTGCGCCGTTCGTTTTATATTTTATTGTCAGAATTGCTTCAAACAAAAACGTGATGGGGAATTACGCAAGTGGTCCATGGAAATCGGCAATAGGGTGGATCACATTTCTTCTTATGAGCTTGGCCGCAGTTGCGGTTATTGTTGGATTGTTTTAAGATTGAAAGACCTCACCCGCCCGTATCCCTCGGGCACCCTCTCCTTGTAAAGGAGAGGGGTAGGGCGTATGCTTCGCATTCTGTATGTGCCGTCATAGCTTAGTGGTAAAGCACTGTCTTGGTAAGACAGAGACCATGAGTCCGATTCTCATTGACGGCTCAGATTTGATTTATTTTTCAAAATAAGGTAGAGTAGACATATTATGACAGTACGAATGCGACATACACATGGGCACACGAAAAACCGACGCAGCCATCACGCGCTTGCGGCAGTTCGTGTAGGCACAGACAAAGAGACAGGTTCTATGCACTTGCGACACCGCGTCGACATGAAGACCGGCCGTTACAAGGGCAAGCAGGTTATCGACGTAGTAAAGAAAGTAGAGAAAAAGCAGGCAAAAGCAGGCAAAAGCAGTAAAGAAGAAGTAAGTTTTCTTTAGTGGTTTGTTCTTTCGCCCCACGGGGCACTCTATGGCAAACAGGCACCTTTCAAGATCAATAGTTCTCCAAACACTCTTTGAGTGGGATTTCAATGTGAAGCCCGATACAGATATCGGCCCGATTTTGGATCGCAATATGGCAGAGTTCGGCCCTGGTTTGAACGACACCGAATTCGTCACAATGCTTCTTGAACTTGTTATCAAGAAGAAAAAGATTGTGGATGAAATCATCGAGAAGGCTGCGCCGGACTGGCCGATCGACAAGATCAATATCATCGACCGCAACATTTTGCGCATGGGGCTTTGCGAGCTTTTGTTTGGAGACCACAGCCAAGTTCCTCCAAAAGTTGCGATCAACGAATCTATCGAACTTGCAAAAAGTTTTGGTGGAGAAAACAGCGGCCGCTTCGTCAACGGAGTGCTTGGCGCTGTGTACAAAGAAATCGGCGAGCCAGGCAAAGACGAAGTCACCAAGAAAAAGTTTGATCCAAACGCAGATCCTTCAACTTTTCCGATTGAAAAAAAGGGAAGCGCAATTGTCTATGCGGACCACAATGGCAAGATCGAATTTGCGCTTGTGCATGACGTGTTCGGATATTGGACTTTAGCAAAGGGCGGCATCGATGATGCGCCAACACCCGAAGAAGGCACCAAGCGCGAGATCAAAGAAGAGATCGGTCTTGATGTTGAAATCGTGGAAAAATTGGGCGAGAATGAATATATTGCTTCGCATCCGGTGCAAGGAAAAATCCGCAAGCAGGTTTCGTACTATTTGGCGAAAGCGCATTATCAAGAACTTGAACTTGTAAGTTCAGGAGGTCTCGATGGAGCGCAGTGGTTTCCAATGGAAGACATTGCTGGTTTAACAATGTATGATGACATTGTGCCGCTTTTCGCAAAAGCAATCGAGATCATCATGTCGCAGCAGGAAGTGAAAGAATAGCAATTATTATTTAGTATTTACGAATGAAGCATTGTGAATGAAACTTGTGTTGATTCATAATCCTTCCTTCATATCAACATATGAAAGACACATCAGCATTTGAAGAGAAGACAGGGATTTATTTTTCTGATAAAAAACTTCTCACGCAAGCATTTATTCACCGCTCATATATCAATGAAAATCCAAAATCTGGGCTTGCTCACAACGAGCGCTTGGAGTTTTTGGGCGACGCGGTTTTGGAACTTGTCGTGACAGACTATTTGTACAACACATATCAAGATAGCCCCGAAGGCCAGCTTACTGCGTACCGAAGCGCGCTGGTGAATGCGGTTATCATTTCTGA
The DNA here is from genome assembly GCA_964591445.1 of uncultured Candidatus Saccharibacteria bacterium. Classification (GTDB taxonomy): domain Bacteria; phylum Patescibacteriota; class Minisyncoccia; order Phycocordibacterales; family UBA9973; genus JBDHUR01. The sequence goes on along the minus strand of CAZQAW010000001.1, from coordinate 87,106 downwards.
AATCGCATCCGAGCTTGGCATGAACGACTATTTGCTTTTGTCTAAAGGCGAAGCAAAAGACATGGGTAAAGCTCGGCAATACATTCTTGCAAACACATACGAAGCGTATGTCGGCGCGCTCTATCTTGATCAAGGGTATGAATCCGCGCGCGCTTTCATCGCAGATTCACTTTTCCCGCGCATCGATGAAATTGTTGAAAAGAAATTGTGGCGAGATTCGAAAAGTTTAGTGCAAGAAAAAGCGCAAGAATATGAAGGCACAACTCCGGCGTACAAAGTCATTGCCGAGTCTGGCCCTGACCACGACAAACATTTTACTGTGGCGATTTTCTTTGGCGAAGAACAAATAGCAACAGGCAAAGGCAAATCAAAACAAGAAGCCGAACAAGAAGCAGCACGCAAAGCGCTTGTGGCTCGTGACTGGTTCGATTAGAATATAGACTATGTACTTAAAAAGCATTGAACTTTCTGGATTTAAATCTTTTGCTAAGAAAAGCACGCTTTCTTTCAATGCTCCGGTTACTTCTATTGTCGGGCCGAATGGTTCCGGTAAATCAAACGTTGTTGAATCGATCCGTTTCGTTTTGGGTGAGCAATCCATCAAATCGCTCCGCGGAAAGTCTGGAGCAGATATGATTTTCAAAGGTTCAAAGTCGATGCCGAAACTTTCGCGTGCATCGGTGTCTATTGTTTTTGATAATACAAAAAAAGTATTTTCTTTGGCGACTATCACAAACGCGAATATCAAACTCGACTACGATGAAATTACTATTTCTCGCGAAGTGTATGCTGACGGTACGAACAAATATTTGATCAACGGCACAGAAGTTCGCTTGAAAGACGTTCACGAACTTGTCTCGAGCGTGAATATTGGAAGTTCTGGCCACCACATCATTTCGCAAGGCGAAGCGGACCGCATTTTGAATGCGTCTTCCAAAGATCGTCGCGGTATGGTAGAAGACGCGCTCGGGCTCAAAGTGTATCAATATCGTTTGAAAGAAAGCGAACGCAAAATGGAAAAGACGAAGCAGAATATCAAAGAAGCGACATCGCTCCGAAGAGAAATCGCGCCACATATAGCATTCCTAAAAAAGCAGGTAGAAAAAATAGAGAAAGCCGAAGAAATGCGAAACGAACTCGAGATGCTTGCGCTCACGTATTTGAAGCGCGAAGAGCATGATATCGCTCACGAGAAAGAACATTTGGATACAGAAAAGAAAAAGCTCACTCTGAGCTTGAAAGATATTGAAGAAACTCTTTCGTACAAGGAAGAAGGTGTGGACCCGCTTGTTGAAGAAAAGAACGAACTTTTGAAAAATACTGAACAAGCGCTTCGAGACTTGCGATCGATCAAAGATGACATTTCTCGCAAACTTGGGCGCATTGAAGGTGTGATTGAATTTGAAGAATCAAAAGCACATACTCCTGTCGCAGAAACGATACAACGCGTTACAAAAACAAAGACAGAAATCGAAATGTTCATTAGAGATGTTGTTTCTCAAATCGAGCAAGTGCTTGGGTTGGGCTCTATCAAAGAAGCCGCTCCGCATCTAGAAAATATCCGTCGCATTGTGCAAGACCTTTTACCGCACGACATAGAAGCAAAACCGGTGGAAGCTATCAACTCTGAACTCATTGCCGAGATGAAAGGCAAGCAGGCTGAAATAGTGGCCGAGCTTGAGAAGATTGCGCTTGAAGAAGATAAACTCTACAAACAAGTGGAGACGTATAAAGATGCGCTTCGAAATATGGAAGCAGACAATCGCAAGAAAGATCAGTCGCGTTTTGAACACATGATGAAGAAAAACGAGCTTTCAAACGCGCTTTCGATGAATGCCGTGAAAGAAGAAGCGCTCAAGCAGAAAGAAGTGCGTTTTGTGGACGATGTCAAAGAAATTGCCGCGCTTGTCGGCCCGCGCGTGCTCGAATACAAACAGCACGAAATGAAAGACGACGCGCTTTCGCAAGACGAACTTCATAAAAAAATTGAACGCATCAAGATCAAGCTTGAAGACGCGGGGGCAACTTCCGGCGGGGAAGTGATGAAAGAATACCAAGAAGCGACGGAGCGTGATGCGTTTTTGTCTCGCGAAATTGAAGATTTGACGAAAAGTATGGAAGATATCGACACGCTTATTCGCGAGCTTAAAGTCAAGCTTGATACCGAATTCAAATCTGGTATTGAAAAGATTAACGTGCAATTCCAGAAATTCTTTGCGCTTATGTTTGGTGGGGGAACGGCATTTCTCTCTGTGATTGTAGAAACCAAGAAAAAGAAAAAAGGCTTGTCCGCCGGGGTGGAGGAAGAGGAGGAAGAAGTTGAAGAAACAGATGGCGAAGAATCTTTCGAGCACGGTATCGACATCAATATATCTTTACCGCAGAAAAAAGTGAAAGAACTCACAATGCTCTCTGGTGGAGAACGCTCTCTTACTTCTATCGCACTTTTGTTTGCAATTTCTCAGGTAAACCCGCCGCCATTTTTGGTGCTCGATGAAACAGACGCAGCTCTTGATGAATCAAACTCTCGCCGCTATGGCGACATGATCGAGACGCTTGCAACGTATTCTCAGCTTGTAGTTGTTACCCACAACCGCGAGACTATGTCTCGAGCAAATGTCCTCTACGGTGTCACTCTAGGCGCCGACGGAGCATCCAAACTCCTTTCTATAAAGTTCGACGAAGCAACAGCTTTCGCGAAATAGATGTTACTTTTGGGTGTTTATGGGTAATCTATAAGCACTTGACATAAAATAGTTTTTGTTATATGTTTTATTTAAATTTAAAAATAAAAATATGTACAAATTTGAAACTGAAAAAAAGAAATTCTTTCCTACTAAAGAGTCGGAAGAAAATGTCTTAGAACTCATTAAAATGAGAGATCGTCTTAAGAAAATCCTCAAGGTATCAGGAGCTGTTACTATGGCTTGTGCTATAAGTAAATGCGGTATATCAGACATGTGGGACGCAATGGTTTGCGTAGATTGGCTTGTTAGTATTGGGGAACTAAAAGAAGTTACTAATAAAAACAAGGTTGCAGGACAAGACAGGATTTTTATTCCAGTACATTTAAAATCTTAAATTAATTCAAGCAAAAAATAAAAAAGCGATCCAGGAAATCCGGATCGCTTTTTTATTTACCCGCCAATCTCATCATCGTTCAAATCGTGAAGGAAAAGGTTGATGGTGGTGCCGAGGTCGCGGATGCGTTCCGCGTAAGTTGTGCCGACGTAGCGATAGTGCCATGGTTCGTAGGCGTAGCCGGTCGTACTTTCTTTGCCTTCTGGGTAGCTGCGAACGAAGCCGTATTTGAATGCATTTTGTTCAAGCCAGATTTCTTCTGGAGTTCCTTCAAATTTGTCTGTCGCGCTTTCGTTCTTTATACTTGCGCCAGACAAGTCGACAGCCGTGCCAAGCTGATGTTCAGAATGCCCAGGTTTTGCGATGCGGCGATATGCGTCGTCGCCTGAAATGTTAAGCCAATAATTCAAAATAGTTTTTTGTGTTTCGTAACTTCGAAAGCCAGATGAAACAACGATCGAAAGCCCGTCTTTTTTCGCAGCGTCGATAAGCGCGATGATATGTTCTTGTGCATCTTTACGCAAGCAAATCACTTTGCCACCGGTGTAAGCTGTGTGTACTTGTTTCAAATCTGCGGGAACGTATGTGCTGACGGGAATCGCGGTATCTCGTCCGACGTCAAGGTAGAACGGATCAACTGCGCCCGGGTTGCCAGGTTCGCACGTGCTCGGCGCTTTGGTGATCGGTTCTTCTTCGTTCACATAACCTTTGCTCCAGTCAGGAAGTGTGGAAATGCCTTTTGCGGTTGCGGTTTTCACTATTTCCGGCTGATACTTTTTATTCATCACGCTTGTTTTGAATTCTGTTTTTGCGATGCCTTTTTTGTCGACGGTGACGAATGCAAGCAAGCCTTCCATTGTTTCAGGAGAAAAATATTGGTCAAAAATGTAGTTGCCCAAGCTGTACAAAATAAGTCCGCCTTTGTAGTATTCTACGTCTTCGATAACGTGCGGGTGATGGCCGGCGATGATCGTTGCGCCAGCGTCGATTGCCTTGTGTGCGAGCGTTTCTTGTCGAGTGGTGTGCGTATCAAACTTGTATTCTTCGCCCCAGTGAATAGAAACGACAAGCACGTCGACTTCTGATTTTGCAGTCGAGATGATCTGTGAAAAGTTTGGGTCGCTTGCGAGTAAGATGCCCGGCGTGTCAGCTGTGGCTTCAAGCCACGCCGGGCCGACATCGGTAAAACCAAGATATCCAACTTTGACGCCGTTCTTCTCAATTATTTTGACTTGCTCGGCATCTGCTTTGTTTGTTCCGCCGCCGGGAGTGTGAATGCCAACTTCTTTGAGATACGTTAGCGTGTCGGAAAATGCATCGATCGTCCAATCGCCAGCGTGGTTGTTTGCAGTCGAAAGCACATCAAGTCCGGAAGCTTGAAGTGCACCTGCGACTTTTGGATCAAAACGAAAAGAATATTTACTTCCCACATTTCTTCCTCGATCAGAAATAGGCCCTTCCAAGTTTGCAAATGCAATGTCAGCATTTTTAAAATAGTCTGCGTGAACAAAAAGCTGGTTGAAGTCGTTATTAAAATGTTTCTGTACAGAAGTTGCAACTCCGCGACCGAGCATGATATCTCCGGCAAAAACAAGCGAAGCTTCTTGTGTCGGTTTCACCTTTTCGATTTCGTTCTGCACGGATTCCGGTACGATCGAGTTGACCGTTTTTCCAAACTGCGTGTTCTCGTGATAGCTTGCCCAGGCGAATAACAAAATAGCGAGTGCTATCCCGCCAAAGACTCCGATCATAATAATTTGTCTTGTCGTTGTGTTCATTGTGTGTGTGGAATGCTGATGATGCCGTCGTCGCTTATCACAAGCGCGTTTTCTCCAAAATCTTCGCGCGAAAGTTTGTTGACAAGAGGAATGGCCGTTGCCACCGGATCAACATGCGGTATGCCGTTTGTATCAAGATACACCGGCACAAGCGTTGCAACTTTAGGTGTGCCGTCTTTGTCGAGGTCGATCATGAGTATGCCGGAGAGGCTCAAGATACCGCGCGTAGAAAGATTGCTCGATGCAAAGAAATTGCCAAGCGAATACGCTATCATTTTTCCTTTATAAAGTTCGAGGCCGCGAAGCACGTGCGGGCCAGAGCCGAGCACTATGTCTGCGCCGGCATCTATCGTAACGTGCGCCTGCGCCATTGTGTTACCGCGGTTTTCGTTTAAATATATTTCATCTGCATCGGTGACATGCAAATAGCTCACGCCTTCTGCTCCCGCATGCATGACTGCAACCACGATATCTGCTTGTGACTTTGCGTCAGCGATTGTTTTGCGAATGTGTCCCGCATCAAGAAGCGGATTGGTATTTGCATTTGGAGCAAAACCGACGAAGGCAACTTTGACGCCTTTTGTTTCAACTATCGAGATCTGGTCTGGTGCGCCGGTCGAAGCGATGTTTTTACTTTGCAGTGCATTCTGCGTATCTGTAAAACTCGCTTTACCGAAATCAAATGCGTGGTTGTTTGCCATGTTCATGACGTCAAAGCCCGCGTTGGTTAAGTAGTCGACGAAGCCAATGTCTCCACGAAATGCAAAACAGTTTGCTGTATCGGCTTTACATTTTGAAACAGTATTTTCTGTAATAACTCCTTCCAAATTTCCAACCATCAGGTCTGGCAATTTGAGAAGTTCAGAAAGCTCGCCAAACGGCGCAAAACCCGCTTCCATTTTCGTGCTTACTACCGGAGTAATGTCTCCGACCCAGCCGATGCGGATCGTGTCGTCCGATGCTTGTGTTGAAAAGTTGACGCCGGACTGTTTTGTGTCTTCAGTTGGAGCAGTCTCGGCTTGGCGTGTGTAAGTGATGGATTCTGCAAGCAAATCGGAATTCTTTTTGAAGCTCGGAAGCGCGAAGTGAAGCGTAGGGAAGTCGATCGATGCGAAAAATGCTTGCCCTGGTTTGCCGAGTTCAGCGTAAGCAAATTCTGCAGTTTTAGTAACTCCAGATGCAACTAAAAGCCCGGTGCTGACGGCGAGCACTGTATAAATGCCGTATCCGATTGTCTTTTTATACAAACGCATAATCGATAGTTTTCTTTTCCATATCTGCCCGCACGACTTTTATTTTTACTTTGTCGCCGATCTTGTACGACTTTTTCGTCTTTTGTCCGACGACCATCATCTTCTTTTCATCGAGGTCAAAATAATCTCCCGGAATATCTTTCAATTTTATCATACCTTCGCATTTTGTCTCTTTTTCTTCGACGTAGACGCCCCATTCGGAAACGCCGGAAATCACTCCGTCAAACACTTTGCCGATGCGGTACGACATGTATTCGACTTGTTTGTATTTGATCGAAGCGCGCTCGGCATCGCTTGCTTCTTTTTCTCGAGCAGATGACGCAAGTGCGATTTTCTCGTAAGCAAGCCACATGTCTTTGCCGATATGTTTTTTCTCCAAATGTTCCATGAGAAGTCTGTGCACGATCACGTCCGGGTAGCGGCGGATCGGGGAAGTGAAGTGTGTGTAATATTCAAATGCCAAACCGTAATGCCCGATGTTGTTCGTTGAATACACGGCCTTGGCCATGCTTCGCACGATGGACGTTTGGATCATATCTTTTTCGTCTTTGCCCTCGAGCTTTTTCAAAAGTGAATTCAATTCTTTTGCGGGAATGATGCCGTCTTTCAGCGCAACTTTGTATCCGAGCTTGTTCAAATAGTCTGCAAGGTCGGCCATGCGCTCGCGGTCGGGCAAGTCGTGCACGCGGTAAATAAAGACGTTAGTATTTCCTGTCCCGCGTAGCCCTTCGGGCGAAGTGGGGTTTGGCTTGCCGATAAGCTCTGCCACTTTTTTGTTCGCAAGCAACATGAACTCTTCGATAAGCTTGTTCGTATCTTGGCGGAGTTTTTTGTAGACTTTTATTGGTACGCCTTTTTCGTCGAGCACGAATTTCACTTCTTCTTGGTCTAGCGAAAGCGCGCCTTCGCGGAAACGTTCGTTGTGAAGTTCTTTTGCCAAAGTGTTGAGCGTCGTAAGTTCGCGGATATATGCACCTTCACCCGCATTTAAAATATCTTGCGCTTCTTCGTAAGTAAAACGTTTGTCGGAATGTATGATCGTGCGGCCGTACCATTCTTTGACAACGTGTGCTTTTGGGTCGAGCTCGAATACGGCACTCATTGTGAATTTCTCTTCGCCTGGTCGGAGGGAGCACAAGTCGTTTGAAAGGATTTCCGGAAGCATCGGTATTGTGCGGTCGACAAGGTAGACCGAAGTGCCGCGTTTTTTTGCTTCGTTGTCGAGCGCGGTGCCTGGCACGACGTAGTGCGAAACGTCTGCAATGTGAATGCCGATTTCGACGTTGCCATTTGGCAAGTAGTCTATCGAAAGCGCATCGTCAAAATCTTTTGCATCGAATGGGTCGATGGTAAAGGTGGTGACGCTGCGGAAGTCGCGGCGTAGCGCGACTTCCGCAGCATTGATTCCTTCATTCTTCAATCTTTCCGCATCGTGTTCTACTTGCGCAGGGAAGTCAAACACAAACCCTTTTTCAAGTGCGATACCTTTCATTTCTGCGTCATTTTCTCCGGGCATGCCGATGACGTGTACGATGCTCCCTTGTGGGATTTCTTTTTGATCTTTCCAAGTGTCGATACTTGCAAACACTTTTTGTCCAACTTTCGCACCGTTCAATTGTTCTTTTGCAATCGCGATTGTTGTATACATTTTTGGGTCAGATGGAATGACGATGTACTTTTTTTGTTCTTGTACGAGCGTGCCAGCGAACCCGACTTTTGCTCTCTGAACAATAGCTTTTATTTTTCCCGCACGGTTGCCTTTTTTGCTTTTGCCGGAAACTTTCACAGACACAGTGTCGCCGTGAAGGCCTGTGCCCAAATAGTCGTGTTCAATTTCAACGTCGTTACCTTTCTCGCCAGGGATGCGCACGAAGCCAACTCCGCGAGAATTCACCGAAAGTATGCCTTCGACAAGTGGGGCAGGCGAAGAATCGTGCCGCTTTGTATGCTTGTGCGGACGTGGTTTTTTGGAGGAGTAGGGCTTAGATTTCACCTCCGCACTATAACATAAAAACCGTTATTTTGCTAGGCTTTGCTGCTGCGGCTCGCCCGACTTGCACAAAAGTCTTTTTTCTGTTAGTATGCAAGACATGTTAAAGATCCGATTACAGCGAATAGGCCGAAAGAACGAAGCGCAATTCCGCGCGGTTTTGACGGACTCAAAGAATAGCACAAAGAGCGGTAAGTTCCTCGAAATCCTTGGAACATACAATCCAAAGTCTGGCGTGGCAAACTTCAAGGCAGACCGCGTCAAAGAATGGATTGGAAAAGGCGCTCAAGCTACAGACACAGTTCACAACTTCCTTGTGCATCACAAGATCGTCGACGGCAAGAAACGAAATGTCCTTTCGAAGAAAGCTCCGACAAAGAAACGCAAAGAATTGAAACAAGCTGCATAAGAAATCCCCGAAAGGGGATTTTTGTTTTGAACTTATATATTGTATACTCTATAGTACGGCAGAAAGTTGAGGTCGACTTGCTGCAAGAATTACAAGATAGGAAGGACGACTTAGTATGGAAAACGACAAAGAGTTTCTTGAATACGTAGTGAAAGCTCTTGTTGACAATCCGAATGATGTCAAAATTGACCGTACGGTGGACGAAATGGGCGTGCTCATAACACTCACCACAAATCCAGCTGACATGGGCAAGATCATCGGACGACAAGGCAACACTGCAAAAGCTATCCGCACACTTCTTCGAGTCATCGGCATGAAGAACAATGCTCGCGTGAATTTGAAGATCAATGAACCGGAAGGCGGAAAGGGCCCATCATCTTCAGGCATGACCCACGCTACTGTGGACCAAGCCATGGAAGATTTGAAAGGAATTTAAACTGAATTCAAAAGAATTGAAAATAGGGAAGTGAAAGCAAAATTCCCAAACAAAAAAACCGCCCCTATCAGCGGTTTTTTTGTTTGGTTGACAAAATGTATTAAATAGTATATAATTCAAGCAAATTTAAAAAAAGTAAAAATGAAAAAAACTATTGTTTTATTGAACGTAACCCTGTTCTTCTCATGTCTGGGACATGCGCAAGACTTTAAGGAGTATTCACTCCGACCCAATGAATTAAATGCCAGTTTAACCCCCGATGATATTAGTTCTATAACTGATAACAACGGGGATGCAATGGAATGGCGTGATGGCTCGTCTAACGAAATGGTTGAAGTGATGATGCCAGGTAATCCTGGTTATCAGATTTTGGTAAGATTCAAGAATGGCTTAGCTTTTAATTTGTGGGGTTTTGAAAATGAGTTGCATGATAGGCGTGAGCTAGATTTCTTTATGAGAAATGATAAATCATACAACTATCTGTATGTTCTATCTTTCATGGACGAAGCTTTGCCTAATATCGGATCTGTAAAATCCGAAAATGCTTCCGTGATGATTGATCAATGGTTTATATCTGATGCAAAGGTATATGTATATATCAAGTCACATCAAAAAACACAATTTGATTTTTCACAACCCAGCGATAGCTACATAGTGCTTTCTTATAAGAATGGTGAGCAAAAAAGAGTTTTGCCAAAACTATGTATATTAAAAGAACACACTGAATATTAATTGTAAACTCCTCATTAACAACCTCATTAAAGTGTTTAATGAGGTTTTTTTATTTGCAAAATGAAGCCTAAAACGCTAATGTACTAATACATATGAATTTCCACGTTATAACCTTATTCCCTGAGATGTTTACCTCATATTTGAATGAGTCTATTTTGGCGCGGGGGATAAAGGAGAAGAAGATTTCGGTAAAGTTTTACAATCCGCGTTTGTTTGTTACCGGCAAATATAAAAAAGTCTGGCCGGACGGAAATGTTTCGCAAATCGTGGACGACAGGCCGTATGGCGGCGGGCCCGGGATGATCATCCGCGCTGAGCCGGTGTTGAAGGCGGTGGAGAAAGCGCTTAGTCACATTTTTAAAAAAGCCAAAAACCCCACTTCGCTCAAGCTACGCGGGGCACGGGTGAAAATTATAAACTTCGCCCCAGGCGGTAAAAAGTTTACGACTGACTATGCAAAAAATGCTGTGAAAAAATACACGGATATTATTCTTATTTCTGGAAGATACGAAGGCATTGATGCTCGCGTAAAAAAGATTTTGAAGAGTTTGCCCCGCTATGGCGGGGTGGAAGACATTTCGATTGGCGACTACGTTTTGACCGGAGGTGAATTGCCGGCAATGGTGCTTGTCGACTGCATGTCTCGGCAAGTGGAAGGTGTACTTGGTAAATTTGAATCACTCGAAGAAGAGCGCGTTTCTGCGGCGACTTTTTATACTCGACCGGAAATTTTGGAATACAAAGGAAAAAAATATCGCGTGCCAAAAGTGTTGCTCTCCGGTCATGCAAAAAATATCGAAGACTGGAAGAAAAAGCAAAAATAATATTCCACAGCTTGCTGTTCAAAAAAGCGATATACTATATGTATGAAAAAATACGTACCTCTTTTTGTGCTTGCCATCGCGTTTGTGGCAGCGTTTGGCGTGTTCGATTATCAAGCATTTGCACAAGAAACTGCACAGGTTGAACAAAGCGGTTTCCAAAAGTTTATCACAACTCTCAAAGCTGCATTTGCAAAAGTCGACAAAACGGTAGACAGTTCACAGATCTCTGCAGCTGCAACTCAAGCCGTACTTGCAAGCGAGAACCGCGCAACTGAAGCTCCAAAATACGTGCACGAGATGAACCACGAGCTTCTGAAAAATGGCATCAACTACAATTCCAAATCCGTCTTTGCGAAAAAAGAATTCAAGCAGCAAGCCGAGAAAAATATTTTCAACGTTTTGGCTGAACGCAAAAAAGTCTTGCTTGCAATGCTCAAAGAAAATCCAAAAATGGTCGGCGCATATGCGCTTCCGCTTCTTACACGTTCACTTTTGCCAGACGCAGCACAAGGCCTCTACGAAGAACCAAAAACGGTAACCGGAACGCTCGTTGTGTTTCACCAAGAAGATTTCATGAATTTAAAGGAACATGAAGCTGATTTTCAATATCAAATAGTAAATGGCAACAAGCGTTACAAGTTTTATCCGACGCAACCGATCTCTGTCGCGCCTGGTACCGAAGTAACGGTCAAAGGCTTGCAGCTCGATGACAACTTGATAGGAGACATTACTCGACAAGGAAACACCCCGGCGCGCATGTCTGCACAAGTTGGGGAAGATGGTACTCGTGTTGCCGTGCCGCACAAAATGCTCGTCATCTTGGCACATTATTCTGATGCAACAACTACGCCGTTTACAACCGCTGTTGCGCAAAGCAAAATTTTCTCTGGACAATTCAAAAACTTCTACAACGAACAATCCTACGGTGGTATTTCTTTTAGCGGTGATGTATATGGGTGGTACATGATTCCACGTACCACAGGTTCTTGCGAAAACCCAAGTCTTGGTTGGGGAGGTGATCTTGATTCTTATATCACTTCGCAATCGATCAATCTTGCAAACTATCAGCATGTGCTCATTATTACGAACTGCTCGGGTGGATACGCAAAAGGTTCGGCATTTGTTGGCGCTTCACCTATTTTCATCAACAACCAAGTCTACACTCTTTCCGTTTCGTGGGTAAATGGCTCTGGTGCAAACTTCTTGCAGAATTCGATGTGGTCTACTTCCACTCCCCCAACATTTTCTTGGACAAACTTGGACTCGATGGTAACGCATGAAGTTGGACATGGACTAGGATGGTGGCATGCAAATGGATACGACTGTGGCTCGACAACGCTCGACACGGCAAGCATGGGGCAGAGCGCAACTTGTACGCACAAAGAATACGGAAATCCTTTTGACATCATGGGAGACCAGCGCGGATACGGTTTTCATACGAATGCGTTTTATAAAGAAATGATGGGGTGGCTTGATGGTACGAATATGATTACCGCAACTGCTAGCGGAAATTACACCCTTGCTCCGTACGAAAATACAACTGGCAAAAAAGCGGTGAAGATCCAACTTGCAAACGGCACAGCTCCGTATTATGTCGAATGGCGACAGTCGACAGGGTTTGACAGCATGCTTTCAAACAGTACTATTTCTTCGAATAAAAATGGTTTGATAATTACTCGCGCGTACAGCGACAGCATGCAACTTCCTTACAACCAAGCGCGCATGCTTGATGCTCGCGCAACGTCTTCTTTATGGACGGATGATATTAAAGCTGCGTCTTTCAACAGCACAACCGGGACATTTTCTGATCCACGTACAGGCATTACTATTGGACCAATTACTTCCAAAACCGCAAGCGCAATCAAATTCAACGTCAGTATTTCGCCGGTAAGTTGCGTGCGCAAGAATCCAAAATTCTTGTATGCAGATTCATATGGACTCACCATCGGCCCGGGTTCAAGTTTTGCGATTTTCCCAACAGTGTGGAATGACGACTACACCGGCTGCGCGCCTGCGAACATGCTTGTAACAATGACACTTCCGTCTGGTATGACTGCAAGCCCGCTTACGTATACGATGAGTAGCATCGCGGCAGAAAATTTTGGCACAGCGCAACTTCCAACTATAACTGCATCTGGAAGCATCGCGCCAGGAACATACAACATCAACCTCACAGCCAAAAACATGGCAAGTAACAAAACTTCTGTCGTTTCCGTGCCTATTACTGTGGTGCAGTAAAAAAATTTTCCCCTCCTTGGGTAAGGAGGGGCAGCGCTTGCGCTGGGGTTGGTAACTTGTATGCCAATTATTCACAACACTCCTCAATTTGTTGATAGAAGAAGAGAACTCAGAAATCATGGAACGCATGAAGAAGCGGTTCTTTGGTTGCAATTGCAAAATAATAAACTCGGGGTAAAATTTCGTAGGCAGCATAGTATTGGAGGATACATTGCAGATTTTTATTGTCCTAAAAAATTTCTCATTATAGAAATTGATGGTTCTCAGCATTATGAAAAAGATGCAGAAGAATATGACACTAAGCGAACTGTCTATTTTGAATCTTTAGGAAAAAGAGTTGTGCGTTTTAGTAATAAAGAAATTCTCACTCAACTTTCCTCAGTAGTTGATCGGATAAAGGTTGAACTACAGAAATTACCACCCCCGCGCGCCTGAAGCGCGTCGACCCCTCCTTACCCAAGGAGGGGAAAACCCAGAAAAAGCAGCGCGGTAAGCGCTGCTTTTTAGTTTGACAAATCTAAAAAACATGATAATGTAAAACCAAACCCACTAAAAAATTAAACAATGAAAAAACTACTGGTACTCTTGCTGGCAGTGCCTTGTATGGTTCTGGCCGATAAAGCGGATACGCTCTTGTATGTAAAACTCGACCCAACTAACAATGTAAGATATGAAGTTCACGACTCATACGGGTCCATATATTTGCAAATGTGGAAAATTGATAGCGTAGAAGTGGATAGCAATGTTAGACACACCAGGGAAGTTTTAGAGAATGATATTAACCTTCCGGATACTGTCATCCACAATGCCAGTTATGAGGAAATAATTTGGATGCTTTCAAATCCAAATAAAGAAATAGAACTTGGGTGGATAGAATTTGATGAGGTTTATACTGCTAAGCCCAACGTCTTTCCGTTATATGGATTTCAAACATACAAGAGAGGATCTAAGCTATTTTTTAGCTACACTTCTGAAAAAGATTTTACAGGTTTTATTGCTAAGCCAAAAGTTGTTATTGATCCTTTACCTAATACAGGTTTTCAGTTTGTTTACTATATGGTATTTATCATTTGGTTGGGACTCTACTGGCTATGTTCTGGCAGCTTCGCAAGGGGAGTGGGTTATCTTTTAGGATTCTGTACTCTCTTTGTTGGTTGGGCTCTTTTTGCATTTAGCTTATTTGTATTGGATAAAAAGGGATTATTTCTTATAGTAACTCTTCTCTCTATCATTTGGGGATTCTTTATATTTAAAAAAATTAAACAAGCACGTCTGCAAATTGTGAAAAACTAAAATTTATTATCTACGCCCTGTCATAAAGACAGGGCGTTTTTATTTGACATTAAAATACATTTCTGCTAGGATTGTAATCACGATTGAAGATTGAGTAATGGCTTATCAATCTGACCCTTTAGTAGCGTAATAGCTTTACGTTCGCGTGCGAAAATTGAATAACGGTTCACTTTAATAGCCTTTAATTATAAGGTAGATTTCTCTACCTTGTCTTTTGTTTTTTTTGTATGACCCCAGCAAAAACGAAGCATGAGAAGAAGTACTTTTCAAAGTACAAGCAACCATTGGTCGAATTCCCGAGCCTCCTTGAAACACAGGTGGCGTCTTTCAAGTGGCTCATCGAGCATGGCTTGAAAGAAGTTTTTAAAGAGTTTTCTCCGATCAACGACTATTCCTCAAAGAAATTCCAGCTTGAATTTTCCGGTTTTTCTCTTGGCGAGCCAAAGTGCGATGAGCAGCATGCAAAGATCAACAAGCTCTCGTACGAAGCGCCTTTGAAGGCAAGCGTTAAACTTTTGAACAAGACGATTGGTGGAACAAAAGAGCAAGAAATCTTCATGTCTGACATCCCAATGATGACAGCGCATGGAACATTTATCATCAACGGAGTTGAACGAGTTATCGTTCCTCAGCTTGCGCGAAGTTTCGGTATTTTCTTTACAGATGTTGAAGCAAAAGGTAAGAAATATTTTGGTGCGAAGATCATCCCTGCGCGTGGCGTGTGGATCGAAATCGAATCAGACGTCGACGGCATCCTCTATGTCCGTATCGACAAAAAGCGAAAGTTCTCTGTAACTGCGCTTCTTCGCGTACTCGGATATCACACAGACGAGCAGATCTTGAAAGCATTTGCTTCTGACGAAACAACGCAGTCTCTCATGAAGATCGCGCTTGAAAAAGATACTGCAAAATCTTTGAACGATGCATATATCGACATCTACAAACGTCTCCGCGACGGCGATCTTGCAACTCCGGACAACGCGAAAGAATTTATCGATTCTCTTTTTAGCCCTGAACGCTACGACTTGTCTCCAGTTGGACGATTCCGATTCAACAACCGTTTCCTACTCGACATGGGCGACAAAGAAATGGCTCGACGCACTATTTCAAAAGAAGACGTTGCAACTATCGTCAAGCACGTGGTGATGTTGAACAACACACCGGGTTCACATGCAGACGATATCGACCACTTGGGTCAACGCCGCGTCCGATTCGTAGGCGAGCTTCTTCAGCAGAAAATTCGCGTTGGTATGACACAGATCAAGCGAAATATCCAAGACCGCATGTCGACTATCGACACTTCAACTGCGCTTCCGATCGCAATCATCAACCAGCGGCCACTTCAGGCTCGAATCAAAGAATTTTTCACAACAAACCAACTTTCACAGTTCATGAACCAAGAAAACGTCTTGGCGGAACTTGAACACTTGCGCACACTTTCTGCGCTTGGTCCTGGCGGTCTCACACGAGAACGCGCTGGCTTGGAAGTGCGCGACGTTCACACTTCTCACTACGGTCGCGTATGTCCGATCCACACTCCGGAAGGTCCGAACATCGGTCTTATTCTTCACTTGTCTGTCTATGCTCGCGTAAACGATTTCGGAATTATCGAAACTCCTTATGTAAAAGTGAAGAACGGAAAAATCACAGGCGAGATCGTCTACATGAACGCGCTTGAAGAAGAAAAGTACAACATTGCTCACTCGGGAGTTTCTTACGACGAAAATGGAAAATTGCTTGAAGAAAGAATTGAAGCTCGCCGACAAACAGAACCAGGTCTCGTAGATCGTGACAAGGTGGACTTTATCGATGTTGCTGCAAACCAAGCGTTTTCTATCGCGACTTCAATGATCCCATTCCTCGAACACGATGACGCGAACCGAGCACTCATGGGAAGTAACATGCAGAAACAAGCTCAGCCTTGTATCGTTCCTGAAGCTCCGCTCGTTGCGACAGGTATGGAAGAACTCGCTGCAAAAGATTCTGGACGACTTATTATTGCAGAAGAGGCGGGTGTTGTTACTCATGTTGACGGAAAGAAAATCGTTGTAACAAATGATAAAGGAAAGAAAACATACAACCTTGTTGCATTTTCTCGAACAAACAACTTCGCGGCATTTCACCAGCGACCAAGTGTGAACCTTGGCGATAAAGTGAAAAAGGGAAGTGTCCTTGCAGATACTTCAACTTCAGACCGCGGTCAGATTGCTTTGGGTCAGAACGTGCTCGTTGCGTTCATGTCTTGGAGCGGAAACAACTACGAAGACGCGATCATCCTTTCAGAACGACTTGTAAAAAATAGTAAATTTACTTCTATCCACATCGAAGAATTCACTTGTGCTGTCCGAGATACAAAGCTTGGTCCGGAAGTTACAACTCGCGATATCCCGAACGTTGGTGAAGCGAAGTTGAAAGACCTCGACGAAGAAGGTATCATCCGCATCGGTGCAGAAGTCCGTGAGAACGATATTTTGGTTGGAAAGATTACACCGAAAGGCGAAACAGAACTTACTCCAGAAGAACGCTTGCTCCGATCTATCTTTGCTGAAAAAGCTCGCGATGTTAAAGACACATCTCTACGCATGGAACACGGAAAGAAAGGACGCATTATTGGGGTCAAGATTTTCTCTCGCGACCAAGGACACACTTTGGAATCAGGCATCATCAAGAAAGTTGTGATCGAAGTTGCACAGATCCGAAATATTTCAGTTGGAGACAAGCTTGCTGGACGACACGGAAACAAAGGTGTTATCTCTACTGTGCTTCCAGAAGAAGACATGCCATACATGGCAGACGGAACTCCGATTGACGTTATTTTGACTCCGCTCGGCGTGCCATCTCGTATGAACTTGGGTCAGATCATGGAAATGCACTTGGGTATGGCTGCGCACACGCTCGGCTACCAGGCTATTGTTCCGACTTTCTCTGGTGCAACAACAAATGAAATCAAAGAAGAACTTGTCAAAGCTGGGCTTCCAGAAAACGGCAAGATCGCTCTTTACGACGGACGAACTGGCGACAAGTTTGAACAAGACATTGCAGTCGGATACATGTATGTTTTGAAACTGCACCACATGGTGGAAGACAAGATTCACATGCGAAGTATCGGTCCTTACTCTCTTATCACGCAACAGCCGCTCGGTGGTAAAGCTCACGGTGGAGGTCAGCGATTTGGAGAAATGGAAGTGTGGGCACTTGAAGGATACGGCGCCGCTCACGCTCTCCGAGAAATGATCACGATCAAGTCTGACGATATCATGGGACGAAGTGCGACGTTTGATTCTATTATCAAAGGTGAGGAAATCAAATCTCCGAATGCTCCAG
Source organism: uncultured Candidatus Saccharibacteria bacterium (assembly GCA_964591445.1). Taxonomy (GTDB): domain Bacteria; phylum Patescibacteriota; class Minisyncoccia; order Phycocordibacterales; family UBA9973; genus JBDHUR01. The sequence goes on along the minus strand of CAZQAW010000001.1, from coordinate 69,748 downwards.
CATCATTCTCTGTGATGTTGAACTATCTCCGAGGTCTTGCGCTCGATGTCGACCTGCGCAATTCTAAAAAGTCAGAAGAGTAATACTCCAACATATATATGAAAACAATTGATACAACAGATTTCAATTCAATCACGCTCAAGCTTGCTTCACCGGACCGCATCCGCGAATGGTCTTATGGAGAAGTGACAAAGCCTGAAACGATCAACTACCGAACAGGACGTTCAGAACGCGGTGGGCTCTTCGACGAAAAGATCTTCGGTCCGGAAAAAGATTACGAATGTTACTGTGGAAAATACCGACGCATCCGATACAAAGATATCGTCTGTGAAAAATGTGGAGTTGAGGTTACTCGCTCTATCGTTCGACGTGAACGCATGGGCCATATCGAGCTTGCAAGTCCGGTTGCGCACATCTGGTTCCTCCGCGGCGTGCCATCTCGCATGTCGAGCTTGCTCAATATACCAATCACCGACCTTGAAAAGGTTGTGTACTTTGCCGGTTACATCATCACAAAAGTTCACGAAGAAGAAAAAGCTTCAATCATCTCAAACATCGAAACTGAATACAAATCAAAAGTAAAATCAACAAACGACGAAGAAACTCGCGAAAAGTTGAAAGAACTTTTGGCTGCCGCAAAGAAAGAAATCAACGATATCTACGAAGGAAAAGTGTTGAACGAAATTTCATTCCATCACTTCTCTTTGAAATACGGAACATGTTTCGAAGCGAACATCGGCGCAGAAGCAATTTACAACTTGTTCAAAAATCTCGACCTTGAAAAGTTGAAAGCTGCAACAGAAAAAATGCTTGAAAAAGCAAGCTCTCTTGAACGCGAAAAGCTTCAGAAGCGTTTGGCGCTTATTAGAGCAATGATCCACTCACAAATTCGTCCAGAATGGATGTTCTTAACTGTCATTCCAGTCATCCCTCCAGCGCTCCGACCGATGGTCGCGCTTGATGGCGGACGACATGCAACTTCAGATATCAACGACTTGTACCGACGCGTGATCAACCGAAACAACCGTCTCCGCAAGTTGAAAGAAATCGGCGCTCCGGACGTGATCCTTCGAAACGAAAAGCGTATTCTCCAGGAAGCAGTGGACGCGTTGATCGACAACTCAATCACCAACCAAAGCGACTCTCAAGCGATGAGCCAGTCACAGCGACGTGCGCTCAAATCTTTGTCTGACAACTTGAAATCAAAACAAGGTTTGTTCCGACAGAACTTGCTCGGTAAACGCGTTGACTACTCTGGACGTTCAGTGATCGTCGTTGGTCCTCAGCTCAAGCTCAACCAGTGCGGACTTCCAAAGCACATGGCGCTTGAACTCTTCCGACCATTCGTCATTTCAAAGATCCTTGCAGGCGAACTTGCATTCAACATTCGCGGTGCAAACAAGCTCATCGAAGAAGGAGTTCCGGAAGTATGGGCGATACTCGAAGAAGTGATCGAAGGCAAGTACGTTCTTTTGAACCGTGCGCCGACGCTTCACCGACTTGGTATCCAAGCTTTCAATCCGATCTTGATCGAAGGTAACGCTATCCAGGTTCACCCGCTCGTATGTTCTGCCTTCAACGCTGACTTCGACGGAGACCAAATGGCGGTGTACGTTCCGCTTTCAGTTGAAGCTCAAGATGAAGCTCGCACTTTAATGGCGGCAAACAAGAACTTGCTCAAGCCTCAGAACGGCGACCCGATCGTATCAGTCAAACTTCTCGACATCGCTCTTGGTTGTTACTGGATGACGAAGATCATTGAAGGTGAAAAAGGTGAAGGAAAATTCTTCTCAAATCCGAACCAAGCGATGACAACCTATGACTTCGGCGAAGTTTCTTTCCGCGCGAAAATCAAAGTCATGGGCACAGACAAAGTGAAGTATGCGCAATTTCAAGGCAAGCCATTTGAAACAACAGTTGGACGACTTATGTTCAACAGTATTCTTCCGGCAGATCTTCCATACTTGAACGAAGAAATGAGCCAGAAGCGTATTTCAGCGCTCGTTGACGAACTCATCATGCATTACGGTATCGACGCAACTCCCGCAATCCTCGACAAGATCAAGGACTTCGGTTACAAATTCGTCACTCAGTCTGGTATTACATGGGGAATCGATAACGTCGTTGTTCCAAAAGAAAAAGAATCTATCATTGCGAAAGGACGCAAGATGGAAGAAGAAATCGTTGGTCAATTCAACGAAGGACTTCTTTCTGACGAAGAACGCTTCCGAAAGATTATTGAAATCTGGGACGGCATCAAAATCGAAATCGAAAAAACTCTTCCTGCAACACTCGAGAAAAATGGTTCTGTCGAAGACATGATCAAATCCGGAGCTCGAGGATCTCTTTCAAACCTTACACAGATGGCAGGTATGAAAGGTCTTATCGTCAACACTCAAGGACGAACTATCGATTTCCCGATTGTGCCTTCATACAAAGAAGGACTTTCTCCGATTGAATACTTCATTACTACTCACGGTGCGCGTAAAGGTTTGGCCGACACGGCTTTGAACACTGCTCGCGCTGGATATTTGACACGACGTCTCGTTGACGTGTCTCAAGATGTGACTATCACCGAAGCAGATTGTGGAACAAAAGAAGGAAAGACAATGACGAAAGAAATCATTTCTGGTATTGAAATTCCAATTTCTAAAAATGTCCGCGGCCGCGTACTTGCAGCAGATTTGAAAGATAACGAAGGTAATGTTGTATTTAAGAAAGGATACTTGGTTACAAAAGAAGACGCGCAGATGATCGAAAACAAAGGTATTACAGAAGTCTTCGTTCGAACTCCGCTTACATGTAAGACAGTGCACGGCATTTGTCAGATGTGTTACGGTCTTGACCTTGGACGAAACAAACTTATCGACCTCGGTGAAGCGGTGGGAATCATTGCCGCGCAAGCGATCGGTGAACCTGGAACACAGCTTACGCTTCGAACCTTCCACGCCGGAGGTGTTGCCGGAGTCGACATTACGCAAGGTCTTCCTCGTATCGAAGAAATATTTGAACGACGAACTCCAAAGAGCGCAGCTATCGTTTCAAAAACAGACGCGAAAGTTTCTGAAATCCGAAATGACGGCAAGGACGTAACGATCGTTGTTATTTCAGACACGAAAGGTGATGCAAAATCAAACACTATTGAATATACCGTTCCAGCTCGACGCACAGTGTTTGTCAAAGTTGGCGAAGATATCAAAAAAGGCCAGATCATCACAGACGGTTCTGCAGATATTTCTGAAATTTTCAAATTCGGCGGACGAGAACTTGCAGAAGATTACATTATTCGCGAAATCAAGAAAGTGTACGAACTTCAGAGCGCGTCTATTTCTCGAAAGCACATCGAAATCATCATTCGACAAATGCTTTCTCGAAAGCGCATCAAAGAACAGGGAACAACGCTCTTCTCTGTTGGTGAAATCGTAGAAAATACAGAATTGATCGAAGAAAATAACCGAGTTAAAGCAGAAGGCGGTGAGGAAGCAAAGGGAGAACAGATCTTGCTTGGTATCACAGAGGTCTCTCTTACAACGAAAAGCTGGCTCTCTGCAGCGTCATTCCAAAACACAAACCGTGTGCTTATCAACAACGCCGTTCGTGGTGGTGTCGACAAGCTCCGAGGCTTGAAAGAAAACGTTATCATCGGCCGCTTGATCCCAGCTGGAACAGGTTTCCGAAACAAAGAAATTCGTAAAGAAAAAGTTGAAGAAGTAGTCGAATAATAAAGTAAGTGAATGTGTGCGGTTCTATTATCCCCATGAATTCACCCGTACAAGAAATCAAAGAGCGTTTGTCTATCGTTGACGTGATTTCGCCTTATGTGAAGCTCGAAAAATCTGGGCTTCACATGCGCGGGCGATGTCCGTTTCATAACGAAAAGACTCCATCATTTTTTGTATCACCCGAGCGAGGAACATTCCATTGTTTTGGCTGCGGAAAAGGTGGCGACGTGTTTACGTTCATTCAAGACATCGAAGGTCTGACATTTCCAGAATCTTTGAAGCAGCTCGCAGATCGAGCCGGTGTCGTGATTCCCAAAGAAGGAAATGTCCATCGTGAAAAAGAGCCGGATAACACGCAGGTGTATCGAGCACTCGAACTTGCTACGAAGTATTACGAACTTGTTCTTCAAAAATTCCCAGACGCTTTAGAGTACGTGCGAGGACGTGGTGTGAGCGATGCATCGATAGCATCTTTCCGTATTGGTTTTGCTCCGGATGGCTGGCGCAATCTTTCGACTTTTCTTTCGTCAAAAGGAATTTCCGAAGACGTACAAGAAAAAGCCGGGCTTTCGATCAAAAGTCAAAAAGGATTTTACGATCGTTTCCGCAGCCGCATCATGTTTCCAATCATGAATCCGCAAGGCAAAGTTGTCGGTTTCTCCGGAAGAATTTTTGGAGACACAAGTGCTGATCCAACTGTTGCAAAATATGTGAATTCTCCGGAGACGATCGTCTACAACAAATCTCGTATTTTGTTTGGTTACGACAAGGCAAAGCAAGCGATCGCTCGCGAACGCCGCGCCGTGCTTGTCGAAGGACAAATGGATTTGGTGCTTGCGCACCAAGCCGGTACGAACGAAGCAGTTGCGGTTTCTGGAACAGCACTGACGAGTTATCATCTGTCTATGTTGAAACGCTTTACCGATTCGCTTGTGCTTTGTTTTGACGGAGACCAAGCGGGCATGAAAGCTTCAGAACGTGCTGTCGGTCTCGCGTATGAAACAGGGATGGATGTATCAGTCATCCGCATGCCAAAAGGAGTTGACCCGGCAGATATGATAAAGGAAGACGAAAGTAAATGGCGGGACGCTTTGAAACATCCAAAACATTTTATCGAAATGTATACCGAAGTGCTTCGCGAAGCGACGACTGACGACCGCATGTTCAAGAAAGAAGTGACTACACGAGTGCTCCCGTATGTTGCACGTCTCAAAAGCGCAATCGATCGAGCACACTTTATTTCGCTTCTTGCGCGAAAGCTTGGTGTTGGTGAAGAAGTTGTTGCCGAAGACTTGCGTCGCATTCCGAAACCGGACGTCGTGCATACTATTCGCGAAGCACTTGTTCCCACCGAAGTTAATCGCAAAGAAGGAATTATCAAAGCGCTGACAGGTATTGCTTTGTGGAAAAAAACGACCGACAGCGAGCTTGCTGTAAAGATTGAAAAAGCTTTAAACGACATATTGCAAAGAGAAGAAAGTCCGCCGACTGACAGCCCCGAATCAAACACGCTTATTTTTGAAACAGAACTTGTGTACAAAGACCGCGACATTGCCAAAGAAACAGACGCACTGCTCCGAAATCTCGAACGAGAACTTTTAAAAGACAAACTCGCCGCGCTTATGAATGAATTCCACGCTGCAGAATCTGCTAAAGACAAGGCGAAAAGCGACGAGCTCCTCCACACCATTCGAACAACAAAGAACCAATTGGAATCATTATCAATAGAATCGTAACGTCGAGTATGAAAAATAAAAAACAAAAAAAGAATACGAAGTCCAAAAAACCGGTGAAAAAATCACCGTCTCGCAAGTCTGCGCCAAAGAAAAAGCCAGCTTCAAAAAAGGTTGCAAAAACAAAAAAGCCTGCAACCAAAAAATCTGTTAAAAAGCCAGTCAAAAAACCAGTGCCTAAAAAGGTTGTTGCAAAATCAGCTCCGAAACTTTCGAAGCAAAAGAAAGAAGAAGAACTTAAAAAGAAGGCCGAAGAATTGGTAACAAAAGGCAAAAAGCGTGGCTTCGTTATTTATGATGAAATTTTAAAAACATTTCCAGACATCGAAAACAATATTCTTTTCTTGGACGAGCTCTATGAAATGCTTTCCGTTGCCGGAGTAGACGTACTCGAAGGCGGGAACTTGCTCGATGTTTCTGCTCCTGAAAAAGATTTGAAACTTGGCAAAGACCAGGCTGCATACGACTCGATCCAAATTTATCTTAAAGAAATCGGACAATTTCCGCTTATTCACGCAGCCGAAGAACGCGACCTCGCAAAACGCATTGAAAAAGGTGACATGGAAGCCAAGAACTTGCTTGCTCGCGCAAACTTGCGACTTGTGGTTTCGATTGCGAAAAAATACGTCGGACGAAGTTCAGACCTTACGCTTCTTGATTTGATCCAAGAAGGAAACCTTGGTTTGTTTAAAGCGGTAGAGAAATTTGATTGGACAAAAGGATATAAATTCTCAACATATGCAACATGGTGGATCCGTCAGGCGATCACTCGCGCGCTTGCCGACCAGTCTCGAACGATCCGTATTCCGGTCCACATGGTGGAAACGATTTCAAAATATAAACAAGTTGTCCGACGTTTGTCTCAAGACTTGGGCCGTGAGCCGTTGGCCGAAGAAATCGCGACTGAAATGGGAATCGAAGTTGAAAAAGTGCATGTGATTGAAAACATCAACCAAGAAACTATTTCGCTCGAACAGCCGATCGGGGATGACGATGAAAAGTCTACTCGCGGAGAATTCATTGCGGACGACAAAATCTCTGGCCCAGACCAGGACGCGTCTCGACGCATTCTTTCAGACCAGATCCGTTCTGTGCTCGACGAGCTCAATCCAAAAGAAAAAAAGATTTTGGAAATGCGCTACGGCTTGATGGACGGCATTCAGCACACACTCGAAGAAGTGGGCGCAGAGTTCGGAGTTACTCGCGAACGTATTCGTCAGATCGAAGCCAAAGTCCACGACAAGCTTCGCAACCACGAAAAGATCATTCGATTGAAAAATTATTTTGATTAATACAATTTTCTATATATGAAAACTATTTTTTCAGAGAAAATTCAACCAGGCGATGAACTAAGGATAATTGCTCCGTCTAGTTCAGCTGCTTCAATGAAAGCATCCGTAAAAAGAATCGCAGATAAGAGAACCAAAGAACTTCTCGGGCTAAAAGTTACCTATAGTAAAAATGCTTTTGAAAAAGATTTATTTGGAAATTCTTCCATTGATTCAAGAGTAAAAGATTTACATGATGCTTTTAGGGATAAAAAAGTAAAGGGAATTGCGTGTGTGAGAGGGGGTTATAATGCAAATACACTTTTGCCATATTTAGATTGGGAACTTATTCGAAAAAACCCTAAACCAATTTGGGGGTTTTCTGATATTACTGTTCTCTCTAATGCAATATACGCAAAAACTGGGTTGGTAACTTATATCGGACCAAATTATTCTTCGTTCGGTATGGATGAGAACAAAGATAATATAGAATACATGTTTGATTTTTTCAAAAAATGCTTGATGAGCGAAGAATTCTTTAATGTTACTCCAAGTAAATATATAGGAGAACGCAGACATCCTTTTAGAAAAAACAAAGGATATTCTATTATCCAAAACGGTACCGCAGAGGGAGTCTTGATTGGAGGTCATCTTTCAACTATCAATTTGCTACAAGGTACAGAGTATATGCCCAATCTGCAAGATGTCGTTCTTTTTATTGAAGATGATGATTTTGGAGGAGATCAAACTATTTTTGAGTTTGAACGTAATCTTGAATCTTTATTGCAACTTCCTAGTGTCTCTATCAAAGGCATTATTTTAGGTAGATTTCAGAAAGATTCAAAAGTAACAATCAAACAAATTGAGCATTTGTTTGAGTCAAAAAAATTATCTAAAAATATACCAATTGTCGCTGATGCAAATTTTGGCCACACCCAACCAATTTTTACTTTTCCAGTAGGTGGCGTAGTTCGGATTAAAGCAAAGTCTGGCAAAGTCAATATTGAAATACTTAGGCACTAAAAAATGGGATACATAACATTGTATCCCATTTTATTTACCAATCTGCTCTTGAATACCCACTCTTTCTTTTTGTGTAAGTTCGATCAGGACTACCTTTGAAAGTGCTTGTGTCTATGTAGCTTTCTCTGTATATAAGTTCGCTTGAGTCCAGTCTCCATGGGTAAAGGGGTAGAATTGGTACAATCCTTTTTTGAAAACCAGGTGTGAGTATTTCAAAAAAGGTTAGTCTTTCCGGAAACTCAAGAGGTGTAATAAGAATATCACCATTTGAGAAAATTGATTCAGAACTAAATATATATCTTCCTTCTTCGGCCTCACAGGCGATTTTAAACATCGCTTCTTCTCGAAGTTGTTCTTCTGTTTTTGTAAAATCTCCATATTGCTTCACCCGTTCCAGAAGGTTGTGTATGTCCAGTTCAAACGCCTCTTCAGAAACCATATCTTTGAAATTTTTTAAAACTTCTTTGGCTGCCCCCGGTCTTTTTCCAAGAACATCTTTTTCCCAATTAAGTAATAATAATTCTTCATTGCTTACTAGGTTCTGAATCATATTAATATAAGAGATACTCATATGTTCAGAAATCCTTCCACGATCTAAAAAAGAATTATGAAAGGTGATATACCAATTTACGGAGATAGTGTTTTGCTTGAACTTTTCAATAATTGAAGGGACTGTTTTTTTAAACATTTTCTCCTCAGGTTTAAGAGCAATAAAAGTATTTCCTTGAGCAGAGAATCGTTTCTCTAGGTCTTTTGAAAGACAATACTGGGTAAGTATCTCTACCGGTTTTCCTGTCAGTACACATTTGTCTATATATTCATCCACCCAATCGTTTATTCTAAGATTATTTGGTCGGACTGTTTTACTTCGTTCGCGAAGCCATTGCATAATGGTTGTTGTTTTGTGTTGCATTTTAAAAATATTTTAGATTGTTTTGAGTGTACATAAATAGGTAGGCTGAATTTATCTCAGCCTACCTGGGAATCTTTTTTACATATGAGGACCTTCTCCTCCCAAAGAATAACAATTGAATTCTTTTCCCATTATTTATTTTTTTTAAAGTACAAACGCCTGTTTTGGGACATAAACGCAAAACCCCTTCACTCAAACGAGGAAGGGGTTAGCTTCGGTATAACTTATGTATGCAAAGACAACCCTTTCCCAGTTTGAGTGCGAGAATGGGTATGATGCATGCGATTAAGTACAAGTTTGTAACCTCCAAGTGAGCCTTTGAGCCACTTTGAAATACGAGCTACTGTTGTTGAAGACAATCCCGTTTTTTCTATAATTGCAGAATACTGAGTGTCTTTTGAAAGTAGACGAGCGGCTTCCAGTCTACGTGCAAATTCTTCGATTTCTCCTTTAGTCATAAGGTCGCGCAGAAAAAGCCTTGATTCTTCAGGATTTTTAAGTGAAAGCAAGGCTTCCACAAGTTGCATGTTTTCTTTTGTCTTCCAATTAACTTCCATATAAGCTACTTTAGCAAACTAAAGTACTTTAGTCAAGTAAAGTTAACAAAACACTAAAAAAATCCCTGAAAGGGGATTTTTTTAGTGTTTTATACTTGCCCACCTCCACTCAGTACTTCTTCGATTTTTAGTTTAAATTGCTCAAATGGAATTGCACCCGGGATAGTGATGGATTTGCCTGTTGCTCGAGACGTGATGACAAACTGCGGTGTACCTTTCACGCCATTTGCTGTTCCGCGAGCTTGGTCGATTGCTACTTTGTCTGCCATTTCTCCGGAATCAAGACATGTCATAAATTGCTTTTCATTCACGCCGACTTTTTTCGCAACTTCAGGAAGGAGTGCTGCGTCCAAACCATTGTTTGCCGGAGTGATTGCGAAGATCGTGTCGATAAAACTCCAGAACGCAACGTTGCCGCCAAGTTTGTATACGCATTCCGCGGCTTCAGCTTCTTTTTGTGCTTTCGGGTGGATAGAAAGAGGGAAGTGGACGTACTCGACACCGACTTCATCTTTGTAAGCTTCGAGAACTTTGTGCACAGTTGGGTGTGCTTGTTTACAAAATGGACATTCGAGGTCAGAATATTCTGTAATCACAATCGGCGCGTCAGCTTTGCCGATATAGTGGTCTCCGCTTGCTTCAGCTTTAACGGTATATGTCGGCACAGTGATTTTGGTCGTAGTGCTTGCGACTTGTGGAGCAGCTCCTCCTCGAGAAAAGAATATCGCCGCGGCAATAAAAATACCCGCCACAATGATTCCCGTTCCAGTGCTTATTTTTTCTGTTTTCATGTTCAAAGTATACCACAGGAACACATTCTTGAAAAAAAGGTCTAAAAATGGTATACTGAGAGCACTTCAGAAACGCTAGAAAAGCCTTGTAAAATATGGATATTTCAACAATTGTTACTTATACGCTTACCTTTACTGCACTTTACGTGCAGGTCTTTTTCTTGGTTACTTTTTTGGAGAATCGCAAGAAAATAGTCTATCGAAGTGGTGCAATGGGCGAACTTCCTGAATACCCAACGGTAACGGTCATTGTGCCATGTTGGAACGAAGAAAAGACGATACACAAGACTATCGAGTCGCTTCTCGCACTTGATTATCCGAAAGACAAATTGGAAATCTTTTTGATTGACGATGGAAGCACCGACAACACGTGGAATGTCATGCAAGCCTTTGCGTCTCATCCGCAGATACAAGCTTTTCATAAAGAAAATGGCGGCAAACATACGGCAATGAACATGGGTATTGAACTTTCGAAAGCAGATTTGATTACATGTTTGGACGCGGACTCTTTTGTCGACCCGCATGCTCTCAAACGCATCATTACGTATTTCAAAAAAGACCCGGAAGTCATGGCTGTTGCGCCGTCGATTATCGTTCACAACCCGCAAAATATCATCCAGACGATCCAAAAGATCGAATACGACATGGCAGTGTATATCAAGAAAATGCTTGGCTTGAATGGCGGTATCCACGTAGCGCCGGGGCCATTTTCAACTTACAAAAGAGAAATGTTTAAAACAATCGGCCTTTTCCGCAAAGCGCACAATACCGAAGACATGGAAATCGCGTATCGCATGCAGAAATTCCACATGAAGATCGAGCAGTGCAACGACGCGTATGTCTACACCGTTTCTCCGAACACGATTCCAAAACTCTACAAACAGCGCTTGCGATGGATCCACGGATTCATCCGCAACACTGTCGACTATCGCAAAATTCTCTTCAATCCAAAGTACGGAACGTTTTCTTTGTTTACGGTTCCGTCTGGCATCATCTCTATTTCTGCGGCGGTATTTCTTTTCGGTTCAGCTGCGACTTCTTTTGTAAAAAACATGTATGAAAAAAGCGTCGAGATACGCACAGTAGGTCTCCACTGGTCTCTACCAAGCGTCCAGTTTGACTGGTTTTTCATCAACACGCACACAACAGCCTTCCTCCTTCTTTTCCTTTACAGCTTCGTGCTGCTTGCGATTTTGATCGGTACGCGGATGTCGACAGGCAAGGCGAAGTTTCCATTGCACGTCATTTCGTATATGATCATTTATAGCATCATTGCGCCGTTCTGGTTGATACACGCTATGTATAAAGCCGTTTCCGGCAAAGCCCCAAGCTGGCGATAATTTTTTATGAAAAACAATTGGACAAAATATATCTTCGTTTTCTTTATTACCTGCGGACTTTTTTTGACTGCGCTGTATTTGAGCAACTATTTTAATAATAAAAAGATCGACAACTTGAAGTCTATTCAAGACAAGATCGCCATCGACATCCTTTCTTCTGAAACACAATTTTCTTTGCTTGAAGAATCTTCTTGTTCGAACGTTACCGAATCCTATCTTTCTCAAGAACTCAATTCGTTGGGAGAGAAGATCGACTCGAGCGAAGAAAACATTGGCGACAGTGAAGACGTGGCAGCTCTCAAGCGCTACTATTCGCTTCTTGAAATCAAAGACTATTTGCTTATGAAGCGCATCACCGAACGCTGTAAAGAAGCGTCTGTGTTTGTGCTGTACTTCTATGGCAATGCGAACGACTGCGAAGACTGCGACAAGCAAAGCTACGTGCTTACCGCACTCCGCGAGAAATACCCGGGCCTTCGTGTATATTCGTTTGACTACAATATCGACATCTCTGCGGTACAAACCCTCAAGTCTATCTACAAAGTTGGCGACGCGCTTCCAGCGCTTGTTATGAATGGCAAAACATTCAACGGCTTCCAAAGCGTCGAAGACATAGAAAAAAATCTCCCAGAATTGAAGACGCTTTTACCAGAAGAAGAAAAGCCGAAAGTTGAAGTAAAACCAACGACAACAAAGTCGACAAAGAAACAAAAAGTCGAAGAGCCGACCGAACCAACATCAGAAACTCCAAAAGAAGAAGAGCCAACAACTCCACCAGCTGGCGAAACTGCTGGGGAATAAAATCTATATGAATAAAATAATAATTTGCGGCTGTCCTGCATCCGGTAAAACAACACTTTCAAGAAAATTAAGTGAGAAACTTTCTATTCCTGTTTTGCATCTTGATAAAATATTTTGGATTCAAGAAGGGGGAATTAAACAAGATGTTTTTATAAAACACCAGGAAGAAATGATGCTCAATGAAAAATGGATTATTGATGGAGATTTTACAAAGTCTCGCTCTTTTGATATTCGATTGAATAATTCTGACACAATTATATATTTTGATTTCTCAAAAATTCTTATTTTCTATAGACTTTTAAAACGTAGAATTCAATTTCATAACAAGCAGCGACCAGAAATGGGTGGGGATAATATCGAAAAATTAAACTGGAAATTAATCAAATTTATTTGGAATTATAGCAGTAAAGAAAAACTTGAAAAAATTCTCAGTTATTCAGATACCAAAAAAGTTTTTATTATAAAAAACCTTAGAGATGAAAAAGAATTTATAAAAAAATACACTAATTAAAAACTCCCCTTTCGGGGAGTTTTAGTTTGGAGCCGCTTGTCAGATTCGAACTGACGACATCCAATTTACAAAATTGGCGCTCTACCAACTGAGCTAAAGCGGCATGGTTATTATAATGAACCTTCTTTGTCTTCTTTTGTGATTCTCTCTCGTAGCTTGCGGGCGCGTTTCTTGTATTCAGAGACTGTTATAAGGAAGCTTGAGATCGGCGTTTTTTCTTCGGTGCCGTCTTCGTTCTTCTTGACCTTCAAGCGCAATTTCTTGGCATGCTTGGTCACTTCGTGGCTACCACGGATCCAGAGCGCAATGGCTGCCATAACAGACAAATGTCCTGCGCGCTTGCCGTAATATAGCACATTTTCTTTCAAAGATGCAAAGGTCATCTCGGGGATGATCATTTTTTCGGGAGCGTCGGGGTCTACCGCAACTTTCCCGTTCTGTATTTGCCACACACGGAACAAAAGCATTCCGAGCGTGGCAAGTAGAGAACCTATGAAGATGAAAATAAGTGTCCACATAGTGGTGCTACGTTATATGCTGTAGCGAGCGAACTTTTCGAGCTTTGCGCCTTTGCTTTCCAAAAGCTTGCCGATGGTCATGTCTGGGTTTTTGATGAATGCTTGTTCGACGAGCACTTGTTCTTTCAAGTACGTGCCGATCTTTCCTTCAAGCATCTTTGCTTTGATCTCTTCCGGCTTGTCAGATTCCATCACTTCTTTGGTAAACATGTCTTTTACCTTTTCTTTCATTTCCGAAGTGACATCTTCTAGTGTAGCATATTCCGGTTTCATCGCTGCAACATGCATTGCAACGTCTTTTGCCAAAGCTTCATCGCCGCCAGAAAGCGCTACGACTGCAGCAGATTTGCCACTGTGTACATACGAACCGACAACTGGCGCGGTAATTTCTTCGATAGAACCGAGCTGGATATTTTCTCCAACTTTTTGGATTACAGGGTTGATCATGTCCGCCGCTTTTGCAGTTGCAGCGTCTTTGCCTTCGGCTACTGCGAGGTCGGCAAGAGCGTTTGCAAGGTTTGTGAAGTCTTCATTTTTTGCAACGAAGTCTGTTTCAGAATTGAGCACGACCACTGTCGCTTTGCCCGGGTTTTGTCGCACGACAATGATACCGTCGTTTGCTTCGCGGTCTGCTTTCTTAAGTGCGATGTCGCTTGATTTCTTTTTCAAAACCAAAAGCGCTTTTTCCATATCGCCACCAGCTTCTTCTAATGCTTTCTTACACTGCATAACGGAGACACCTGTTGCGTCTCGAAGTTCTTTGATTTGCTCTGTTGTAATAGCCATAAAAACTATAAAAAATTATTTTGTAATAATGAACAAAAAAACGAGATTACGCTTTTGTGATTTTGCCAGATTCGTAGGCAACTTTTGCCTGTTCGAGGAAGAAGGCGATGCTTGACTGTGATCCGTCGTTTGCAACAATAGGGAATTCGATGCCTTTGATATTTGTGTCTGTGTTTGCAAGAGCGATGATCGGGATGCCTGCAGACTGAGCTTCTGTAAGAGCGATGTGTTCACGCTTTGCATCGATGATGAAGAGCGCGTCCGGAGCTTTTTTCAAATGTACGAGACCGCCGAAGTATTTTGTAAGCTTTTCGATTTTCTGGTCGATGAGAAGGCGTTCCTTTTTCGTGTACATATCAAGCTCGCCTTTTTCGCGCTTGTCGCGGAGCTCTTCGAGAGTCGCGATGCGCTTTTTGATTTCCACAAAGTTTGTGATCGTTCCACCGATCCATCGCTCTACCACGTAAGGCATATCGAGCGCTGTCGCAGTTTCGACAACCTTTTTCTTTGCTTCCGGCTTTGCGCCGACGAAAAGCACTGTTTTCTGGCCTTTGCCAAGTTCAGCCAAGAATTCAAGCACAGACTCGAAAGACATTGCTGTCTTTTCAAGGTCGATGATATCGTTCTTGTTCTTAGTAGTAAAAATGTGTGAAGCTGTCGACGGGTGTCGGCGAGTCTTCGAATAGCCGTAATGTGCTCCGGCTTTGAACATCATATCGATGTGTTCTTGTGTCTTTGACATATCGTAAAAGTAAAAAAGGATAATAAAAAAATCCTTCGCAAAGAAGAATCTCTCTGCATTAATTAATAATTCCGAAAGGGAATCTTCAACGTTAGTTGGCATTGCAGCCCGGCTTTTTAAGGCCAAATCTGACGACCGTCAGACCACGTGGAAGTGCTTTTATAATAGCAGGAATAAGGCTTTTTGGCCATATTGACAAATATTAAAAAATATGATAATATTTAAGCAAATGTAAAAATCCATATTATTATGAAAATCACTAAGAAAATCAAGATTACTAAAAAAATTAAAATCACCCCTAAGTCAAAAATAACTATTACTAAGAAGGAAACACCTAAGATTGAAATTAAGAGAAAATTGGCGACTGGTGAAAAAGTTGTTGTTGGGAAAGATATAAAAATAACTCCCAGAAAACTCAGCTAAAATTTGTTTACATTTAAAAACCCAACTTTGTAAAGTTGGGTTTTTTTGTTGCTTGATTTTTCGTTTGCTGAGAGGCACTTTTTCCTGTACTATAAGCATATATGTTGCAATCTAGATTGTTTACAAAGACCAAAAAGGAAGCACCTGCGGACGAAATCGCCAAGAATGCCGAGCTTTTGATCCGTGCAGGTTTTATCCACAAGGAAATGGCAGGGGTGTATGCGTACTTACCACTTGGAGTGCGCGTGCTTGAAAAGATCAAGAATATTATTCGCGAAGAGATGAATAAAATTGGTGGGCAGGAATTGTACATGACTATTCTTCAACCTCGCGACATTTGGGAAAAGACAGATCGATGGGATGATGCAAAAGTAGACAACTGGTTCAAGACAAAACTAAAAAGCGGAGAAGAGCTTGGTGTGGGCTTAACACACGAAGAGCCTATCGTTGATGCAATTTCAGAATACGTGAATTCATATCGCGACCTTCCTTTTTCTGTGTATCAAATTCAAAATAAATTCCGAAATGAACTTCGAGCAAAGTCAGGTCTTTTGCGTGGACGTGAATTCATCATGAAAGACATGTACTCTTTTGCAAAGTCAGAAGAAGAGCATAACGCGATTTATGAAAAAACCGCAGCGGCTTATTTTGAAGTGTACAAAAGACTCGGAATCGGACACATTACATACCGAACATACGCAGACGGCGGTATTTTTACAAAAAAATTCAGCGATGAATTCCAGGCACTCTCTGGTATCGGTGAAGATATTATTTATCTTGATGAAGAAAAGAATATTGCCGTTAACAAAGAAATTTATACAGATGAAAACTTGGAAAAGCTCGGTCTTGATAAATCAAAGCTTGTTGAAAAACGCGCTATCGAAGTCGGAAATATTTTCCCGCTTGAAAGCAAATATACAGACGCGCTCGGAGTGTATTACACAGACGAAAATGGAGAAAAGAAATCCATCATTTCAGGCTGTTACGGCATCGGCGTAAGTCGAACAATGGGAGTTATTGTAGAAATTTTTTCAGACGACAAAGGAATCATTTGGCCGGAGGCGGTTGCGCCTTTCAAGGTGCATGTGCTTGCGCTTGGTGTGAGCGCCGAGGTAAAGAAAGAAGCTCAAGCTTTGTATGAACGCTTGAATACTGCGAATATCGAAGTGCTTTTTGATGACAGAGAAGACATGAGCGCTGGAGAAAAATTTGCAGATTCAGATTTGATCGGCATTCCGTATCGCGTTGTTGTTTCAGAACGAAGCATTAAAGAAGGCGGAGTGGAAATCAAAAAACGCACGGAAGAAAAAGGCCGCTTTGTAACTGCTGCCGAATTAATGAACGAATTATCACATGCTGGGTAAACTGTATGAATCATTTTCAAATGACATCGGCATAGACTTGGGAACAGCGAACACCCTCGTGTATTTGCGTGGGCATGGTGTTGTGATAAACGAACCTTCCGTCGTTGCGCTCAACCAAAAAACAGGCCGTATCGTTGCAGTCGGTGCAGAAGCAAAACAGATGCTTGGAAGAACTCCAGCGCACATCAAAGCAGTCCGTCCGCTTGTCGACGGAGTGATTTCAGACTTCGAAGTGACCGAAGAAATGCTTGCGTACCTTATCGGCAAAGCAGAAAAAATGTCTAAAAAGTTTTTCCGTCCGCGTGTTGTAGTTGGGGTTCCGTCTGGTGTCACAAACGTAGAAATCCGCGCGGTGTATGATGCAGCAAAATCTGCCGGCGCGCGCGAAGTGTATATCGTCGAAGAGCCGATGGCTGCGGCAATCGGCATGCGACTTCCGATCAAAGATCCGACAGGTTCGATGGTAGTAGACATTGGCGGTGGAACGACAGACATCGCAATTATTTCGCTTGGCGGCATTGTGCGAAGCAAGAATTTGAAAATCGCCGGAGACAAATTGAATGCCGACATCATGAGTTACTTGCGCGACGAATTCAAACTTTTGATCGGAGAAAAAACTGCCGAAGCAGTAAAGATTGCGGTGGGCAATGTCATGCCGGGCACATTTATGGAAGCCCAAGTTCGTGGACGGGATTTGGTGACCGGGCTTCCTCGTGAAGTGGTAGTGACAGACAGCGACATCCGCGAAGCTATTGGTGCGTCAATAGCAAACTTGGTGGACGGAATTAAAGAAGTGTTAGAAACAACTCCGCCGGAAATTCTTTCAGATGTGATGCATCGCGGTATTATTCTTGCCGGTGGTGGTGCGCTGATCCAAGGCCTCGACGTACTGCTTTCAAATGTACTCAAGCTTCCTATTTATATTGCAGACGATCCGCTTTCTGCTGTCGCGCGCGGCACAGGCGTCGTATTCGAAGATTTAGATTATTTCAAAGACGTGCTTCTTTCTTCAAACGATGAGTTACCTCTACGATAGAAAACAAAAAAAGGCTCGCCAAGCGTGGACGATTGTCGTCGTACTTGTTGTGGTGATTGTTATTTTGCTTTCGATCGGCTCTGTGCGGAAAGGTCTACAATCTGTTTTTGTGCGGCTTGGAATTCCGCTCATGCAAGGTGCTTCGTATATAGAAGGTGATGCATTTGTTTCTCGCAAAGCTTTGCTTCGAGAGCGAGATGCTTTGAAGCAAGAAGTTGAAACTTTGAAAGCGCGCGACGCCGAGTTTACGCTTTTGCAGCAAGAAAATGAGTCGCTCAAACAGCAAGGCGAAAATCCAACTTTTATCCGCGCAGAAATTCTTGCAAAACCAAGCACTTCGGTGTATGACTCTCTTGTGGTGAACAAGGGAAGTCGCGATGGAGTTTTTGTTGGTACAAAAGTGTATGCGTCACCGACTTCGATTTTAGGAACAGTGGTTGAAGTGTTTGAGACAAGTTCAAAAATAAAATTATACTCGACTCCCGGAGAAAAAACGTCTGTCGTAGTGCTTGGCTCAAATGTCACCGCAGAAGCTGTCGGTCGCGGCGGGCAGAATTTTGAACTTACGTTTCCACGAGATGTCGAGATACCGGTCGGTTCCATTGCTGTGCTTCCCGGTATGAGCTCGGCCATTGTTGGTATTGTCGAGCAAGTGTTGTTTGATCCGCGAGATCCATTTCAAAAAGTTTTGCTTCGCAGCACGACAAACGTCGAGCACCTTTTGTGGGTAGAAATTGAACAATAACATGCACTTCCGTTTTGATATTGAAAAGAAATTAGAAGACACTACCGGCGCGCCCATGCTTGGGCGCGCCGGTATCTTCCGCACTCCGCACGGAGATATTCCAACTCCAGCATTCGTTCCCGTTGGCACAAAAGCAACTGTCAAAGCTATTACTCCCGAAATGTTGGAGTCGCTTGGCGCAGATGTCATGCTTGCAAATACATACCACTTGCTTTTACAACCTGGAGACGAAGTCGTACAAAAAGCCGGAGGACTCCACTCGTTTATGAATTGGAAAGGCCCGATGATGACAGACTCTGGCGGCTTCCAAGTGTTTTCGCTTGGCGCGGCATACGGCAAGGATATTTCAAAAATTACGAAAGCTATTGATCCAAGTTTACAAATTACAGAAAGATCAAGCGCAGACGAAGGTGTTCCAAAACTTGCGACTATTGGCGCGGACGGAGTTTCGTTTCGTTCGCATATTGATGGCACTTTGTACTACATTACTCCAGAAAAATCGATCGAGATTCAGCAGAATTTGGGTGCAGATATTATTTTTGCATTTGACGAATGTACGTCGCCAGCCGAACCATTTCGATATCAAGAAGAAGCGCTTCATCGCACGCACGCTTGGGCAAAACGGTCTTTAGATTTCCATAAATCAAGAAAAACCAAGCAAGCATTGTTTGGCATAGTCCAAGGTGGCAGAGAAGAGTCTTTACGAAAAAAGTCGGCAGAGTTTATCGGCGGTATGGATTTTGACGGCTTCGGTATTGGCGGAAGTTTTGCAAAAGAAGATATGTCGACTGCGGTCAAATGGGTGAACGAAATTTTGCCAGAAAACAAACCGCGCCATTTGCTCGGTATTGGTGAGCCCGAAGATTTATTTATGGGTGTAGAAAACGGTGTCGACTTTTTTGACTGTGTTGCTCCGACTCGCATGGCTCGCAATGGCACTTTGTATACTCATGCCGGCAAAATAAACATGTTCAATGCGGAGCACAAAGAAGCGTTTGTTCCGATCGAAGAAAACTGCGGATGCTATACTTGCAAAAACTACACTCGCGCATACGTCGCGCATCTTTTTAGGGCGAAGGAAATGTTGGGTGGAACCCTTGCGACTATTCACAACCTGTATTTTATAGTACACCTCGTCAAAGGAATGAGAAATGCCATTGTAGAAGGGAATTTTGAGGAATACAAAGCCAACTTTTTTAAAAAATACAGTATTTGACTTTATTGTAAAGCTGGTATATAATGTTTCCGAATCTTCGTACATTTTCAAAACAAAACAAAAATCCAACTAAAAATCAGATTATTATTATGGCTACTACAACTAAAGGAAAAACCATCCACGTGCTCTTTTTGGAAGACCCGAATAGCACCCCGACATCAGCATTTCTTTCTAAAGCTTTGCAGCATTTAAGAGATAAAGAAATACCACTCTTCATACCACACGGCAAGGAAAAACTTAGTCAGAACCTTGATGAGACACTAGTGGGCTTAAACATAATACCAATGCCCGCGTACCATTTATCATCTTTGCTAGTAAGACCCAAAACAACTAACAGTCATTACTACAGGGAGCTTATCAAGGATGCTCAAAACAATACGAGTGATCACGCGCTGGTTATCACGTATAAAGCAAATGAACCCTATTTTGCAAATTTTACAATTTCAAAAATTGAAGCAGGATCAGCAGTTCCTGTTTCTAATTAATAAAAATCGAAGATTCAAAGAAAAGCAGCCGCGTATCAGCTGCTTTTTTTCTTGCCCAAAATAGCTTACAATGTACTGATACCTATGCCGCTTTTCAAACTTACAAGCGAATATAAGCCGGATGGCGACCAGCCTCAGGCTATCAAGGGCCTCGTAAGTGGCCTCAAAAAAGGGATGAAAAAGCAGACCCTTCTTGGTGCTACGGGAACTGGTAAAACTTTTACTATTGCAAATGTGATTGCGCAATTTGAAAAGCCAACCTTGGTGATTGCTCACAACAAAACGCTTGCAGCACAGCTTGCGCAAGAGTATCGAGAATTTTTCCCAGACCATGCGGTGCATTATTTCGTTTCGTATTACGACTACTACCAGCCGGAAGCTTACATGCCGGTGACGGATACGTATATTGAAAAAGACGCGCAGATCAACAAAGAAATTGATCGTCTTCGTCATGCGTCAACACAATCTTTGCTTACGAGAAAAGATGTCATCATCGTTGCGTCGGTTTCGTGTATTTACGGTTTGGGAAGTCCAGAAGAATATCGCGAAGAACATTTGGAATTAAAACCTGGGATGAAAATGGCGCGCAATGATTTGCTTTCGAATTTAGTTTCAATTCATTTTACGCGTACAAACGCAGATTTGTCTTCAGGGCAGTTTCGTGCACTTGGTAATAAAGTGGAAATCATGCCAGTGTCGGAAACGTTTATGCTTTCGATTGAAATCGTAGCGGGAAAAATTACGCAGATTTTAAAAATTGATCCGGTGACTTCGCAGATTCTCGACAATCCAGAAAGTATTTTCCTTTTTCCGGCAAAACACTTTTTGACAAATGAAACTAAAAAAGAAAAAGCAATAAAAGCGATCAAAGCAGAACTTGCAGACCAGCTCAAACTTTTTGAAAAAGAAGGAAAGCTTTTGGAAGCGGAGCGAATCAAACGACGAACGACGTATGACCTGGCGATGATCAAAGAAATCGGCTATTGCAGCGGAATCGAAAACTATTCTCGACATTTGTCTGGTAAAAAAGCAGGCGAGCCGCCAGAAACATTGCTTTCATATTTTCCACATCACAAAGATGGATCTGCGGACTTTTTGGTGGTGATCGATGAATCGCATGTGACGCTTCCGCAGCTTCACGGCATGTACGCTGGCGACCAGGCTCGTAAAAATACTTTGGTGGAATTCGGTTTTCGTTTGCCGAGCGCGAAAGACAATCGCCCGCTTAAATACAACGAATTTGAAGAACGCGTAAGCCAAGTGATTTATACTTCAGCGACTCCGAGCGACTATGAACGAGAAAACAGTGACCAAATAGTAGAACAAATCATTCGTCCAACTGGACTTCTTGATCCGGAAATTACGCTCAAGCCGGTGGCTGCATCAACCTCACCCCAGCCCTCTCCTAGCCAGGAGAGGGGGAACTACCCAGGCCAAGTCCAAGACTTTATTGAAGAAGCGGTTGCAAATATCAAGGGCGGCGGGCGCGTGCTTGCAACAACGCTAACGAAAAAAATGGCGGAAGATTTGGCTGCGTATTTGAAAGAGCGAAAAATAAAATCAGAATATTTGCATAGCGATATTAAAACAATTGACCGAATTAAAATTTTGACGGCATTTCGAAAAGGGGAATTTGATTGTTTGGTCGGAGTGAACTTGCTCCGCGAAGGGTTGGATTTGCCGGAAGTAGAATTGATCGGCATTTTGGACGCAGACAAAGAAGGATTTCTTCGAAGCGAAACATCGCTTATCCAGACTATCGGCCGCGCAGCTCGAAACGCGCAGGGTCGCGTGATTTTGTATGCAGACAACATGACAGGCTCGATGGAACGTGCAATTGCCGAAACAAATCGCCGCCGAACAGTGCAAATGGAGTACAACAAAAAGCACAGCATTACTCCGAAAACGATCAAGAAAAATATCAAAGACATTACTGAACAAATGGAATCTGAACATGCAAAAGCGGTGAACGCTGAGCTTGCGATAGATTTTGAAGTGCTTGGCAAAGCTCGCAAAGCGCTCGATAAAAAAGAAGAGAAAAAACTTGCAAGACTTTCTGACGAAGAGCGCAACTTGGCAGTCTACGAAAAAATCATCAAAATAAAAGAAAAAGAAATGTCGAGAGCCGTCAAAGAGCTCGACTTTGAAACGGCCGCGATTGTTCGCGACGAGATTAGTGTTTTACGCGCAAAGTTGGAACCGGAAAAATAAAAAGCAAGGATTATATCCTTGCTTAGTTGAATTTTCTCATTTTCTTACAAAGCGTATTTGTTTAATCTGGTTTCAAAATAAAAACCAATTATTATAAAATAAAGTAATACCAGAAAAGAAACTCGGGGTGAATTCCATAAGTATTCTGTTACTTTACCCAATATAGGTATTTTTATCATTAACCACGCTGTGAAATCTGAGACTGATAACATTAAAAACATTGTTAATATTATCAAGAAGAAATCGATAATTTTTGCTTCCATATCTTTTTCTTTTTATTATACAACATAAAAAGTTTTCTACAAAATATTCTTTACTTCATCGGCTGCAGATGCGAATGTGCGGCGATGCCTATGGCTGCGGCTATGATGACTATGTTTTTGATGATGTATTGTCCTTCAATGGTCGGAACAAAAAATCCTTGCCAACCGATTTGAGGAAGAAGAAAAAGAGGAAGGATGGTGGTGATCATATGAAGCATAAGTAATGCGATCGCCAGACGCTCCCATCCGCGAATGAGAAAGATGATACCGATGATCATTTCTGCAATTCCAAAAAAGATGATGAATTGGTGAAATGTGAGGAAGGGAAGTGTTTGTTGCTGAAGCGCCATGATAAGCGGGTTTGCTGGGCTGACACCAAACACTTTTAAAATCCCAAACCAAAAGTACACGACAAAAATAGCAATACGTGATAATGGAAGCGAAACTCGCTTGATGGTATGCATGATACCTTGATCCATAGTTTGTATATTCATACGTATAGTGTAACTCCGTTTATTATTTTTGTCATCATATGGCATATGTGGTATACTTAAAGAAGTTAAAGAGAGATAGACACCCTCAAGGAGACTTGCCGGGTGCGCTTGGCTTATATATGAAAAAAGACAGTGAAGGAAAAATTATCGTCAAAGGCGCTCGAACACACAACTTGAAGAATATTAATGTTGAGATGCCGCGCAACAAGATGATCGCGATCACAGGGCTTTCCGGTTCAGGAAAGTCTTCTTTGGCGTTCGACACTATTTTTGCTGAAGGCCAGCGACGATACGTTGAATCTCTTTCTTCGTATGCGCGACAATTCTTGAAGCAAATGAGCAAGCCGGAAGTTGATGAAATTTCCGGGCTTTCCCCGGCAATTTCTATCGACCAAAAATCTCGCTCGAACAACCCGCGTTCAACTGTGGCAACGATTACCGAAATTTATGACTATTTGCGCGTGCTGTACGCGCGTATCGGCCGGCCACATTGTCCACAGTGCGGCGAAGAAATCAAAAAACTTTCGAACGAAGAAATTTTGAATTTCATGCTCGAGAAAGTTGAAACGTATAAAAAAAATACCAAAGGCTCAAAAAAAGTGATGGGAGTGCAGTGGAGCGAAACACCGATTACGATCTATTCGCCGGTGGTTCGCGGACGAAAAGGCGAGTACTACCAGCTTTTGTACGACTTGCTTGGCAAAGGCTACAGCAAAGTTCGACTTGATGGGACTATAAAAAATCTGCGTGACCGTATCGAACTTTCAAAAACAAAGCAGCACAATATCGACGTGATGGTGGACGAATTTGCGCTTCATGAATTTGCAGATAACCCGGCCGACGCGCGCATGCGTTTAGCTGAGTCTATCGAACGCGCACTTTTGGAAAGTGAAGGTTTGGTGACGATACAATTTGGATCAACCTCACCCCAGCCCTCTCCTAGCCAGGAGAGGGAGAGTTCAGAGTTTCTTCTTTCTGCAAAATTCTCTTGTCCGAATGACGGCTTTTCTTTCCCAGAAGTTGAGCCGCGACTTTTCTCTTTCAACTCGCCGTACGGAGCTTGTCCAGAATGTAATGGGCTCGGAAGCAAATATTTTATGGGTACAGAACCTTGCGACGTTTGTGGCGGCAAGCGTCTGCGTATCGAAGCACTCAATGTGTTTCTTGGTACTAAAAAAACAAACATTGTAGATTTGACTGCGCTTTCAATCCAAGACGCGGCGGACTTTTTCATCGAGCTTAAACTGACTGCAAAAGAAAAAGAAATTTCAAAACCGGTGATCCGTGAAATTGAAGACCGATTGCAATTTATGTTGAACGTCGGCTTGGAATATCTGGCGCTTGAACGCCGGGCAAATACTTTGTCTGGCGGAGAAGCGCAGCGTATCCGTCTGGCATCACAACTCGGCTCACGCCTCGTCGGCGCAATGTACGTGCTTGACGAACCGACGATCGGTTTGCATCAGCGCGATAACGAACGCTTGATCAAAACGCTTGAAGATTTGCGAGATTTGGGAAATACGATTATCGTTGTTGAACACGATGAAGATACGATTTACGCGTCAGATTATCTGGTAGACATCGGCCCGAAAGCCGGCGTGCATGGCGGGGAAGTGATAGTGCAAGATGATTTAGAAAAATTGCTTGCCGCAAAAACAAACACATCAAAATCTCGCACCCTTGCGTACTTGCGCGAAGAAGTGCGAATTCCTATTCCAGAAAAACGCCGCACCTCTGACAAAGGTTCGCTCAAGGTTGTCGGCGGACATGCTTTCAATATCAAAAATGTGAATGCTGAAATTCCTCTCGGAAAGTTGGTGTGCATTACTGGTGTGTCTGGTTCCGGCAAATCTTCTTTTATGTATGAAATCGTACACCAAAATTTGCAAGCGCGTTTTGAACGCAAATATCGTAGCGCAAAGGTCTTTAATGCAGCAACATTTACTGGTACCGAATATTTGTCTCGAGCGATTTTGATTGACCAATCTCCGATCGGACGAACGCCGCGGTCAAACATTGCGACATACACAGGCGCGTTTACATTTATCCGCGACTTGTTTGCTGAAAGCGAAGAATCACGAATCCGCGGTTGGAAATCAAACCGATTTTCATTCAACGTCAAAGGTGGCCGCTGCGAAGCGTGTGAAGGAAATGGAGAAATCGCTGTAGAAATGCATTTCTTGCCGACAGTGTATGTGACGTGTGACGTGTGTGGTGGCAAGCGTTTCGACAAAGAAACTTTGAAAGTAAAATACAAGAAAAAGAATATTTACGAAATTCTTCAGCTTACCGTTGAAGAAGGTTTGAAATTCTACGAAGATATTCCTGCTATTTATGACCGCTTGAAAACTCTCATGGATGTCGGGCTTGGATACGTGAAGCTCGGCCAAAGCGCAACGACACTTTCTGGCGGGGAAGCGCAGCGTGTGAAAATTTCTTCTGAACTATATCGACCTCATATTGAAAAAACCATTTACTTGCTCGACGAACCAACTGTCGGGTTGCACTATGATGACGTTGCAAATTTGATCGGTGTGTTGAACCGTCTTGTCGACAAAGGGAATACAGTCGTCGTTATCGAGCACAACATGGATCTCATAAAATGCGCAGACTATATTCTCGACTTTGGGCCCGAAGGCGGTATCGGCGGCGGACATTTGGTAGCCAAAGGAACTCCGGAAGAAGTTGCAAATACACCAAAGTCTTACACCGGGCAATATTTGAAGAAAGTTTTGAAGAAGAAATAAAAAAAGCAAGGTTATTTCCCTTGCTTGTTGGACGCCCAGCTTAGATTGTTTTTCGTAAAAAATAGTTTCAGTGCTCTGGTTATTTTCTGTGCCTGTTTAGGAAACTTTTCTTTTATAAAATTTGTATAAAACGGTCCAGTAAGCAGTGCGGTTTTACTCTCATGACTTATAGACATGTCGCATGCCTGTTCGTTATTTTTATAAAAAAAGCTAAAACAAATAAAATTTTTCTCGTTTTCAGTAATATAACCAATATAAAGATAAGACTTCCTCATTTTTTGCGAACTTTGTGAAGCAATTCGTAGCATTTGATTATTAGTTTTTTTTGTTTAATGTTTATGGTACATTTCATATAATGAAAAGTCAAGATTTAGCAAAACTCAAATTGCCGCCAGCGCCTGGCGTGTATTTCTTCCGGAAAGGGAAGGATATTTTGTACATTGGAAAAGCGACATCTTTGCGTGATCGAACAAAAAGTTATTTTGCAAAGGACTTGATCAAGACTCGCGGGCCTTCGATTGTCGACATGGTGTTCAAGTCTGACACTGTGACTTTTGAAGAAACAGATTCAGTTTTGGAAGCGCTTATTTTGGAAGCGGAACTTATTCGGAAATTCCAGCCGCATTATAACGTCAAAGAAAAAGACGGAAAAAGTTTTCTTGTTGTAGGTATTACGAAAGAAGATTTTCCGCAAGTTTTAAGTATTCGCAAAAAAGATTTGAGCGCAGATAAAAAAAGTGCAAAGATCGAGCGCGGCAAGCGCGAAGTGAAGCTCCAAGCTGTGTATGGCCCATTTACAAGCGGTGGTTCTTTGCGTGAAGCTTTGAAAATTATCCGCAGAATTTTCCCATTTCGCGACCAGTATTCTTCGAAGAAAGATAATTATGAATTTTACAAACAGCTTGGACTTACGCCCGACGTTGTAGAGGAAGAAGCTCGCGAGCGATATCAAAAAACGATCCGCAACATCAAACTTTTCTTTGAGGGCAAGAAAAAGCAGATCGTTCGCGAACTTAAAAAGGAAATGATGATGCATGCCAAGCGTCAGGAATTTGAACTTGCAGATGAAGTGAAGAAAACGGTTTTTGCGCTTGAACACATCAACGACATCGCTCTTATGAAAAGCGATTTCTTGGATTCACACACGATGCTTTCTTCAAGTTTCCGTATCGAGGCGTACGATATCGCTCATATGAGCGGCAAAAATATGGTTGGTGTAATGACAGTGCTTGTAAACGGAACTCCGGACAAAAATGAATACCGCAAATTCATCATTCGTTCACAAAGTGGTTCGAACGACACCGGCGCGCTTGAAGAAGTGCTTTCGCGCAGACTGCGACACAACGAATGGGGTATGCCGGATTTGGTGGTGATAGACGGTGGCGTCGGACAGTTAAACGTTGCAAAGCAAGTACTGTTCCGTTATCAAATGAAAATTCCTCTTGTGTCGGTAGTGAAAGACGATAAACACAAAGCGCGAGAAATTTTGGGAGACAAAGAATACGCGACGAAATATGCAAAAGAAATCGTGCTTGCAAACTCAGAGTCGCATCGTTTCGCTATTGATTTCCATAAACAGAAAAGAAATAAAAATTTTCTTTCTTAGCAAAAGAATAAAATATCTTGTATAAAAGCACGACATAAAATCCTGCTGGATTTTTGCTCTGCTCGGCTCGACAGCCTGCGCAAGGCTTTTCTCAAAGACTATTCACATTTCTTTCGCGCTATTTGTTGTTATAGGTTATAATTTGAATATGATAAAAGTCGGAGTAATGCGCGGAGGCATGAGTGATGAATACGAAGTTTCTTTGCGAAGCGGCGCGCAAGTGCTGGCTGCACTTTCCGCAATGCCCGACAAATACAAAGTTGTTGACATGCTCGTGACTCGCGACGGCGAGTGGCATATCAACGGCTTGCCGGTAACACTTGATCGCTTGCGCGACAATGTCGACGTTATATTCAACGCGCTTCACGGCGGCGCCGGCGAAGATGGTACGCTTTCGCAATATTTACACAACATCGGCATGCCGTTTACTGGAAGTCGGGCGCTTGCATCTGCGCTTGCGATGGAAAAAGATTTGGCAAAGAAAAAAATGGCAATGCTTGGCGTGAAAGTTCCACAACACTATATTGTAAATGCGTATACAGATGAGTTTGGTATAAGTGCTGACGACTACGCCTTTGAACAGGCTCAAAAAGTATTTCGTTCGACTCCGCCGCCGTGGATCGTGAAGCCTGTGTCTGGGGGTTCCTCTATTGGTATTGTCATTGCTCGCACTTTGCCCGAACTTGTAAGCGTGCTTCGGTGGGCGCTCGGTCTCGGTGTTGCGCTTATTGTCGAAGAATTTATCGAAGGCAGAGAGGCGACAGCTGGCATCGTCGAAGGCTTGCGCGGTGAAGAACACTATGCGCTTGTGCCGATAGAAATTTTGAAAGATAAAAAAGACATATTCAGCTACGCGCACAAATATTCTGACTCTGGCCGTTCAGTTGTCGGCGGCAGCTTTACGCAAAAAGAAAAAGAAACCCTGCAACAGCTTGCGCGCGCTGTGCACCAAGCACTCGGCCTTCGTCATTATTCGCGCAGCGACTTCATGATTACTCCTCGCGGCGAGATATATTTTATCGAAGTAAATTCGTTACCAGGCCTCACCGAACATTCGCTCGTTCCGCAAGCCCTCGCGGCTGTCGGCATTTCTATGCCGCAGTTCGTGGATCATATAGTCGAAAAGGCCCTTGAAGAATAATGGTTGCAATTTCCTTGAGTTTTGATAGAATAGTGGGGTAAATATTTTGGGCCCTTAGCTCATCTGGTAGAGCACCTCATTTGCAATGAGGGGGTGGCAGGTTCGAGTCCTGTAGGGTCCACTAGATAGAAAAATCCCCACTGCTGGGGATTTTTTGATACTTGTGGAAGCCGGAGTCATGTTTTTTTCAGCAGAAAAAAACAGACGAGACAGGCGATTAGAAAATCGTACCGGGAGGAGTCGTGAAAATTTCCAGAGTCGTCTGGAAATTTATTCCTGACGACTGAAGAATCTTCCGAGTGTCGAGGAGGAAAATATTTTTGACCACTAGAGAATTTATTTGATAATAAAATAAAAATCCCACCGAAATCAATAAGGAATACGCTGATAAATAGGCAGATAACAACCATCTATAATGTCGGAAAACTCCTAAACAATAGTGATTGTAAGTGTGGGGTAAAAATACGCATTGCTATAAATAGTCTTTTATGTTATAAATCAATAAACTTAAATATTAGCTATATGTACAAAAGAATAAAGAAAAAGGAAGGAATTAAATTTTTCCCCTTGATAGGAACAGTCTTTGTTTCCAACAATAAAGACCTTTGGGCAAATCCATTCGAAAATAGAGATTTGAGACCTCGCTGTTTTTTTAAGATTTCTGATGAGGAAACTATGGAAATATTTTTTCATCTCACAAAAGATGAGCGTAACAAGAAAACAGAGATTGCTGTCTTTCCTTGTAAAACTTACTTTTTGGGGGCTTATAACCAAATCAACGTTTGCCAAATGCGAGCTTTTGGCACCTTGTATTTACTTAGTAAATCTGAAGATATTAGAAAGTTCAAAGATGAACTAAGGGCAGACCTTGAAAAAAGGACGAATGACACAAATGTTTCTTCAATGAATCAAGTTACAACTAAAGAAAAATTGAAGGCATTGGATGTTGTGTCAAAAGATGAAGGAATGTTTTTCAAATTTATTCCAACATCGTATGCCTATCATATGTACGAAAGAGGGTAGGTTTATACAATTTTTAATCAAAGTGCTTTTTAATCAAAGCACTTTTTTTATTTCACTTTATCTGCCTTATACTCTTGCATAATCATCATTAAATAATCACATTCCGTTGCAAATCGGTTCCAAAAATGGTATCCCAAGTCCACTCTAGGAGATTTCTTAAAAATAAAAAACTTCAGCTTGTGGGGCTGAAGTCTACCATCACTTTAATGTGTGATGGTTCTATACTTACTGTTCCTTTTGTCGCGCTCCTGTTGTTTTTCGCCTGATAAACGAACCCATAGCATTGAGCGTGATTTATTTCTACTTGGTACCCTTGTTTTTGTTCCGCGTAGTAGTTTCTTAGAATGTAGGGTAGCATATGCGATGTTTCAGAATTTTTTTCTAATAAAAAATATTCTTGGTGCCTAGACACCTTATCAAGCATAAAAAGTATCAGCGCTCGATCCATCTTTTTATCTGCGCCCGAAGAAATGCCCAATTGATTTTTCATAAACAATTCTAAAGGATTACTTTTTTTCTTTATAGATTCAAAATAATTAAGGATGTCTACAAGAATTTTGTTGTCCATCAATATGAGGCTCTGCAGTGCAGCCTCAAGGTTATAGCGCATCGCAATGAAACGCTGATTTGTATGTTCGTATGAAGATATGTTCTTTAGGAGTGTATCTATTGGTTTTACAATGTATGCTGAAGCTCCCATGCCAGAGCATTTCACCAGCTTAATTGTGTAAATAAATATGTTAGCGAGAGGAAGTGGTGTACGGTGGACTTTAATAAATTCCTCTGTAATGTCCTTTATGAAAGTAGTGGGTGTTGTGGTTTCTGCCATGATGATTATTAAATTTTGAGTGTGAATGTATTTTTAAAAATAATACTATATTTATAAATGTAAGTCAATAATGCTGATTTATGCTTTTTTGCTACAATTTACTTATGCAAAAAATAACCCCGTTTCTTTGGTTTGATCGCAATTGCGAAGAAGCTGTCAACTTTTATGTTTCTCTTTTTAATGGCAATCCTGCTGACTCAACCAGCGAATCAAAAATCGTTTCCATCAAGCGTTACCCAAGCGGAATCACCGAAGGACCGATGGCTGGGTTTGATGGCCAAGTTCTGACTGCAGTTTTTATGTTGAACGGCCAAACATTTATGGCACTCGATGGCGGCCCGCTTTTC
The DNA here is from genome assembly GCA_964591445.1 of uncultured Candidatus Saccharibacteria bacterium. Classification (GTDB taxonomy): domain Bacteria; phylum Patescibacteriota; class Minisyncoccia; order Phycocordibacterales; family UBA9973; genus JBDHUR01. The sequence continues at coordinate 39,113 of CAZQAW010000001.1, read as the reverse complement.
AAGCCAAATGAATCCGTTTCGTTTCTTGTAAATTGCAAAGACCAAGAAGAGATCGATTATTTCTGGAATGCGATTACAAAAGAAGGCGCAGAAAGCCAATGCGGCTGGTGCAAAGACAAATACGGCTTTTCGTGGCAGATAGTTCCGAATATGGGAGAGTGGATGAATGGCTCTGACGCAGTAAAATCCGCCCGCGCAATGCAAGCCATGATGCCGATGAAGAAAATTATCATCGCAGATTTAGAAAAGGCTTATAATGGGGAATAAATTTTATGGAATCATTTATTTCATTTTGTGCCGAATATAAAACTTTGTTCGTGATACTTCACGTTTTTTCCGTTGTTATTGGCATGGGCGCTGCGCTTGTTTCAGATTTGCTTTTCAATATTTTTATCAAAGACAAAAAGTTGAACATTACGGAAAACGGTGTGTTGTCGACTCTGTCGCGAATCGTGTGGATCGCGCTTCTCTTTATAGTACTTTCGGGCGCTGCGCTTTTCTTTTCAAATCCGGAAGTGTACGCGGTCTCTGTCAAATTCCTCACAAAAATGTCCATAGTTGGTGTGCTTATTTTGAACGGCCTTTTCTTCCATTTCGTCGTGCATCCGGCATTGCCGCACATCAGTTTTACCGATACAAAAGGTCGCAACAAATACATTCGCATCCGCCGCTGGTCATTTGCCTTTGGTGCGGTGTCGGTGTCGTCGTGGGTGCTCGCATTCATCTTGGGCTCGCTTTCCAAAATTCCTTTTACGTATCCGGAAGCGCTCGCGCTCTATGCCATGGTGCTCGCATGTGGCATCATTGTAAGCCAGATAGTTGAACGACGGATCACATCTAGCAAAGCGCGGTAAATCACGTTATACTTATAGCAAGAATAACGCAATGGACTTAAACGAACTACCACACAATAGAGACATTACATATTTCGGCCGCACGAATTTCCGCGGAAGCAATCAGCTTTTTGGTATTAAGCGCCGCGACCGCCGCCAACATATGTACGTGCTTGGAAAATCTGGAACAGGAAAGTCTGTTCTGCTTTCCAATATGATCATTCAGAACATCAACAATGGCGAAGGTGTGTGTGTTGTTGACCCGCACGGAGAACTGGTGGAAGGAATTCTCGCTTCAATTCCCGAGCATCGCTTGAACGACGTCATTTATTTCAACCCCGCCGATACGGATTTTCATGTTGGGTTCAACGTGCTCGAACTCGAAGATCCACAATACAAGCATCTGGTTGCGTCAGGTTTGATGGGAATTTTCACAAAGATTTGGGCCAATGCGTGGAGCGCTCGAATGGAATACATTTTGAACAATGCGATTCTTGCTTTGCTTGATACGCCGGGCACAACATTGCTTGGCATTCCGCGACTACTTGTAGATAAAGATTATCGAAAAACAATCATCGGGAATTTGAAAGACCCTGTGGTGAAAGCTTTTTGGGTGCACGAATACGAACAGTGGCGAGACCAATTTCGAAACGAAGCAATCGCCCCGATCCAAAACAAAGTCGGGCAATTTCTTTCAAGTGCGATCGTGCGAAACGTGGTTGGGCAATCAAAGTCCACGATCAACGTGTTTGATGTGATGAACACAGGGAAAATTTTCTTGGTGAACGTTTCAAAAGGACGCATCGGTGAAGACAACTCTGCGCTTTTGGGAGGAATGCTTATTACCAAAATCCAGCTTGCGGCGATGGAGCGCGTGCGCGTGCCCGAAGAAGAACGAAAAGACTTTTATTTGTACGTGGACGAATTTCAAAACTTCGTGACAGAATCTTTTGCTTCGATTCTTTCTGAAGCGCGAAAATACCGTTTGAACTTGATCATTGCGCACCAATATACCAACCAGCTTGTCACTGCGAACGGAACTGCGGTTCGCGACGCTGTGTTCGGCAACGTTGGAACGATGATCGTTTTCCGCGTTGGCGCACAAGACGCGGAATTCCTGGAACAAGAATTCGCACCAGAAATTACTCCAGAAGATTTAGTCGCGCTTCCAAACTACAATGTATATTTGAAACTCATGGTAGATGGATTCACATCACGACCATTTTCTGCCGGCACTATTCCACCACTCAAATTCCCAGGGAACTTGGTAAGTATTCAGCAAATCGTCGATCGTTCTCGCGAACTCTACACAATGCCGCGAACAGAGATTGAAGAAACGATCAATGCATGGAGCAGTGCCAAAGGCGGTGTTGTGCTTGCGCCCGGAGAAGTTCCACCACCAGATGAAATAAGCGAAAAAGATAAAGAAGGGAAGTTTAAGGCAAACTGTGCCGTGTGTGGCAAAGAAATTTGGTTGCCGTTCGAGCCAACTCCAGGCCGGCCGGTCTACTGCAAAGAAGATTTGGCAAAGATAAAATCTGGAGAAATTGCGCCAGTGCCTTCAAAACCGATGCCGCAACCGCAAGTACCACAACCAACGCAACAAACACCAGCTCAGCCTCAACCCGCGCCTCGCCCAATTCCACAACCTGTCGAACGGCCGGTGCGAGCTTCGATTGATCCGGATACAATCAAGTCCGCATTAAATGATGCACTTGCCGATGTGTTGCCCGCGGCAGCAGATTTTGAACCAACTCCGAAAAAAGTTCCTGAAAAACAGCCGGAAGTTATTTTGGTAAAAAAAGAAAAAGAAGTTTTTCATAAGCCGAAATTGGAAGATGTGAAATCCGTCACTCCTCGTCCGGAAATACAAGAACAAAAAAAAGAAATGCCACTTGAAGACTTGCGAAGAGAAAGCAATCCGCCAGAGCGTGTCGCCACCAAAAAAGCCGGCAGTAGAGAAAGCATCTCGCTTTTGAAAGATGTCATTGCAAAAGCGATGGCGGGCAAACCAAATATCGCTCCAGCTTCGTATATGGCTGCAAAAACTGAGCAAAAGAAAGAAGAACCCTCTCCTGTACAAGTTGAAGTGCCGCTTCAAACAGAACCGTCAAAAGAAGAAGAACAAAAGAAGATCGAAGAAGAATCTGTGCATAAAGCCGAAAATGAGACAAAAATCAAGGAAGTTCCAGAAGACGTCTTGAAGAAAATTTTAGAATAGGTTTTGTATACTAACGCTATGAAGAAACTCATAGCGTTTGGTTTTATATGCGCGCTTCCATTTGTTGCGCGCGCGGAAATCATTATCAATGAAATCATGTACGACTTGGACGGGACCGACACCGACCGAGAATGGATAGAAGTGTTGAATACCAGTTCAGCTGCTGTTGATTTGTCGACGTATAAATTTTTCGAAGGCAATACGAACCACTCGCTCGTGCCCGATGGCTCGGCAAGTATTCCAGCTGGTGGGTTTGCAATCATTGCGGATACGATTTCAAAATTTAAAACCGACTGGCCCAATTTTTCAGGTATACTTTTTGACTCAAGTTTTTCGCTCAACAACGATCCGGGTGAGACCTTGGCGATGAAAGATGCGACAAATACTATCGTAAACCAAGTGACGTATGTTGCCGACCCAAGTGGTGCGGGTGCAGGTAAAAGCTTGCAGAAAAATGGCGAGAACTGGGTGATAGCAGCGCCGACTCCTGGTGCGACTAATGCGACAACTTCTGACGTTGACGCAGGTGGCGACAATGCAAATGGTGGAAGCGGTGGAAGTTCTACGACGCCAACAACACCCGTAACCAAAAAACCTGTCGAGCAAACGGTGCAGAAAATGACAGCGGAAATGATTGTGAAGCAAGTTGCTATTACGAATATCGAAGTCGTGTTTGAGCCAAAAGTGCTTGCGCCTTCTGGTGAAGTGATACGCCGCGGCAAATTCGCTTGGAATTTTGGCGACGGAGCAAGTGTGATGAAAGAGACAAATGAGAAAGTGGTGCACACGTATAAAAAGTCTGGCGACTATGTGGTCACGCTCGATTATTTTATGAATCCGTATATTGCAAGTACGACTTCTGATGCTGGCGATCGAGTGATCCTTACGGTTGAAGACCACAAGCTTGCCATAACTTCGTTTGACGAAGCAGGGAATATTACTTTGCAAAATGCAGACACGAAAGAGTTCGATCTTTCCGGCTGGTCACTTTCTCTTGGCAGCAAGCAGTTTGCGTTTGCGTATAATAGTATTATTTTGCCAGGCAAAAGTTTGTTTTTGGCAGCTTCGGTAACAGGGTTTGCCGGTGCTGATCATACACTGCCGCTTGTGCTTGTGGGCAAAGATGGAACGATTGCTTTTACATTTAACAATGCGCGGTCTTCGGCAGCGCGCGTATCCTCGCGCGCTCCATCTTCGTCTTCGCTTTCATTACCAACTGAAATTCCCGAAGAACAAAAAACTGAAATCACTCCAGCAATCCCACTTTCCGCGCAAGCTGTGGATACACAAAGTGATGAAACACGCGGAAGTTCTGCTACAATAAGTATTGTTACACTTGCAATCATGCTCGCGCTTTCGATCGGCATCACTTTGTACATTCGACGAAGAAAACGAGGCGAACCAGAAAATGCGGACGACATTGCGATAGTGGACTGACATGTCTCACAAAGAACATACGCGCATACTCATAGTCGGCGGAGGCTTTGCTGGTATCGAAGCGGCACTTCGCTTGTCTAAAAAACATTTTCGAAATACTTCCATCACGCTTCTTTCAAAAAATACTCATTTTGAATATTATCCTATGCTTTATCGCGCTGTTGCCGGCAAAAGTCCGCTTGAAGTGTGCATCCAGCTTTCCGATATTTTTGAAGACACAAACGTGTATGTCGTACATGACGAAGTGGTGTCATTTATTTTTGACCAAAAAGTTGTCGCCGGTGTGAGCGGCTCGCGCTATCATTATGACTATCTGGTGCTTGCGCTCGGGTCCGAAAGCGCGTACTTCGGCATTCCCGGTCTCGAAGAACATGCCTTTCCATTCAAGTCTATCAACGATGCGCTTCGGTTGAAAAATCATCTGCATCAAGTATTTCACGATCACAGCCTCGCTCGCAAAGAAGATTTGGAAAGCAATTTGCGTGTGACGATTGTCGGTGGCGGTCCAGCCGGTGTTGAACTTGCCGGAGAACTTTCTTCGTATGTTGACAAGCTTTGCACACTGCACGAAGTTGCGCGCGAACATGTGAACTTGCTTCTTATCGAAGGCGCGGAAAGACTTGTGCCGATGATGAGCGAGACAGTTTCAGTAAAAATCGAAGAGCGTTTGAAATTCTTGGGTGTACATGTACATACCGGAGAAAAAATGCTTCGCGCGGATGCGGGCGGCATTTATACCGACCACATGCATATTCCATCACACAGCGTTGTGTGGACTGCGGGCGTCAAAGCTTCGCACTATTATATGAACGCGCAAGGGTTGAAAAAAGCACCCAACGGCCGCGTGGAAGTGACAGGTGAACTTGAAGCCGTTGGACAAAAAAATGTTTTCGTTATCGGTGACGGCGCGCAGACACAGTATGCCGGCCTTGCACAAACAGCGATCGACAATGGCAAGTTCGTCGCAAAAGTCATTGCTTCGCGTATTCGGTATTCTACAAAAAAGTTTTCGTACGTTCCCAAAAAAGTTGCCTATGCGATGCCAGTTGGCCCCGACTGGGCGATGATTGTCGTCGGCAAACATTCTTTTTCCGGGCTTGTCGGCTGGTGGATGCGAACGCTTATTGATCTTCGTTATTTCATGTCTATACTTCCACTTCGTAAAGCCTGGCGCGCATGGAAAGAAGGGGAGAAGAATTGCGAAAGTTGCATTACGTGCGCGTCTGGGATACTGGAAGAAAAATAAAAATACTACTTTGAAAAGCCTTGCGCAGGCTGTCGAGCCGAGCAGAGCAAAAATCCAGCAGGATTTTATGTCGTGCTTTTTAAAGTAGTATTTTTATTTTTCTGTACGTTCTATTTTTTGGAGAACCTTCGGTATTTTAAGAAAATCTTCCATCAAAGTTTCGCGCATGCCGCCATTGTAAAGCGCTGCCGCCGGGTGATAAAGAGGGAAGAAATGCTGCCGCCCCATGCCCTGAAAACTTTTGATAATAAGCTTTCCATGAATCTGCGAAATTTTCTCAAGCGGAAAATAATGATTCATTGAATGCCGTCCCAAGAAAATGATGAGCTTTGGTTTGATAAGCGCGAGCTCTTCGTGCAACCACTCTTTGCAAGCGGCGATTTCATCTGGCAATGGGTCGCGATTGTTCGGCGGGCGATATTTGACGATGTTTGTAATATAAATATCCTCGCGCTTCATATTGATGCTCGCAAGCATTTCGTTCAAGAATTGCCCAGCTCTGCCAACAAAAGGCCGGCCTTGGATATCTTCATCTTTGCCCGGTGCTTCGCCGATGAACACAATATCTGAATTCGCATTTCCATCGCCCGGCACACCCTGTGTCGCAGTGTGGCGCAATTCACAAGTGCATTCAGCAAGCCATTTTTTATGCAGTTCGGCAAGCTGTTCCTGCTTTGTCATAGGTAAAGTATATACAAATACATAAAAATAAAAAAGCGCAGATGTATATCTGCACTTTTTTTGTTTTTGTCTTTATAGGACATTTCGAAAAATACTTCCTGATTTTTTGTATATGTTTAACCATCTTATTTTTTTGTCCTTCTTCTGCTGAAGCCTTATTCGCATCTCATTAGCTTCTGTTTTATACATGGCTATATCAGGATCGATCATAAAATCGTCTGCCAAAGTTGGAGGCGTCCATGTATTGTTCTGGAAGTAATATACATGACCTGTATCATTGCATGCATATATGTATAAAACAAATGGGGTAGTGATAAAATATTCTCTTTGAAGTTCACCAGTACACTTTGTACGCAATTCTTCCAGAGTTGGTTTTTTTATTTCAGTACTTACTTGTGCGTAGGTATTGGTAGGGAGGATGGTGCCTAGTATTATATAAAATATAATACAGAGGATAAATACTGCGTAGGTAGACCACCCGCATTCGTCAAATACAAAAGGTTCGGGTCTGGTGGAGGTAGGAAGGGGATTTTTCTTTTTCATATATTATTGAGTTTAATTGTTTGTTTTTATTATACAAAAATATATAAAAAAGTCAAGTAGAGCGAACTGTGCAAAATAAGGTATACTACAAGCATGTTCAAAGAATTTTTAATGAAACAAATGTTGAAGCGCCAGTTGAAAGGAATGCCTCAAGCTGAGCAAGACCGTATTATCAAGCTTGTGTCCGACAACCCAGCGCTCTTCAAGAAAATCGCTGAAGAAACCCAAGAAAAAATCAAAGGCGGCATGAGCCAAATGCACGCAACTATGGCCGTAATGCAAAAATACAAAGCCGAGCTCCAAAAAGTAATGGGCAACTAACTATGAAAAAGGGATACTTTGGCCATATCGAAGATCTGACAAAAACAAACACCGACTTTCGTCGCGTGTTGTATACTGGCGGGCATTCACAGCTTGTACTTATGAGTTTGAAGCCTGGCGAAGATATTGGCATGGAAATTCACGAAGAAAACGATCAATTTTTCAGATTTGAAGCAGGGCAGGGAAAAGTGATAATCAACGAAACTGAATATAGTGTTAAAGATGGCGACGCGATTTTCGTTCCGTCTGGAGCGCAACATAACGTCATCAACACCGGCCAAGAAGATTTGAAACTCTACACCATTTATTCCCCAGCACATCACAAAGACGGAATTGTTAGATCAACAAAAGCAGAAGCTCTCGCACACGAAGAAGAATTTGATGGAAAAACTACCGAATAAAAAACTCTCAGCTCGAGAGTTTTTTATTTAGGTGATTTCTGCTATAGTAGTGCCATGTCATTATCTATCGGAATTGTTGGCCTCCCAAACGTGGGGAAAAGTACGCTTTTCAATGCTCTTACGAAAAAAGGCGTGCCTGCTGAGAATTATCCTTTTTGTACTATCGATCCTTCGGTTGGTATCGTTGCTGTGCCAGACGCTCGCTTGTGGCAGCTTTCTGATTTCTCTCAATCTAAAAAAACAATTCCGGCTGCGATCGAATTCGTGGACATTGCCGGACTTGTTGCTGGCGCTTCGAAAGGTGAAGGGCTTGGAAATAAATTTTTGGCGAATATTCGTGAGACGGATGCTATTTTTGAAATGGTGCGAATCTTTCCGCTCAAGAACGAAGGCGGAACAGATATTATGCACGTGTATGGCGACATTGATCCGCTTCGTGATATCAAAGTCATCAACATGGAACTCATCCTTGCGGATTTGGAAACGGTTGCAAAACGCATTTCAAATATCGCGCGTGAAGTCAAAAAAGGTGACAAAGAATTTGTGCTTGAACACGATGCTTTGGTAAAAGTAGAAAAAGCTCTTGAAGCTGAACAAATGGCAAACACCGTCACGCTTGATGAAAAAGAATTGGTGAAAATTAAACAGATGAATTTGCTGACCATCAAGCCGATATTGTATGGACTCAACAAACGCTCTGGCTCAAAGAATTTGGATGAAACAAGCCCGGAGATTTTTAAGGAACTGACTGACTATATTGTTTCTACAGGCGCAGCCTTTGTTGTACTTGATGCAAAGATTGAAGACGAACTCAAAGATTTTGAAGGGGAAGAAAAAGAAATATTTCGTAAAGAGATGATGGGAGTTGGGGCAGACGTGTCCCGCGAAGCTTTGGCGAAGTGGGACGGAATCAACAACCTTATTACCGAAGGCTACAAGCTTCTCGGACTCGACACGTATTTTACAACCGGAGAAGATGAAACTCGCGCATGGACAATTCAAAAAGGTTCAACCGCTCCAGTTGCCGGCCAAGCAATCCATACAGATTTCAAAGATAAATTTATCCGCGCAGAAGTTGTCTACTACAAAGACCTTCTCGAAGCGGGAAGTTACGGCGAAGCAAGATCAAAAGGAAAAGTTCGAACTGAAGGGAAGGAATATATTGTGAAGGATGGGGATGTGGTGGAATTTAAGATATAAAACTTGACAAAGTTTCTTAAATATAATATTTTGTATTAAAAATATATACGATGAAAAAAATCTGGATTTCCCTTGCTTTGTGGAATACTCTAGTTGCTCTAATAAATGTAACTGTTTTACCACATTATTTTACTGCTGAGGAAATGAAGTATGTTACACCAACTTCCCAGCTCCTACCTATCTTTATTCCTCTTGTCCTCTATTTATTTAGTTTAGAAAAGAAAATATCTTTCTAAAATTAACAAACTTTTTAAAAGCACCCTAAAAAGGTGCTTTTTGTTATACTAAATCCATGAAAACCTTTAAATCCTCTGAACAAATTGCGCTCGATATGCTCGGGAGTACTTTGGTGCGGGTTTGGGAGGGAAAGTCCATTGCTTTGGTGATAAACGAAGTGGAAATTTATGATGGACATGAAGACAAGGCTTCGCATGCCGCTCGCGGAGAAACGATGCGTAACTTTGTGATGTTTGGCGCGCCGGAACATTGGTATGTGTATTTGAGTTATGGGATGCATTGGATGCTGAATTTTGTTACCAGAGAAAAAGGTTATCCGGCGGCGATTTTAATCCGTGGAGGAATTATAAAAGGTGGAGAAGATGATGGGAGAAAAGTGGACGGACCGGGAAAGCTTACAAAATATTTGCACATAGATAAAAGTTTGAATACTTTAAAAGCGGAAAAGAAAAATGGCTTGTATATCAAATGGCGTAAAAAACCGCTTGAAGGAAAAATCCGCAAAACTCCGCGAATCGGCATAGATTCTTCGGGTCCGATCTGGGGCAAGAAACTTTTGCGCTACGTGATTGAGTTTTAACTCAGGAAAAAAGAAAAGCATCACTTTCGTGATGCTTAATCATTGAGCCTTTAAAATTTAAGAAATAATGTTAAGATTTTTCAGCTCAGTAATCTTTTGTTCAATTACTGGATCTGTGTAACCTTTATTCTTGAACTGCATCCTGGCGTCATACTCGCTTCCTGCTGCCATCCATTCCCTAACTCCTATATGCCATGCACAGAATGTCCCTATTAATGCTGAGGAAGCAGTAATAACGAGAGAAAGGATATTTTTTACTGAGTTCGCAAGATCTGGCCCTGCATACTTGGTCGTTACATACAGGGAAAACAAAATTGCTCCCAGTAGAATGTAAAAAGTGAACAAGATGACAGGCATGCCAAGAATGGTTTTACGATTGAAAACTTTCCACCCTTGTGTAAACACCATTGCCATAATAATTTTGGCATAAATGAAAGACACAATCATGGTGCTACCTATCGGACCAATAAAGTCTGGTTTGATAAAAGTAACCCCAATAATTGAGCAAATAATCGCAAAAATTGCTGTTACGATAATGGCACGAATGCCTTTTTTGGATCTTTCCATATTTTTTGATTTTTAATTTGTTTGTTAATTCTTATTTTATCATTAATATTTAAAAAAGTCAATATCACGAATTCGCCATTTTAGTGTTGAGTTTTAATGCTTTATGGCTATAATCAACATATGAACGAAGCGGTTTCTATACTAAAAAAAGGCGGAATTGTGGTTTTACCTACCGACACTTTGTACGGGGTCGTTGGTTCTGCTTTTTTGCCGGAAGCTGTCGAGCGGATTTATGATGTGAAAGGCCGCGATGAAAACAAGCCTTTTATTGTGCTCGTTTCTTCTATTGTAGATTTAAAAAAGTTTGGAATTAAATTGACTGAAAAGCATCGAGCATTTTTGAAAAATGTGTGGCCGGGAAAGGTAAGTGTCATACTTCCTTGCACAAGCAAGAAATTTGAATATGTGCATCGCAGAACTAAATCGTTAGCTTTTCGCATGCCAGACAAAAAAGATTTGATTGAACTTTTGAAAAAAACTGGTCCACTTGTTGCCCCGTCTGCCAACCCGCAAGGTATGCCTCCGGCAACGACTGCCACCGGTGCGAAGAATTATTTTAAGAAAAGCGTGGACTTTTACGTAAGCGATGGCCGCAAAGAAGGGGAGCCGTCTGTCATTATCTCCCTTCTTAAAAAAGAGCCGGAAATCATCCGCGGAAGCCTTTTAAAGCTTAGAAAATAAGGATAAAATACTAGATTGACAAATAGCCTAAAATAGGCTATACTTAAGGCAAATCTTTAAATTTATTTATATGGTTAGTATCTTTAAATTTATGCCAACAGGGTCCCTGTTTGTGATTACAGAAGAGTATGGATTTTTTGTAGATAAAGACGGAGATTTCATAAAGAAGTTTATGAATGAAAGCGGATTTATTAGAGACATAGATTTGTGTAAAAAAATGTCTACGCAACTTATGTTTCTGAAACAAGAAACACCATCTCAACTACCTCTGTATATAAAACAGCCTATCATTCTATCGAGTGTTACCCCGTACTAACCAACTTAAAGATGAAGCGCGATAAAACGGTCTACACATTCAAATTGTTGTGGGCCTTTTATTTTTCCAATTTTTTCTTCACGACAGTTTTGCTTGCTTTGCTTTCTTTCAATTCTTGAATTTCTCGCATCAGTTCCGCGAGCGTGTTCTGAATGTTGTTCATCATCGCTTCATCGCGGACTTTCTCTTCTTTTTCATACATGTCTACGTCTTCGGTAATATCCTCGACATCTTCGGTAATGTCTTCCACGTCCTCCTGAATCTCGTCCACATTTTCTTGGATTTCATCGATATCTTTTTCAATGCCTTCCACATCCTCGGCAATTTCTTCGACATCTTCTTGGATTTCCTCAACGTCTTCTTGAATCTCTTCGATATCTTGCGACACTTCACGCAGTCGGCGAGCTTGGCGGTTCACAGACATTTGGATAAAAATGGAAAGATAAATTGCTTCAAGCGAAACGACCGTTGTGAGGATGAGAAGCACTTTGTCAAAACCGACACCGGAAATGGCAAGGAGTATCATGACAGCGAAAAATACAGTATGCGCAACGAGCGACTTTGTCGAGCCGACCCAACGAGTAAGCGCCATCGACATTTTCTCGATGTCTGTAAGCTCGCGCTTTTTGAATGGTTGTTTCGGTTTGGGTGTCATATCACAAATTTGTAAACTTATACGTTTAGTATACTATATAAGTATTAGCAGTTCATGTGAATATTTTTATGGAACAACAGAAACATACACTTACACCAAAGTTTTTCTTCCTTTCGCTCGGCGTGCTCGTCTCGCTCATTGCAAGCGTGACGTCGTTTTTGAATTTGGTTTTTGCAACGCTTGATAAAAAATTTCCGGATGCGTTAAATGCAGTGTACACGTACGGCTACAATACGTATGACTATCAGGCAATGCGCACTGCGCTTGCGACGCTTATCATCATGTTCCCCATATTCCTCATCCTGTCGCGTTTGTGGACAAAGAGCATTCGCGGAGAGTTGGCGCGCGTTGATGCTATCATTAAAAAATGGATGCTGTACCTCATCATTTTCCTTTCCGGTTTGGTAATTGCTGTTGACCTTGTCACACTTGTACGATACTTTGTTTCAGGAGAAATTACGACACGATTTATTTTGAAAGTTGTTATTACTCTTGTTGTCGCCGCAATGGTTGGCATGTATTACATGTGGGAGCTTCGCGGAATGCGAAAAATTCTTGGATGTAATATTGGAACTTGGATGGCTATCAAATCTGCAATCCTTGTAGGGGCACTCATTGTATTTTCATTTGCAGTAATGGGTAGCCCAATGAAGCAGCGCGCGTATCGCTTGGATGAACGCCGCGTGCAAGACATCCAAAGTATACAATGGCAGATCATTTCGTACTGGCAACAGAAAGAAAAATTGCCGGAAACTTTGAAAGACCTTTCGAACCCGATTTCAAGCTACATGGTGCCTGTCGATCCGGAATTCCAAAAAGGGTTTATATACGAATATGAAAAAACTGGAGACTTGTCGTTCAAACTTTGTGCAACGTTTGCCGAGCCGATGCCGGAAGGGTGGAGCGAGTACAGCGGTGGCGGCATGAAGCCGATGTTTTCTGAAAGCCGCGACGTTGCTGTTTCTGCAATAGCGCCGTACCCAGGCATTGCCGGAGATTCATGGGATCACGAAGCCGGCCGCACCTGCTACGACCGAACGATAGACAAAGATTTGTATCCACCTTACCCAAAGCCTGAGCCTATGAAGATGTAAAAGAAAAACCCTCGAATTTTCGGGGGTTTTTTGCTATACTCAAATCTATGAAAAAGCGCGAATATAACCATAAAGATATCGAAAAGAAATGGCAGGATGCTTGGCGGGAACAGGGCGTATACCGTGTAGAAGATAGCGTTACCGGCAAAGAGAATTTCTATACTTTGGTTGAATTTGCTTATCCTTCCGGGAATTTGCACGTCGGGCACTGGTACGCTTTTGCTATTCCAGACATGTATGCGCGCTACAAACGAATGAAAGGTTTTAATGTACTCTACCCGATGGGCTTCGACGCCTTTGGACTTCCGGCTGAAAACGCGGCTATCAAACTTGGCCAAGACCCGAAAGTGTGGACATACTCGCACATGGATAAAATGCGCGAGCAATTTTACTCGATCGGAACTTCGTTTGATTGGTCGCGAGAAGTGGTGACGTGCGATCCATCTTACTACAAATGGACGCAGTGGATGTTCGCAAAATTTTTGAAAAAAGATTTGGTGTATCGCGCAACAACGCAAGTGAACTGGTGTCCGAAAGACAAAACGGTGCTTGCAAACGAGCAAGTGACAAACGGCTGCTGCGAACGCTGTGGTGCTGAAGTGATACAGAAAGATCAAGACCAGTGGATGTTCCGCATTACAAAATACGCAGACAGATTGATCGACGACTTGGATACTTTGGATTGGCCGGAGCATATCAAAGAAGCGCAGAAGAATTGGATTGGCAGAAGCGAAGGAAGCGAGATTGAATTTAAAATTACAACCTCACCCCAGCCCTCTCCTAGCCAGGAGAGGGAGAGTATTCGGGTTTTCACTACTCGTGCTGACACATTGTTTGGTGTTACGTATGTTGTGTTGTCTCCTGAGCATACTCTTGTGTCAAAACTTAAAGAAAGTATTTCAAATTGGAATGAAGTTGAAAAATACATTTCTCTGTCGAAAAAGAAGTCCGACCTTGACCGCCAGCAATCAAAAGAAAAAACAGGAGTAGAGCTCCAGGGTATAAAAGCAATTAATCCTGCAAATGGCGAAGAAGTGCCAGTATGGGTTGCAGATTATGTGTTAGTAAATTACGGAACAGGTGCGGTAATGGCAGTGCCAGCGCACGATGAACGTGATTTTGAATTTGCGAAGAAATATAATTTGCCGATAAAAAAAGTGATTGCTCGAGAAACTGGACAGAAGAGAGAAAACGAAGAATTTCGAAATGGCGGTGCTGGAATTATTTTTGATCCAGCAACTCAGAAATATGCGGTGAGTGAATTTGAAAACGGAAAAATACTTTTGTTTGCGGGCGGGGTTGATGATGGAGAATCTGTCGAAAAAGGAGTTCTGCGTGAAGTTGCAGAAGAAAGTGGGTTGTATGATTTCAAATATGTCGAATGGATCGAATCAAGTTATGCGCATTATTTTAATACACTTAAACAGGTAAATCGCTCGGCCCGAGCCGAATGCTTTTTGATCATTCTTAACAGCGCCCAGACAAAACCAACTAAACTTGAAGCGCACGAAAAATTTACTCTTGGCTGGAAGACGGCTGAAGAAATAAAAACATATTGGGAAACTCACAACGACGAAGATGGATTGAAACATTACATTAGATTTTTGGATGAATCAGTAGCTCGTGCGATCGAACTCGGCTACGACACCACAAGCGATGCGAAAAAATTTAAAACTACGTGCTTAACTGATTGTGGAATACTGGAAGACTCCGCTACATTCACTGGCCTTCCGTCTGAAGAAGCGAAAAAGAAAATCACAGAACACGTCGGTGGAAAAATGGTGAACACTTATCGTTTGCGCGACTGGGGAATTTCTCGTCAGCGTTATTGGGGTGTGCCGATTCCTATTGTGTACGACCCAGCGGGCAAAGCGCATGCAGTTCCGAACGAACATTTGCCGTGGCTTTTGCCAACAGATGTTGACCATACTCCAGACGGAACTGCGCCGCTTGCTCGCAGTGCTGAATTGAAAAAGCGAGTGACAGATATTTTTGGGGAAGGCTGGACACCGGAAGTTGAAACGATGGACACATTTGTCGACTCTTCGTGGTATTTCTATCGATATCTTGACCCGAAAAATGAAAATGAATTTGCAAGCAAAGCATCTCGCAAAGCTTGGATGCCGATCAATATGTATTTCGGTGGAGCAGAACACACAACGATGCACTTGCTCTATTCACGCTTTTGGGTGAAGGCGATGCACGATGCTGGCATGGTGGAAGAAACCGAGCCGTATCTTGCGCGCCGCAATCGCGGACTTATTCTTGGCCCGGACGGAAACAAAATGAGTAAATCCAAAGGTAACGTCATTGACCCCGACCAAGTGGTTCAGCTTTTGGGTGCTGACACTGTGCGATTGTATTTGGCATTCATGGGTCCGTATGGAGACGGAGGAAATTATCCTTGGGACCCGAATGGAGTTGTGGGCGTGCGAAAATTCTTGGAGCGAGTGTGGAGGCTTGTAGAAAAAAATAATGACGCAGGAAAAACAACAAGCGATACTGCAAGCAAAGCGCTTCACAAAGCAATCAAAAAAATATCAGAAGATATTGCCGAGTATAAATTCAACACCTGCATTTCCCAAATGATGATTCTACTCAACCTATGGGAAAAAGAAGAAGGAATTGCAAAACAAGATCTCCTTACTTTCTGCAAACTCCTTTCTCCATTCGCGCCGCACATTGCCGAAGAACTGTGGCACGAGCTTGGCGAGACGGCTTCTATCCATCTCTCAACGTGGCCACAGTATGACGAATCGAAAATCGTTGACGACGAAGTCACTATTGCGCTTCAGGTAAATGGCAAAGTTCGTGCGGAACTCATTATACCGGTAGACATGGACGAAGAAATCATCAAATCGAAAGCGCAGGAAAACGAAATGATCAAAAAATGGACTGACGGCAAAAAGATCGTCAAAATAGTCTACGTGAAGGGAAGACTTGTTAACATTGTAGCGGTGTAAAAAGAGCGTTATACTTTCTATGTATTTATGGTAAAGCGTCTTCTTTCCATCTTCAATAAGGAGTTTGGCGGCATCAACGAGGCCGCCATTCTTCTAGGCGGGTTTGCTTTACTTTCGCAAGTTCTCGGGCTTTTCCGCGACAGAGCTTTGGCGCACTTCGTCGGGCCGTCTGCATCGCTTGATGTGTACTATGCCGCGTTTCGAATTCCAGATTTGATTTTCAATTCTGTTGCGTCGCTTGTTGCGGTGACAGTGCTCATTCCATTTTTTATCGACAAGTTGAACAAAGACGACAGCGGACAAGGCGGTGGGCATGCGCGACATTTCTTTAACGAAATCTTCACTTCATTTTTCTTCTTCATAACTTTCGTTGCGCTCGTTGTATTTATTCTTATGCCGCATTTGGTAAAGTACGTTGCGCCAGGTTTTGCGGCAGCAGATAAAGCGTCTCTTATAAGCATGAGCCGCATCATGCTTTTGTCTCCGATACTCCTTGGTTTTTCAAATCTATTCGGTACGATTACACAAATTCACAAAAGATATTTCGTCTATGCTCTTGCGCCGGTGTGTTACAACCTCGGCATTATTTTTGGAATAGTATTTTTGTATCCGCAGTTTGGGATTTTTGGCTTGGCATATGGAGTTGCAGTCGGCGCACTCCTTCATATGTGCATACAAATTCCAGTGTTGATTCGCAATCATTTTACTCCGACATTTACCAAGCGTATTGATTTCTCTCATATTAAAAAAGTATTCATGCTTTCACTTCCGCGTACGCTTGCACTTTCGCTCAACAGCTTTGCTATTGCGGCGATCGTGTCCATTGCTTCGACTATCCGCGAAGGTTCCATTTCGCTTTTCAATTTCTCTTACAATTTGCAAGCGGTGCCGATATCCATCATCGGAGTTTCGTATTCGGTCGCGGCGTTTCCAATGCTCGCACACGCCTTTTCTTCCGGGCAAATAGACAATTTTAAAAAACAGATTATCGATGCTTCAAGACAAATTATTTTCTGGTCATTGCCGGTTATTTTCCTTTTCATCGTTCTTCGCGCGCAGATCGTGCGTGTGATCTTGGGCTCCGGAGCTTTCTCGTGGAATGATACCAAGCTCACCGCGGCGGCGCTTGCGCTCTTTGCACTTTCGGTGTTGGCTCAAAGTTTGATAGTGTTATTCGTTCGCGGATATTACGCTGCCGGCAAGACGCGCCGTCCGCTTGTCGTCAACCTCGTTTTCACCGCACTTGAAATCGGGTTCGCAGTTTTATTCCTTCATTTGTTCCGCACGCACGAATTCTTCCGATACTTTATGGAGTCGCTTTTCCGTGTGCAAGACGTGCCCGGCACCGAGCTTCTCATGCTTCCGCTCGGATATTCCGTCGGTACGATACTCAACTTCCTTGGTTTGTGGTTCCTTTTCAAGCGCGACTTTTTGAAAGAATTTTCACATTGTTTGACCCGCACCTTTTTCGAAGTCTTTGCCGGAGCATTTTTTATGGGCTTTGTCGCGTACAAATTCCTCGACGTCTTTGACAATATTTTCGATATCAATACATTTTGGGGAATTTTAGGGCAAGGATTTATCTCCGGCATTTTGGGAATCTTCGCCGGCATCTTCGTGCTGTGGCTCTTGAAGAACAAAGAATATAAAGAAGTCCAAGAAGCATTCAAGCACAAATTCTGGAAAGCAAAAGTGATTGTGCCGTCGCAGAAGGAGCTCTAAAAACAAAAAAAGGAGTATATCATACTCCTTTTTAAAATTTGTCAAAACACTGGTTTTTATAACGTTTTTTGCCCTTACTTCTTTTAACTTTACCAACTTTCTTGATTTTGAACTGAATGGTGAATGATCTGTTGCTGGAACGGTTTGAAAGTTTATCGATAAGAAGATAGATAGGGTACCCCACTATAAACACCGGGATAGCAACTGGTGCTGCGACAACTACTAATGCAATTTTGACACCCTTTTTACGAAATATACCTTTCTTCTCTTTCTCTGGAATAGGATCTTCTATAGTACTATCTTTCAGAGCGAGCATTATCTCTTGGGTGCTGTCTTGATTATTCTTTGTTTCTATTTCGACACACTCATGCGTTATGATTTGAATAGTCCGAGAGGTTGTAGTAGTTATTGAGTATGTTTCCTTGATAGATTTCTCAAAACGTTGCATGAAATGCCATACCGCGCTGTCTTTGCCAACGTACAGAATATTTCGTGATTCTTGGCGTACGACTGTCTCTATAGTTCTTCGTATATCAACTTTCGTAGTTTCGGCAATTAACAAAGAATCTACTTTGCTTTCGATACATTCAGCAATTTTCTGTAAGTCAGATTTCCAATGAAAAAGTGCAGAGTCTGCTTCTTGTTTGTTAGGATAACGTCCTAATGAATCTTGCACATTGATAGAATCAAGAGACAAGGAATCCGAAGATAGAGAGAGGCTGTCTAACAAAATTGGCTTTTGCGTCTTAGTGTATGTCAGAGTACTTTTTCGAGTTGTTTCTTTGCTGTCAGATCGGGGAGAATAAATGGATGGTTTTTTAGTAATTGCAGAAATTTCAAGCCGAGTATAAAGCCCTAAAGGAATAGTGATTGTAGATGTTTTGTAAATGTACTTTCTCTCTTGTGAGAATACTTCTGCACCCAGAGTGAGAAGCAATAGGATGCACAGTATCTTCATAGTATTAAGTTGTAGTTTTTAAAAATTGTATATGACTTATCTATACTTGTCAACCAAAGCATGAAATAAAGCCAGATTTGTGCTATGGTGTAAGTACTTTATGGAACTACGACATATCCGCAACTTTAGCATTATTGCCCACATTGACCACGGGAAGTCTACTTTGGCTGACCGAATGCTTGAAGTTACACACACAATCGAAAAGCGAAAGATGAAGGACCAGGTGCTTGACTCCATGGAGCTTGAACGCGAGCGGGGAATCACTATCAAAATGCAGCCAGTGCGAATGGAATTTCTGCACGAAGGGGAAACTTTTGAGCTCAACTTGATCGATACTCCGGGCCATATCGACTTTTCGTACGAAGTTTCTCGAGCATTGAAAGCTGTCGAAGGTTCTATTTTGCTTGTCGACTGTACGCAAGGTGTGCAAGCGCAAACTTTGACGACGCTCAGCATGGCACGCGAATCTGGTTTGAAAATTATCCCAGTTCTTTCAAAAGTTGATTCGCCTTTGGCGCGAATCGATGAAGTAAAGTTTGAAGTTGCAAAACTACTTGATTGCGATTTGGATGATATCTTGGAAGTGTCTGGAAAAACGGGGCAAGGCGTGGAAGAACTTTTACACGAAGTGATCCGTCGCGTGCCACCACCAACTATGGAATTTTCTGGTGGAAATGATTTGCGAGCGCTCGTGTTTGATTTTAAATATTCTGACCACAAAGGTGTGATTGTGTACGTGCGCGTGCTTGACGGCGCGGCACGAAAAGGCGAGAATATGCTTTTTAAAATCGCAGATGAAAAATTTATTTCGCTTGAAGTCGGAACATTTTCTCCGGAAGAAGACGCGAAAGAAAAATTGACTGCGGGAAGTATTGGTTACATCGTAACTGGAATTAAAAAGCCGGGTATCGCTTCTGTGGGAGATACTATCACGCTTCTTAAAAATCCATTGCCGGCGTTTCCTGGATATTTGAATCCGCAACCGGTGGTGTGGGCGTCTGTCTATCCGGAATCGCAAGATGACTTCAACCAGCTTCGCATGGCGCTTGGACGACTTAAACTTTCTGATTCTGCTTTTTCATTTGAAGAAGAAACTTCGGGCGCGCTTGGTCGCGGATATCGATGCGGATTTCTGGGAATGCTTCATTTGGAAATTATTACCGAACGATTGAAACGTGAATTTGATTTGGAGCTTGTGGTAACAAGTCCGTCGATCACGTACTACGTGACTTTAAAAAATGGAAAACGCGAAACGATTTATTCTCCGCACTTGTTTCCAAACGATGGAGAAATAATCGGCATCGAAGAACCTTGGGTAAACATTACGCTTATCACGCCGGTTGCGTATTTGGGCAATGTCATGCAAATGCTTTTTGATCATGAAGCGGAAGTTGGTAAGACTGAAAACTTTGGAGACGACCGAAGCGAAATGGAAATCCGTATGCCGTTACGCGAAATGATGCGCAACTTTTTTGATGAATTGAAAAGCGCGACGTCCGGCTTTGCGTCTATTTCGTATAACATTGGCGAACTAAGAAAAGCCGACGTAACTCGTCTTGATATTTTGGTTGCAGATGAAATCGTGGCTGCGTTTACGCGCGTTGTTTCAAAACGAAAAGCTTACGATGAAGCTGAACAAGCTGTCGAAAAACTTCACAGCATTTTGCCACGACAACAATTCTCTACAAAAATCCAAGGGTTTGCTTCCGGAAGAATCCTTTCTTCTCGAACACTTTCTGCATTTCGAAAAGATGTGTTGATGCACGGCTCTAAAGTTGTGGGAGGTGGAGATATTTCTCGAAAAAAGAAATTGCTTGAAAAGCAGAAAAAAGGAAAAGAGCGCATGAAAGAGCGCGGCCGCGGCAACGTAAACATTCCACAAGAAGTTTTCTTGAAGATGATGCGGAGCGGGGATTAAATGTCTAGGTTGTTTGGTTGTAATATAACTGGTATAATGAGTATATATGAAGAAAATCCTTGCTTTTTTCAATAAAAACAATGACAAACTTCCGAATGTCTCCCCGGATGTTATTTCTGCTGCCTATAAAACAAGAGAAAAAGAAATTGAATCTTTAAGAAAATATGACCGAGGAGAAAAAACAATCACTCCAGCCAGCCTCAAAAATATTGTGCGAAGCTTATAATCTTCTTCTGCAAAGAGGGGAAGTATTTTTTGAGTTGCAAGATGAGCACGCCGATAAAATAGACGTGATAGTTAAAACAGTATACGCAAACTATTTTGGCTTTTCTCGATTTCCTACTTTAGAAAAACAAGCGGCAGCATTTTTCTGTCTCATTATAAAAGATCACCCGTTTGTGGATGGGAATAAGCGAATGGCAGTTCTATGGCTTCAAATTTTTTGTGAAATATACGGGCTTGTCATAAGCACAAAACACATCTCTCTTGATGTTCTTGCTGTGTCTGTAGAAAAAACCAAAGATCTTGATAATGACCAACTTTTTGGATTAGTACGTGTGATATTATTTGGTCGCTAGGTATTACTGAAACAGCCCCGGCATATAGAGAAGTACCATAGAAATCATGATGAGGACGGAGATGACCGCCCAGAC
Organism: uncultured Candidatus Saccharibacteria bacterium; assembly: GCA_964591445.1. GTDB lineage: Bacteria > Patescibacteriota > Minisyncoccia > Phycocordibacterales > UBA9973 > JBDHUR01. The sequence continues at coordinate 17,886 of CAZQAW010000001.1, read as the reverse complement.
GATTTTGACTTTGTTTTTGTGTTTAGGGTTGAGAAACATATATGTTGTATACTATTGGTAGTGCACCCATAGTACCACGATTATGCGAGAATTCCAAAAGCCACAACCAAAACGAAGACTTATCCATACGACGCCGGCGCTCCTCATATTGGCGCTTCTTCTTTTGTTTTTTGTGTACAATATTTTGGGCTTGATTCGTAAAAATAGCGAAACAAAAGAGAACAAAGTTCGTGCGCAAGTTGAAAACGCAAAACTGCTCGACCAGCAAGCGCACTTGGAAGCCGACATGAAAGAGCTCGAGACTGACCGCGGCACCGAGCAGGTAATCCGCGAGAAATTTGGCGTAGTGAAAAAAGGCGAAGGTGTTGTGGTGGTTGTCGACGAAACTCCAGAAGCAAAAACAGGCGAAGAAAAAGGCAAGAGCAGTTTGACAAACTTCTTCAAAAAGCTTTTTGGTAAGAGGGAAGCAGAATAACGCTTGACGGCTGTGCTATACTATACACATACAAGTAATATATTTATTTTATGCAAGATGACGCAAAAAAGGTAGCTATTTATACGACGCCGGTGTGCACGTACTGCCGCATGGCAAAAGCATTTTTTCAAGAACACAATATTGCGTATGAAGAATTTAACGTTGCCGCCGACCAAGCAAAGCGCGAAGAGATGATCGACATCAGCGGACAGATGGGCGTGCCGGTAATTACAATCGGAAACAATTTGATTGTTGGATTCAACAAACCAAAAATAGCAGAACTTTTAGACGTGAAGATATAGACTTACACAAAAGCCCCAGAAAAAGTTTCGAAAAGGTCCTCGGGTAAAATCGCCAGACCATTTTCAAAATCTTTTTCTGGGGCTTTTGGCTTCGTACCAAGCGTGCTAAAGTTACCAAACGCCCTCGTAGTTCAATGGATAGAACAGTTCCGTCCTAAGGAATAGATGTACGTTCGATTCGTACCGAGGGCACAGAAGTAAATTTTATATAAAAGCACCCATAGTTGACATTGTCAATATTTTTTAATATTATAACTGTAAATAATTTTCTAAACTCAAAAAACAATTAATTATGACAACTCAATATCAGAAATTCGAAAAAAAGAGAAAAATTGCTAATTTTCTTATGGGACAACTTTTTTGTTTTTGTTGCGCAGCACTGTTACTTACTTTGTATTATTTTATTTATCCATCAAATAAATTTATAATAAACGAGCAGCAGGTTTTGTATGCAGCCGGCCTATTCACCAGCTCTTTTGTCTTAGGTTTAATCGGAATGTTTCTTCTTAAAGACATTGGTTATATCTTTACAATTGAAGAAATAAAAAGTAAGGGTTTATTTAAAAATCAAAAATTTATTTTTGTAAAAGAAAAAAAATTCGATAATGGATTTTTAGTAGAAGTGGCTAGTTATGATGAAAAAGTTCTTTCTAGAACGATGTTTCGAAAACATATTTTATTTCCTAATAAATTTAAGTCCGAAACCATAATTTTTAGCCTGTAAAATAGTGTCTATGATACTCTAAGCCCCCTCGATTTATTTCGAATAGGGGGCTTTTCTTATCCACACATTTCCTTTCAGGTAGGCGGGGAAACGGGGTATAATAAAGCTAAGAATTTCTTTGTGCGGAGCTTAGCATTTAAGCGGTTTGGCTTTATCTATGAACGCGTTATTTTCACGTATTCGAAACTTTTTTCATACGAACACAGGAAGGCAAGGTGTACAAATTCTTCAAAACGGCGTATTGATCGCGTTCGTCTTTTTTCAAATTACAGGAGCGTTGACCGCGCTTGGTTCATATGTGCAAAACGACAACAGCGGATATTTCCTTGTCGACTTCAACAATGACCAGCAAGGTGTGGTTGCCGAAGGCGATCCTGGCCGCCAAGATACCGAGATCGACACGATCGTCGGCGTTGCAAAAGTCGCGGCCGGCAAAACGACTGGTTATTTTACAACGGCAGATATTCGCCCAAACTCTTTTACGAAATGGAATACTGTCGAACTTGATGCAAACTATTCTGGTGCGACAGACGTCGTGGTAAGTTTGTACGAATGCGATCTCACTCCGATTTCTGGATTTCAAAATCTCACACTTGCGGGCGGCATGTACAACATTGGTTCGCTTTCTGCAACGACGTATCCATGTATTAAAGTCCGCGTCGACATGACAAACGGCGTTACTCCGCCGACAATCAACAGTTTGCGTGTGACATGGAATCCGCTTCCAGGGTATTTGATCACAATGACAACTCCGGCATCAGTTCCTGCTGGTGCGAACTTGGGCGTTGATGTGAACTACTCCATCTCATATGTCGACGATGTGAACACTGTTGTGTGGATCCCGGTTCCAACCATGGCAAGCGGCATCAACAACTACAACAATTTGTACAACCAAAATCCGGCGCTCACATTTCTCTCTGCGTCAAACGGCGGGCAATACACCGCAAGCTCGATTGCAGTCAACGGCATCACTGTTCCGGCGGGAAGCGTGTATTGGTCTTTGGGCAATGTCGCGGCCGGTCAGTCTGGAACTTTGAACATGCAGCTCCAAACAACCAACGGTTGGCAATCTGGAATGCAATTTAATTTCTCCGCACATATAGATTCGCTTCGCGGCAATGCGACTGTGTCAGATCTCGATCCATTTACAGCCGGCGTGCAGCAATACATAACGCAGATCACTTCGACACCAGACCCAACTATTGAAAAGAATGTTTCCGGAACAGCGCTTATTGGCGATAAACATTATGTCGTAAATGCTGCCGGATATACGCCGATCGTTACGTACACTGTCACACTTTCAAACAGCTTTGTCGGAACTGGCCGCGAAACTATTTTCAATCCGACGATTACCGACAATCTCACCAACATCATGACAAACTTGCAGAACGTTTGTGGTGTTGGTACTCCGGCATCGCGCATTACGCCGCTTGGTGGAGGTTTGCTTTCTGGAAATACGATTACATGGGATACGGTTTCTGGCGACATCGCTCATATAGTACCGGGTGGAACACAGACTGTTTCGTATACTGTTGACTACACTGGCTGTCCGGAAGATGGAGTCACAACCTATGGCAACGTCGCCGGCGCATTTTCTGATAACATTTCATTTATAGATGATAGTCTTACTTTGTATGTCGGAGTAGACAACAATCCAAAAGGTAATTTTGCAAAAGGAGACAAAGTAAATGGCATACTCCAAGTGACAGCTGGCAAAGACGACAACCAATACCAATCTCAAACATATGGGCAATCTTTTTCATACGAACTTTTGATGCAAAACAGAGGGGCGGTCGTTTTGGGAGACAATGCGCTTCGCGACAATATTCCACTTGGTCTTACATTTATATCTGCGTCGCTTCCTCCTGCTTCAAATGGAACTTTGTATTACAACACTTCGGCGGCTGCTCCGGACCCGACGCTTGTTCCGGGCGCTGGTTTTTCTGCGGCAAACGGATGGACTTCGACTGTGCCCGTTGACCCAACTACTGTCCGCGCTGTTGCGGTATACGTGCCATGTTTGAACTCTGCACTTTTCCCAGCGCCAGGAAGCAATGCTGTTTGTACCGGTACACCGGCTGCGGTGACAGCAGAAATCACTGTGTCAATCGACACACCGGGAGATATTTGTCTTGATACGGAATACACAAACATTGGTCAGTATACGTTTTCTGCTGCTTCATCTACATACGCAAACACTGCACTTGCTCCGCTTGGAACACCGATCACTTCAACCGACAGCGAACCAACACATGCATCACCTTCGCTTGCGGCGTTCTCGCAAAATTCTTCTATTACTGGCGCAAGTACTGTTATGACAGGACAGAGCATTACCTATACGCTTACGGTTACGAACACCGGTTCTGATACTGCACAAGGTGCAACGGTCACTATCCCGACTCCGCAAATTCCGGTCAACGGTGTGCCTACATATATAGACTTCGTACAAATGCTCGGAGGTTCTGTTTCGACTGCAAGCTTGCCGGGTTCTGTTTCAACAACGCTCGGTACGATACCGGTTGGTACAAGTAAAACAGTAACGGTCACGTATATGATCCCGTCTGGTGTGAAGAACAACGATACATTTACTGTAAACGCAACTGTGTCTGCAACAGACGACAACAACTGCCGTACGATCACTTCAAATCTTGCTCGTACAACTTCTGTTACGTCTCGACCGGAGCTTCACATTGTGAAAAATGCCGAAGAGTCTGTTGTTTCTGGTGGAGAAGATATCAACTACGATATTTCATTTGCAAACATTGGCAATGCGCCAACGACACAGACGTATATCATCGATCGTATCCCAGCTCAAAGCGTTTTCAAAGAAGCTTACACTTCTGGTACCAATGCGAACTTGGTTGCTTTTTCGTGTACCGGATGTAAAGTGTATTTCTCAAACAGTCCAAGTTTGCCTCCGTCGCTTTCAATACTTCAGCCTTTAAATACCCAAGCAATAACGAACTATTTCAGTTTGGGAATGGAGACAACTCCGGGTACGTGGGTTCCAGTCGGTATACCTGCAAGCTCTGTTACGTGGGTTGCGTGGAATCTTGACGACCCAAGTCTTGGTGATATTTTGCCGACAGGCGTAACAGGAAAAGTTGGTCTTACTGTAACGAACGATGATGACACTTCGACTCCAGGCATTGATCCTTCACCTATCGGTACGATCGTTTCAAACGCACCGGCAATTTTCTCTTCAGATCTTTTGCAAGCGATCGCCAACCAAGTGTTTACGACAATCCTTCCAAATCCTGGTCTTCGCATTAGTAAAACGTCCGACAAAGAAGTGCTTTATGCCGGAGAGAGTTTCAATTGGAATATCGAATACTACAACGACTCCGGAAATCCGGACACAAGTGTCACATTGACCGACACGGTGCCGGCCGGTGCGATACCGACTGCGATCTATCACACCTGGAATGCAAAAGCGGTTTCAAACGGCGCAACACCGGGAACAGAAGTTGATGTTACAGTAAGTCCGTTTGTGACGATGACACCAAACCCAGATGGCACGACTACTATTGTGCTTGATGTCACTGGTATGAGAGGTGGGGATTTGGAACATATTGAAGGTGGAACGCTCCGCATTGCAACAGATACAGCAACAACACTTGTTTCTGGTGACATACTTTTGAACAGCGTGCTCGGATGTTTTGCAAATCCGTCTGGAAACTTCTGTATCTCTACCCAAGATACAGTTGCGATTGTGAACCCAGATATGTGGATCCGCAAACAAGTTGACATCACCGACCCGATCGCTGGCGAGACAGTAAACTACACGCTTATCGTTTCAAATGAAGGGGGACATGATGCAGAAAATGTACTTATTTCTGACACATTGCCGGCCGGTTTGTGTTATGCCGGCCCAACGCAAGTGACGACAAGCGGATGGAGTTTGGGTGCGCCTGTTATAACTGGCGGTCCATGTGCAAGCGCGCCGACAACTTTGACGTGGAGCATTTCAAACGGCAACAATATTAACAATCCAACATACACTCCGCCGGGCACTGTACCAGCGAATTCTGCAGACATATACATACGTTATGCGGTCAATGTAAACGCTGCAGTCGCGCCCGGCACACTTCTTACCAACGGCGCGCATGTGGAAAATAGCATTGTCGAAGATCCTATTTATCCGAACGACACAAGCGCAGATATTGAAACTCCGCTTCCAGATCCGTATGTGACAAAAGATGCACAGCTCACTGTCGAGCCTGGTGCGACTGCGACATATACAATTACCTACGGAAACAACACTCGCGAAACTGCAACAGGTGTGTATTTGATCGACACATTCCCGATCATTGGCTATCCGGACTATGTTTCGCATCCGACAACTGACATGAAGTTCGTTTCCGCAAGCGGTACTCGTGGCGAAGTGTTCTACTATCACGATGGGCCTTTGTCAGCAACACCGCCAGCGTTTGATCCAACTGCGCCAACTGTCGGTGGATGGAGCGCGACACCGAACACAAACACGGCATTTATGGCAATTGTTATTCCTTCGAACCAGCTCGATGGACAAGTAGGTCCATATAGTATTTCCGTCAACTTCCAAGCCGTGCATCCAAGTACAAATACCAATTTGCCAGCCGGACTCACTCTTACAAACAGGGTAGAGATTTTCTCTACGACTGTTGACGATGACGACACGAACAACATCGCATCTGCGGCAACAAACACGCCAGGTCTTGATCTTGCGATCAACAAAGTGGGAAGTGTTGAAGGTGGATTTCCGGGTATTGCGCCTGGTGCGCCTATCACATACGACATTACTGTTTCAAACCGCGGCACGGTGGATGCTTGTGCGGTGTATGTTGAAGATACTTTGGGTGCCGGTATCACTATGATCGCGCCGTACCACAACTTCACCATGCTTGCACTCAAAGACCAGACGGGAGTTGCTGTCACTCCACACGACACTTCAGGCAATCCTTTGTCTGGTCCGGTCAATATCACTTACAATGGAACTGACAACAGATGGGAGCTTGGCTCAACAAGTACAACTCCGTATACCAATGTTTGTATGCCACCGGGAAGTTCTCAGACATTCCAAGTCTTTGCACAAATAGATGCTTCGGCTGCTGATTCAACTATTGCAACAAACATTGCCGTTGTTGGTGAAGATTCTGCCGCGAACGAAGATATCACTTCAAACAATATTGACGACACGTCTGTCTCTATTTACAAGCCAGACTTGATGATACAAAAGACTGGTTTCTCTTGCGGTCCCGACAATACTTGCGGCAACAGCGATGACTCGCCAACAACAGTCAACCAAGGAGAAATTATTCAATACGAAATCAGTTACGACAACATTGGAAATATTGATGCAGAAAATCCTATCATCGTCGAGCCGATCCCGAACGGCACCTGTTTTGTCGAAGGTTCTGTTACAGCTCCACCTGGTGGAAAAGTTGAATACTCTATAGACGGCGGTACAACGTGGTATGGAGACGATATTATTCCTGGCGGATTCGGTCTTGGCTGTTCTGTGACTCACGTGCGTATCGTGTTCACATCGGCAATGCCGGCGCCTTCGCACTTTGACGCAGAAAATGAAATTTCTGATTTTGGTGGAACAAAGATAAACGTCCAAGATGTTACCGTCGCTTCAGGCGGAGCACTCACGCTTTCCTCAACAGGTTTGCCGTCAAATTCTGGTATTAGTAAACGTACTCGTCCTGTTGTGTCAGATTTTGATGGTGATGGAAAAATAGATGTTGCGCTCACCGATTCGGAAAATATGTCTCCTGTACGGCTTGATGTCTTGCGCAATACGAGTGTGCCTGGTGCTCTTACTTTTGCGACAGGAACCTCTATGAACTTTGTGGTAATTTCAGGTTCGATCATTACTGACTTCGCGATGTCTGACTTCAACGGTGACGGCAAACAGGACTTTGCTTTGGTGAACGACGAAATGGTTGTAATGAAAAATACTTCCGTTCCAGGCACAATGCAATTTGTAAATGAATTCCAATACGATGGTCTGCATTCGTTTGGAACCGAACACTTCGTTGCAAACGGTTTGTACGTTGGCGACATGACAAATGACAGCAAACCAGATGTATTCATGTATGGAACGATGGGCGGGCGTGTGTGTGTAAACACAACAGCATCATTTGGTGTGTTGTTTACTCCAATCACTTTCACTTGTACTCCTTCAACTGTCGGATCATGGGTAAATACATCTGGCGGAAGCGGTGACGTGATGTTCGAAGGTGGCGCGCCACGAGTGTTTGCCGATTTCAATAACGATGGCGACACCGATGTTGTTGGCCTCTTTTCTCAATCATTTGGACAAGTTCGAGCGTATACTAATGATATTTCAGACACTCCAAGTTTGCAGAGTGGAACATTTGACCTCACGTCTGCATTTGGTGTTGGTGGAGCAACTCTCTATGGCGAAGCGCAAGCCGTTGACTTTGATGGAGACGGTTTTAAAGACGTGGTACTTGGTGTGCCGCTTCGCGTACTTCGCAATACAACTGCAAGTGTTGGTGTAGACGCGACCTTTGTAAATGTGCCATCACCAGCACTTCCTTTGGTAACTGGTAACTATACTGTCGCCGATGTAAACAATGACGGTTTGCCAGATATTGTCACAAGCAATGACACGCCTGGAAGTATAACTCCTCGACAGCACGTTTTGGTCAATACTTCTTCGGTTGGATCGATCAGCTTTACCGATGTTCCGATCAACAGCGGTATCTACGCCGGCGGTGCCCCGGTGGTCACAGATTTCAATAATGACGGAGTTAAAGATATTGCCTTTGTTGGTTTTGATTATAACGTGGGTTCAAGTACGTATACGCAAGGTCACACAAAAATCTATCGCAATACGACTGACACTGTCGCAGATGCTTCAAACGTTACATTTACTCTCGACAGTACTGCAGATATTGTCGGCGCATTCAACTGGGATCTTGTACCACACAATGGCAATACATGTTTTAACTGTGCGGATTACCAGCTTGATCATGCCGCAAGCGCAATAGATATCGACGGAGACTTCATCGACGACCTTGTCTTAAACGGCGGTCCAAACCATTCGCCTTCAATACTTCGCAATTCTTCGTCTACATCGGGCGGACCGCTTGTATTTGATTTCTATTCAAAATTTGGCACGTTCGGAATGCTTGGTGGCAACAACATTGCAAACTTTGACAGTGATCCGCTCGGCTTGCCAGATATCATCTTTGACGAATATCCGAACAGTCGCAAGCTTGGCGGATACGTGAATAATTCATTTGTCGGTGCAGTGAAGTTCGACGCGGCAGAAAGTGTCTATGCATCTACCGGTACATATGACACGGTTATTCAAGGCTCAGGTGTAACTGCTTGGAACAAACTCCAAGTTATCCAAACATTGCCTGCAAATACCGACATCAAGTACTCTTTGTATGACGATTCATTTGGAACACTACTCATGGCTCCGACTTCCGCTCCGCTTGGGTATCTTGATATTGCTTCATTTACAAGCGGATATCAGACACTTGGTTTGCGAGTAGATTTTACAACGACAAACCCGGTTGTCACTCCGACGCTTGAAGGTTGGCGTGCAACGTATGCAAGTACGAACATCGACAAGTTCAATTTCCAAGTTACCGTCAACACCGGCATCACGCTTTCATCAATTTCCAATACGGCAACTATTTCAACTACAACTCCGGAAATCCGCACAGACAACAACACCGACTCGTACCAGCTTTTCTTGAATCGTGCTGACCTTGCAATTACCAAAGACGTTGACATAACTGTTGTTGAACCAAGCGATATTATGACCTACACGCTTTCATACGTGAACAATGGCCCGAATGACGCACTTAACGTCACTATTGAAGACTTGCTTCCAGTCGATGTTGACACTCCACCGATCTCCATCACCGCAACCCCAACATCTTTGGGTGACACGGTGTCATGCTCATACGGACAAAGTTTGCCGTACTTTGCCGGAGCTGTTGGCATACTTTGTGACGGAGGCGCGGACCAACTCAATCTTTCAACAGGTGAATCAGGTACTATTACTGTCCGCGTACGAGTTGCTGCGGGAACACCTGTCAACACCATACTCAAGAATGATGTGCACATCGGAAGCTTTACACTCGATACAAATCTCTTGAACAACGACGATTCTGTAACAAGCATCGTGAATAATCTTGCAAATGTGTACATTACAAAAACTGGACCAACATCTGCAACTATCGATGGCGATATTGTTTACACAATTACTTACGGTAACAACGGAAATCTTCCTGCCGTAAATGTCACGATCGTCGATGTGTATGATCCGAACACGACATTCTCTTCTGCAATTCAAACTTCTGGTTCACCAGCGCTTCTCTGTGGAGCGTTCCCGGCAGGTTCTGTTACTTGTAACTCAACTGGCGTTTTGGGTGGCGCTGGTGTCACACTTGCTCCGGGCGCAACCGGCACGCTTCAGATCCGCATGCATGTGAACAACGACATTTCTTTGGTTGTCAACAACGAGATCATCGAGAACACCGTAACTATTGCAACCACAACTCCGGAATTCACTATCGTCGACAACGTCGATACATTTGAAGTTCCAATCTTGCCGGCCGGCGCATCGTCTTTGTCTGGTCGAGTCTTCTACGATGGAAATGCGAACGTGATCCAAGACATGCTCGACGTGCCGATTTCTCCTGTCGAAGTATTCTTGGCGGGCGTAGATATCTATGGCAACGTATACGGCCCAGACAAAGTGCTGTATCCTGGCGAATATGAAAATGCAATGGCGACACTTCTTGCTGATTCGCTCATTCCAGCCGGCTCGTATCTTTCAACTGATCCTTATCCATCAAACTTTGTAGTGATTGATCCGGAAACAGTAAACTTGCTCGGTATGTACAGCTTCGGCGGACTTGCTCAAGGCGTCTACGCAGTCTTTGAATCTCAGCCAGGCGCGTATCTTTCTACCGGTTCCAATGCTGGATACATGTCTACCGATATGCTCGGTAACCCAGTTTATTCGCCAGCAACGGATGGTCTTGGTTCAGTCGAAACAGGAAATGTTGGAGATAACAACCAGATTACGACGATCATTTTAGGTGACGCGACAAACGGCCGCGAATACAATTTCGGTGAAGCGAACGGATCGATCGGAGACTTGGTGTTCGTCGATACTTCAGGAACTCCTGGAATATTTGACGGAAGCGATGCCGGTATCGGCGGCGTAACGATTGCGCTTTACACAGATACCAACTCAAACGGAGTTATAGATGTTGGTGAACCTTCTCGATCTACAACAACAAATAGTTCAGGTGCATATCAGTTCAGCAATCTGCCACTCAATGTATCTTATATTGTTCGCGTGACAGATACTGGCAACGTTGTCGGTACGTACAATGCAATCTTGGGTACGGCTGGTACGAACAACAACGGCCAAAATCCGATGGGCTATGTGGTTGCTTTGACAAGCGGTACGCCTATAAACAACACTGCCGACTTTGCGTATGGAACAACAACTCCGGGTGGAACTACAGGTACAGGTGGTACGGGTGGAACAACAGGCACGACCGGTTGCGAACCAAACTGCCCAAGCTCTACTTCTGGCTCGATCGGAAACCTTGTCTTCTGGGATAAAGATTTGGATGGAATATTTAACCACAGCGATATCGGTATTGGCGGAGTTGAAGTAACGCTTTATACAGATACAAATAAAAATGGCGTTGTTGATCCTGGTGAACCTTCTCAAACACGTCTCACAAGTCTTGATCCAAATGACAGTGGCTTGTACCAGTTTATCGGGCTTGATATAAGCAACCACTATATTGTCAAAGTTACTGACACGCTTACGCTTCCATCGTTCGGATTCGAACCGTCTATTGTTTCTGGAGCAGGCAATCAAGACAATTTCTCTAAAGATCCTACGGGATACGTTGTTACAACACTGTCCACAAGTCCGAGTGATCAAACTGCAGACTTCGGCTGGAAGACAACACAGATCTTGCCTGAGACTGGACAGAAGCGCCTTATGTATGGTATAGTCATAATCTCGGTTTTGGTGCTTGGTGTGTTCATTACACTTCGCCGCCGAAAAGCGATATAAAAGTATGAAAAAGACAACGATACAACTCACGCTCTCAGTCGCGCTTGCCGCGCTCCTTTGTGCACCTTTTTTCGCTTCTGCTGGCGACAAGACCGTCATTGGTAGCATCTCTATCCCATCTTTGAATGCAAAGGGAACTATTGTTGAAACTTCGACTATTACCGGCCTTGGCGCAGACTTGTGGCATCGTGGCCCGGGTGAGCCAGGAAGTGATATCTACCAGAATGTCGTACTTGCCGGTCACCGCACAGTGAAGCTTTCAAAACAAGTTCCGTTTTACAACTTGCCGCTCATGAAAAAAGGTGACCAAGTTGTCTTGAATTGGAAAGGGGAAACGTACACGTACGAAGTATATGAAATAAAGATTGTTACTCCAGCCGACATCTCGATAGAATTTAATACCAATGAACCAACTCTTACCATGTATACTTGTGTCTATAATTTCAATGCCAAGAATCGTTTAATGGTTCGAGCAAGGCCTGTAAACAACGACTCCCAGGCTTCAACTCAATAAAACAATTCACAAAAAGCGCATTCGCGCTTTTTGTTTTTGTAGTATAATAAGCACATGGAAATGGAACAACAACTTCGCAAACTGCTCGAAGAAAATCTCGATCTTGCAAAAGAAAACAATTTGATGCTCCGCAAACTTCGCAATGGCCAAAAATGGAATCGCGTGTCGCGTTTTGTATATTGGATAGTGCTTCTTGGTATCGCGCTTGGCGGGTACTACTACATCGCTCCGTATACCAAAATGTTCACCAAGATTTATAACGAAAACAAAGAGCTGTTTAGCGGCAATTTTACCGATTTTACGCTGCTCAAAACGTATTTGAATGGGAATACCGAGCCGGTGTCGGCAGAGCAATAGGTAAAAAAGAGGCTTGATAAAAAGCCTTTTTTTTATTATGATGGGAAGTATCGCCTAGGTAACTCAGTTGGTAGAGTGCATCCCTGAAGAGGATGAAGTCGCCAGTTCGACCCTGGCCCTAGGCACAGAAAAATCCGCGCTTACCGCGCGGATTTGGTTTTATATCGACTTCACCTTCAGCACTGACTTTCGATCTTTATCGATCTTTGGCATTTTGATGGTGAGGAGGCCGTGACGCTCTGTTGCTTCGGCTTCTTCTGGTTCAACTTCTTGGGGAAGGAGAACCGTTCTTGAAAAGGTGCCCCAGTAGAGTTCCTTTGTAAAATAATTTTCTTGGTTGATGTTTCTCGCTTCTTCGCGCTTGCCTTTGATGGTGATCATGTCTCTGGTAATGTTGATCTGCAAGTCTTCCGGTCGCACACCAGCCACCATGGTCTGTACTACGATATCGCCCGGAGTTTGGTAAACATCGACAGTCAGTTGGCCTTCTTCCTCTTCTTGCTCCATCCAGTCTTTTTCTGCTTGGACACGAGAGCTTCGCGCGGTAATTGTTTTTGCCTTCGGAGGGAAGGTTGTTGTCTCTTCCTCTTCGTCATGCATAAAATCCTCGTCATGTTCTTCCATGCGGATGCCGCCCGTAAGTCTTTCAAAAAATGTGCGTTTTTTCATAAATAAATACGTTATGCGCTATGCTTCTGCAATCGCGCTCATTCTTCTTAGTTTTTCAAAAAGAAGCATAGTGATAATGGTGACGATCCAGAGGAATCCGAACACGCTGAAAAAGTTTTCTCCGTCATTCTTTATTATAAAAAAGTTAAACAAGCTATGCAAGATGATAGCTGCGAATAACCCGCCAAAAAGCGCTATCTTTTTGTTAAGCCAGCTTGAGTAAAAGGCCAAACCCATAGCAATGCCGGCTATTGCCGAGGCTACGCTATGAAGGAGAGTTGCACCCAGGAAGCGCAGATTGCCTGTCAAAAGCCCCACAGTGCCTTCGCCAAGTGTCAGTGGTTGGATAAGGAAAAGAGTGTTCTCTAGCGCCGCAAAGCCAAGCGCAGCAGCTATAAAGTAGATGGCATAGTCCACTGGTTCGTCAATATAGCGCGTTTTAAGGGCAATGAGCGCGACGGCGAAGTATTTGATGAGTTCTTCGGCGGTTGCCCACATAATGGTGAGCACTTGCGGGTCTTTGACCTTGGTGCGGGCGAGCTGTTCAAAAGGAAGCACAAAAATCACCATTGCCATGCCAAGAATGAATGTAAGGAGCAACAAACCTTTTGGCTCAGGATGTTCTTTGTCTTCGCGGAGCCAAAACCATAGCCAAAGCAAAGACGGCAAAAGACCGCCAAAAAATGCGACGACAAGAATGTTATGTGTGCCTAAAATGTCCATAAGGAAAAAGAACTATCGCACAGGCCATTTTTCTACCATGAGAAGTGTTGTGTTTCCCGGAATCGTGTTCCAGATTTCTTCCGTCACAAATGGCATGAACGGGTGGAGAGCTTTCAAAGAGTTTTTCAAAATGTACATGAGTGTCCATGCGCGAGACTTTGTTTCCATCTCGTTTCCATTTTTGAAAACTTCCTTGCTCTCTTCCAACAGTATATCAGCAAATCTGCTCCATATATAGTGGTATAACTTTTCAATAGCCAAATGGAATGCATATTTCTCAAGTTCGTTCGTTACTTCTTGTATAAGTGCATCGCATTCTGCAACAAGTTCTTTATCTTGAGCAGTGAGTCCGGGAATTTTTTCTTCACCTTTTAAAGGGGAAGTGCCGTCAGCAGACGGCGATGGGGTGTATCCTAAAACGAATCGTGTAATGTTCCACAATTTGTTTGCAAAGTGTTTGTAGCCTTTTATTTTGTCTTCAGAAATTTTACTGTCTGTTCCGGCTGCAGTTCCTGCGATGAGCGCCATACGTCCGGCATCTGCCCCGTATTTTGCGGCAATGTCGAGAGGGTCGATACCGTTGCCGAGAGATTTCGACATTTTGCGTCCTTGTCCGTCGCGAACTGTTCCATGCAAATACACCGTGTGAAATGGAATCGTATCAAGCGCGTAGCCTGTCATCAGTATCATTCGCGCAACCCAAAAGAAAAGGATTTCGTATCCAGTTTCTAAAACATCTGTCGGGTGGTATAGTTCCAAATCTTTTGTTTTCTCTGGCCAACCAAGAGTTGAGAAAGTCCACAACGCAGAAGAGAACCACGTGTCGAGCGTGTCCTCGTCTTGGGTCCAATGGTTCCCAGCAGAAAACCCAGAAAGTTTGCCCTCGCTGTGGTCTTGGTTAATTTTATTTTCGTCGGCAGAAAAACTTTCTGGGTTTTCTGCTGGACTTTTATCTCCGATAAATATTTCTTCGCCTTTATACCAAACAGGAATCCGGTGTCCATACCAAATCTGTCTCGAAATACACCAGTCGCGCAAGTTGTCGATCCAGTGAAAATATGTTTTGTTGAAATAATCTGGAATGATTTTAATGTCTCCATCGGCAACTGGTCCGCGCATCAAATCTTTCAATGTTTTGTTTCCGCGATGAGGAATTGGTTTGTTGACGTTCACGAACCATTGCAGTTTTGGTAGTGGTTCAATGATACCGCTTGTGCGTTCTGCTGTAGAAATATTCTGGTCGATCTCTTCTTCTTTTTCAAGTAAGTTTTCTGCCTTAAGCCATTCTACAATTGCTTCGCGAGCTTCGGTTGTTTTTTTACCGAGAATATTGTCTCCGCCAACTGTCATTTTTGCGTATTCATTGATAACTTGAGGGCGAGGAAGGTTGTGTCTTTCTGCAATTTCCCAGTCAGCAATACTGTGTGCTGGAGTTACTCCGAGTGCACCGGTTCCAAACTCTTTTTCTACAGATTCGTCTGCAATGATTTTTATGTGAATTGGAACACCACAAAAAACCATGTCGTATTCTTTACCGATAAATGCTTTATAACGTTCATCGCTCGGGTGTACCGCAACCGCAGTATCTCCAACTTTTGTTTCTGGACGAGTTGTTGAAATAGCAATAGGGAAGTCTTTTGAATATTTAAAAGTGTAGAGCTTTGCCTTGCGAGATTCGTAGACAATTTCATCATCGGCAATAGTTGTCTGGCCTTTCGGGTCCCAGTTCACGATGCGATGTCCGCGGTAAATCAAACCGTCGTCGTACATTTTCTTGAACATTGTGTTCACTGCAAGGTTTCGAGTGTCATCAAGCGTAAAAGCTTCTCGGCTCCAGTCGCACGATGCGCCCATTACTTTCACTTGCGAAACGATTGTGTCATGACTTTCTTGTGCAAATGTGCGAACGCGATTCAAAAGTTCTTCGCGTCCCAAGTCGTGGCGAGATTTACCTTCCTTTTTAGAAATTTCTTTTTCAACTTTGCTTTGTGTTGCAATAGCGGCGTGGTCTGTTCCCGGAAGCCAAAGCGTGCGAAAACCTTGCATGCGTTTGTAGCGGATCATGATGTCTTGCAAAGTAAGCATCATCGCATGGCCCATATGAAGAACGCCGGTCACATTTGGTGGTGGCATCATGATGGTGAAAGGTTTTGAGTCAGCACCTATAACTCCTTTTTCAATACAAACATCCGGATTGAAAAATCCAGATGCTTCCCAAGTTTTGTAAATTCGTGCCTCAGTTTCCGTTGGATTATAAGGCCTCAAGAATTTTTCAGGTATGTCCATTCGTGGTTCCATATGGGTCTAATAGTACCATTTTTATGGGTTTTTGAGAGGATTGACATATACTAACTCTCATTATATTATTAAAATAAAAATGAAAACTAAAAAAGTAAGAATTCTAAAGCCAAAGAGAAGAAAGAAGCAAAAGTTATTAGTTTGAAAGATTTTCAGGAAAAACAAAAAACCACCTTTAATCAGAAAATAATTGATCATATTATTAATGAGACAAAATGTTTCTGATTTTTAAAAACTCAAATTCCCTACGGCCTTCAGAGCATTCGTATTTGTACGGATGCTCTTTTTGTTTTTCAAAAATCGGAAATATCCGGCGATGCCGATCATGAGCGAGTTGTCTGTCGCAAGCTCTTGTTCAGGGAAGAGAACTTGAACACCATTTTCTTTACCAACTTTTTGAAGTGTAAGTTTTATATTTTTGTTCGCTGCAACTCCTCCACCAACGATGATCGTTTTTGCTTTTGTTTTTTCACAAGCTTTCATCGTTTTTTTAACAATGACTTCTGTCACCGCATCTTCAAATTCACAAGCGATCGCTTCTTTCGTCTCTTGTGT
Organism: uncultured Candidatus Saccharibacteria bacterium; assembly: GCA_964591445.1. Taxonomy (GTDB): domain Bacteria; phylum Patescibacteriota; class Minisyncoccia; order Phycocordibacterales; family UBA9973; genus JBDHUR01. The sequence goes on along the minus strand of CAZQAW010000001.1, from coordinate 1,191 downwards.
AAGTTTTCCCAAATCACGAATCATATAAAGCACTGCAGTTTTGAGCCCAGAAAAAGAAAAATCAAAATCTTTTGAGTGCAACATTGGGCGGGGGAGCGTGATTGCAAAAGAAAAAGATGAAAGCCCACGGTCTGGCGATTTTACCCGAGGACCTGGGATTTTGTCTTTTTCTTTTGCAATCTTTCCTCTTTGAATTTCAGCAAGTCGAGAAACCTCCGGCCCACCTGGGTAAGGCAAGTCGAGCATTCGTGCAACTTTGTCGAACGCTTCGCCAACTGCGTCGTCACGAGTTTGTCCGATGAGTTTATATTTCATCCAATCTTTTATGTGCACAAGTTCTGTGTGTCCACCAGAAATAAGAAGCGCGAGCGCCGGGAAAGTAACTTTCGGGGTTGTGTATTTCTTCCCTCTACTGGCTAGGAGAGGGTCGGCCGAAGGTCCGGGGTGAGGTTGTAATAGCACAGACAAAATATGTCCCTCCATGTGGTTTACCGGCACAAGCGGAATATCCCAATAAAACGAAAGCGCTTTTGCAAAAGTAAGCCCAACCCAAAGCGCAGGTTCAAGGCCGGGGCCGTATGTAACCGCAATCGCATCGATTTTTGGTTTTACCACATTCGGCATGACGGATTCAAAATATTCCATCACTTCGTGTTCGCGAACAAGAAGCTTTTGAAGTTTCGTTCGCATTTCTTCCTCTCCTAAGTACCCAGTAGGTGATTTTACTAAATCAGGATTGGGTCGGGGTGAGGTATTTTTAAAAAGCTTCGCCTGTTTCAAAACTTCAACAAAAAGCGGAAAAATATTCTTCGAATGCTCGCGCTTTGCCATAGCAGGGAAGACTCCGCCAAACTGCGCATGAAAAGCCGCTTGCGAAGAAACTTTATTTCCAAGCACTTTGAAAACCGGCCTTGTTAAGCCGCCCTTTGCATCAATGATAGAAATTGCAGTCTCGTCGCACGAGGTTTCGATAGAAAGAATTCGCATAGAAGTAGATTAATGTGGCCAGGAATATTTTCTTCGTCGTTACTCAGAAAATTTCCCGGCCCGACCTCGACTATTTTTTCTGCTGAAAAAATATGTCTCCGGTTCGCCCAAGTGCACGAAAAAGTAAAGCAGTTTACTTTTTCGGCCTTGTGTCTCTATTGTACCAAGTTAGAACCTATTTCCAAAATCGCTGACAATGTGCCA